>NZ_JBIBWH010000007.1:273954-441074 GCF_043081205.1 Streptomyces sp. NPDC014889
CGTACGGCCGGTGCCCGGGCCGAGCCGTGGGCGGTGGGCATGGCCCGCACGCGGCCGCGCCGACGGTCGTGTCCACGGCCCGAACGCGGCCGGGCAGGCGGTCGCGCCCCCGGCCGGCACCGGACCAAGCCGCAGCCGCATCTGCGGCCCGTGCCCGGCCCTCCCGCCCAGCCACCGGACGTCCAGGTCACCGCATCCCCCGACCGCGTAAAATCCGCACGTCAGGGCTATCGCACCGCCGCCAAGAGGAGCTCGCCCCATGGCCGAACACCCCGCCTACCCCGTAGGCCTCCGCCTGACCGGACGCCGTGTGGTCGTCCTCGGCGGCGGGCAGGTCGCCCAGCGCCGCCTCCCGGCGCTCGTCGCGGCGGGCGCGGACATCGTCCTCGTCTCGCCCGAGGCGACCCCCTCCGTGGAGGCGATGGCGGACGCGGGCGAGATCACCTGGCAGCGGCGGCCCTACGCGGACGGCGACCTCGCCGAAGCCTGGTACGCCCTGATCGCCACCAGCGACCACGATGCCAACACACGCGCCTCGGCCGAGGCGGAGCGCCTGCGCGTGTGGTGCGTCCGCTCCGACGACGCCGACGCCGCGACCGCCTGGACCCCGGCCACCGGCCACAGCGAGGGCGTCACGGTCGCGGTGCTCACCACCAGCGCGCGCGGCCGCGACCCCCGGCACACCGCGGCCATCCGCGACGCGGTCGTGGAGGGCCTGCGCGACGGCACGCTGGTCGCCCCGCACCACCGCACCCGCACCCCCGGCGTCGCCCTGGTCGGCGGCGGCCCCGGCGACCCGGACCTGATCACGGTCCGCGGCCGCCGGCTGCTGGCCGAGGCCGACGTCGTCATAGCCGACCGGCTCGGCCCGCGCGACCTGCTCGCCGAACTCCCGCCGCACGTCGAGGTGATCGACGCGGCGAAGATCCCCTACGGCCGCTTCATGGCCCAGGAGGCGATCAACCAGGCCCTCGTCGAGCACGCCAAGCAGGGCAAGTCGGTGGTCCGGCTCAAGGGCGGCGACCCGTACGTGTTCGGCCGGGGCATGGAGGAGGTCCAGGCGCTCGCGGAGGCCGGCATTCCGTGCACGGTCGTCCCCGGCATCTCCAGCTCCATCTCGGTCCCGGGCGCTGCCGGCATCCCGGTCACCCACCGCGGGGTCGCCCACGAGTTCACCGTGGTCAGCGGGCACGTGGCACCCGGCGACGAGCGTTCCCTGGTGGACTGGCCGTCCCTGGCCGGGCTCACCGGCACGCTCGTCGTCCTGATGGGCGTCGACAAGATCGGCCGGATCGCCGAGACGCTCGTGGCCCACGGAAAGTCCCCCGACACCCCGGTCGCCCTGGTCCAGGAGGGCACGACGGCCGCCCAGCGCCGGGTGGACGCCACTCTCGCGACGGTCGCCGAGACCGTACGCGCGCAGGACGTCAGGCCGCCGGCCGTCATCGTCATCGGCGAGGTCGTCGCGGTGGGCCCGCGAACCGACTCGTGAACCCCGCCCGCACCGTCACCAGGACAAGGCAGTAGCACCCGTGGCCGAACTCATCACCGTCGAGGACCCCGACGACCCGCGTCTGCACGACTACACGGACCTCACCGACGTGGAACTGCGCCGCCGGCGCGAACCCGCCGAGGGCCTGTTCATCGCCGAGGGCGAGAAGGTCATCCGCCGAGCCCGGGAAGCCGGCTACGAGACGCGCTCGATGCTGCTGTCCGCGAAGTGGGTCGACGCGATGCGTGACGTCATCGACGAACTCACCGCGCCCGTCCACGTGGTGAGCCCGGAACTCGCCGAACGGGTCACCGGTTACCACGTCCACCGCGGCGCCCTCGCCTCCATGCAGCGCAAGCCGCTGCCCACCGCGCCCGATCTGCTGCGGACGGCCCGCCGGGTCGCGGTCATGGAGTCCGTCAACGACCACACCAACATCGGCGCCATCTTCCGGTCCGCCGCCGCCCTCGGCATGGACGCGGTCCTGCTCTCCCCGGACTGCGCCGACCCGCTCTACCGCCGCAGCGTGAAGGTCTCCATGGGCGCGGTCTTCTCGGTGCCCTACGCCCGCCTCGACACCTGGCCCGGCGGCCTGGAGCCGGTCCGCGCGGCAGGCTTCACCCTGCTCGCCCTCACCCCCGACGAGCGGGCCAAGACCCTCGACGAGGCCGCCCCGCACCGCATGGACCGAGTCGCCCTGATGCTCGGCGCCGAGGGCTCCGGCCTCACCCCCCGGGCTCTGAAGGCCGCCGACGAATGGGTCCGCATCCCCATGTCGCACAACGTCGACTCCCTCAACGTGGGAGCCGCGGCCGCGGTCGCCTTCTATGCGGTGGCGACGGCCCACCCCCGGCAGTGAGCCCCGCTGGACGAGCCGGGTCCCACCCCTAAGCCCGCCCCGGCGGCGGAGAATCCGCCGTCTGCGCGTGCGTGTGCCGCTGCTCCCGGCCCCCGTGGCCGTCGTCGCCCAGCCCCCGCGAGGGTCCCTGGCAGCCCTGTGCCGCCGCGATGCCCAGGGCGACCAGGAGCGTCACCACCACGAACACGATCAGACGCTGCCGCAGCAGCCGCGGGTTGGCGGGCCGCAGGCCGCCCGACGTGCCGCGCGGGCCCGTCCGCCCGGTGCCGTCGCGCCGCACCGGACGGCTGCCGGTGCCCGAGCGGGAACCGCCCCGCGACGGCGGCGTCGGGCGTGGACCGCTGCCCCGGGAACCGCCGCCCGTGCGGGACGAGGCACCGCCCCGCGACGGAGGGACGGGCGTGCCGGGGGAGGAGCCCGGCGGGCGCCGCCGCCCCCGCCCCTGCTCGGTGTGACCGGTTCGCTGCCGTCCCGGGTGGCTGTCGACCAGGGGACCGGTCGTCCGGTCCGCCTCCGCGGCCCGCGGCGCCGGCGCCCGCACCTCACCCAGGTCCTGAGCCTCGCGCGCGGCGATCTCCTTCAGGCGCAGCGACAACTGCAGCGTGCTGGGCCGTTCCTGGGGGTCCTTCGCCAGACACGCCCGTACCAGCGGAGCGAGCGCGTCCGGCACGCCGTGCAGCTGCGGCTCCTCGTGCACCACGCGGTACAGCATCACCTCGGAACTGCCGTGCCCGAACGGCGAGTCGCCCGTGGAGGCGTACGCGAGCGTCGCCCCCAGCGAGAACACGTCGGTGGCCGGAGTGACCGCCGCGCCGCGCACCTGCTCCGGGGCGAGGAAGCCCGGAGAGCCGACCGCGGTGCCCACGTGCGTGAGCGTGGAGGCACCGGTAGCCCACGCGATGCCGAAGTCGATGATCCGCGGCCCCTTGGGGGACAGCAGGATGTTCGAGGGCTTGAGGTCCCGGTGCACCACCCCGGCCTCGTGCACGGCGACGAGCCCCTCGGACAGCGCGGCCCCGACCGCAGCCGTCTCCGCCGCGCCCAGGGCGCCTTCTTCGGCCACCTTGTCGTGCAGGGAGGGCCCGGGCACGTACTGCGTGGCGAACCACGGCCGGTCCGCCTCCAGATCCGCGGCCACCAGCCGCGCCGTGCACCCGCCCCGGATCCGCCGCGCCGCCGAGACCTCCCGCGCGAACCGCGAGCGGAACTCCTGGTCCTCCGCCAGATCCGGCCGGATGACCTTCAGCGCCACACGCTGGCCCTTCCGGTCGGAGCCCAGGTAGACCACGCCCATCCCACCCGCGCCGAGCCGTCGGTGAAGCCTGAACGAGCCGACGACGCGCGGGTCCTCGCGCCTCAGGCGCATCATCGCCATGTTCATCCCCGCTGCCCGGTCCCTGTGACGAGCCACAGCTTACGTACCGGGGACGGCTCGCGCGCAGAGGCCGCGCCCTCTCGACCCGATCGATTGTCCGCGCGGGACATCGGATTTGACGGCCGGTCAACACGCCTGCGAAGGGCCCGCCTTGGGGCGTTCCAAGATCCTCAACCGCCCGCCGGCGGAAGGAGGTTGGACCGGTCCGGGGCGGCGGCGGGTGCGGGTGGCGGACGGGCCCCGCCACCGGGGGGAGCGGGCCCCGCACCGGGGCACGGCCGAGGTGAGCGAAGTCACGCACAGAAGGTCGGCTCGTCCGCCGGCCCCGTCGGGCCGGCGGCGACGCGGGCGACCCCCTCCGGGAAGACCCCGAGGCCCGGAGCCACGTCTCCACCCAGGGGAGTAGTCCCCAGCCGACGGCTCATCCTCCGGGAGGCCTCCCAATCGGTACGAGGGCATGACGTCCCGGATGAGCGGCGCACCTAGATTTGAGGTCAAGCGGCGGGTGCGGCACTCGTCCCCCGAGGTCAAGTACCCGCCGCTGCCAACGACAACCGAGACGGTCAGGAGAGGGACCATGGCCCTGACGGCACCGCGGACACTGCTCCGCACCCAGGAGCGCCTCGCGCGCCACCGCCGTACGGGCCGCCGCCACCCCCTGGTGGCGACGCTGATGGCCCTTCCCCTGGCGGCCCTGCTCCTGCTCGTCTTCGACGGCTGGAACACAGTGGCCACACAGGCGTCGTCCGTGGGTGTGATGCTGGGGCGCTGAGCGGCGACCCCAGGCCCGGAAGAGCGGTCCGGGCGGGGACATCGCACCCATGAAACCCCGTGGGGACGGGGGTGCGGCGGACGGCAGAATGCCGGCGCAGCTGGGGAGCTGCGCCGGCATTGTTCTGTGCCCGGGCGGCCCTGCCGCCGGCGTCCGGAACGACGAAGCCCCCGGCCGTACGCGACGGCCGGGGGCTTCCGGTGTGTGGACGATACTGGGATTGAACCAGTGACCTCTTCCGTGTCAGGGAAGCGCTCTCCCGCTGAGCTAATCGTCCTCGGGACAAAGATCGTGGATGGGGACCACGGACCCTGTGCGCGATACTGGGATTGAACCAGTGACCTCTTCCGTGTCAGGGAAGCGCTCTCCCGCTGAGCTAATCGCGCGGGTAAGGATCTTCGGCAGATCCAGTGGACGATACTGGGATTGAACCAGTGACCTCTTCCGTGTCAGGGAAGCGCTCTCCCGCTGAGCTAATCGTCCTTGGAGGTGGAGACGGGATTTGAACCCGTGTAGACGGCTTTGCAGGCCGTTGCCTCGCCTCTCGGCCACTCCACCAGGAGTACGGGGGACCCGGGAGGCCCCCTCTTCCTTCGAGCGGACGACGAGGCTCGAACTCGCGACCTCAACCTTGGCAAGGTTGCGCTCTACCAACTGAGCTACGTCCGCCTGTCGTTTCGTTCCGCTTGCGCGGCCCGGCGACGTGTTGAACTCTAGCGGATTCCCGGGCCAGCACAAAAACGCGTTTGCGCAGCGTGCTGCGCTGCGTCCGCCCGGCGACCCGGTCGGGTGCCCGGACCGACACGCCCGGACGGCCCGGAGCGGCGCCCGCCATAGACTCGACGACGTGCTCGACCTGCCACCTCTTGCCCGTTTCGGCGACCGTGTCGCCACCGGCCTGACCGATGTCACCAGCGATCCCGCGGCCCTGGACTCCAGCGGTTTCTGGGCCGTCGCCGCGGACTACGAGGGCCGGCTGACCTGCGCCCGCTTCCGCGACGTGCGGGAGGAGCCCGTACCCGCCCCCGTCCCGGGCCGGTGGCGCGGCCCGGCGGCCGGTGACTGGACCTCTTCCCTCGACCGCGCCGCGTACACGGCGGGCGTGCGCCGCATCCGCGAGCACATCGCGACCGGCGAGGTCTACCAGGTGAACCTCTGCCGCGTCCTCGGCGCGCCGGTCGCCCCCGACGCCGACGTGGACGCCCTGACCGCCGTACTGGCCCGCGGCAACCCGGCCCCGTACGCGGGAACGATTCGTCTGCCCGGGCACGGGGTGGAGATCGCCACCGCGTCCCCCGAGCTGTTCCTGCGCCGCGACGGCCGGACGGTCGAGTCCGGCCCGATCAAGGGCACCGCCCGCACCGAGGCGGAACTCCTGGCCAAGGACTACGCCGAGAACGTGATGATCGTGGACCTGGTCCGCAACGACATCGGGCGCGTGTGCGCCACCGGCAGCGTCACCGTCCCCGACCTGTGCGTCGTCGAGAAGCACCCCGGACTGGTCCACCTGGTCTCCACGGTCCGCGGCGAGCTGTGCGACGGCGCGGGCTGGCCCGAGCTGCTCGACGCCGCCTTCCCGGCCGGTTCGATCACCGGGGCCCCCAAGTCGAGCGCCCTGCGGATCATCGACGCCCTGGAGACGGCCCCTCGCGGACCCTACTGCGGCGGCCTCGGCTGGGTCGACGCCGACCGCGGGACGGGCGAGCTGGCCGTCGGTATACGCACCTTCTGGATCGACCGCGCCGCCGGCACGCCCGTCCTGCGTTTCGGCGCCGGCGCCGGGATCACCTGGGACTCCGACCCCGAGGGCGAGTGGCGGGAGACCGAGCTGAAGGCGGCCAGGCTGCTCGCGGTAGCGTCGGGCACGTACGAGGAAAGTGGAGAGGGACTGCAACAGTGCTGTGCCTGCCCGGGGGACGACCCCCGGACCCCCGGCCGACACGATGCACCGGGCAGGGACTTGTGAGGTAGGGACCAGTGAAGCTTTGGCTCGACGGCGCGCTGCGGGACATCGAGTCCGCCCGTGTCTCCGCGTTCGACCACGGACTGACCGTGGGCGACGGCATCTTCGAGACGGTGAAGGCGGTCGACGGAAGGCCGTTCGCGCTCACCCGGCACCTGGACCGGCTCACCCGGTCCGCCCACGGCCTCGGCCTGCCCGACCCCGACCACGACGAGGTGCGCCGCGCCTGCGCCGCCGTGCTCGAGGCCAACCCGATGCCGCTGGGCCGGCTGCGCATCACCTACACCGGAGGCCGGGGGCCCCTCGGCTCCGACCGCGGCGACCAGGGCCCGACCCTGCTGGTCGCCCTCGGCGAGACCGGGCGGCGCCCCGACTCCACCGCCGTCGTCACGGTCCCCTGGACCCGCAACGAGCGCGGCGCGCTCACCGGCCTGAAGACCACCTCGTACGCCGAGAACGTCGTCGCGCTCGCCCGCGCCCACCAACACGGCGCCACCGAGGCCCTGTTCGGCAACACCGTCGGACGGCTCTGCGAGGGCACCGGCTCCAACGTCTTCGTCGTCCTCGACGGGGAGATCCACACCCCGCCGCTCGCCTCCGGCTGCCTCGCCGGGATCACACGCGCCCTCACGATCGAGTGGACGGGCGCGAAGGAGACCGACCTGCCGCTGGACGTCCTGAGCCGCGCCGAGGAGGTCTTCCTCACCTCCACCCTGCGCGACATCCAGGCCGTGCACCGCGTCGACGACCGCGAACTGCCGGGCGCCCCGGGCCCGGTGACCGCCAAGGCCATGCGGATCTTCGACGAACGCGCGTCCCACCGCCTGGACCCGTAGGCACGGACCTCCTGCGACGCGGCGCCCGGACCCGGAGACGGGACCCGATCGGCGCCGCACCGCGTCGCAGCGGGTAGAACAATCCTGATGACCACGACCCTGCGGCCGACCGAGCCGCTGCAGCAGAACGCCGACGGCACCCGTTCACGCCGCTACCAGGTGTGCGTGAACAGCCGCCCGGTCGGCGCGATACACCTCGCCACGCATCCCGTCTTCGGCCCCTTGGTCGCCAGGGTCCTCGGCCTGCACATCGACGAACCGGACCGGGGCCGGGGCCGGGGCACGGTCGCCGCGCTCGCCGCCGAGGAGGTGGCGCGCGGCTGGGGCTGCAAGCGGATCGAGGCCTCCGTGCCCGCCGACGCCGAGGCCGCCGTCCGGCTGGCCACGGCGCTCGGCTACGTGGAACGCAACCGCGGCATGGAGAAGCAACTCGCCGCCACCGCCCCCGAACTGCCCGCCGGCAGCCGGGGCAGGTCCATGACTCCGGCCGAGTACGGACCCTGGCTCGAACATGGCAAGGCCGCCTACGCGCGGAGCTGGATCGACCGCGGAGTGCCCGACGGTGAGGCATGGGCCAAGTCGGACGACGACCACGCCAGGCTGCTGCCCCAGGGCCCCGACACCCCGGGCATGCTGCTCAGCGTCCTGGAGCACGAGGGCACCCCGGTCGGCACCCTGTGGGTGGCGGTCACCGAGGAGCGGGCCTTCGTCTACGACGTCGAGGCCGACGAGCGCTTCCGCGGCCGGGGCCACGGCCGCTCCCTGATGCTGCTGGCCGAGGCCCAGGCACTGGCCGCCGGCCGACGCGTCCTGGGCCTCAACGTCTTCGCGGGCAACACCCCGGCCGAGCGGCTGTACGAGTCTCTCGGCTACCGGCCCGTGGTGCGCGCCGTCTACAAGGAACTGCTCTGAGAAACCGCTTCGGCGTCCCGTGAGAGCGACGGGAGAGGGCCGGGCCGGTCAGTTCACCTGCCCGGTCCCGGCCAGCAGCCGGTCCACGATCTCCTCGATGCGCTCGCGCAGCCCCTCCTGGCTCTTGCCGCCGTCCAGGCGCTCGCCCCCGACCACGTACGTCGGCGTGCCGGTCACGCCGATCGCCTTGCCCTCGGCCTGGTCGGCGTCGACGATCAGGATGTGCCGGCCGTCGATCAGCGCGGTGTCGAACTCCTCGGCGTCCAGGCCCAGTTCACGGGCCACCTCGATCAGGACGGGCTCGCCCTCGCGGGCCAGCCGTTCTGTCCGCTCCAGCACCGCCTCCACGTACGGCCAGCCCTGCCCCTGCTCGGCGGCCTCCTCCGCGGCCTGCGCGGCGGCGAAGGAGTGCTGGTGCTTCTCCAGCGGGAAGTGCCGCAGCCGCAGCTCCAGCCGGTCCCCGTACCGGGCGCGCAGGGCACGCAGGTCGTCGAGCGCGGTACGGCAGTCGGGGCACTGCAGCTCGCACCAGACGTCGAGAGCCGGGACGGGGGCGTGCGCGGGGGAGGAGTCGCTCATGGGGACAGTCTTCCAGGCCCGTCGCGGGCGGCCCAACCGGGATCACACGTCGTACGCCCACCGGGACCTGCGGAGGAGGCGACCCGGAGATCTCCCTGAAGTCCGCCCGGAGCATGGCCTCGCCCGCGGTGGGCGGTGCAGGATGGAAGGGACGAACCACCCCGACCGGTGAGCCCGCCTGGAGGACCGGATGATCGCCGAGACCGTATGCTCCGCCGTTTCCGCGGCCGGCCTGGGCATCGCCGCCGTCACGGCCTACCGCCGGCGTTTCCTCGCCGCGGCCCGTATCGCCGCCTACTCCCTGGTCCCGGTCGCCCTGGCGATGACCGGCGTCGTCGGCTGGCTCGCCGACACCGCCTTCAGCCCGACCGCCTGGGCGGGCTTCGGGCTGCTCGGCGCCGCCTGGCTGCTCTTCGCGTCGACCCGGGCGGTGGAGCGCCGCCGCGGCGGCACGCGCAAGGAGCGCAAGGAGGCGGCCCGGGCGGCGGAGCACGGAGCGGTGGCCCCGGCGGCGTCGGCGCCCTCCCTGGGACCGGGACAGGCCGTCCGTCCGTCCGGCCGGGCCGCCGCGAAGCCGGCGTCGTCCGGGAGCGACGACGACTTCAGCGACATCGAGGCCATCCTGAAGAAGCACGGCATATGACGGTGATCATGGGTGCGCCCGCAAGTGATCACGGTCGGCGCCGAAGCGGACCTAAGATCACGGAATCCGGCTGACTCCCGCACATTCCTGGTGTGTTGATCGCGTCCCCCGCCGCGGCTGCGTCATCATCGCCCCGAGATGGTGGACACGACACAGAGCGAGTCCGCGCCCCCTCAGGACGAGCCGCGCGGATGTCTCTTCGCCCTTTCCCAGCCGCCGCTGATGATCTTCCTTGCGGTGATCGGGTGTCTGCTGCTCATGGCTTCGTTGCACGACCTGCTGTTGCTGTGAGCCGTACGCGTGGGTCCTCGGCGCCACCCGCCGGGGACCACGACAACCATCGACGCGCCCGTGGCCGCCGGCCCCGGACCGGTCCGTCACCCGGCGCCGCGCTCAGCCGGCCGCCTCCTTGCGGCGCGCCCGGTAGGCGGCCACATGCAGCCGGTTCCCGCACGTACGGCTGTCGCAGTACCGCCGCGAGCGGTTGCGGGACAGATCGACGAAGGCACGCCGGCAGTCGGGAGCCTCGCAGCGCCGCAGCCGCTCCCGCTCCCCGGCCACCACGAAGAACGCCAGCGCCATCCCGCAGTCGGCGGCCAGGTGGTCGGCCACGGAGGCGCCGGGCGCGAAGTAGTGGACGTGCCAGTCGTACCCGTCGTGGTCCGTCAGCCGGGGCGTGGTGCCCGCGGCGGCCACCAGCTCGTTGATCATGCCCGCCGCCGTCCGGCAGTCCGGGGCCGCGAAGATCCCCGCGAACCGGCCGCGGATCCTGCGCACCGCGGAGAGATCGAACTCCGACAGGACACCCACATCGCTCATCTTGTGGTTGCGGACGAAATCCTCGAGCGCCGAGACGTCCGCCAGCCCGTCGTCCGGTGCCGCGTCGTCCTCCGGTGCGGTGTTCACCAGATCCACCACGGTGTCCAGCGCGCACCGGGTGTCGTGGGTGATCAGCACATCTCGCTCCCTGGCCTGGGGATCGGGCACACGCCCGCCGATGCAGGCCGATGGTAGTGGCTCCGCGCGTCCCCGAGCAGCGCGCGGCTTGGCGGCGGCCATGCGCGCACACCGGCACCAGCCCCCGCGGGAGACCGGTACCGGTGTGTTCGCGTATGCGGTTGTCCTGGCCCGAGCCGTCTCCCCGAGTGGACGGCAACGGGCAGCTTGAAGGGCCTCGACGGGCCTAACTCTCCGCGAGGATGTGTGACAGCTCCTGATCCAGATCGAAGTGCCGGTGTTCCGTGCCGGGGGGCACGGCCGCGTCCGTTCGCTTCAGGAAGGACTCCAGGGCCCGCGCCGGGGCCTCGAGCAGGGCCTCGCCCTCCGGAGAACTCAGGGCGATGCACACGACGCCCTGGCCATGGCTGCGCGACGGCCAGACACGGACGTCTCCGGTGCCCGTGGGCCGGTGAAGACCCTCGGCGAGGAGGTCGCGGGCGAACACCCACTCGACGGTCTCCTCGGCTCCGGTGTGGAAGGTGGCGTGCACGGCGTAGGGATCGGCCGTGTCGTACCGCAGGCCTGCGGGGACAGGCAGAGAGGACTCGCTCGATACAACGAGGCGCAGGTGCAGCTCGCAGCTGACCGTGGTGTTCATAAGCGCCAGGGCCTTTCGCTCAGTGTGCGCTCGGGGATTCGCACGTCGGCGAAATCGACATGCCACCTACGGTGCCGTTGTAAACCCCTCTGAGTGTTTTGCTTGGCTTTACGTAACTCTTCCGGCCGATGGTGTCTTCGTACGGTACGCCCATTGCGGTGACCGGATTCCCGTCCGGTACGGTGGCAGCGTATGAATACGGGGAGTGACGAACCGGACCGACCGGACGAGGCGTCGGAACGAGCGAACGCCGAGGCGGACGCGGATGAGGCGCGGGACCGGCGGGGGCTGGGCTCGCGGGCTCCGGCGTTCGTCCGGTCACACCGCGTGCTGCACCGGGGCTGGCAGGCCGGGATCTTCGTCGCCGGGCTCCTGGTGGTGATCGCCGGGATCGTCATGCTCGCGCTGCCCGGACCGGGCTGGCTGGTGATCTTCGGCGGCATGGCGATCTGGGCCACCGAGTTCGTCTGGGCCCAGCTCGTGCTGCGCTGGACCAAGCGCAAGGTCACCGCGGCGGCCCAGCAGGCCCTCGACCCCCGGGTGCGCCGGCGCAACATCGCGCTGACCGTGATCGGCCTGCTGATCGTCGCCGCGCTGGCCGGGGTGTACCTCTGGAGGTTCGGCCCGGTGCCGCCCTGGAGGGCCGTCGGCCGCTGAGCGCGGCGGGCGCTCGCCGGACCTCGGTCCCGGGCACCCCTGACATGCGGTAATGTTCTCCCTGTGCCCGGGCGATTAGCTCAGTGGGAGAGCGCTTCGTTCACACCGAAGAGGTCACTGGTTCGAACCCAGTATCGCCCACCCGGAACGGCGGCCCGTCTGCGATCACGCGGACGGGCCGCCGTTCGTATGCGCGTGCGGCAGTCGAGGGCGCGGTGACGATCCGTTACCTGAGAACGGAGCGCCGGTGAACGCGCGGGAGAAGTCGACCGGATGATCCGGTTCTTCCCGATGAAGTATTCGAGGATCAAGGAGAAGGCCGACTTCCGTGACCGTGTCCCATTCCGGGAGAAGTTCGGGAAGCGGCCTTCGGTGAAAATCCACGGACCTATTTCCAAAACGCCGTCACCTTTCTTCACGGGCACGGAAGGAGAGATCCCGAGCGGTCGGCGTTCACGTCACACTCGTCCCATGGACTGGACCCACTACCGCTTCCGCACCCGGTGGACCCTGCCCGCGCCGCCCGATGCCGTCTACCGGGCACTGGAGCGGATCGAGGACTACCCGGGATGGTGGCGGCAGGTGCGCGAGGTGACCCGGACCGGCCCGACGACCGGCGTCGTCCGGATCCGCTCCCTGCTGCCCTACGACCTGACCTTCACCGCGCGCGAGGTGCGCCGCGATCCGGCCGCCGGAGTCCTGGAGGCCGTGCTCGCCGGGGACGTCGACGGCTGGGCACGCTGGACGCTCACCGCGCACGGCACCGGCACCCGCGCCCTCTACGAACAGGTCGTCGACGTGCGCAAACCGCTGCTCAGGCGGTTCGCCGTACCCGGCCGGCCCGTCTTCCGCGCCAACCACCGGCTGATGATGCGGGCCGGACGGCGCGGACTGGCCGCCCGCCTGGAAGCGGTTTGAACGAACGCCCCGCGGGCCTGTATGGTTCAGTGCGTTCCCGGGCGATTAGCTCAGTGGGAGAGCGCTTCGTTCACACCGAAGAGGTCACTGGTTCGAACCCAGTATCGCCCACCGGGTGAGGCCGGTCCGCACAGGCGGACCGGCCTTTTCTCATCCTCAGGCGGCCGCCGCCGGCAGCTCCGGACGCAGCGGCCACGACTGGTCCACCGTCTCCTCCGTCCCGCTGCGCGCGAACCACGCCTGCAGACCGCGTGCCTGCGCGGCGTGCCAGCCCGTCTGCAGCGTGTGCAGTTCCGCCGGGGTCAGCCGTTCGAGACGGGCCGCGAAGCGGCGGCCCAGCGCGCGGACCACCTCCAGCGCGGCCAGCGCGTCCGCCGCCGCGTCGTGCGCGTCCTGCAGGGCCACTTCGTAGTGCGCGCACAGGTCGGTGAGCGTGCGCCTGCCCTTGCGGTAGCGGTCGAGATGCTTGTCCAGCACCCGCGGATCCAGCACCCGCAGCGGCGTCGCCTCGAACCAGCGCTCCAGCGACGAGGCCCGGTGGCGGCGCAACTCCCGGTCCAGCAGCGTCAGATCGAACGGCGCGTTCATCACCACCAGCGGTCGCCCCAGAGCGGCCTGCTTGGCCAGCTCCTCGGCCATCTCGTACATCACCGGCGCCGGCCAGCGCCCGTTGCGCCGCAGATGCTCATCGGTCAGCCCGTGCACCGCCGTCGCCGCCTCCGGCACCGGCACGCCCGGGTTCACCAGCCAGCGGTGCACCCGGGGCCGGAAGGCCGGACCGTCCTGGACGACGAGGGCGGCCGACACGATGCGGTCGGTCTCGACGTCGACGCCCGTCGTCTCCGTGTCGAAGGCGGCCAGAGGCCCCTCGTACCAGCACGTCATAGGCCCTCAACTCCTCGGCTCACGAGGGCAGCTGACGCATCGTCTCCCGCGTTCGCCTTCTGCCCGTTTGGTGATACCCGGGCTGTTTGCGCCGTACGCCGGAAGGAGACAACAGGAGTGCGGGTCTTTGCAGTTCACGGGCCCGCAGCGGGGATACACCAAGCACGGAAGGCTGTTGGTCGTCATGGTGATGGCACAGCCCGAGCGGGGCGGGCTGCTGCCCGAGCGCGCGAGCGCCCCACGGGGCACACTCGCCACCACCGCCTGCATGGAGACACTCCAGGTGGGCTATCTGCACGCGGTCGCCGCGGCGGCCGGCTGCTCGCTGTCGCAGCCCTTTCCCGACAACGGCATCGACTGGCACGTCAGCCACAGCGCCCCCGGACACACCGTCGACGACGAGGTGACCATCAAGGTGCAGCTGAAGTGCACCTACCAGATTCCGCCCAACCCCCCGGGCCGGTACTTCTCCTTCACGCTCGACAACGCCCACCTGGCGAAGCTCGCCCGCACCCCGGTCTCGGTGCACAAGATCCTCGTCGTGATGATCGTGCCCCGGTCGCAGGACCAGTGGCTGCGCGCCGGCCACGACCGGCTCGACCTCAGACACTGCTGCTACTGGGTCAACCTCGCCGGCCACCCCCTCACCGGCCGGCACCGCACCACCGTGCGGATCCCGACCTCGCGCATCTTCGACGACCGGGCCCTGTGCGAGATCATGACGCGGGTCGGGACGGGAGGCAGACCATGACGCACCGCCCCCTCGACGAGCCGCTGCGGCCAGTGCGGCCGCACCCCGGCGACGCCCGACGCAGCCGTCTCCCGGCACCCTCCGACGTCGACCCCGCCGTCCTCGGGGCCCTGCTGCACCGGCACGGCTGGCAGCGGCGCGGCGGCGCCGCCGGCCGCTACGGCCGCTGGACCCCGCCGGGCCCGGGCGGCACGGGCACCAGCCTGCTGGTGCCGGAGAGCCGCGCCTTCCCCGACAGCGACGACCTGCTCGGCGAGGCGCTCGACGCCCTCGCCCGCAGCCGCACGACCTCCGCGCGCGAGGTACTGATCGCCCTCACCCTGCCGAGCGACGAGATCCGCTGGTGGCGGGACGTGCCCGAAGGCCCGGCCGAGGCCGCCGGCTGGACCGCCGAGGAACGGCTGCGCGGGGCCGCCCGGCAGATGCTGCTCGCCGCCGCGCTCGCCACACGGGCGCGTGCCGGCTACCACGGCGCCCGCCACCGGCGCTCGGCCGCCGCCGCCGTGGACCACGTCCTCGTCGGCTCCGCCGACGGCCGCGGCCTGACCGCCTTCGTCCCCGTCGACCCCGGCCGGCCCCTCGCCGTCCGCCTCCACCAGGCCCTGTACGCCGTCCGCGAGGCCGTCGACTACCGGCGGGCCACCGGCGCCATGGACGCCTTCGACGGCGCCGTCCGCGCGGGCGCCAGCCGTGAACTCACCGAGGCCGTCGTCGCCCTCGTCCGCGGCACCGAGGGCGCGCGCGTCGCCGTCGAATGGGCGCCCGCCGCGGGCGTCCCCGAGGACTGCGCGGCCGCCGCCGAGGCCGTCGAGTTCTCACCCGGCGACCTGCCCGTGCTGCGCGAGGCCGGTGCCCGCTATCTGCACACGGAACCGTCGGTGCCCGCCCGGATCACCGGCACCGTGGTGCGGATGCGCAGGGCGCACCCGCGCGGCGAGGGCACGGTACGGCTGCGGGTGCTCGCGGGCGCCGAAGTGCCGTACGTGCGCGTGACCCTGGACGAGGAGGACTACCGCATCGCCGGACATGCCCACCTCGTAGGACTGCCCGTGCGGGTGCTCGGGCGGCTGGAGAGCCGCGGCGGTTTCCGGCGGCTCACCGGCGCCTGCGGCGTCGTGCCCGTGGAGGTGGACGACGAGGAGCGGGACCGGCTGCTGAAGTCGTTGCGGGAGAACGCCGAGAACGCCGAGGACACGGACTGCTTCGAGGAGGCGTGCGGCGGGGACGACCGCGACTGACGGCCACGAGCGCGACCGATCGAGGACCGTGCGTAATCGTTTCGCGGTAGAAGGCCCGGGGTCGGTACGATCCCAGTCATGCGCGCGCTCCAGGTATGGCGCCGCACCCCACCTGCAGTCAGGAGAGACCGGTGTCAGACGTCCGTGTGATCATCCAACGCGATTCCGAGCGGGAAGAGCGCACGGTGACGACGGGCACCACGGCCGCCGACCTCTTCGCCGGCGAGCGCTCGATCGTCGCCGCACGCGTCGGCGGCGAGCTCAAGGACCTCGCGTACGAGGTCGAGGACGGCGAGACCGTCGAGGGCGTCGAGATCTCCTCCGAGGACGGCCTCAACATCCTGCGCCACTCCACCGCTCACGTCATGGCGCAGGCCGTGCAGGAGCTCTTCCCCGAGGCCAAGCTGGGCATCGGCCCGCCGGTCAAGGACGGCTTCTACTACGACTTCGACGTCGAGAAGCCCTTCCACCCCGATGACCTCAAGGCCATCGAGAAGAAGATGCAGGAGATCCAGAAGCGGGGCCAGAAGTTCTCCCGCCGTGTCGTCACCGACGAGGCCGCCCGCGAGGAGCTGGCCGACGAGCCGTACAAGCTGGAGCTGATCGGCCTCAAGGGCTCCGCGTCGCACGACGACGGAGCGGACGTCGAGGTCGGCGCCGGTGAGCTGACGATCTACGACAACCTGGACGCCAAGACCGGCGAGCTGTGCTGGAAGGACCTCTGCCGCGGTCCCCACCTGCCCTCCACCCGGCTGATCCCCGCGTTCAAGCTGATGCGCAACGCCTCGGCGTACTGGCGCGGCAACGAGAAGAACAAGCAGCTCCAGCGCATCTACGGCACCGCCTGGCCGTCCAAGGACGAGCTGAAGGCGTACCTCGAATTCCTCGCCGAGGCCGAGAAGCGCGACCACCGCAAGCTGGGCAGCGAGCTGGACCTGTTCTCCATCCCCGAGCAGATCGGCTCCGGCCTCGCGGTCTTCCACCCCAAGGGCGGCATCATCCGCCGGGTGATGGAGGACTACTCGCGCCGCCGGCACGAGGAGGAGGGCTACGAGTTCGTCTACACCCCGCACGCGACCAAGGGGAAGCTCTTCGAGACCTCGGGCCACCTGGACTGGTACGCCGACGGCATGTACCCGCCCATGCAGCTCGACGAGGGCGTGGACTACTACCTCAAGCCCATGAACTGCCCGATGCACAACCTGATCTTCGACGCCCGCGGCCGGTCGTACCGTGAACTGCCGCTGCGGCTCTTCGAGTTCGGGACCGTGTACCGGTACGAGAAGTCGGGTGTGGTGCACGGCCTGACCCGTGCCCGCGGCTTCACCCAGGACGACGCGCACATCTACTGCACCCGCGAGCAGATGGCGGACGAGCTCGACAAGACGCTCACCTTCGTGCTGAACCTGCTGCGTGACTACGGCCTGACCGACTTCTACCTGGAGCTTTCCACCAAGGACCCGGAGAAGTACGTCGGCTCGGACGAGGTCTGGGAGGAGGCCACCGAGACCCTGCGCCAGGTCGGCGAGAAGCAGGGCCTCCAGCTCGTCCCGGACCCGGGCGGCGCGGCGTTCTACGGCCCGAAGATCTCCGTCCAGGTCAAGGACGCCATCGGCCGGACCTGGCAGATGTCGACGGTCCAGCTCGACTTCAACCTGCCCGAGCGCTTCGACCTGGAGTACACGGCCGCGGACGGCTCCAAGCAGCGCCCGGTCATGATCCACCGCGCGCTGTTCGGCAGCATCGAGCGGTTCTTCGCGGTGCTCCTCGAGCACTACGCGGGCGCGTTCCCGGCGTGGCTGGCGCCGGTGCAGGCGGTCGGCATCCCGGTGGGCGACGCCCACGTGGAGTACCTCCAGAAGTTCGCCGCGGACGCGAAGAGCAAGGGCCTGCGGGTCGAGGTGGACTCCTCGTCGGACCGCATGCAGAAGAAGATCCGGACGGCGCAGAAGCAGAAGGTGCCGTTCATGATCATCGTCGGCGACGACGACATGAACGCGGGCACGGTGTCGTTCCGCTACCGCGACGGCTCGCAGGAGAACGGCATCCCGCGTGACGAGGCGCTGGCGAAGCTCCTCGACGTGGTGGAGCGCCGCGTGCAGGTGTGACGCGGACGCCGGCGACATGGGCCGTCAGGCCCCCGGGGTAGCCCCGGGGGCCTTTGCCTGCCCGCAGGTCGCACGCCATATGCTGCACGCATGACGAGTGAGCCGGAGCAGCAGATCGGAGTGGGGACGCAGGACGCGTTCCAGCGCCTGTGGACGCCCCACCGGATGGCCTACATCCAGGGCGAGAACAAGCCGAGCGGCCCCGGTGCCGGCGACGGCTGCCCCTTCTGCTCGATCCCGGCCAAGTCCGACGAGGACGGCCTGATCGTCCGCCGCGGCGAGCTGGTGTACGCGGTGCTCAACCTCTACCCGTACAACGGCGGCCACCTCATGGTGGTGCCCTACCGGCACGTCGCCGACTACACCGACCTGACCGGGGCGGAGACCGCGGAGCTGGCGGAGCTGACCAAGCAGGCGGTGCGCGCGCTGCGCGCCGCCTCCGGAGCCCACGGTTTCAACATCGGCATGAACCAGGGCACGGTCGCGGGCGCCGGTATCGCCGCCCATCTGCACCAGCACGTCGTTCCCCGCTGGGGCGGTGACACCAACTTCATGCCCGTGATCGGCCACACGAAGGTCCTGCCGCAGCTTCTCGCCGACACCCGCAAGATGCTCGCGGAGGCCTGGCAGGCGTAGCCCGCCAGGGCCTGTTGCGACAGGCCCTGGACGGTCCGCGCCTCACGCGTCGTACGAGTCGGCCTTCTTCGGTGACGCGTCCTGGACGGCGCCGCTGAGGACCGAGGAGCGGGAGCCGAACTTCTCGACGTCCACACCGTTCTCCTTGAGGACCTTCAGCGCGGCGGCGTGCACCACCCGCAGTACCGGGGTGGCGGCGCGCAGCGCGTCGTCGGCCATGAAGCGGTGCCGCCAGGGCTGGTCGGCCCAGGCGTGCCGCAGGCCGAACGGTTCGGGCAGGGTGAGGTTGCCGCCGAGCCAGTTCAGCAGGGGCGGGTACCAGGACAGCGGGGCGCGGGCGGCGAGCCGTACGACCTCGTCGGCGTCGACCAGGGGCAGTTTGACCTTGCGGGTCTCCCAGAAGCGCAGTGCCTTCTGGACCGTTTTCTCCTTGGCCGCCGGCTTCTCGTTGAACAGGGGGTTGACCGGTCCGAGGGCGTGGCCGGTGACCTCGATGCGCAGGGTGTCGTGCAGCACGGTCACGGTGACCAGCATCGTGATGACGAGGTGGCCGTCCCAGAGGGTCCACTGCACGCCGAGGTAGTGGCGGTCGCCGCTGCCGAACTGCTGCTTGTTGCAGATGTCCTGTATGGCGTGGGTCTTGACCGTGTACGTCTCGACGTCGGTGCCGCTCGGCCGGGAGACCTCCTTGGCGTTCTCCCCGATGGGGGTGACGACCCAGTGGGTGACGGTCGGCTTGGGGAAGCCGCCGGTGTTGATGGAGGTGCGTTCGAGCATGGCCAGGCCGCCCTGGATCGCGGTGATGACGTCCCAGCTGCGGAAGGGGTGGAACTCCTTGCCGGGTTCGGCGGACACGAGTTCCTCGGCCAGTTGCCAGCTGCCCCAGCGCGTGCCCATGCCGAGTATGCCCTTGGGGCCCGCGTAGAAGACGGAGTTGGAGCGCTGTTCGGCGCTGAGCCGGGCGAGTTCCTTGCGGACCTGTTCGGCGGCGTCGCCGGGGCTGCCCGGCACGGCTTCGGGGATCTTGGCGCCCACGCCGCCGCCGGTCAGCAGGCCTTCCCAGCGCTCCCGCAGTTCGCGTGCGGAGCGTTCGCAGATCCGCTTGGCCCAGTACCAGCCGACCACGGGCATGACGACGGCCGCGCGTGCGTACCACGCCCAGAAGTCGCTGAAGGGCATCTTGACCAGGAAGAGCACGGCGAGTGCGGCGACGGCGACGAGCAGGGTGTTGGCGAGGGCGCCGGCCCGTTTGTCCTCGCGCTTGCTGACGGTGGCGCGCAGGGTGAACACCAGCAGCCATACGAGGAGCCCGGGCAGGAAGAGCAGCCCGCACAGTACGGTCACCGCCGTCAGCCAGTTGTCGCGGTCGCGGCGGATGCGGTGGGCCGCGAGGCAGTGCTCCACGACGACCTGGGGTTCGAGGCCGAAGGACTGGATGAGCGGTTTGCGTCCGGCGCCGAGCATGCGGTCGATCACGGCGCGGGAGAAGGCCTCGCCGAACCGGGGGCGGAAGATCTTCGCCCAGGAGCGCGGGAGGCTGACCGTGGACTGGTGCCATTCGTTGTCCGCGGCCAGGATCTTGGTCACTTCGTCGTCCCGGTACGCGGCCGCGGCGAGCGCGTTGGTCGCCGCGGTCTGTCCGGCCGTGCCGGACAGGGGCACCTGTGCCCCGGGACTGAAATCGAATCCGTCCGTCACTACCGCCCCCATTGCCGCCGCTCCTGCACCTGCGGCCTTCCCGACTTCCCTGCCCCGCACACCTGTTGATCAGGTCATCAGGGTATCGGCAGCGGCGCGCGTGGACAGGTGGACGGCCGGAGCCGTCCACCTGTCCGCAACGATTCGTTCCAGTACACCGGTTGTGCGCCGGGTGCGCCGACTATGAAGCTTCGCGCTCCTGTTGGCGTACGCGGTCGGCCACCTGGGGCGGCATCGGTTCGTGCCGCACGTAGCGGCGGTCGAAGCGGGCGGTGCCGTGGGACAGGGAGCGCAGGTCGATGGCGTAGCGGCCGATCTCGATCTCGGGCACTTCGGCGCGGATCAGGGTGCGGCCGCTGCCGACCTGTTCGGTGCCGAGGACCCGGCCGCGCCGTCCGGACAGGTCGCTCATCACGGGGCCGACGTAGTCGTCGCCGACCAGCACGGTCACCTCGGCCACCGGCTCCAGCAGGTGGATCCGCGCGTCGGTCGCGGCCTCCCGCAGCGCCAGTGCGCCCGCCGTCTGGAAGGCGGCGTCGGAGGAGTCCACCGAGTGGGCCTTGCCGTCGAGCAGGGTGACCCGTACGTCGATCAGCGGGTGGCCCGCGGCGACGCCCTTGGCCGCCTGGGTCCGTACGCCCTTCTCCACCGAGGGGATGAACTGCCGTGGCACGGCTCCGCCGACGACCTTGTCGACGAACTCGATGCCCGAGCCGCCCGGCAGCGGTTCCACCTCGATCTCGCAGATGGCGTACTGGCCGTGGCCGCCGGACTGCTTGACGTGCCGTCCGCGCCCCG
Organism: Streptomyces sp. NPDC014889; assembly: GCF_043081205.1. Taxonomy (NCBI): domain Bacteria; kingdom Bacillati; phylum Actinomycetota; class Actinomycetes; order Kitasatosporales; family Streptomycetaceae; genus Streptomyces; species Streptomyces sp. NPDC014889. Next base: position 294,672 of record NZ_JBIBWH010000007.1, read on the forward strand.
CGGAGCGGTCCGCGAAGGTCTCCCGCAGCGAGACCCGGTGCGGTACGACGTCGACCTGGACGCCGTAGCGGCTGCGCAGCCGTTCCAGGGCGACGTCTGCGTGGGCCTCGCCCAGGCACCACAGCACCACCTGGTGGGTGTCCTGGTTCTGCTCCAGGCGCATCGTCGGGTCCTCCGCGACCAGCCGGGCCAGGCCCTGGGAGAGCTTGTCCTCGTCCGGTTTGCTGTGTGCCTGGATGGCCAGGGGCAGCAGCGGGTCGGGCATCTGCCAGGGCTCCATGAGCAGCGGGTCGTCCTTGGCGGAGAGCGTGTCACCGGTCTCCGCGCGGCCGAGTTTGGCCACGCACGCGAGGTCGCCGGCGATGACGTGGGTCACCGGCCGCTGCTGCTTGCCGAAGGGGGTGGACAGGGCGCCGACCCGCTCGTCGACGTCGTGGTCCTCGTGGCCGCGGTCGGCCAGGCCGTGTCCTGAGACGTGCACGGTCTCGTCGGGGCGCAGGGTGCCGGAGAAGACGCGGACGAGGGAGACCCGGCCGACGTAGGGGTCGGAGGAGGTCTTGACGATCTCCGCGACGAGCGGACCGTCCGGGTCGCACGGCCGCAGTTCGCGCGGTCCGCCGTCGACAGTGGTGACGGTGGGCGCCTCGTGTTCCAGCGGGGTGGGGAAGCCGCGGGTGATCAGTTCCAGGAGTTCCACGGTCCCGATGCCCTGCTTGGCGCCCTCGGCGGCGGGCGCGGCGGCCAGGACCGGGTGGAAGGCGCCGCGTGCGACGGCCCGTTCCAGGTCCTCGATGAGCGTTTTGACGTCGACCTGTTCGCCGCCGAGGTAGCGGTCCATGAGGGTCTCGTCCTCGCTCTCCGCGATGATGCCCTCGATCAGCCGGTTGCGGGCCTCCTCCAGTTGCGGCAGCTGGTCGTCGCCGGGTTCGGACTCCTTGCGCTCGCCGGAGGAGTAGTCGAACAGTTTCTTCGTCAGCAGTCCGACCAGGCCGGTCACGGGCGCGTGCCCGTCGGGTCCCTGCGCGCCGCGCAGCGGCAGGTAGAGCGGCAGTACGGCGTCGGGGTCGTCGGCGCCGAACGCCTCCGCGCACACCCGTGTCATCTCCTCGAAGTCCGCGCGGGCGGCCTCCAGGTGGGTGATCACGATGGCGCGGGGCATGCCGACGGCGGCGCACTCCTCCCAGACCATGCGGGTGGAGCCGTCCACGCCGTCGGAGGCCGAGACGACGAACAGGGCCGCGTCCGCGGCACGCAGACCGGCCCTGAGCTCGCCGACGAAGTCGGCGTAGCCGGGGGTGTCCAGCAGGTTGATCTTGATGCCGTCCCATTCGAGGGGCACCAGGGAGAGCTGCACCGAGCGTTGCTGCCGGTGCTCGATGTCGTCGTAGTCCGAGATGCTGCCGCCGTCCTCCACGCGGCCGGCGCGGTTCACCGCTCCCGCGGTCAGCGCGAGAGCCTCCACCAGGGTCGTCTTGCCCGATCCGGAGTGGCCGACCAGCACCACGTTGCGTACGGATGCGGGATGGTCGGCCGCCGTTGCCCTGCCGGCGGCTCCGGGGTGGGTCTGCGTCTTGTCGCCCATGATCCTGCCTCCCGTTGAGGGTGAGGTCACTGTGGGCGCGGACACGCGGCACCGCGTGCACTGGCGGCTCCTGCGACGCCCGCGGTTCTTCGAGCTTTCCACTCCCGTCACGTTGCGTCCATACGAGGGACCCGATCCCGCCGTCCGGCGGTGCCCCCGCGCGGGTGGCGGCCGGTGCTCAGGGAGGTCGGGCGCCCGGCCGCCGCGCACGCGCGTGCGTGGCTACGATGGGCCAGCCGGTGGCCAGCAGGGGCCGCCCGGCGACACCGACCCTCGGGAAGGCCATGCTGAACAAGTACGCGCGTGCATTCTTCACGCGTGTCCTCACACCGTTCGCCGCGTTTCTCATCCGCCGGGGCGTGAGCCCGGACACGGTCACGCTCATCGGGACCGCCGGAGTGGTCGCGGGGGCGCTGGTCTTCTACCCGCGGGGCGAGTTCTTCTGGGGCACGGTCGTGATCACGTTGTTCGTGTTCTCCGACCTCGTCGACGGCAACATGGCCCGCCAGCTCGGCCGCTCCAGCCGCTGGGGCGCCTTCCTGGACTCCACCCTCGACCGGGTCGCCGACGGCGCGATCTTCGGCGGGTTCGCCCTGTGGTACGCGGGCCACGGCGACGACAACGTGCTGTGCGCGGTGTCGATCTTCTGCCTGGCGAGCGGCCAGGTGGTGTCGTACACCAAGGCCAGGGGCGAGTCGATCGGTCTGCCGGTCGCCGTCAACGGGCTGGTCGAGCGTGCCGAGCGGCTGGTGATCTCGCTGGTCGCGGCCGGGTTCGCGGGACTGCACAAGTTCGGGGTGCCGGGCATCCAGTACCTGCTGCCGATCGCCCTGTGGATCGTCGCCGCGGGCAGCCTGGTCACGCTGGTCCAGCGGGTCGTCACGGTGCGCCGGGAGTCGGCCGAGGCGGAGGCCGACGCGGCCCGGCGCGAGCAGGGCAGCGAGGCGGCGAAATGACCGTGCGGGAGCGGCTCACCGACGGGCTGTACGGCCTCGGCTGGGGCACCGTGAAGAAGCTCCCCGAACCGGTCGCCGTGCGGCTCGGCCGTACCGTCGCCGACCTCGCCTGGAAGCAGCGGGGCAAGGGCGTGCGCCGGCTGGAGGGCAACTACGCGCGCGTGGTGCCCGACGCGACCCCCGAGCGCCTCGCCGAGCTGTCGCGTGCGGGGATGCGCTCGTACCTGCGCTACTGGATGGAGTCCTTCCGGCTGCCGGCCTGGAGCGCCGAGCGGATCAGGGCGGGCTTCGACCCCAAGGACGTGCACCACCTGACCGACGGCCTGGCGGCGGGCAAGGGCGTCGTCCTCGCCCTGCCCCACCTGGCCAACTGGGACCTGGCCGGTGCCTGGGTCACCACCGAGCTGAACACGCCGTTCACGACGGTCGCGGAGCGGCTGAAGCCGGAGACGCTCTACGACCGGTTCGTCGCCTACCGCGAGGGCCTCGGCATGGAGGTCCTGCCGCACAGCGGCGGCTCCGCGTTCGGCACGCTGGCCCGGCGGCTGCGCGACGGCGGCCTGGTCTGCCTGGTCGCGGACCGCGACCTGTCCTCCTCCGGGGTGGAGGTGATGTTCTTCGGCGAGACGGCCCGGATGCCCGCCGGACCCGCCCTCCTCGCCCAGCAGACGGGCGCGCTGCTGCTGCCCGTCACCCTGTGGTACGACGACTCGCCCGTCATGCGGGGCCGCGTCCACCCTCCGGTCGACGTGCCCGGGACAGGTACCCGGGCCGAGAAGACGTCTGTCATGACACAGGCGCTGGCCGACGCCTTCGCCACGGGGATCGCCGAGCATCCGGAGGACTGGCACATGCTGCAGCGCTTGTGGCTCGCGGACCTGGATCCGGAGCGGCGCCCCGCGGCTTCGGGGAAGGCGACGGCGTGAGGATCGGCATCGTCTGCCCCTACTCGTGGGACGTGCCCGGTGGTGTCCAGTTCCACATCCGGGACCTGGCGGAGTACTTCATCGGCCTCGGCCACGAGGTGTCCGTCCTCGCCCCCGCCGACGACGACACCCCGCTGCCGCCGTACGTCGTCTCGGCCGGCCGTGCGGTCCCGGTGCCGTACAACGGCTCGGTGGCCCGGCTGAACTTCGGCTTCCTGTCGGCGGCCCGGGTGCGGCGCTGGCTGCACGAGGGCAGGTTCGACGTGATCCACATCCACGAGCCGACCTCGCCGTCGCTCGGCCTGCTGAGCTGCTGGGCGGCCCAGGGCCCGATCGTCGCCACCTTCCACACCTCCAACCCCCGGTCGCGGGCGATGATCGCCGCGTACGCCATCCTCCAGGCGGCCCTGGAGAAGATCAGCGCGCGGATCGCGGTGAGCGAGTACGCCCGCCGCACCCTCGTCGAGCACCTCGGCGGCGACGCGGTGGTGATCCCCAACGGCGTCGACGTCGACTTCTTCGCCCGGGCCGAGGCCAAGCCGGAGTGGCAGGGGGACACGATCGGCTTCATCGGCCGCATCGACGAGCCCCGCAAGGGCCTGCCCGTGCTGATGAGGGCGCTGCCCGCGATCCTCGCCGCCCGGCCTGGGGCCCGGCTGCTGGTCGCGGGCCGCGGGGACGAGGAACAGGCGGTGGAGGAGCTGCCGAGGGAACTGCGCTCGCGCGTGCAGTTCGTCGGCATGATCAGCGACGAGGACAAGGCGCGGCTCCTGCGCAGCGTCGACCTGTACGTCGCCCCCAACACCGGCGGGGAGAGCTTCGGCATCGTCCTGGTCGAGGCCATGTCGGCCGGGGCCCCGGTCCTCGCCTCCGACCTGGACGCCTTCGCCCAGGTCCTGGACCAGGGCAAGGCCGGTGAACTCTTCGCCAACGAGGACGCCGGCGCGCTCGCCGAAGCCGCGGTGCGCCTGCTGTCCGACCCGTCCCGCCGGGCCGAACTGCGCGAACGCGGCAGCGCCCATGTGCGCCGCTTCGACTGGTCGACCGTCGGCGCCGATATCCTCTCCGTCTACGAGACGGTCACCGCCGGCGCGGCGGCCGTCGCCGCCGACGAACGCACCACGGGGCTGCGGGCCCGCCTCGGCCTGGCCCGCGACTGACCCCCGCCTCGGTGATCCGCCCGGGACGCAGGGCCCCGGCCGCCCGGGCGGGGCGTCCCGGTAGCCTTGCCGCCCGTGACCGTAACGCTCATCTGGATCGTCGTCGCGCTCGTAGCCGTCGGGCTGTACCTGAGCTGGACGGCGGGGCGCCTTGACCGGCTGCACTCCCGTATCGACGCCGCGCGGGCCGCGCTGGACGCCCAGTTGCTGCGCCGGGCCTCGGTGGCGCAGGAACTGGCCACCTCCGGCGTCCTCGACCCGGCCGCCTCCATCGTGCTGTACGAGGCCGCGCACGCCGCCCGGCAGGCCGAGGAGGAGCAACGGGAGGTCGCGGAGAGCGAGTTGAGCCAGGCCCTGCGGGCCGTGTTCGCCGAGGTCCCGCAGGTCGAGGCGGTGCGCGAGGCACCCGGGGGAGAGGAGGCGGCGCGCGAGCTGACCGAGGCCGTGCGCAGGGTGCCGATGGCCCGCCGCTTCCACAACGACGCCGTGGGAGCCGCCCGCCGGCTGCGCGAGCACCGCAAGGTGCGGTGGTTCCGGCTGGCCGGACACGCCCCCTTCCCGATGGCCTTCGAGATGGACGACGAGCCCCCGAAGGCCCTGGCGGAGCGGGCCGCCTGACGGGGAACGAGCGACCCGCTTTTGGACGGTGCCGGGCGAAAAGGATCCACCGGGTTTCCATTGGCCCTTGCCGTGGACTGGTCCAATCCCGTTTCCTCAGTGGCGCACCACACCCTCTTCTCACCAAGTGAGGTCACCCGTGTCCACCACGATTCCCGACTCCGCCCCGACTCCCGAGACCGGTACCGCCCGTGTGAAGCGCGGCATGGCCGAGCAGCTCAAGGGCGGCGTGATCATGGACGTCGTCACGCCGGAGCAGGCGAAGATCGCCGAGGACGCGGGCGCCGTCGCGGTCATGGCCCTGGAGCGTGTCCCCGCCGACATCCGCAAGGACGGCGGCGTGGCCCGCATGTCCGACCCGGACATGATCGAGGGCATCATCGACGCCGTCTCCATCCCGGTCATGGCCAAGTCCCGCATCGGCCACTTCGTCGAGGCCCAGGTCCTTCAGTCGCTCGGCGTCGACTACATCGACGAGTCCGAGGTGCTCACCCCGGCCGACGAGGTCAACCACTCCGACAAGTGGGCCTTCACCACGCCCTTCGTCTGCGGCGCCACCAACCTCGGCGAGGCCCTGCGCCGGATCGCCGAGGGCGCCGCGATGATCCGCTCCAAGGGCGAGGCCGGCACCGGCAACGTCGTCGAGGCCGTCCGTCACCTGCGCCAGATCAAGAACGAGATCGCCAGGCTGCGCGGCTTCGACAACCACGAGCTGTACGCCGCCGCCAAGGAGCTGCGCGCCCCGTACGAGCTCGTCAAGGAGGTCGCCGAGCTGGGCAAGCTCCCCGTCGTGCTGTTCTCCGCCGGCGGCGTGGCCACCCCCGCCGACGCGGCCCTGATGCGCCAGCTCGGCGCCGAGGGCGTCTTCGTCGGCTCCGGCATCTTCAAGTCCGGCGACCCGGCCAAGCGCGCCGCCGCCATCGTGAAGGCCACCACCTTCTACGACGACCCGAAGATCATCGCGGACGCGTCCCGCAACCTCGGCGAGGCCATGGTCGGCATCAACTGCGACACCCTCCCCGAGACCGAGCGCTACGCCAACCGCGGCTGGTAAGCACAGGCCCACAGGTACAAGAACCCCATGAACACTCCTGTCATCGGCGTCCTGGCCCTCCAGGGCGACGTACGGGAGCACCTCGTCGCCCTGGCCTCGGCGGACGCCGTGGCCAGGCCGGTGCGGCGCCCCGAAGAACTCGCCGAGGTCGACGGCCTCGTCCTCCCTGGTGGCGAGTCCACCACCATCTCGAAGCTGGCCGTCCTCTTCGGAGTGATGGACCCTCTCCGCGCGCGCGTGCGTGACGGCATGCCCGTCTACGGCACCTGCGCCGGCATGATCATGCTCGCCGACAAGATCCTCGACCCGCGCTCGGGCCAGGAGACCGTCGGCGGAATCGACATGATCGTGCGCCGCAACGCCTTCGGACGGCAGAACGAGTCGTTCGAGGCCTCCGTCGACGTCAAGGGCGTCCCGGGCGAACCGGTGGAGGGCGTCTTCATCCGTGCCCCCTGGGTCGAGTCCGTCGGCGCCGGGGCCGAGGTGCTCGCCGAGCACGACGGCCACATCGTCGCGGTCCGCCAGGGCAACGCGCTGGCCACGTCGTTCCACCCGGAGCTGACCGGCGACCACCGTGTGCACGCCCTGTTCGTCGACATGGTGCGCGCGAACCGGACACCCGAGTCCTTGTAGGATTCCTGCGTTCGTTACGCAGACGGGTTACGCGAAGGAGACAGGCAGATGTCCGGCCACTCTAAATGGGCCACGACGAAGCACAAGAAGGCCGTCATCGATGCCAAGCGCGGCAAGCTCTTCGCGAAGCTGATCAAGAACATCGAGGTCGCGGCTCGCATGGGCGGCGTCGACCTGGACGGCAACCCGACGCTCTACGACGCCGTGCAGAAGGCCAAGAAGCAGTCGGTGCCGAACAAGAACATCGACTCGGCCATCAAGCGCGGCGGCGGTCTCGAGGCCGGCGGCGCCGACTACGAGACGATCATGTACGAGGGCTACGGGCCGAACGGTGTCGCGGTGCTCATCGAGTGCCTCACCGACAACCGCAACCGCGCCGCCTCCGACGTCCGCGTCGCCATGACCCGCAACGGCGGCTCCATGGCCGACCCGGGCTCGGTGTCGTACCTGTTCAACCGCAAGGGCGTGGTGATCGTCCCCAAGGGCGAGCTGTCGGAGGACGACGTCCTGACGGCCGTCCTGGACGCCGGCGCCGAGGAGGTCAACGACCTCGGCGAGTCCTTCGAGGTGCTCAGCGAGGCCACCGACCTGGTCGCGGTCCGCACCGCCCTCCAGGAGGCCGGCATCGACTACGACTCCGCCGAGGCCAACTTCGTCCCCACCATGCAGGTGGAGCTGGACGAGGAGGGCGCCCGGAAGATCTTCAAGCTGATCGACGCTCTCGAGGACAGCGACGACGTGCAGAACGTCTTCGCCAACTTCGACGTCAGCGACGAGATCATGGAGAAGGTCGAGGCGTAGGGCCGCCGCGGCGTCGCGGGCTTGGACGGGCCGGTGGGACATTCCCGCCGGCCCGCCGTCGTTGTCGGTGGCACCGCCGTCGTTGTCAGTGGCAGCGGATAGCCTGGCGTCAGGCAAAGATCACTCAAAGATCGCCGCCATGACCACGACCATGTCATGAGGGGAGGGACACGCGTGCGCGTACTGGGAGTCGACCCCGGACTCACCCGCTGCGGCGTCGGTGTCGTCGAGGGGGTCGCGGGCCGGCCGCTGGCCATGCTCGGCGTCGGAGTCGTCCGCACCCCCGCGGACGCCGACCTGAGCCACCGTCTGTTCGCCCTCGAACAGGGGATGGAGCGCTGGCTTGACGAGCACCGCCCCGAATACGTGGCGGTGGAGCGCGTGTTCAGCCAGCACAACGTGCGCACGGTGATGGGCACCGCCCAGGCCAGCGCCGTCGCGATGCTCTGCGCCGCCCGCCGCGGCATCCCGGTCGCGCTGCACACCCCCAGCGAGGTCAAGGCCGCCGTCACCGGCAGCGGCCGCGCCGACAAGGCCCAGGTCGGCGCCATGGTCACCCGGCTGCTGCGGCTCGCCGCACCCCCCAAGCCGGCCGACGCCGCCGACGCCCTCGCCCTGGCCATCTGCCACATCTGGCGAGCGCCCGCCCAGAACCGGCTCCAGCAGGCCGTCGCCGCGCACGCGGCCGGACACCCGACGACGACCACGACGACTACCACGACCACGACGACAACGAAAGGCCGTACGGCATGATCGCCTTCGTCAGCGGCACGGTCGCAGCCCTCGCTCCCGACGCCGCGGTGATCGAGGTCGGCGGCGTCGGCATGGCCGTGCAGTGCACCCCGAACACGCTGTCCGCGCTCCGCCTCGGCCGGCCGGCCAAGGTCGCCACCTCCCTCGTCGTACGCGAGGACTCGCTGACCCTCTACGGCTTCGCGGACGACGACGAGCGCCAGGTCTTCGAACTGCTCCAGACCGCAAGCGGCGTGGGACCACGGCTCGCCCAGGCGATGCTGGCCGTGCACACGCCCGACGCCCTGCGCCGCGCCGTCGCCACCGGCGACGAGAAGGCCCTCACCGCCGTTCCGGGCATCGGCAAGAAGGGCGCCCAGAAGCTCCTCCTCGAGCTCAAGGACCGGCTCGGCGAGCCCGTCGGCGCCCCCGCCGTGGGCGCCCCGGTCACCCAGGGCTGGCGCGACCAGCTCCACGCGGCGCTGATCGGCCTCGGGTACGCCACCCGTGAGGCCGACGAGGCGGTGACCGCCGTGGCTCCCCGGGCCGAGACCGCCGGGGGCACGCCCCAGGTGGGCCAGTTGCTCAAGGCGGCCCTGCAGACCCTGAACCGAGCCCGCTGAGCCAGGAGTACGTGAGTGAACTGGGACGACACTTCCGACACGCCCGCCGCAGAGGGGCTCACCGGCCCCGCGGCGGAGCGGCTGGTGGGCTCCGCCGCCGACGGTGAGGACCAGGCCGTCGAGGCCGCCCTGCGCCCCAAGGACCTGGGCGAGTTCATCGGCCAGGAGAAGGTCCGCGAACAGCTCGACCTCGTGCTGCGCGCCGCCCGGGCGCGCGGCGCCACCGCCGACCACGTGCTGCTGTCCGGCGCCCCCGGCCTGGGCAAGACCACCCTGTCCATGATCATCGCGGCCGAGATGGGCGCCCCCATCCGCATCACCTCGGGCCCCGCCATCCAGCACGCCGGCGACCTCGCGGCCATCCTGTCCTCCCTCCAGGAGGGCGAGGTGCTCTTCCTCGACGAGATCCACCGCATGTCGAGGCCCGCCGAGGAGATGCTCTACATGGCGATGGAGGACTTCCGGGTCGACGTGATCGTCGGCAAGGGCCCCGGCGCCACCGCCATCCCGCTCGAACTGCCTCCCTTCACCCTCGTCGGCGCCACGACACGCGCGGGCCTGCTGCCGCCCCCGCTGCGCGACCGCTTCGGCTTCACCGCGCACATGGAGTTCTACGGGCCCGCTGAGCTGGAGCGCGTCGTCCACCGCTCGGCGAACCTCCTCGACGTACGGATCGAGACCGAAGGAGCAGCCGAGATCGCCGGCCGCTCCCGGGGCACCCCGCGCATCGCCAACCGACTGCTGCGCCGCGTCCGCGACTACGCGCAGGTCAAGGCCGACGGAACCATCACACGCGAGATCGCCGCCGCCGCCCTGGCCGTCTACGAGGTCGACGCCCGCGGCCTCGACCGGCTCGACCGGGCGGTCCTCGAGGCCCTGCTGAAGCTGTTCGGCGGCGGACCGGTCGGTGTGTCGACGCTCGCGGTCGCCGTGGGGGAGGAGCGTGAGACCGTCGAGGAGGTCGCCGAGCCGTTCCTCGTCCGCGAGGGGCTGCTCGCCCGCACCCCGCGCGGCCGTGTCGCCACGCCCGCGGCCTGGGCACATCTCGGTCTGACCCCGCCCGGCTCGCAAGCTGCGGGAAACGGACAACAGGGCCTGTTCGGGGCGTGAGGGCCGCGGTATTGGCCCGCGGAGGAACCCAGGTGTCATGCTGAGCGTTGTTCCATGCATGCGGACTCGCCTAGACTCCGCCGATGCCGCCTTTGTAGGCAGTACACATACCCCCAACCAATCAGGCCGCTCCCCATCGCGGTCGTGTGAAGGAAGTTCCGACCCGTGAGTCTCGTGACCCTCCTCCCGTTCATCGTGCTCATCGGGGCCATGTTCCTGATGACCCGGTCGGCCAAGAAGAAGCAGCAGCAGGCCGCCAATATGCGCGACCAGATGCAGCCCGGTAGTGGTGTCCGCACCATCGGGGGCATGTACGCCACGGTCAAGGAGGTCAACGACGACACGGTCCTCCTCGACGCGGGCCCGGGCGTCGAGCTGCTCTTCGCCAAGAACGCGATCGCGACCGTCCTGACGGACGACGAGTACAACCGCATCGTCCACGGCGTCGAGCACGACCTGAAGACCGACGCCGACCTCGTCCCCGACGACGCCTCCTCCCTCACCGGTGCCGACGAGCCCGCCGACGCCTCCGACGACAAGTCCGTCGACCTCGGCAAGAAGGACGCGGCCGAGGAGCCGGCGGACGCCGCCGAGGCCAAGACCGAGGACGAGCCGGAGAAGACCGACGGCGACTCCGAGGCCAAGAAGACCCAGGGCGACTCCGAGGCGAAGTAGTCACCACCCAGGGCGCGCGGCACCACCTGCGCGCGCCCTGAGTCGCGTCGACTTCGCGCGGGATTCCGACACCATGTGATGGCCGTCGCCGAGCCCACCCGGCGCGGGACGGCCCGAGAGGGAGTAGCTAAAAGGTGGCTGTATCCAAAAAGGGACGCAGTGCGAGCGCCCAGAGCAAGCCGGGGCGCTCGCTGGCCCTCATTCTGATCGCCATCGTGGCGCTCACGGGAGGCATGTTCCTCACGGGCAACACCGCTCCGCGCCTGGGCATCGACCTGGCCGGCGGTACGAGCATCACGCTGCGGGCGGTTCCGGAGCGCGGTCAGGAATCCGCGATCAACAAGGCCAACATGGACACGGCCGTCAACATCATGGAACGGCGTGTCAACGGTCTCGGTGTCTCGGAGGCCGAGGTCCAGACCCAGGGGAACGACAACATCATTGTCAACATCCCCAAGGGCACCAACTCCAAGCAGGCGCGGGAGCAGGTCGGTACCACCGCCAAGCTGTACTTCCGTCCGGTCCTCGCCACCGACGTCACGGGCGCCGCCCCGGCCGAGCCGTCGCCCAGCACCTCCCACAAGGCGACCGACAAGTCCACCGGCGAGCCGACCCCCTCCGGCTCCCCGAGCCCCTCGGCCTCCGAGACCCAGCAGGGCCGCCCGGTCACCAGCGCCCTGAAGGCGGACGCCACCCCGGCCGCGTCGACGAGCCCGTCGGCCTCCGCCAGCCCGTCTCCGAGCGGTGGCTCCGGTGACGCGAACAGCAAGCTCGAGGCCGAGTACGCCGCCCTGGACTGCAGCAAGCAGGACGTGCGCACCACCGCCGGCAAGGGCGTGCTGCCCACCGAGTCGACCGTCGCCTGCGGCAAGGGCTCGCAGGGCCAGTGGCAGAAGTACCTGCTCGGCCCCGCCCAGGTGGACGGCACCGACGTGAAGAAGGCGGACGCCGTCTTCAACACGCAGACCGCCTCCGGCTGGACCGTGACCATGGAGTTCACCTCCAAGGGCGCCAAGAAGTTCGCCGACATCACCGGCAAGCTGGCCCAGAACCCCTCGCCGCAGAACCAGTTCGCCATCGTCCTCGACGGCGACGTCGTCTCCGACCCGTACGTTCACGAGGCGCTGACCGGCGGCAGCGCGGAGATCTCCGGCCACTTCACCCAGGATGACGCGCAGAGCCTCGCCAACATGCTCTCCTACGGCGCGCTGCCGCTGACCTTCAAGGAGGACAGCGTCACCACCGTCACCGCCGCGCTCGGCGGTGAGCAGCTCCACGCCGGTCTGATCGCGGGCGCCATCGGCCTCGGCCTCGTCGTGATCTACCTGGTGGTCTACTACCGCGGACTGGCGATGATCGCCATCGCCTCCCTGATGGTCTCCGCGGTCCTCACCTACACGCTCATGTCGCTGCTCGGCCCGACCATCGGCTTCGCGCTGAACCTGCCGGCCGTGTGCGGCGCCATCGTCGCGATCGGTATCACAGCGGACTCCTTCATCGTGTTCTTCGAACGCATAAGGGACGAGATCCGCGAGGGCCGTTCGCTGCGTCCTGCCGTGGAGCGCGGCTGGCCGCGGGCCCGGCGCACCGTCCTCGTCTCGGACTTCGTGTCGTTCCTGGCCGCCGCCGTGCTGTTCATCGTGACCGTCGGCAAGGTGCAGGGCTTCGCGTTCACGCTCGGTCTGACCACGCTGCTCGACGTGGTCGTCATCTTCCTGTTCACCAAGCCGCTGATGACGATCCTCGCCCGCCGCAAGTTCTTCGCCAGCGGCCACACCTGGTCCGGTCTGGACCCCAAGCGCCTGGGTGCCAAGCCTCCGCTGCGCCGCACCCGCCGCCCCTCCGCCCGCACCGAGACGAAGGAGGCGTGAGGTGTCCAAGCTCGGCAACCTCGGCGCCCGACTGCACCATGGCGAGGTCGGCTACGACTTCATCAAGAACCGCAAGATCTGGTACGGCATCTCGATCCTGATCACCATCACGGCGATCCTGGGCCTGGCGGTACGCGGCCTGAACATGGGCATCGAGTTCCAGGGCGGTGCGGTCTTCACCACGCCGAAGCACATGAGTGCGTCGGTGGCCCAGGCCGAGGACTTCGCGCACGCCGCCTCCGGCCAGGAGTCGATCGTCCAGAAGCTCGGTGACGGCAGCCTGCGCATCCAGATCGCCGGCATCGAGACCGGGAAGTCCGACCAGATCAAGGAAGACCTGGCCAAGGACCTCAAGGTCAACCCGGAGCACATCAACGCGGACCTGGTCGGCCCGAGCTGGGGCGAGCAGATCGCCAACAAGGCCTGGCAGGGCCTGGCGATCTTCATGGTCCTGGTCGTGATCTACCTGGCGATCGCGTTCGAGTGGCGCATGGCGCTCGCCGCGCTCGTCGCGCTGATCCACGACCTGACGATCACCACCGGTGTCTACGCCCTCGTCGGCTTCGAGGTCACGCCCGGTACGGTGATCGGTCTGCTGACGATCCTCGGTTACTCGCTCTACGACACGGTCGTCGTCTTCGACAGCCTCAAGGAGCAGACGAAGGACATCACCCGGCAGACCCGCTGGACGTACAGCGAGATCGCGAACCGCTCGATCAACGGCACGCTGATCCGGTCGATCAACACCACCGTGGTGGCGCTGCTGCCGGTGGCGGGCCTGCTGTTCATCGGCGGTGGTGTGCTCGGCGCGGGCATGCTGAACGACATCTCGCTGTCGCTGTTCGTCGGCCTCGCGGCCGGTGCGTATTCCTCGATCTTCATCGCCACGCCGCTCGTCGCCGACCTCAAGGAGCTCGAGCCGCCGATGAAGGCCCTCAAGAAGCGCGTCCTCGCCAAGCGGGCGCAGGCGGCGGCGCAGGGCGAGCCCCTGGACGCGGAGGCCGCCGGTGTCACCGCCGGTGACGACGCGGAGGACGCCGCGCCGGCCGTGGTGGGTCCGCGCGACCAGTCCGCCGCCCGTGGCCGTGGCCGCGGCCGACCCTCGGGGAAGCGTCGATGACCGACATCCAGGAGCTGCTGCTCAGCCGCATCCGTGATGTGGCCGACTATCCGGAGCCGGGGGTGATGTTCAAGGACATCACCCCGCTCCTGGCCGATCCGGCGGCGTTCGCCGTCCTCACGGACGCGCTGGCTGAGGTGGGCACGCGGGAAGGGGCGACGAAGGTCGTCGGCCTGGAGGCCCGCGGCTTCATCCTCGGCGCCCCGGTCGCGCTCCGCTCGGGGCTCGGCTTCATCCCCGTGCGCAAGGCGGGCAAGCTCCCCGGAGCGACGCTCAGCCAGGCGTACGACCTGGAGTACGGGTCGGCGGAGATCGAGGTCCACGCGGAGGATCTGAGCGCCGGGGACCGTGTTCTCGTCGTCGACGACGTGCTCGCCACGGGAGGTACGGCGGAGGCGTCCATCCAGCTCATCCGGCGGGCGGGAGCCGAGGTCGCCGGGGTGGCGGTGCTGATGGAACTCGGTTTCCTCGGCGGCCGCGCCCGCCTGGAACCGGCCTTGTCGGGGGCCCCACTGGAGTCCCTTCTCCGCCTGTGACCCAACAGAGTCTGTGTGCGACCCGACGGGGGCCCGGGGCTGTCGCCCCGGGCCCCCGCCTCTTTCGGGGCTGCGCCCCGATGGGCGGAAGGGCCCCCGTCCCGGGGGGCTCCGCCCCAGACCCGAGCCCTGGGGCTTCGCCTCAGACCCCAGCGGGGCTCTGCCCCCTGCACCCCCCTGTCCACCCACCAGCCCGTCTCGCTGGGTGGCAGCGGCCTCGACTCTGGGCCTTGCCCCAGCCCCGGCGCTGCTGCGCCCCGGCCCCAAGCACCCCTGGTTTCCCACCCCGCGCAGGCCCCGCCGGGGGATCCGGACCAGCCGTTCCCGGAGGCGTGCGGGTGGGGGAAACGGGGGTACCGGAATCGTGTGTCCGACTTGTGTGTTTGTACCGTAAACCGTCCTTCGATCGGGCTGGAGGGGATCCTGGGGCTCTGGATCGCTACCATGGGGGCTCCGGAGCCTGACCGGGGGACCCGGATCGCGCACGAGGAGTCCTCTTGCCAGACGAGGCCCAGCCACTGACCGCCGCCAAGCCCGAGTCCGCCTCGGCGCCCGCGGCCAAGCCCGCGCCGCACGCGAAGAGCGACAACCGTGGGACGGTGGAGCACGCCCAGTCCGCCCCCGTCGGCCAGACGAGCGAGGCCGCGCGTGCCAAGCCGGCGCAGCCCGTCGTGCGCCCCTCCGCCGGGCAGCCCGGCCGGTCCGGCTCCTCCAACCGCGTCCGCGCCCGCCTCGCCCGTCTCGGCGTGCAGCGCGCCAACCCGTACAACCCGGTCCTCGAGCCGCTGCTGCGGATAGTGCGCAGCAACGATCCCAAGATCGAGAACTCGACCCTGCGCCAGATCGAGCGCGCCTACCAGGTCGCCGAGCGCTGGCACCGCGGCCAGAAGCGCAAGAGCGGCGACCCGTACATCACGCACCCGCTCGCCGTCACCACCATCCTCGCCGAGCTCGGCATGGACCCGGCCACCCTGATGGCGGGGCTGCTGCACGACACCGTCGAGGACACGGAGTACGGCCTGGACCAGCTCCGCCGCGACTTCGGCGACACCGTCGCCCTGCTCGTCGACGGCGTCACCAAGCTGGACAAGGTCAAGTTCGGCGAGGCCGCGCAGGCCGAGACCGTGCGCAAGATGGTAGTCGCCATGGCCAAGGACCCCCGCGTCCTGGTCATCAAGCTCGCCGACCGCCTGCACAACATGCGCACCATGCGCTACCTCAAGCGGGAGAAGCAGGAGAAGAAGGCCCGCGAGACGCTCGAGATCTACGCCCCGCTCGCCCACCGGCTGGGCATGAACACCATCAAGTGGGAGCTGGAGGACCTCGCCTTCGCGATCCTCTACCCCAAGATGTACGACGAGATCGTCCGCCTCGTCGCCGAGCGCGCCCCCAAGCGCGACGAGTACCTCGCGATCGTGACCGACGAGGTCCAGGCCGATCTGCGCGCCGCGCGCATCAAGGCGACCGTCACCGGCCGACCCAAGCACTACTACAGCGTCTACCAGAAGATGATCGTCCGCGGCCGTGACTTCGCGGAGATCTACGACCTGGTGGGCATCCGCGTCCTCGTCGACACGGTCCGCGACTGCTACGCCGCCCTCGGCACCGTGCACGCGCGATGGAACCCGGTCCCCGGCCGGTTCAAGGACTACATCGCGATGCCCAAGTTCAACATGTACCAGTCGCTGCACACGACGGTGATCGGCCCCAACGGCAAGCCGGTCGAGCTGCAGATCCGCACCTTCGACATGCACCGCCGCGCCGAGTACGGCATCGCCGCGCACTGGAAGTACAAGCAGGAGGCCGTGGCCGGCGCCTCCAAGGTGCGTACCGACGCACCGAAGGGCTCCGCCAAGGACAAGGACGCCATCAACGACATGGCGTGGCTGCGGCAGTTGCTGGACTGGCAGAAGGAGACCGAGGACCCCGGCGAGTTCCTGGAGTCGCTGCGCTTCGACCTGTCCCGCAACGAGGTCTTCGTCTTCACGCCCAAGGGCGACGTCATAGCGCTCCCGGCCGGCGCCACCCCCGTGGACTTCGCGTACGCCGTCCACACGGAGGTCGGCCACCGCACCATAGGGGCACGCGTCAACGGCAGGCTCGTCCCGCTGGAGTCGACCCTGGACAACGGCGACCTGGTGGAGGTCTTCACCTCCAAGGCCGCCGGCGCCGGCCCCTCCCGCGACTGGCTCGGCTTCGTCAAGTCCCCGCGCGCCCGCAACAAGATCCGGGCCTGGTTCTCCAAGGAGCGCCGGGACGAGGCGATCGAGCAGGGCAAGGACGCCATCGTCCGGGCGATGCGCAAGCAGAACCTGCCGATCCAGCGCATCCTGACCGGCGACTCCCTGGTCACCCTCGCGCACGAGATGCGCTACTCCGACATCTCCGCGCTCTACGCGGCGATCGGCGAGGGCCACGTCTCCGCGCAGAACATCGTGCAGAAGCTGGTGCAGGCGCTCGGCGGCGAGGAGGCGGCCACCGAGGAGATCGACGAGAGCGTGCCGCCCTCGCGCGGACGCTCCCGCAAACGCCGCTCCAGCGCCGACCCCGGTGTCGTCGTCAAGGGTGTCGACGACGTGTGGGTCAAGCTGGCCCGGTGCTGCACTCCGGTCCCCGGCGACCCGATCATCGGCTTCGTCACGCGGGGCAGTGGTGTATCGGTTCACCGCAGCGACTGCGTCAACGTGGAGTCACTGTCCCGTGAGCCGGAGCGCATCCTCGACGTCGAGTGGGCGCCCACCCAGTCCTCGGTCTTCCTGGTCGCCATCCAGGTCGAGGCCCTGGACCGCTCCCGCCTGCTCTCGGACGTCACCCGCGTGCTGTCGGACCAGCACGTCAACATCCTCTCCGCGGCCGTCCAGACCTCACGCGACCGCGTCGCCACCTCCCGCTTCACCTTCGAGATGGGCGACCCCAAGCACCTCGGGCACGTCCTGAAGGCCGTACGGGGTGTGGAGGGCGTCTACGACGTCTACCGGGTCACCTCGGCGCGCAGCCGGGCGTAGCCGCCGAGTTGAACGAAGAGCACGGCTGAGGGCCCCCGCAGCACCTGCGGGGGCCCTCAGCCGTGCGTGGAAGCGTCGCCCGATCCAGCGGGACCAGAGTCAGCCGCCGAACTCCTGCAGGCCCTTCAGGGCCTGGTCCAGGAGCGCCTGGCGGCCCTCGAGCTCCTTCTCCAGCTTGTCGGCCCTGGGGGTGTTGCCCTGGGCACGGGCCTGCTCGATCTGCCCCCGAAGCTTGTCCACGGCGGCCTGGAGCTGACCGGTCAGACCCTCGGCACGGGCCCGCGCCTCCGGGTTCGTCCGGCGCCACTCGGACTCCTCGGCCTCCTGGAGGGCCCGGTCGACCGTGTGCATCCGGCCCTCCACCCGCGGACGGGCGTCGCGCGGCACATGGCCGATGGCCTCCCAGCGCTCGTTGATCGAGCGGAAGGCGGCCCGGGCGGCCTTCAGATCCGTGATCGGCAGGAGCTTCTCGGCCTCCTCGGCCAGCTCCTCCTTCAGCTTCAGGTTCTCCGCCTGCTCCGCGTCCCGCTCGGCGAACACCGCGCTGCGGGCGGCGAAGAAGACGTCCTGGGCGCCGCGGAAGCGGTTCCACAGGTCGTCCTCGTGCTCCCGCTGGGCGCGGCCGGCGGCCTTCCACTCCGTCATCAGCTCGCGGTAGCGGGCCGAGGTGGGACCCCAGTCCGTCGAGCCCGACAGCGCCTCGGCCTCGGCGACCAGCCGCTCCTTGGCCCTGCGCGCGTCCTCGCGCTGCGCGTCCAACTGCGCGAAGTGCGCCTTGCGCCGCTTGGAGAACGCCGACCGGGCGTGCGAGAAGCGATGCCACAGGTCGTCGTCCGACTTGCGGTCCAGACGCGGCAGCCCCTTCCAGGTGTCCACCAGCGCCCGCAGCCGCTCCCCGGCCGCCCGCCACTGGTCGGAACGGGCCAGTTCCTCGGCCTCCGCGACCAGCGCCTCCTTGGCGTGCCGGGCGTCGTCCGCCTGCCGGGCGCGCTGCGCCTTGCGCTCCTCACGGCGTGCCTCGACCGTCTCGACCAGCTTGTTCAGCCGGGCACGCAGCGCCTCCAGATCACCGACCGCGTGGTGCGCGTCGACCTGCTCCCGCAGATGGTCGACGGCGGCCTGCGCGTCCTTCGCCGACAGGTCGGTGGTCTGCACTCGCTTCTCGAGGAGGCCGATCTCGACAACCAGGCCCTCGTACTTGCGCTCGAAGTAGGCCAGTGCCTCCTCGGGGGAGCCGGCCTGCCAGGAACCGACGACCTGCTCGCCGTCGGCCGTTCGCACGTACACGGTCCCCGTCTCGTCGACGCGGCCCCACGGGTCGCTGCTCACAGCGCCTCCTCCACATGATGCCTGCGGAGGGCCTCGAAGCTCCCCCGGGCATCGTCCACAGTTTCGTCACCGCCAACATAGGCGACCGGCGGGTGGCCTGTCCGCATCCAGCGCGACCGAAATTTCCCAGCCGACCGTCGCTGCCGTCAGGACTTCTTCACCGTCGCCTTGTTGATTACCACGGTCGCGTTCGGGGCGGTGTTGCCCGTCTGCGGATCGGCGGGCTGGGCACCGGCGTCCGCGATCTTCTTCAGCACCTTCATGCCGGATTCGGAGATGGTGCCGAACGGGGTGTAGCTGGGCGGAAGCGGACTGTCCTGGTACACCAGGAAGAACTGGCTGCCGCCGCTGTTCGGCTGCGACGTGTTCGCCATCGCCACGGTGCCCGCCGGATACACGTCGCCCTTCAGGCTTTTGTCCTTGAGGTTCTCGTCGGGAATCGTGTAACCGGGACCACCCATGCCCGTGCCCTGCGGGTCGCCGCACTGCAGAACGTAGATGCCCTCCGCGGTGAGCCGGTGGCACTTGGTGTGGTCGAGGAAGCCCTTCCCGACCAGGAAGTCGAAGGAGTTCACGGTGTGCGGCGCCGCGGAGGCCTTCAGATCCAGGTCTATCGTGCCGCACGTGGTGTCGAGCGTCATCGTGTACTTCGCCGACTTGTCGATCGTCATCGCCGGTTCCTTGTCCCAGCTCAGCTTCTTCACCGAGCCGGCGGCCGGCTTCGCGCACGGGTCCGGGGCCTTGCTGGTGGCCGAGGCGCTGGGGGTGACCTCAGCGCTCGCGTTGGCCTTGTCGTCCTTGCCGTTCTTCAGCACCCCGGTCGTGTACAGCGCGACGCTGCCGATGAGGACCACGCCGAGTACCGACGCGATCACGGAGTTCCGTACGCGTGCCTTGCGCCGCGTGGCGGTGCGCCGCTGCTGCTGCCGCAAGAACTTCTCCCGGGCGAGCTGACGCCGCCGCTGCTCCTGGCTGACCACCGCGTTCTCTCCTCAGCGTCTCGTGTGTCCACCGGTACGGGTGCGTCGTCCGAGGCGGGCACCCGCGTGTGACCCGTACCGTATATGGGTTCGCTGAGGATCCGGCAGCGCCGGTAGGCTCTGACAACAGCTTCAGCCGCCTGTATCGACACAACGAAGGACGATCGTGCTCATTGCCGGGTTCCCCGCCGGGGCCTGGGGGACGAACTGCTACCTCGTCGCCCCCGCCGCCGGTGAGGAGTGCGTGATCATCGACCCCGGCCACCAGGCCGCCCAAGGCGTCGAGGAAGCGATCGGGAAGCATCGGCTCAAGCCCGTCGCCGTCGTCCTCACCCATGGCCACATCGACCATGTGGCCTCGGTCGTCCCGGTGTGCGGCGCGCACGACGTACCCGCCTGGATCCACCCGGCCGACCGGTTCATGATGAGCGACCCCGAGAAGGCGCTCGGCCGTTCCATCGGCATGCCGCTGATGGGCGAGCTGACGGTGGGGGAGCCGGACGACGTCCGGGAACTGGCCGACGGCGCCGGTCTGGAACTGGCCGGCCTGGAGTTCTCCGTCGCGCACGCGCCCGGCCATACCAAGGGGTCGGTGACGTTCCGGATGCCCGGGGCCGCGGACATCCCGCCGGTCCTCTTCTCCGGGGATCTGCTGTTCGCCGGCTCCATCGGACGCACCGACCTGCCCGGCGGCGACATGGCCGAGATGCTCGACTCGCTGGCGCGCGTGTGCCTGCCGCTCGACGACTCGACCGTGGTGCTGTCCGGCCACGGCCCCCAGACGACCATCGGCCGTGAGCGTGCCACCAACCCCTACCTGCGGCAGGTGGCCGCCGGCCAGGGAGCGGACCTGGACGACGCTCCCCGACGAGGAATGTGACGAGAGACCTCCCGTGAGCACCTTCAAGGCCCCCAAGGGCACGTACGACCTGATCCCGCCGGACTCCGCGAAGTACCTGGCGGTCCGCGAGGCGATCGCCGCCCCGCTGCGCAACTCCGGCTACGGCTACATCGAGACCCCCGGCTTCGAGAACGTGGAACTGTTCGCGCGCGGCGTCGGCGAGTCCACGGACATCGTGACCAAGGAGATGTACGCCTTCGAGACGAAGGGCGGCGACCGGCTCGCGCTGCGGCCCGAAGGCACCGCGTCCGTCCTGCGGGCCGCCCTGGAGGCCAACCTCCACAAGGCTGGCAACCTGCCCGTCAAGCTGTGGTACTCCGGTTCCTACTATCGCTACGAGCGCCCCCAGAAGGGCCGCTACCGCCACTTCTCCCAGGTCGGTGCGGAGGCCATCGGCGCCGAGGACCCGTTCCTGGACGCCGAGCTGATCATCCTGGCGGACCAGGCGTACCGCTCGCTGGGCCTGCGCGAGTTCCGCATCCTGCTCAACAGCCTCGGCGACAAGGAGTGCCGTCCGGTGTACCGGGCCGCGCTCCAGGACTTCCTGCGCGGCCTCGACCTGGACGACGACACCCGCGCCCGGATCGAGATCAACCCGCTGCGCGTCCTGGACGACAAGCGGGAGTCGGTCCAGAAGCAGCTCACGGGCGTCCCGCTGCTGCGCGACTACCTGTGCGACGCCTGCAAGGCGTACCACGAGGACGTGCGGTCGCTCCTCGAGACCCACGGCGTCGCCTTCGAGGACGACGCCAAGCTGGTCCGCGGACTCGACTACTACACCCGCACCACCTTCGAGTTCGTGCACGACGGGCTCGGTTCCCAGTCCGCGGTGGGCGGCGGCGGCCGGTACGACGGCCTGTCCGAGATGATCGGCGGTCCCGCCCTGCCGTCGGTGGGCTGGGCCCTGGGCGTGGACCGTACGGTCCTGGCCCTGGAGGCGGAGGGCATCGAACTCCAACTCCCGTCGACCACCAGCGTGTTCGCGGTACCGCTCGGCGAGGAGGCCCGCCGGGTGCTCTTCGCGAAGGTCTCCGAACTACGCAAGGTGGGCATCGCCGCCGACTTCACCTACGGTCACAAGGGCCTCAAGGCCGCCATGAAGGCGGCCAACCGGTCCGGTGCCCGCTTCGCGCTCGTCGCCGGCGAACGCGACCTCGCCGACAGCGTCGTCCAGCTCAAGGACATGGAGTCCGGCGAGCAGACGGCGATCGCGGTCAACGAGATCGTCGCGGAACTGGAGTCCCGCCTCGGCTGACGCCATGCGTGAAGAAGGGCGCCGGGTGCTCGATCAGGCACCCGGCGCCCTTCGCCGTTCCGGTGGGCCCCGGTCTCATCCCTTCCGCTGGTCCTTCCAGCGGAACGTCAGCAGGCACAGCGCCAGACCGCCGACGCACCAGGCCGCGAGCACCAGGGCGACCCGCCCGAACTCCCAGCTCCCCGCCTGCTCCAGCACCCGCGCCGAGTCCGGCAGGAACACCCCGCGCAGGCCCTGGCACAGCCACTTCAGCGGGAAGAGGGCGCCGACGTTCAGCATCCAGCCGGGGAGGGCGTCGATCAGGATGTAGACCCCGGAGATGAACTGGAGCACCAGGAACGGCAGGACGACCACGGAGCCGGCGCTCCTGGCCGACCTGGGCACCGAACTGATCGCGATGCCGAGCAGCGCGCACCCGGTCAGGCCGAGCACGAAGATCCAGGCGAAGTGGAACCACCGGGTCGCGTCCGAGGGCAGCCGGACGCCGTACAGCGTGGTGCCGACGAGCAGCAGGATCGCCGTCTCCAGTAAGCCGGTGAAAAGAACCAGCCAGATTTTGCCCAGGAAGTACGCCGTCGGCGGCATCGGCGTGCCGCGCAGCCGGCGCAGCACCTTCTCGTCCCGTTCGACCGCGATCGACATGCCCAGGGACTGGAAGCTGGTCGACATGATGCCCGAGGCCACCATCGACGGGACGTAGAGCTGGGAGGCGGTGACGCCGGTGCCGCTGACGTCGTCGCGGAAGATCGACGCGAACAGGAACAGGAACACCACCGGGAAGGCGAAGGTGAACACCACCTGCTCGCGCTGCCGGAAGAACTGCCTGATCTCCAGGGCGCCCCGGTGCAGCCCGACTCCCCACGCCCCGGGCAGGCGCGCGGCCGCCTCCCCGGCGCGGGTCCGTTCGGCGGTCGTGGTCATCGCGCGTCCTCCTGTCCGGTCAGCCGGAGATAGACGTCCTCCAGCGTGGGGCGGCTCACCCGCAGGCCCGGTATCTCGCCGTCGAAGCGGTGCATCAGATCGGCGACGGTCCTGGTGGGGGTCCCGGTGTGCTCGGCGCGCGGGGTGCCGGCGGGGTCGGTCCACTCGACGGTGGCGCCGGTGGCGTGCCGCTCCCGCAGCTCACGGGAGGTGCCCTCGGCGACGATCCGGCCCCGGGTGACCACCGCCAGCCGGTCCGCGAGGGCCTCCGCCTCCTCCAGGTAGTGCGTGGTCAGCAGGATCGTCGTGCCCTCCTGGGCGAGCGTGCGGATCAGGGCCCAGAACCGGCGCCGGGCCGCCGGGTCGAACCCGGTCGTCGGCTCGTCCAGGAGCAGCAGTTCGGGGCCGCCGATCACGCCGAGGGCCACGTCCAGCCGGCGGCGCTGGCCACCCGACAGCGCCTTGATCCGGCTCCCCGCCTTCGCCTCGAGACCGACCAGGGCGATGACCTCGTCCGGGTCGCGCGGCCGGGGGTAGTACCGGGCGAAGTGCCGCACGGTCTCGCGGACCGTCAACTCGGCGGGCGCCGATTCGTCCTGCCAGACGATCCCCACACGCGAGCGCCACACGCGTGGGGCGCTCGCCGGGTCCGCCCCCAGGACCGAGACCTCGCCCGCGTCCCGTGAACGGTGGCCCTGGATGATCTCCACCGTGGTGCTCTTGCCCGCCCCGTTCGGTCCGAGCAGGCCCAGGACCTCGCCCTTCCTGATCGCCAGGTCCATTCCGTCGACCGCGGTGACGTCCCCGTACCGCTTGCGCAGCCCCCGTACGTCCACCGCGAGTTCGTTTCGCGTCATGGTCCGAGCATCGTCCGGAACCGAGCGTTCGGGTACGGCCGTGCACGTCTTCGTGTGTCCACCCGACGGTGCTCACACGCGCACGTGCGGCACAATGGCCGTGCCCGAAGAAGGTCCAACTCACAAGTGACGGAATCGGCGTGATGAGCAAGACGACAGTCAAACACGTCTCCGCGGAGCCCGAACCGGAGCGCGCGGCGACCGGGCCGCGGACGGTGGGCGGCAGCCGCGCCTTCGCCCTGCTGCTGGTGATCACCGGCGCGGCCGGTCTGCTCGCCGCGTGGATCATCACGATCGACAAGCAGAAGATCCTCGAGGGCAAGCTCAGCGGCAAGACCTTCACCCCGAGCTGCAGCCTCAACCCGATCGTGTCCTGCGGCAGCGTCATGGAGAGCAAGCAGGCCACCGTCTTCGGGTTCCCCAACCCGCTGCTCGGCCTGGTCGCCTACGGCATCGTCATCTGCGTGGGCATGAGCCTCATCGGCCGCGCCACCTTCCCGCGCTGGTACTGGCTGACGTTCAACTTCGGCACGCTCTTCGGCGTCTGCTTCGTCACCTGGCTCCAGTTCCAGTCGCTGTACCGCATCAACGCGCTGTGCCTGTGGTGCTCGCTGGCCTGGGCGGCCACGATCGTCATGTTCTGGTACGTGACCTCCTTCAACATCCGCAACGGCTTCCTGCCCGCACCGCGCCCGGTGAAGAACTTCCTCGCCGAGTTCACCTGGGTGCTGCCGGTCACGCACTGCGGTGTCATCGTCATGCTGATCCTGACCCGCTGGGGCAGCAGCCTCTGGGCCTGAGCCGGAGCCGGTGATCCACCGGCCGGCCGTGTTGTCGGCGGTGTGCCATAGGGTTTCAGCGTGGAGCCCGACCTGTTCACCGCCGCAAGTGAAGAACGCCAGGAGAAGGACCCGGCCGCGAGTCCCCTGGCGGTACGGATGCGCCCGCGCACCCTCGACGAGGTGGTGGGCCAGCAGCACCTGCTCAAGCCCGGCTCGCCGCTGCGCCGGCTGGTCGGCGAGGGCGCGGGCGGCCCCGCGGGACCCTCCTCGGTGATCCTGTGGGGCCCGCCCGGCACCGGGAAGACCACCCTGGCGTACGTGGTCTCCAAGGCCACCAACAAGCGGTTCGTGGAGCTGTCGGCGATCACCGCCGGCGTCAAGGAGGTCCGCGCGGTCATCGACGGCGCCCGCCGCGCCTCCGGGGGGTACGGCCAGGAGACCGTCCTCTTCCTGGACGAGATCCACCGTTTCAGCAAGGCACAGCAGGACTCCCTGCTCCCGGCGGTCGAGAACCGCTGGGTGACCCTCATCGCGGCCACCACGGAGAACCCGTACTTCTCGGTGATCTCCCCGCTGCTCTCCCGCTCGCTCCTGCTCACCCTCGAACCGCTCACCGACGACGACGTCCGCGGTCTGCTCCGGCGCGCGCTCACCGCCGAGCGCGGACTGAACTCGGCCGTCGGCCTGCCCGAGGACACCGAGAGCCATCTGCTGCGCATCGCCGGCGGCGACGCCCGCCGTGCCCTGACCGCCCTGGAGGCCGCCGCCGGGGCCGCCCTCGACAAGGGCGAGGGCGAGATCGGCCTCACCACGCTCGAGGAGACCGTCGACCGGGCCGCGGTGAAGTACGACCGCGACGGCGACCAGCACTACGACGTCGCCAGCGCCCTGATCAAGTCCATCCGGGGCTCCGACGTCGACGCCGCCCTGCACTACCTGGCCCGGATGATCGAGGCCGGCGAGGACCCCCGGTTCATCGCCCGCCGTCTGATGATCTCCGCCAGCGAGGACATCGGTCTGGCCGACCCCCACGCGCTGCCCACCGCGGTCGCCGCCGCCCAGGCCGTCGCCATGATCGGCTTCCCCGAGGCCGCCCTCACCCTCAGCCACGCCACCATCGCCCTGGCCCTCGCCCCCAAGTCCAACTCGGCGACCACCGCGATCGGCGCCGCCCTGGACGACGTGCGCAAGGGACTGGCCGGAGCCGTCCCGCCCCATCTGCGGGACGGGCACTACAAGGGCGCGGCCAAGCTCGGGCACGCGCAGGGGTACGTCTACCCGCACGACCTGCCCGAGGGCATCGCCGCCCAGCAGTACGCGCCGGACGCCCTGAAGGACCGCGAGTACTACGCCCCGGGCCGGCACGGCGCCGAGGCGCGGTACGCGGACGCGGTGGAGTGGACCCGCAAGCACCTCGGTCGGAAGCGGTCCTGAGCGCCCTGTAGACTGCCTCGAAGCGCTGAGTTCCGTGTCCGGAACCCCGAAAGGGGAACCGGCGCCACCAGAGCGGGACATTCAGCCGGAACTCCGCCGTTCACAGGACGGCGGGGATCCAGGAGCGTCGCGCACCGTCGAACGGTGTCGCGGGCAGCCCACCACCACCCGGAGCTCCGGGAGCGGTCGGTGGGCCACTCGCGTGCTGCACGTATGTGCCCAGATCAGGGGAGCGGCTGCCCTCCGGACCCGACAGGGGCCCGAGGGAATTCCCCGGCTGCGGATGCGACCTCCCCTAACCCTGGTGAAGCCGTATTCGCACAGAAAACAAGAGGTGTTTGGTTCATGGCGAACCAGTCCCGCCCCAAGGTCAAGAAGTCGCGTGCCCTCGGCATCGCGCTGACCCCGAAGGCCGTCAAGTACTTCGAGGCGCGCCCCTACCCGCCGGGTGAGCACGGTCGTGGCCGCAAGCAGAACTCGGACTACAAGGTCCGTCTGCTGGAGAAGCAGCGTCTGCGCGCTCAGTACGACGTCAGCGAGCGTCAGCTCGTCCGCGCCTACGAGCGTGCCGCCAAGACGTCGATGAAGACCGGCGAAGCCCTCGTCATCGACCTCGAGAAGCGTCTTGACGCCCTGGTGCTGC
The DNA here is from genome assembly GCF_043081205.1 of Streptomyces sp. NPDC014889. Classification (NCBI taxonomy): domain Bacteria; kingdom Bacillati; phylum Actinomycetota; class Actinomycetes; order Kitasatosporales; family Streptomycetaceae; genus Streptomyces; species Streptomyces sp. NPDC014889. The sequence continues at coordinate 321,176 of NZ_JBIBWH010000007.1, forward strand.
GTTCGGGCATCGCCCGCACGATCTACCAGGCCCGTCAGATGGTCGTCCACGGCCACATCCAGGTCAACGGCAAGAAGGTCGACAAGCCGTCCTTCCAGGTCCGTCCCGACGACGTGGTCCAGGTCCGCGAGCGCAGCCGCGAGAAGACCCTCTTCCAGGTCTCCCGCGAGGGTGGCTTCGCCCCCGACGGCGAGACCCCGCGCTACCTCCAGGTGAACCTCAGGGCCCTGGCGTTCCGCCTGGACCGTGAGCCGAACCGCAAGGAGATCCCGGTGATCTGCGACGAGCAGCTCGTCGTCGAGTACTACGCCCGCTGATCACCGGCAGGCCGTAGCACCCGCAGCACCACCCGGCCCGCCGTCTCCCCGCCCTCCCGGGCGGGGAGACGGCGGGCTCGCTCGTGCCAAGGGCGCACGGGCGTAAATCCGGTACGGAGCCGCACCCTCGGCGCGATAGGCTCGGTGCACGACTTTCTCGATGTACAGGCACGTTTCAGGGAGCGGGTGCGCACAGTGTCCGGTGGAGAGGTGGCCGGGATCCTGGTGGCCGTCTTCTGGGCGATCCTGGTCTCCTTCCTCGCCGTCGCACTGGCGAGGCTGGCCCAGACGCTCAAGGCGACCACCCGACTCGTGGCGGACGTGACCGACCAGGCCGTTCCACTGCTGGCCGAGGCCTCCCAGGCGGTGCGTTCCGCGCAGACCCAGATCGACCGCGTCGACGCGATCGCCTCGGACGTCCAGGAGGTCACGTCCAACGCCTCCGCGCTGTCGACCACCGTCGCCTCCACCTTCGGCGGCCCGCTGGTCAAGGTCGCGGCCTTCGGCTACGGCGTGCGCAGGGCGCTGGGCGGCCGCAAGGAGGACGTGCCCGGCAGGACGTCGAGGCGTACCGTGATCGTGGGCCGCACCGTCCCGGCCGCGCGGCGGGGGAAGCGGAACAACCGGGAGAAGTAAGGACTAGCGATGTTCCGCCGTACGTTCTGGTTCACCACTGGTGTCGCCGCCGGCGTGTGGGCCACCACCAAGGTCAACCGCAAACTCAGGCAGCTCACCCCCGAGAGCCTCGCCGTGACCGCGGCGACCAAGGCGGTCGAGGCCGGTCACCGGCTCAAGGACCGCGCCCTCGGCTTCGCGCTCGACGTCCGCGAGAACATGGCCCAGCGGGAGGCCGAACTCGGCGAGGCACTGGGCATGAACGCCCCGGTCGACCCGGAACTCCCCCCGTCCAGGCGGTACACCGCCATCGAGAACCGCAACCACCCGAAGTACGTTCAGGACCCGGCGTCCTCGGAACACCCGCACACGACGTACTCGTACAACCGGAATGAGGACCACTGATGGAGTCGGCTGAGATCCGCCGCCGCTGGCTGAGCTTCTTCGAGGAGCGCGGGCACACCGTCGTCCCTTCGGCGTCGCTCATCGCGGACGACCCGACTCTGCTCCTCGTCCCGGCCGGCATGGTGCCCTTCAAGCCCTACTTCCTGGGCGAGGTCAAGCCGCCCTTCCCTCGCGCCACCAGCGTGCAGAAGTGCGTGCGCACCCCCGACATCGAAGAGGTCGGCAAGACCACCCGGCACGGCACCTTCTTCCAGATGTGCGGCAACTTCTCCTTCGGCGACTACTTCAAGGAAGGCGCCGTCAAGCTCGCCTGGGAGCTGCTCACCGCGCCCCAGGACAAGGGCGGTTACGGCCTGGAGCCGGAGAAGCTCTGGATCACCGTCTACCAGGACGACGACGAGGCCGAGCGGATCTGGCACGAGGTCGTCGGCGTGCCCAAGGAGCGCATCCAGCGCCTGGGCAAGAAGGACAACTTCTGGTCCATGGGCGTGCCCGGCCCGTGCGGCCCCTGCTCCGAGATCAACTACGACCGCGGCCCCGAGTTCGGCGTCGAGGGCGGCCCCGCCGTCAACGACGAGCGGTACGTGGAGATCTGGAACCTCGTCTTCATGCAGTACGAGCGCGGCGAGGGCACGGGCAAGGACGACTTCGAGATCCTCGGCGACCTGCCGAGCAAGAACATCGACACCGGGCTCGGCCTGGAGCGGCTCGCCATGATTCTGCAGGGCGTGCAGAACATGTACGAGATCGACACGTCCATGGCCGTCATCGACAAGGCCACCGAACTCACCGGTGTCGCCTACGGCGACGCCCACCACTCGGACGTGTCGCTGCGTGTGGTCACCGACCACATGCGCACCGCCACCATGCTCATCGGCGACGGTGTCACCCCCGGCAACGAGGGCCGCGGCTACGTGCTGCGCCGCATCATGCGCCGCGCCATCCGCAACATGCGCCTCCTGGGCGCCACCGGTCTGGTCGTCAAGGACCTGATCGACGTGGTGATCGGCATGATGGGGCAGCAGTACCCGGAGCTGGTCACCGACCGCGAGCGGATCGAGAAGGTCGCCCTCGCCGAGGAGGCCGCCTTCCTCAAGACGCTGAAGTCCGGCACCAACATCCTCGACACCGCCGTCACCGAGACCAAGCAGGCCGGTGGCACGGTCCTCTCCGGCGACAAGGCCTTCCTGCTCCACGACACGTGGGGCTTCCCGATCGACCTCACCCTGGAGATGGCCGCCGAACAGGGCCTGTCCGTGGACGAGGAGGGCTTCCGCCGCCTGATGAAGGAGCAGCGGGAGCGCGCCAAGGCCGACGCCCGGGCCAAGAAGACCGGCCACGCCGACCTCGGCGCCTACCGGGAGATCGCCGACTCCGCCGGCGCGACCGACTTCATCGGCTACACCGACACTGAGGGCGAGTCCACGATCGTCGGCATCCTCGTCGACGGAGCCTCCTCCCCGGCCGCCACCGAGGGCGACGAGGTCGAGATCGTCCTCGACCGCACCCCCTTCTACGCCGAGGGCGGCGGCCAGATCGGCGACACCGGCCGCATCAAGGTGGACTCCGGCGCCGTCATCGAGGTCCGCGACTGCCAGAAGCCGGTCCCGGGCGTGTACGTCCACAAGGGCGTCGTCCAGGTCGGCGAGGTCACCGTGGGCGCCAAGGCCCACGCCTCGATCGACTCCCGCCGCCGCAAGGCCATCGCCCGCGCCCACTCGGCCACGCACCTGACCCACCAGGCCCTGCGGGACGCCCTCGGCCCGACGGCCGCCCAGGCCGGCTCCGAGAACCAGCCCGGCCGGTTCCGCTTCGACTTCGGTTCCCCGTCCGCCGTCCCGACGGCCGTGATGACCGACGTCGAGCAGAAGATCAACGAGGTGCTCGCCCGCGATCTGGACGTGCACGCCGAGGTCATGGGCATCGACGACGCCAAGAAGCAGGGCGCCATCGCCGAGTTCGGCGAGAAGTACGGCGAGCGCGTGCGCGTGGTGACCATCGGCGACTTCTCCAAGGAGCTGTGCGGCGGCACCCATGTGCACAACACCGCCCAGCTCGGGCTGGTGAAGCTGCTCGGCGAGTCGTCGATCGGCTCCGGTGTGCGCCGGATCGAGGCCCTGGTCGGGGTGGACGCCTACAACTTCCTGGCCCGTGAGCACACGGTGGTCGCCCAGCTCCAGGAGCTGATCAAGGGCCGCCCGGAGGAACTGCCGGAGAAGGTCTCCGCCATGCTCGGCAAGCTGAAGGACGCCGAGAAGGAGATCGAGAAGTTCCGCGCCGAGAAGGTGCTCCAGGCCGCCGCCGGTCTTGCCGGGTCCGCGAAGGACGTCCGCGGTGTGGCCGTCGTCACCGGGCAGGTCCCGGACGGCACCACGCCGGACGACCTGCGCAAGCTGGTGCTCGACGTGCGCGGCCGGATCCAGGGCGGCCGGGCCGCCGTGGTCGCCCTGTTCACGGTGAACAACGGCAAGCCGCTCACGGTGATCGCCACCAACGAGGCCGCCCGCGAGCGCGGTCTGAAGGCCGGTGACCTGGTCCGCACGGCCGCCAAGACCCTCGGCGGCGGCGGTGGCGGCAAGCCGGACGTCGCCCAGGGCGGCGGGCAGAACCCGGCCGCCGTCGGCGAGGCCGTGGACGCCGTGGAGCGGCTCGTGGCGGAAACGGCCAAGTGATGAGAAGAGGACGTCGGCTCGCGATCGACGTCGGGGACGCCCGGATCGGGGTCGCCTCGTGCGACCCCGACGGGATCCTCGCCACCCCGGTGGAGACGGTCCCCGGCCGTGACGTCCCCGCGGCCCACCGCCGGCTCAGGCAACTGGTCGCGGAGTACGAGCCGATCGAGGTCGTCGTCGGGCTGCCCCGCTCCCTCAAGGGGGGCGAGGGCCCGGCCGCCGTCAAGGTCCGCGCCTTCGCCGGTGAGCTGGCCAAGGGCATCGCCCCGGTGCCGGTCCGCCTGGTGGACGAGCGGATGACCACGGTGACGGCCAGTCAGGGACTGCGGGCGTCGGGGGTGAAGTCCAAGAAGGGACGCTCCGTGATCGACCAGGCCGCGGCCGTCATCATCCTGCAGCAGGCCCTCGAATCCGAACGGGTGTCAGGGAAAGCACCCGGCGAGGGCGTCGAAGTGGTCATCTGATCGCGATACGGTAACGTTCCGCGCGATGCGCCTGTGTTCGAACAGACGACGCACAGAAAGAGGCGGAGCGGAAGCCGGGGCACACGGCCGTGTGACCGCCGCCTCGCGGCTCTAGGGGATCGATGACTGAGTATGGCCGGGGCCCAGGTCCCGAACCGTGGCATCCGGAGGACCCGTTGTACGGGGACGGCGGATGGGGAGGACAGCAGGCCCAGGCGGGCCCGCAGTCCCCCTACGGCGGTGGGCCGCAGCACCACCCGCAGCAGTCGCAGCAGGGACAGCAGGCGCAGTACGGAGACTGGGGCCAGGATCAGCAGGGCGGCTACGGCGGCCAGTACCCGCAGCAGCACTACGGCGACCAGGGCCACCAGCAGGGCGGGCAGCACTACGACCCGCACGGTCAGCAGCAGTACGGTCAGCAAGGTCAGCAGCAGTACGGCCACCAGGGCCAGCAGGGGCAGCAGCAGTACGGCCACCAGGGTCAGCAGGGCCAGGAGCAGTACGACCAGCAGTACGGGGGACACCCTCAGCAGCAGGGCTACGGCCAGGGCGGCTGGGACGGCGCCGGCGGGCAGCAGCAGCCCGCCTACCCCGGCGATCCGGCGGACCCGTACGGCCAGCAGGCCGCGGCGTACGGCTCCGAGCAGCCCGATCACTACGGCACCCCCGAGGCCTACCCGCCGCCGGAGCCGCCGAGCCGCCGGCGTGCCGAGCCGGAGCCGCGGCCGGACTGGGACCCGGAACCCGAACCCGAGCAGGACGATCACGCGTTCTTCGCGGGCGGCGGCGGCGACGAGGACGACGACGCCGCCGACGATCCGAAGGAGGGCCGGGGGCGCGGCGACCGCAAGGGCCGCGGCGGCAAGGGCAAGAGCAAGAAGCGCCGCAACGGCTGCGCCTGCCTGGTCGTCGCCCTGGTGTTCGGCGGAGGCACGGTCGGAGTCGTCTACTACGGCTACCAGTTCTACGAAAACCGTTTCGGCGCCGCGCCGGACTACGCGGGCAACGGTATCAACGAGATGGTGACCGTCGAGATCCCCAAGGGCGCGGGCGGCTACGATATCGGCCGGGCGTTGAAGGCGGCGGACGTCGTCAAGAGCGTCGACGCCTTCGTGGCGGCGCAGTCGCAGAACCCCAATGGCAGGACGATCCAGGACGGCATCTACACGCTGCGCAAGCAGATGTCGGCCGCCAGCGCGGTCGAACTGATGCTCAGTCCGAAGAGCCGCAGCAACCTGGTCCTCGCAGAGGGCCTGCGCAACACGGCGGTCTACGCGCTGATCGACAAGCGCCTCGAACTGCCGGACGGCACCACGGCCGGCGTCGCGAAGAAGGAGTACAAGAACCTCGGCCTGCCCTCCTGGGCGCTCAACCATCCCAACCTGAAGGACCCGCTGGAAGGCTTCCTCTACCCCTCCAGCTACGCCGTCGCCAAGGGGCAGAAGCCCGAGGCCGTCCTGAAGGAGATGGTGGCGCGCGCCAACGGGAAGTACAACCAGCTCGGTCTGGAGAAAAAGGCCAAAGGCCTGGACCTCGAAGGGCCCTGGCAACTGCTCACCGTGGCGAGCCTGGTCCAGGCCGAGGGCAAGACGCACGACGACTTCCGCAAGATGTCGGAAGTGATCTATAACCGTCTGAAGCCGACCAACACCGAGACCTACCAGTTGCTGCAGTTCGACTCGACCTTCAATTACCTGAAGGGCGAGAGTAATATCCACATCAGCGAAAAAGAGATCAACAGTAACAAGGACCCTTACAACACGTACACCCGCAAGGGCCTGCCGCCTGGACCGATCGGAAACCCCGGCGACGAGGCGTTGAGTGCGGCATTGAATCCGACCCAGGACGGCTGGATCTATTTCGTGGCGACCGACGGCGCGCACAAGACCGAGTTCGCCAAGACGTACGCCGAATTCCTCAAGCTCAAGGACAAGTTCGATGCCACCAAGGGCAACTGACGCCCGCCGGGCGGCGGTGCTGGGTTCGCCGATCGCCCACTCGCTCTCCCCGGTGCTGCACCGGGCGGCGTACGCGGAGCTGGGGCTCGCGAACTGGTCGTACGAGCGGTTCGAGATCGACGAGGCAGGCCTGCCCCCGTTCTTCGAGGGTCTGGGGCCCGAGTGGGCCGGGCTGTCGCTGACCATGCCACTGAAGCGGGCGGTCATCCCGCTGCTCGACGGGATCAGCGACACCGCCGCCTCCGTCGAGGCGGTCAACACGGTCGTGTTCACTGCGGACGGCCGCCGGGTCGGGGACAATACCGACGTGCCCGGCATGGTCGCCGCCCTGCGCGAGCACGGCATCGAGCAGGTCGACTCGGCCGCGATCCTCGGCGCAGGCGCCACCGCTTCCTCCGCGCTGGCCGCGCTCGCCCGCGTCTGCACCGGCGAGGTCGTCGCCTACGTCCGCAGCGAGGCCCGCGCGGCCGAGATGCGGCAGTGGGGCGAGCGGCTGGAGGTCGAGGTCCGTACTGCGGACTGGGCGGACGCCGGGCAGGCCCTGAGCGCGCCGCTGGTGATCGCCACCACCCCGGCCGGAACGACGGACGCGCTCGCCGACGCCGTACCCGGACGGCCCACCACGCTCTTCGACGTCCTCTACGACCCGTGGCCCACTCCGCTGGCGGCCCGCTGGTCCATGGCCGGCGGCGCCGTCGTCAGCGGGCTCGACCTGCTGGTGCACCAGGCGGTCCTCCAGGTCGAACAGATGACGGGCCGCTCAAGGGTTCCGCTCGCGGCAATGCGGGCCGCTGGAGGGCGTGCGCTCGCCAGCGGGTGAACACCGGCTGATTCTTCGCCCGGTGCAGGTGGATTTATTCCAGTCTGCGTCGACCGGGAAGAAGGATAAAGCAATCCCCGTTGATCATCTTCTCTTCCGTTGCTATTTTGCGACGGCGTAATGGCTTGGAGGGGAAGGGGATTGAAGTGCGCGGACGCTTTTATTCGATCGGCATGGCGGTGGGGCTGGCCGGTGCCATGTGCCTCGTTGGCGCGGCGCCGGCCGCGGCTGCGGCTTCGACGCCCGAAGCGGCTTGTGGTGCAGGTACAAGGTTCTGGAGTCTCACACTGTGGGGTTCGACAAGAGCACCGGCAAGCCCGCTGGCCGGGTTTCGCTGCTTTACAACGCCTCGAACGGCTACAACTGTGTAGTGACGATGCATATCAACGGTTATGTCGGATTCGGTGCGACCACTGAAGCTGGAATTCTCGTCGAGGGTGGTAGCTGGAACCGCGACAAGCGTGATTACAGCTATTACGCCGGTCCCGTCTATGTATACGCCGCCAACAAGTGCGTGAAGTACACCGGCGGCATCGAATATGTCGACAACGGCATTTTCTGGGACAGTTACACAAGCGGGTTCGGGCATTGCGGCTGACCTCGGCCGGTATGTCGCCGGGCCCTCTCGCGCCCCGTCCGTCAGATGGACTGGTGACGGGGCCCGGTTGCCGGACGTGGGAGGATCGGAGGTGGCGGGCCAGGGCCGCGCACCCGGTCGCGTCGTCGCAGTTCCAGGCGCGAGCATGAGGAGCACCGTTGAGCAGGTTGCGCTGGCTGACCGCGGGGGAGTCCCACGGACCCGCACTCGTCGCCACGCTGGAGGGCCTTCCCGCCGGCGTGCCCGTCACCACCGAGATGGTGGCGGACCACCTGGCACGGCGGCGCCTGGGCCATGGGCGCGGTGCCCGGATGAAGTTCGAGCGCGACGAGGTCACCTTCCTCGGCGGCGTCCGGCACGGCCTCACCCTCGGCTCCCCGCTGGCGATCATGGTGGGCAACACCGAGTGGCCCAAGTGGGAGAAGGTCATGGCCGCCGACCCGGTGGACCCGGCGGAGCTGGCCGAGATCGCGCGCAACGCGCCGCTGACCCGGCCCCGGCCCGGACACGCCGATCTGGCGGGCATGCAGAAGTACGGCTTCGACGAGGCCCGGCCGGTGCTGGAACGGGCCTCCGCGCGTGAGACGGCGGCCCGTGTGGCGCTGGGCGCCGTGGCCCGGTCGTACCTGAAGGAGACGGCCGGCATCGAGATCGTCAGCCACGTCGTCGAGCTGGCCGCGGCCAAGGCGCCCTACGGCGTGTACCCGGCCCCGGCGGACGTGGAGAAGCTGGACGCGGACCCGGTGCGCTGCCTGGACGCGGACGCCTCCAAGGCGATGGTCGCGGAGATCGACCAGGCCCACAAGGACGGGGACACGCTCGGCGGCGTGGTCGAGGTGCTGGCGTACGGCGTGCCGGTGGGCCTCGGCTCCCACGTGCACTGGGACCGGAGGCTGGACGCCCGGCTCGCGGCCGCGCTCATGGGCATCCAGGCGATCAAGGGCGTCGAGGTCGGCGACGGCTTCGACCTGGCGCGGGTGCCCGGCTCCAAGGCCCACGACGAGATCGTCACCACCGACGAGGGCATCCGGCGCGCCACGGGCCGCTCCGGCGGCACCGAGGGCGGGCTGACCACGGGTGAGCTGCTGAGGGTGCGGGCCGCGATGAAGCCGATCGCGACCGTGCCGCGTGCCCTGCGGACCGTGGACGTGGCCACCGGCGAGCCCGCGCAGGCCCACCACCAGCGCTCCGACGTGTGTGCGGTGCCGGCCGCCGGGATCGTGGCCGAGGCCATGGTGGCCCTCGTCCTCGCCGACGCCGTCGCGGAGAAGTTCGGCGGCGACAGCGTGCCCGAGACCCGCCGCAACGTGCGGTCCTACCTCGAGAACCTGGCGATCCGGTGAGCGCCGAACCGGTCGTCGTCCTGGTCGGGCCCATGGGCGTCGGCAAGTCCACCGTCGGGCGGATGCTGGCCGACCGCCTCGGGCTCGCCTACCGGGACGTCGACGACGACATCGTCGCCGAGCAGGGCCGCAGCATCGCGGAGATCTTCGTCGACGAGGGCGAGCCGTTCTTCCGCGCCGCGGAGAAGGAAGCGGTGCGCCGGGCGCTCGCCGAGCACGACGGCGTACTCGCCCTCGGCGGCGGCGCGATCCTGGACCCGGACACACGGGCGCTGATCTCCCGGCTGCCGGTCCTGTACCTCTCGATGGACGTCGAGGAGGCCGTCCGGCGCACCGGCCTGAACGTGGCGCGCCCGCTGCTCGCGGTGAACCCGCGCAAGCAGTGGCGCGAACTCATGGAGGCCCGGCGGCACCTGTACGAGGAGGTGGCCACGGCGGTCGTGCCGACCGACGGGCGCACCCCCGAAGAGGTCACCCGAGCCGCCCTGGACGCACTGGAGTTGAAGGAAGCATGAGCGAGTCGGTCACCCGGATCCACATCGCCGGCACGGCCGGCACCGAGGCGTACGACGTGCTGGTCGGCCATCGACTCCTCGGTGAACTCACCGGTTTGGTCGGTGACAAGGCCAAGCGCGTCGCCGTGATCCACCCCGAGGCGCTCGCCGGGACCGGGGACGCGATCCGCGCCGACCTGGCCGAGCAGGGCTACGAGGCCGTCGCCATCCAGGTGCCGAACGCGGAGGAGGCCAAGACCGCGGAGGTCGCCGCCTACTGCTGGAAGGCGCTGGGCCAGTGCGGGTTCACCCGCACCGACGTCATCGTGGGCGTGGGCGGCGGCGCCACCACCGACCTGGCCGGATTCGTGGCCGCGACCTGGCTGCGCGGGGTGCGCTGGATCGCCGTCCCGACCACCGTGCTGGCCATGGTGGACGCGGCCGTCGGAGGCAAGACCGGCATCAACACCGCCGAGGGCAAGAACCTCGTGGGCGCCTTCCACCCGCCGGCGGGCGTGCTGTGCGACCTGGTCGCGCTGGACTCCCTCCCGGTCAACGACTACGTCTCCGGGCTCGCGGAGGTCATCAAGGCGGGCTTCATCGCCGACCCGGTGATCCTCGACCTGATCGAGTCCGACCCCGAGGCCGCCCGTACGCCGGCCGGCCCGCACACCGCCGAGCTCATCGAGCGGTCCATCAGGGTCAAGGCGGACGTCGTCTCCGCGGACCTGAAGGAGTCGGGCCTGCGGGAGATCCTCAACTACGGCCACACGCTCGGCCATGCGATCGAGAAGAACGAGCGGTACAAGTGGCGGCACGGCGCGGCGGTCGCCGTCGGCATGCACTTCGCCGCCGAACTCGGCCGTCTGGCCGGGCGGTTGGACGACGCCACGGCCGACCGTCACCGCACGGTCCTCGAATCGGTGGGTCTGCCGCTGCACTACCGCTACGACCAGTGGCCCAAGCTGCTGGAGACGATGAGGGTCGACAAGAAGTCCCGCGGCGACCTGCTGCGCTTCATCGTCCTGGACGGCCTCGCGAAGCCCACCGTCCTGGAGGGCCCCGACCCGGCCGTGCTCCTCGGCGCGTACGGCGAGGTCGGGCAGTAAGTACCACCGCGCCGGATCCGCCCCGTTCCGCACGCGGCGGCGGGCACGTCGGTCCGTGCCCGGCCGTTCACCATATGGCGGCCGGGGAAGGTACCGTTCGGTAGGCGGCGGGCTCGGGCCCGCCGCCGGCGCCAATTGCCCCGTACGAGACGGAGTCGCACCGGATGCAGGACGCAGTGGGTTCACCGCTGCCGCCGCCCCACCAGCCGGGGCACGGACCGGCCGCCGGCTGGGCGCCGGCCGCACACCACCCCGACCCGCGGCACCCGAACGCCCCTCAGGGCCCGCCCCCCGCACCGCCCCGGGCCCCGGGCCACCCCGGCACACAGGCGCCCCAGCCACCGGGCCCGCATCCGCCGGCTCCGCACGTCCAGGGCCCGCGCCCCGAGGGTCCGCCCCCGGCGGCGCCGCATGTCCAGGGTCCGCGTCCGTCGGCGCAGCAGTCGCCGGGCCCGCATCCGTCGGGTCCGCACGTGCAGGGCCCGCGCCCCGAGGGTCCGCCCCCGGCGGCGCCGCATCCCCGGAACCCGCACCCTCAGGGCCCGCCCCCGTCCGTGCCGCACCCGCAGAGCCCGCACCCGCAGAGCCCGCACCCCCAGGCCCCCCGCCAGTCGGCCCCCGTGCCGCCGCCCGCCGCGGCGCCCGTGCCGGACGGGACCGGGCATGTCCGGTTGCCGCCCGGCGGTCCCGTCGGGATGCCCAGCGTGCCGCCGGCCCAGAGTGTGCCCGATCCGTCGGCCACCACGCTGGCGGTGCTGTTGATCGGGCCGGCCGGGGCGGGCAAGACGAGCGTGGCCAAGTACTGGGCCGACCACCGCCGCGTGCCCACCGCGCACATCAGCCTCGACGACGTCCGCGAGTGGGTACGCTCCGGCTTCGCGGACCCGCAGTCGGGATGGAACGACCACTCCGAGGCGCAGTACCGGCTCGCCCGCCGCACCTGCGGCTTCGCCGCCCGCAACTTCCTCGCCAACGGCATCTCGTGCATCCTCGACGACGCCGTCTTCCCCGACCGCCCGGTGGTCGGACTCGGCGGCTGGAAGCGCCACGTCGGCCCCGGCCTGCTCCCGGTCGTGCTGCTGCCCGGCCTCGACATCGTCCTGGAGCGCAACGCCGAGCGCTCCGGCAACCGCCGGCTGACCGACGAGGAGGTCGCCCGCATCCACGGCCGCATGGCCGGCTGGTACGGCTCCGGCCTGCCCATCATCGACAACTCCCAACTCGACGTCCCGGCCACGGCCCGCGTCCTGGACGAGGTCCTGTCCCGGGCCATCGCCAGCCCCCCGAACTGGTAGGACGCGGCCGTGCCCGGCGGCCCGGGCGGGCCGCGGCCGGGAATCCGCAGACCCACTCGGACCTCTCGAACGGCGATATTGAGCCATGACTCTTACGCTCGGTTCATGTCAGAGGTGTACGCGGCCCGCCGGACCCGGCTGAGGGAGCGCTGCAACGCGGGCGGCAGCGCGGCGGCGCTGGTGACTCGTCCCGCCAATGTGCGGTACCTCGCGGGGGCCGCCCCGCAGGGTGCCGTCCTGCTTCTCGGAAGGCGCGAGGACCTGCTGGTGTGCCTGAGCCCGCCGGACGACCGGCCCTACGAGGGCCGTCCCGACGAGGCGCTGCCGGTGCAGGTCCTGCCCCAACCCCACGGCGGCGACCCGGCCGTCGCCGCCGCCGACCACGCCCGCGCCCAGGGCGCCGACTCGCTCGCCGTGGAGGAGCACCACCTCACGGTGGCCCGCCACCGCGCCCTCGGCTCGGTGGCGCCCCGGCTGCGCCTGGCCGATCTGGGCGGCGCGGTCGAGCAGCTCAGAGTCGTCAAGGACGAGGAGGAGATCTCCTGTCTGAGAATCGGTGCCGAGATCGCCGACCAGGCCCTGGGCGAGCTGCTGGAGTCCATCCTGGTCGGCCGCACCGAGCGCCATCTCGCCCTGGAACTGGAGCGGCGGCTCGTCGACCACGGCGCCGACGGACCCGCCTTCCCGACCTCCGTGGCCACCGGCCCGAACTCCGGCCGCCGCGGCCACCGGCCCACCGACCGACGGGTCGAGGAGGGCGACTTCCTCACGGTGTGCCTGGGCGCCGCCTACCGCGGCTACCGCTGCGAGATCGGCCGTACCTTCGTGATCGGCACGTCCCCGGCGGACTGGCAGATCCAGCTCTACGACCTCGTCTTCGCAGCCCAGCGCGCCGGTCGGGAGGCCCTGGCCCCCGGTGCCGCCTACCGTGAAGTCGACCGCGCCGCACGCCAGGTACTGGATTCGGCCGGGTTCGCCGAGAGCCTGCAACCGCTCACCGGACACGGGGTCGGACTCGAAATCGACGAGGACCCGCAGCTGGCCCCTTCGGCCATGGGTAAACTGGACGCTTGCGTGCCGGTCACTGTCGAACCCGGGGTCCACCTCCCGGGCCGGGGCGGTGTCCGGATCGATGACACGCTCGTCGTACGCCCCGAGGCGGACGGCGGACCCGAGCTACTCACCATCACGACCAAGGAGCTCCTCGCGCTCTAGCCTCGCGCTGTGCGCCTGCCCCAGGGTCGTACGTCAGTCCAGGAGATTCCGCAACCGTGGCTTCCACGAACGACCTCAAGAACGGCATGGTGCTCAAGCTCGACGGCGGCCAGCTGTGGTCCGTCGTCGAGTTCCAGCACGTCAAGCCCGGCAAGGGCCCCGCCTTCGTGCGCACCAAGCTCAAGAACGTGCTGTCCGGGAAGACCGTCGACAAGACGTTCAACGCCGGCGTCAAGGTCGAAACGGCCACCGTCGACAAGCGTGACATGCAGTTCTCCTACATGGACGGCGACTACTTCGTCTTCATGGACATGGAGACCTACGACCAGCTGCACATCGACCGCAAGGTCGTCGGCGACACCGCCAACTTCCTGGTCGAGGGCTTCGAGGCGACCGTCGCCCAGCACGAGGGCGAGGTGCTCTTCGTCGAGCTGCCCGCCGCCGTCGAGCTGACCATCGCCGAGACCGAGCCGGGCGTCCAGGGCGACCGCTCCACCGGTGGCACCAAGCCCGCCACCCTGGAGACCGGCCACCAGATCCAGGTCCCGCTCTTCATCACCACCGGCGAGAAGATCAAGGTCGACACCCGTACGAGCGACTACCTCGGCCGGGTGAACAGCTAACCGTGGCTGCCCGTAACACGGCCCGCAAGCGTGCCTTCCAGATCCTCTTCGAGGGCGACCAGCGCGGCGCCGACGTCCTGACGGTCCTCGCCGACTGGATCCGGCTCTCCCGGACCGACACCCGGCAGCCCCCGGTGAGCGAGTACACGATGCAGCTCGTCGAGGGCTACGCGGAGCACGCGACCCGGATCGACGAGCTGATCGCGCAGTACGCGGTCGGCTGGACGCTGGACCGCATGCCGGTCGTGGACCGCAACATCCTGCGGCTCGGCGCGTACGAGCTGATCTGGGCCGACGAGACCCCGGACGCCGTCGTGCTGGACGAGATGGTGCAACTGGCGAAGGAGTTCTCCACGGACGAGTCGCCCTCGTTCGTCAACGGCCTGCTGGGCCGTCTGAAGGAGCTCAAGCCCTCCCTCCGCCGCGACCAGGTGTGAGAAAGAAGGAGCCGGCCCGCACGGCCGGCGCCGGACGGACCCGCAGAGGCCCGCAGCACGACTGCTGCGGGCCTCTCGGCGTCCGTGCGTGTCCCCACCCCCTCGTCCGTGTGCGCGGCCCGCTACGGCAGGATCACGCCCGCCCCTCAGGGCCGCGGAAAAGCCTCCGGGGGGGGGGGGGGCCGCGGGGGGGGGGGCCCCCCCCCCCCCCGGGGGGGGTGGGGGGGGGGGGGGGGGGGGGGGGGGGGGCGGCCCGCGCGGGGTCGGGGGGGGCGGCCGGCCCCCCCCCCCCCCCCCCCCCCCCCCCCGCCCCCCCCCCCCCCGGGCCCCCGCCCCCCCCCCCCCCCCCCCCCCCCCCCCCCCACGTTTCTGCTGAGTCGGCGGAGCGGTCAGCTCTCCTCGTGGGACGCCACCGCGCGGCGCGCGTCCGCGTCCAGTACACCCCAGCTGATCAGCTGCTCGGTGAGGACCGAGGGCGACTGGTCGTAGATGACGGCGAGTGTGCGCAGGTCGTCCTGGCGGATGGAGAGCACCTTGCCGTTGTAGTCACCGCGCTGCGACTGGATCGTGGCCGCGTATCGCTGGAGGGGGCCCGCCTTCTCGGCCGGCACGGTGGCCAGCCGCTCCAGGTCGAGGACCAGCTTCGGCGGGGGCTCGGCGGCTCCGCCCGGGGTGGTGCCCGGCAGCAGTTCCTGCACGGGGACCCCGTAGAAGTCCGCCAGCTCGGCGAGGCGCTGCACGGTCACGGCACGGTCGCCGCGCTCGTACGAGCCGACCACGACCGCCTTCCAGCGTCCCTGGCTCTTCTCCTCGACACCGTGGAGGGAAAGGCCCTGCTGGGTGCGGATCGCCCGGAGCTTGGCCCCGAGCTGTTTGGCGTATTCGCTGGACATATGGCTCCCCGGACACTGTGTCGACGCGACTGGCTTCGCTGCCAGACCGCGCGGCTGGTAACTCACTGTGAGGTTACGCAGCGTTACTCTGCCGCGTCAAGCCGAATGGTCCGGGGCGCCGCTTCCGTGGTAACCGCGGCCGGTTGCGCCAAGGGGGTGATCGGGGAGCTCTCCGGCACCTGGTAGCGTGTATGGCGCAATTCCGACGTCCTTTAAGGTCCGTCCCGTGAGGCGGAGAAGGAGGTCCGTTTCGTATGGACACGCACGCAGACGCGCAAGCGTCCGAAGCCCGGCCCGTTCTCGAGGGCCCCGACATCGCGCGGGTGCTGACCCGCATCGCCCACGAGATCGTCGAGCGCGCCAAGGGCGCCGACGACGTGGTGCTCCTCGGCATTCCGACCCGGGGCGTCTTCCTTGCCCAGCGGCTCGCCGCCAAGCTCGAGCAGATCACCGAACGCAAGGTCCCGCACGGCTCGCTCGACATCACCATGTACCGCGACGACCTGCGCATGCAGCCCCCGCGCGCACTGGCCCGCACCGAGATCCCCGGTGACGGCATCGACGGCCGCCTGGTCGTCCTCGTCGACGACGTGCTCTTCTCCGGCCGAACCATCCGCGCCGCCCTCGACGCCCTGAACGACATCGGGCGCCCGCGCGCGGTGCAGCTCGCCGTCCTCGTCGACCGCGGCCACCGTGAACTGCCGATCCGCGCCGACTACGTCGGCAAGAACCTCCCCACGTCGCTGCGGGAGACGGTCAAGGTCCTGCTCGCCGAGGAGGACGGTCGCGACACCGTGCTGCTCGGCGCCAAGCCGGCCGCCCAGGGCGAACACCCGTAACACGCGCGCGTACGCATCGCCGTACGCCCCGCGCGTGTGCCCTCGCACGCGCCCGTCTGCCCCAATTCTCCCGAATGAACCGCCTTACGGAGCCTGACAGATGCAGCGTCATCTCATCTCGGCCGCCGACCTCACCCGCGACGACGCCGTCCTGATCCTCGACACCGCCGAGGAGATGGCCCGGGTCGCCGACCGGCCGATCAAGAAGCTGCCGACCCTGCGCGGCCGCACCGTCGTCAACCTCTTCTTCGAGGACTCGACCCGCACCCGGATCTCCTTCGAGGCCGCGGAGAAGCGGCTGTCCGCGGACGTCATCAACTTCACCGCCAAGGGATCCTCGGTGTCCAAGGGCGAGTCCCTGAAGGACACCGCCCAGACCCTGGAGGCCATGGGCGTCGACGCCGTGGTCATCCGGCACGGCGCCTCCGGTGCCCCGTACCGGCTGGCCAACTCCGGCTGGATCGACGCCGCCGTCATCAACGCCGGCGACGGCACCCACCAGCACCCCACCCAGGCCCTGCTCGACGCCTTCACCCTGCGCCGCCGGCTGGTCGGCAGGGACGCGGGCCTCGGCCAGGACCTGTCCGGCAGGCGCGTCACCCTCGTCGGCGACGTGCTGCACAGCCGGGTGGCCCGCTCCAACGTGGACCTGCTGCACACCCTCGGCGCCGACGTCACCCTGGTCGCCCCGCCCACCCTGCTGCCGGTCGGCGTCGAGAGCTGGCCCTGCGAGGTCTCCTACGACCTCGACGCCACCCTGCCCAAGTCCGACGCCGTGATGATGCTCCGCGTGCAGCGCGAGCGCATGAACGCCGCCTTCTTCCCGACCGAGCGCGAGTACGCGCGGCGCTACGGCCTGGACGGCGAGCGGATGGCCCGGATGCCCGAGCACGCCCTCGTGATGCACCCCGGCCCGATGGTCCGCGGCATGGAGATCACCGCCGAGGTCGCCGACTCCGACCGCTGCACCGCCCTGGAGCAGGTCACCAACGGCGTCTCCATCCGCATGGCCGTGCTGTACCTGCTGCTCGGCGGCATGGAACCCGCCCCCCAAGCCCGCCCGCCCGTCTCCCACCACCGCCCCTCTGACGAGCGCTCCGCGCGCACCTCTTTCGCCGAGGAGAAGTAGACACATGAGCAAGATCCTGATCCGTGGTGCCAAGGTGCTCGGCGGCGCGCCGCAGGACGTCCTGATCGACGGCGGGACCGTCGAGGCGGTCGGCACCGGGCTGAGCGCCGACGGCGCCGAGACCGTCGAGGCCGACGGCAAGGTGCTGCTGCCGGGCCTGGTCGACCTGCACACCCACCTGCGCGAACCGGGCCGCGAGGACTCCGAGACCGTACTGACCGGCACCCGCGCGGCCGCCTCGGGCGGCTACACCGCCGTGTTCGCCATGGCCAACACCTTCCCCGTGGCCGACACCGCCGGCGTCGTCGAGCAGGTCTGGCGGCTGGGCCGGGAGCACGGCTACTGCGACGTGCAGCCCATCGGCGCCGTCACGGTCGGCCTGGAGGGCAGGAAGCTCGCCGAACTCGGCGCCATGCACGAGTCGGCCGCCGGCGTCACCGTCTTCTCCGACGACGGCAAGTGCGTCGACGACGCGGTGATCATGCGCCGGGCGCTGGAGTACGTGAAGGCATTCGGCGGCGTCGTCGCCCAGCACGCCCAGGAGCCGCGGCTGACCGAGGGCGCCCAGATGAACGAGGGCGTCGTCTCCGCCGAGCTGGGCCTCGGCGGCTGGCCGGCCGTCGCGGAGGAGTCGGTCATCGCCCGCGACGTCCTGCTCGCCGAGCACGTCGGCTCCCGCGTCCACATCTGCCACCTGTCGACTGCGGGCAGCGTCGAGATCGTCCGCTGGGCCAAGTCCCGCGGCATCCAGGTCACCGCCGAGGTCACCCCGCACCACCTGCTCCTCACCGACGAACTGGTGCGCACCTACGACCCGGTCTACAAGGTCAACCCGCCGCTGCGCACCGAGCGGGACGTGCGCGCCCTGCGCGAGGCGCTCGCCGACGGCACCATCGACATCGTCGCCACCGACCACGCCCCGCACCCGCACGAGGACAAGGACTGCGAGTGGGCCGCGGCCGCCATGGGCATGGTCGGCCTGGAGACGGCCCTGTCGGTGGTCCAGGAGACCATGGTCGACACCGGCCTGCTGGACTGGGCGGGCGTCGCGGACCGCATGTCCTTCGCGCCGGCCCGGATCGGACGGGCCACCGGCCACGGACGCCCCGTCTCGGCAGGTGAGCCCGCCAACCTCACGCTGGTCGACACGGCATACCGTGGGCAGGTGGACCCCGCGGGCTTCGCCTCGCGCAGCCGGAACACTCCCTACGAGGGACGTGAGCTGCCGGCCCGTGTCACCCACACGTGGCTCCGGGGCAAGGCCACGCTCGTCGACGGGAAGCTCACGTGACACCTGCACCTCTGCTCGCAGCCGGGATCGCGACCGACATCGCCGCGGAAGGGAAATCGGCCGCGGTCACCGACTGGGCCGCCCGCATCGGCTGGCTGGTCGCCCTGCTCCTGTTCATCGCCCTCGTCTACTGGCTGATGCGCGAGGGCTGGAAGTGGCGCGCCACGCTCCAGGGCGACCTGCCGGAGCTGCCGAGCGCGCCCGAGGAGCCCGGTCCGGCGGTACTGACCATGACCGGCCGCTACCACGGCTCCACCACCGCCGGACAGTGGCTGGACCGCATCGTGGCGCGCGGTCTGGGCACCCGCAGCCGGGCCGAGTTGACCCTGACCGACGCGGGCCTCGACGTGGTGCGCCCCGGAGCGGACGACTTCTTCGTCCCGGCCGCACGGCTGCGCGGGGCCCGGCTCGACAAGGGCATCGCCGGCAAGGTGCTCACCGAGGGCGGGGTGCTCGTCGTGACCTGGGAGCACGGCGAGCGGCTGATCGACTCGGGGTTCCGCTCCGACCGGGCGGCCGAGCACACCGCGTGGGCCGAGGCCCTCAACACCATGATCGAGAAGAACAGCACGGAAGGCGCCGAACGATGACCACCTCCACCAGGGGAACCTCGAGGGTTCCCGCCGTACTCGTCCTGGAGGACGGCCGGATCTTCCGCGGCCGTGCCTACGGGGCCGTGGGGGAGACGTTCGGCGAGGCCGTGTTCTCCACCGGGATGACCGGCTACCAGGAGACCCTCACCGACCCGTCGTACCACCGCCAGGTCGTCGTGATGACGGCCCCGCACGTCGGCAACACCGGCGTCAACGACGAGGACCCCGAGTCGAAGCGCATCTGGGTCTCCGGCTACGTCGTGCGCGACCCCGCCCGCCGGCCCTCCAACTGGCGTGCCCGGCGCACCCTGGACGAGGAGCTCGCCGCGCAGGGCGTCGTCGGCATCAGCGGCATCGACACCCGCGCCCTCACCCGCCACCTGCGCGAGCGCGGCGCCATGCGCGTCGGCGTCTTCAGCGGGGAGGCCGTCCAGGACGACGCCACGCTGCTGGCCCGGGTCCTCGAGTCCCCCCGGATGGAGGGCGCGGACCTGTCCGCCGAGGTGGCCACCGAGGAGGCGTACGTCGTCCCCGCGATCGGCGACCGGAAGTTCACCGTCGCCGCCGTCGACCTCGGCATCAAGGGCATGACCCCGCACCGCATGGCCGAGCGCGGCATCGAGGTGCACGTGCTGCCCGCCACCGCCACGGTCGAGGACGTGTACGCCGTCGAGCCCGACGGAGTGTTCTTCTCCAACGGCCCCGGCGACCCGGCCACCGCCGACCACGCCGTCTCCGTCGTGCGGGGCGTCCTGGAGCGCGGCACGCCGCTGTTCGGCATCTGCTTCGGCAACCAGATCCTCGGCCGCGCCCTCGGTTTCGGCACCTACAAGCTGAAGTACGGCCACCGCGGCATCAACCAGCCGGTGCAGGACCGTACGACCGGCAAGGTCGAGGTCACCGCGCACAACCACGGCTTCGCCGTCGACGCCCCCACCGACCGGGTCTCCGACACCCCCTTCGGCCGTGCCGAGGTCTCCCACGTCTGCCTCAATGACAACGTGGTGGAAGGCCTCCAGCTCCTCGACCGGCCGGCCTTCAGCGTCCAGTACCACCCCGAAGCGGCCGCTGGACCCCACGACGCCGCCTACCTGTTCGACCGCTTCGTCTCCCTGATGGAGGGCCAGCGTGCCTAAGCGCACCGATATCCAGTCCGTCCTGGTCATCGGCTCCGGCCCGATCGTCATCGGCCAGGCCGCCGAGTTCGACTACTCCGGGACCCAGGCCTGCCGCATCCTGAAGGCCGAGGGCCTGCGCGTCGTCCTGGTGAACTCCAACCCCGCGACGATCATGACCGACCCGGAGATCGCCGACGCCACCTACGTCGAGCCGATCACCCCGGACTTCGTCGAGAAGATCATCGCCAAGGAGCGCCCCGACGCCCTGCTGCCCACCCTGGGCGGCCAGACCGCGCTCAACACCGCCATCTCGCTGCACGAGAACGGCGTCCTGGACAAGTACGGCGTCGAGCTGATCGGCGCCAACGTCGAGGCCATCCACAAGGGTGAGGACCGTGAGCAGTTCAAGGAGGTCGTGGAGGCCGTCCGGCGCAGGACCGGGCACGGCGAGTCCGCCCGCTCGGTGATCTGCCACACCATGGACGAGGTCCTGGCCGGCGTCGACGAGCTCGGCGGCTACCCGGTCGTGGTCCGCCCCTCCTTCACCATGGGCGGCGCAGGCTCCGGCTTCGCGCACGACGAGGAGGAACTGCGCCGCATCGCCGGACAGGGCCTCACCCTCTCGCCGACCACCGAGGTGCTCCTGGAGGAGTCCATCCTCGGCTGGAAGGAGTACGAGCTGGAGCTGATGCGCGACAAGCACGACAACGTCGTGGTCGTCTGCTCCATCGAGAACTTCGACCCGATGGGCGTGCACACCGGCGACTCCATCACCGTCGCCCCGGCGATGACGCTCACCGACCGCGAGTACCAGATCCTGCGCGACATCGGCATCGCCGTCATCCGCGAGGTCGGCGTCGACACCGGCGGGTGCAACATCCAGTTCGCGGTGAACCCCGAGGACGGCCGGGTCATCGTCATCGAGATGAACCCGCGCGTGTCGCGCTCCTCCGCGCTCGCCTCCAAGGCGACCGGCTTCCCCATCGCCAAGATCGCCGCCAAGCTCGCCGTCGGCTACACCCTCGACGAGATCCCCAACGACATCACGCGCGAGACCCCGGCCTCCTTCGAGCCGAGCCTCGACTACGTGGTCGTCAAGGCGCCCCGGTTCGCCTTCGAGAAGTTCCCGCAGGCCGACTCCACGCTGACCACCACCATGAAGTCGGTCGGCGAGGCCATGGCCATCGGCCGCAACTTCACCGAGGCCCTCCAGAAGGCCCTGCGCTCGCTGGAGAAGAAGGGCAGCCGGTTCACGTTCGTCGGCGACCCCGGCGACCGGCACGAGCGCCTGCGCGAGGCCGTCCGCCCGACCGACGGCCGGATCAACGCGGTCATGCAGGCCATCCGCGCGGGCGCCACGCCCGAGGAGGTCTTCGACGCCACCAAGATCGACCCGTGGTTCGTCGACCAGCTCTTCCTGATCAAGGAGATCGCCGACGAGCTGGCCGAGGCGCCCGAGCTGACCGCCGAACTGGTCGCCGAGGCCAAGCGGCACGGCTTCTCCGACCAGCAGATCGGCGAGATCCGCGGCCTGCGCGAGGACGTCGTCCGCGAGGTGCGGCACGCGCTCGGCATCCGCCCGGTCTACAAGACGGTCGACACCTGCGCCGCCGAGTTCGCCGCGAGGACGCCGTACTTCTACTCCTCCTACGACGAGGAGAGCGAGGTCGCCCCGCGCGAGAAGCCCGCAGTGATCATCCTGGGCTCGGGCCCGAACCGCATCGGCCAGGGCATCGAGTTCGACTACTCCTGCGTGCACGCCTCCTTCGCGCTGCACGACGCCGGGTACGAGACGGTGATGGTCAACTGCAACCCGGAGACCGTCTCCACCGACTACGACACCTCCGACCGGCTGTACTTCGAGCCGCTCACCCTGGAGGACGTCCTGGAGATCGTCCACGCGGAGCGGCAGGCCGGCCCGATCGCCGGTGTCGTCGTCCAGCTCGGCGGCCAGACCCCGCTGGGCCTGGCGCAGGCTCTGAAGGACAACGGCGTGCCGATCGTCGGCACCCCGCCCGAGGCGATCCACGCGGCCGAGGACCGGGGCGCCTTCGGGCAGGTGCTGGCCGAGGCGGGCCTGCCGGCCCCCAAGCACGGCACCGCCACCACCTTCGCCCGGGCCAAGACCATCGCCGACGAGATCGGCTACCCGGTCCTGGTCCGCCCGTCCTACGTCCTGGGCGGCCGAGGCATGGAGATCGTGTACGACGAGGCGCGCCTGGAGGCGTACATCGCCGAGTCGACCGAGATCAGCCCCTCCCGCCCGGTGCTCGTCGACCGGTTCCTCGACGACGCCATAGAGATCGACGTCGACGCCCTCTACGACGGCGAGGAGCTGTACCTCGGCGGCGTCATGGAGCACATCGAGGAGGCCGGCATCCACTCCGGCGACTCGGCGTGCGCGCTGCCGCCGATCACGCTCGGCGGGTACGACATCAAGCGGCTGCGGGCCTCCACCGAGGCCATCGCGCGCGGTGTCGGGGTGCGCGGTCTGATCAACATCCAGTTCGCGCTGTCCGGCGACATCCTCTACGTCCTGGAGGCCAACCCGCGCGCCTCCCGTACGGTCCCCTTCACCTCGAAGGCGACCGCCGTGCCGCTGGCCAAGGCCGCCGCCCGGATCTCGCTGGGCGCGACCATCGCCGGACTGCGCGACGAGGGGCTGCTGCCGAAGAGCGGCGACGGCGGCACGCTGCCGCTGGACGCGCCGATCTCCGTCAAGGAGGCCGTGCTGCCCTGGAGCCGCTTCCGGGACACCTCAGGACGCGGTGTGGACACCGTCCTCGGCCCCGAGATGCGCTCCACCGGCGAGGTCATGGGCATCGACTCCGTCTTCGGCACCGCGTACGCGAAGTCGCAGGCGGGGGCCTACGGTCCGCTGCCGACCAAGGGCCGCGCCTTCATCTCGGTGGCCAACCGGGACAAACGGTCGATGATCTTCCCGGCCCGTGAGCTGGTCGCCCACGGCTTCGAACTGCTCGCCACCTCCGGCACCGCCGAGGTGCTCAAGCGCAACGGCATCAACGCCACGGTGGTGCGCAAGCAGTCGCAGGGCACCGGGCCGAACGGCGAGCGGACCATCGTCCAGCTCATCCACGACGGCGAGGTCGACCTCATCGTCAACACCCCGTACGGCACCGGCGGCCGCCTGGACGGCTACGAGATCCGCACCGCGGCCGTGGCGCGCTCCGTGCCGTGCCTCACGACGGTCCAGGCGCTCGCGGCGGCCGTCCAGGGCATCGACGCCCTGCACCGCGGCGAGGTGGGTGTCCGCTCCCTCCAGGAACACGCGGGATTCCTGACCGCGACGCGCGACTAGCAGCCCCGAGGGGGACACCGGAAGCGGTGTCCCCCTCTTCACGAGGACCAGGGGGACCCATGAGGCCCCGAGGACACCCGAGGACTCAGTGACTCAGTGATGTACAAGCACTTCTTCCGCCTGTTCTTCCAGCGGATGGACCCGGAACAGGCGCACCACCTCGCCTTCCGCTGGATCCGGCTCGCCGCCCGCGTCCCGGTGCTGCGCACCTTCGCCGCCGCCGTGCTCGCCCCCCGCCACAAGGAGTTGCGCACCGAGGCCCTCGGGCTGCGGATGCACGGCCCCTTCGGGCTCGCCGCCGGCTTCGACAAGAACGCCGTGGCGATCGACGGGATGTCGATGCTCGGCTTCGACCACGTCGAGATCGGCACGGTCACGGGGGAGCCGCAGCCCGGCAACCCGAGGAAGCGGCTGTTCCGGCTGGTCCAGGACCGCGCGCTGATCAACCGCATGGGCTTCAACAACGAGGGCTCGCTCGCCGTCGCCGCGCGCCTGGCCTCGCGCACGCCCGTGTTCCGGACCGTCGTGGGCGTCAACATCGGCAAGACCAAGGCCGTCCCGGAGGAGGAGGCCGTCGGGGACTACGTGAAGTCCGCCGAGCGGCTGGCCCCGCACGCCGACTACCTGGTCGTCAACGTCTCCTCGCCGAACACCCCCGGGCTGCGCGACCTCCAGGCCACCGAGGCGCTGCGCCCGCTCCTCGCCGCCGTGCGCGAGGCCGCCGACCGGGTCGTGCCCGGGCGCCGGGTGCCGCTGCTGGTGAAGATCGCGCCGGACCTCGCCGACGAGGACGTCGACGCCGTCGCCGACCTCGCCGTGGAGCTGGGTCTGGACGGGATCATCGCCACCAACACCACCATCGCGCGCGAGGGACTCGGGCTGAACTCCGCGCCCTCGCTCGTGAAGGAGACCGGCGGGCTGTCGGGCGCCCCGCTGAAGGCGCGCTCCCTCCAGGTGCTGCGCCGCCTCTACGCGCGCGTGGGCGACCGGATCACCCTGGTCGGCGTCGGCGGCATCGAGAACGCCGAGGACGCCTGGCAGCGCATCCTGGCCGGCGCCACCCTGGTGCAGGGCTACAGCGCCTTCGTCTACCAGGGGCCCTTCTGGAGCCGCGCGATCCACAAGGGGCTCGCCGCACGCCTGCGGACCAGCCCGTACGCCACCCTCGCCGACGCGGTCGGCGCCGATGTGAGGAAGGCAGGGGAGCCGGCATGAGCCCGAGGGAACCCTTCGGCGCGCGGCTGCGCCGCGCCATGGACGAGCGCGGCCCACTGTGCGTCGGCATCGACCCGCACGCCTCGCTGCTCGCCGAGTGGGGCCTGAACGACGACGTGGCCGGCCTGGAACGGTTCAGCCGCACCGTGGTGGAGGCGCTGGCCGGCCGGGTGGCCGTCCTGAAGCCGCAGAGCGCCTTCTACGAGCGTTTCGGCTCGCGCGGCCTCGCCGTCCTGGAGAAGTCGGTCCAGGAGGCCCGGGCGGCCGGTGCGCTGGTCGTCATGGACGCCAAGCGCGGCGACATCGGCTCGACCATGGCCGCCTACGCCGAGTCGTTCCTGCGCGAGGACGCGCCCTTGTTCTCGGACGCGCTCACGGTCTCGCCGTACCTCGGCTACGGGTCGCTGAGGCCTGCGGTCGACCTGGCGCGGGAGAGCGGCACGGGCCTGTTCGTGCTGGCGCTGACCTCCAACCCGGAGGGCGCCGAGGTCCAGCATGCCGTGCGGCCCGACGGCCGCAGCGTCGCCGCGACCGTGCTCGCGCACCTCGCCGAGGAGAACGCGGGGCAGGTCCCGCTCGGCTCCTTCGGCGCGGTGGTGGGGGCCACGCTGGGCGACCTGTCGTCGTACGACCTGGACACGGGCGGGCCGCTGCTGGCGCCGGGGATCGGCGCGCAGGGTGCGACGCCGGCCGATCTTCCCCGGGTGTTCGGCGCCGCGGTGCGCCGTGTGGTCCCGAGCGTCAGCCGGGGTGTTCTGCGTCACGGTCCCGAGGTGGGGGCGCTGCGCGGGGCCGCGGAGCGCTTCGCGGAGGAGATCAGGACGGCGGTGACCGGCGGCTGAGTGCCCCGATGGGCGGTCCGGGGCGCGCCTGAGTCTGGATACATCCTCAAATCCGGGGCATTATGTCCTAAATGCCCGGCCTGACGGAGGCTGACCAGGACTTTTCCGCTGTTCTCGCTGACTCCGGCGGACGGGACCGCTAGTCTCCGTCGAGTGGGGGCGCCTCCCACGCCCTCAACGCAGTGGGGGAGAGCGGGCAAGCGTGTTGCTCGTGGCTCCCCAGGTGTGGGGCGACTAGGTTCCTCACCGGTCCGTATCCGACAGTTCGACATCCGAGGTGACGTAGGCGTGGCTCTTCCGCCCCTAACCCCTGAACAGCGCGCAGCCGCGCTCGAAAAGGCCGCCGCGGCTCGCCGGGAGCGGGCCGAGGTCAAGAATCGACTCAAGCACTCCGGCGCCTCCCTGCACGAGGTCATCAAGCAGGGCCAGGAGAACGACGTCATCGGCAAGATGAAGGTCTCCGCCCTTCTTGAGTCCCTGCCGGGCGTGGGCAAGGTCCGCGCCAAGCAGATCATGGAGCGGCTCGGCATCTCCGAGAGTCGTCGCGTGCGCGGCCTCGGGTCCAACCAGATCGCTTCCCTGGAGCGCGAGTTCGGCAGCACCGGCTCCTGAGGCCGGCTGCTCCGGGCAGGAGTCCCGGGCACCGCGCGATTGCTGGAATAATCGCCGCATGGCTGTAACACCCCGGGGCGCGACCCCCGTACCCCCGGACGCACGTCCGCGGCTGACCGTGCTCTCCGGCCCCTCAGGGGTCGGCAAGAGCACGGTCGTCGCTCATATGCGCAAGGAACACCCCGAGGTCTGGCTCTCGGTGTCGGCGACGACCCGCAAGCCACGCCCCGGTGAGCAGCACGGCGTCCACTACTTCTTCGTCACCGACGAGGAGATGGACAAGATGATCGCCAACGGCGAGCTGCTGGAATGGGCCGAGTTCGCGGGCAACCGCTACGGCACCCCGCGCGCCGCCGTGCTGGAGCACCTGGAGGCGGGCGTGCCGGTGCTGCTGGAGATCGACCTCCAGGGCGCCCGGCAGGTCCGCGAGTCCATGCCCGAGGGCCGGCTGGTGTTCCTGGCTCCTCCGTCCTGGGAGGAGCTCGTGCGCAGGCTCACCGGGCGGGGGACCGAGCCGCCCGAGGTCATCGAGCGGCGGCTGGAGGCGGCGAAGATCGAACTCGCGGCCGAGCCGGAGTTCGACGAGACCCTGGTCAACACCTCCGTCGAGGACGTGGCTCGCGAGCTGCTAGCCTTGATGGACGTTGTGTGATCGTGACGGTCGCACCGACTGATTCTTTCCCATCCATCGGAAGGTAGAGCGTGTCCTCTTCCATCTCCGCGCCCGAGGGCATCATCAACCCGCCGATCGACGAGCTCCTCGAGGCCACCGACTCGAAGTACAGCCTCGTGATCTACGCGGCCAAGCGGGCCCGCCAGATCAACGCGTACTACTCGCAGCTCGGCGAGGGCCTCCTCGAGTACGTCGGTCCGCTCGTCGACACCCACGTCCACGAGAAGCCGCTCTCCATCGCCCTGCGCGAGATCAACGCGGGTCTGCTGACGTCCGAGGCCATCGAGGGCCCGGGCCAGTAGTCCGCCCGTAGTCCCCGCGGTTCTTCATATCTGAGGATCGCAGCAGGTTTTTCCACAGGCCCGGCAGCGCGACTGCCGGGCCTGTGGTGTGCTCGGGGGGTGCGGGAGCCGATCCCGCGATGATGCAGCATGGACGCGTACGCCGACGAGCCGCGGCGTGCGTGTGTCGAGTGAGGGGAGGCCCGGTGAGCAAGCCCAAGGTCGTTCTGGGCGTCGGTGGCGGCATCGCCGCCTACAAGGTGTGCGAGCTGCTGCGCAGGCTGACCGAGTCCGGTCACGACGTGCGCGTGGTCCCGACCGCCTCCGCGCTGCAGTTCGTCGGCGCCGCGACCTGGTCGGCCCTGTCCGGCCACCCCGTCTCCACCGAGGTCTGGGACGACGTCCACGAGGTGCCGCACGTGCGCATCGGGCAGCAGGCCGACCTGGTGGTCGTCGCCCCGGCCACCGCCGACATGCTCGCCAGGGCCGCCCACGGCCTCGCCGACGACCTGCTGACCAACACCCTGCTCACCGCCCGCTGCCCGGTGGTCTTCGCCCCCGCGATGCACACCGAGATGTGGGAGCACCCGGCCACCCAGGACAACGTGGCGACGCTGCGCCGCCGCGGGGCCGTCGTCGTCGAACCGGCGGTCGGCCGGCTGACCGGCGTCGACACCGGAAAGGGCCGGCTGCCGGAACCGGCGGAGATCTTCGAGGCCTGCCGCCGTGTGCTGGCCCGGGGCGCGAGCGAGCCCGACCTCGCGGGGCGGCACGTCGTCGTCAGCGCCGGCGGCACCCGCGAGCCCCTGGACCCCGTCCGCTTCCTCGGCAACCGCTCCTCCGGCAAGCAGGGCTACGCCCTCGCCCGGACGGCGGCGGCCCGCGGGGCCCGGGTCACGCTCGTCGCCGCCAACACCGCCCTGCCGGACCCGGCGGGCGTGGACCTCGTCCGGGTCGGCACGGCCGTGCAGTTGCGGGAGGCCGTGCTGAAGGCCGCCGCGGACGCCGACGCGGTGGTCATGGCGGCCGCGGTCGCCGACTTCCGGCCCGCGAGCTACGCGACCGGCAAGATCAAGAAGAAGGACGGCGAGGACCCCGAGCCCATCACGCTGGTACGCAATCCGGACATCCTCGCCGAGATATCAGCCGAACGGGCGCGCCCCGGACAGGTGATCGTGGGATTCGCCGCGGAGACCGACGACGTCCTCGCCAACGGGCGCAAGAAGCTCGCCCGCAAGGGCTGCGACCTGCTCGTGGTCAACGAGGTGGGGGAGCGCAGGACCTTCGGCGCGGAGGACAACGAGGCCGTGGTGCTGGCCGCCGACGGCGGCGAGACACCCGTGCCGCACGGCCCGAAGGAGGCTCTGGCCGAAACTGTGTGGGACCTGGTGGCCGCCCGGCTCGGCTGAGCGCCCTCCGGCCCGCACTGTCCCGCCGAACTTCGAAGCCCGGCGCGTGGCGACTCTGGCCAAGGTCGCCGGGCTTCGGCAGAATGCCCGTGCCGCAGGTCACAGCACTCCCGAGAGGCGAGACAGGTGGGCCGGCGGCCGAGCGCGACCGATAAACTGTTCTCGGACGAGGCCGGGCGCAGCCCCGTGTCCGTCCGCCAATGATCAGCCAGCAGCCGCTGCAACCCCAGGGAGCGTTGTGTCCCGTCGCCTGTTCACCTCGGAGTCCGTGACCGAGGGTCACCCCGACAAGATCGCTGACCAGATCAGCGACACCATTCTCGACGCGCTTCTGCGCGAGGACCCGACCTCCCGGGTCGCCGTGGAGACACTGATCACCACCGGCCTGGTGCACGTGGCCGGCGAGGTCACCACCAAGACCTACGCGGACATCGCGACCCTGGTCCGCGACAAGATCCTCGAGATCGGCTACGACTCCTCCAAGAAGGGCTTCGACGGCGCCTCCTGCGGCGTGTCCGTCTCGATCGGCGCGCAGTCCCCCGACATCGCCCAGGGCGTCGACACGGCGTACGAGTCCCGGGTCGACGGCGGCGCCGCGGGTGACGAGCTGGACCGGCAGGGCGCGGGCGACCAGGGCCTGATGTTCGGATACGCCTCCGACGAGACCCCGACGCTGATGCCGCTGCCTATCTTCCTGGCGCACCGGCTGTCCAAGCGCCTGTCGGACGTGCGCAAGAACGGCACGATCCCCTACCTGCGCCCGGACGGCAAGACCCAGGTCACCATCGAGTACGACGGCGACAAGGCGGTCCGCCTGGACACCGTGGTGGTCTCCTCGCAGCACGCCTCCGACATCGACCTGGACTCGCTGCTGGCGCCCGACATCCGCGAGTTCGTCGTCGAGCCGGAGCTGAAGGCGCTGCTGGAGGACGGCATCAAGCTGGACACCGACGGCTACCGGCTGCTGGTCAACCCCACCGGCCGGTTCGAGATCGGCGGCCCGATGGGCGACGCGGGTCTGACCGGCCGCAAGATCATCATCGACACCTACGGCGGCATGGCCCGGCACGGCGGCGGAGCCTTCTCCGGCAAGGACCCGTCCAAGGTGGACCGCTCGGCCGCGTACGCGATGCGCTGGGTCGCGAAGAACGTGGTGGCGGCGGGCCTGGCCGCCCGCTGCGAGGTCCAGGTCGCCTACGCGATCGGCAAGGCCGAGCCGGTGGGCCTGTTCGTGGAGACCTTCGGCACCCACAAGGTGGAGCCCGAGAAGATCGAGAAGGCGATCGACGAGGTCTTCGACCTGCGTCCGGCCGCTATCATCCGCGACCTCGACCTGCTCCGCCCGATCTACGCCCAGACGGCCGCCTACGGTCACTTCGGCCGTGAGCTGCCCGACTTCACCTGGGAGCGCACGGACCGCGTGGACGCGCTGCGCGCGGCGGCGGGTCTGTAGGACCCGGGGGCCGCAGGCCCCTGGCTGCCGCGAGACCTGAGCGAGGCCCGGACCCCACAGGGGTCCGGGCCTCGCTCGCCGTCGGTTGTCGGTCCCGTTTGGTAAGAATGCAAGCGTGAGCAGCGAGAACGGGACGGGGCACGGCGGGGCCGCGGGGGCGCCGCCCGAGCAGCTTGCGCTCATCCGGGAGACCGTGCGCAAGGCGAAGGAGCCACGGGCCAAGCCGCGCACCTGGCGCGGTGCCGCGCTCGCCGGGGAACTGCCCGTGGCGCGCGTACTGGTCGACAAGGGCGCACTGCACCTCGACCGGTACTTCGACTACGCCGTGCCGGCCGAGCTGGACGCGGAGGCGCGGCCCGGGGTGCGGGTGCGCGTGCGGTTCGGAGCCGGACGGCACCGGGTGCGCGAGGGGCGGCGCGAGGGCGGCGGGCTCATCGACGGGTTCCTGATCGAGCGCCGGGCCGAGTCCGACTACGCGGGGCCTCTCGCCGCGCTCGCCCAGGTCGTCTCGCCTGAGCCCGTGCTCAGCGAGGAACTGCTCGGCCTGGCCCGGGCCGTCGCCGACCGGTACGCGGGCAGCGTCGCCGACGTGCTCCAACTCGCCGTGCCGCCGCGCAGGGCGCGCGCTGAGGAACGGCCCTCGCCCGCACCGCTGCCACCGCCGCCCGCCCCCGACCCGGGTTCCTGGGCCCGGTACGAGCAGGGGGCCGCGTTCGTACGGGCCCTGGCCGCGGGCGGCTCGCCGCGGGCCGTGTGGAACGCGCTGCCCGGACCCGGGTGGAGCGAGGAACTGGCCCGCGCCGTCGCCGCCGCGCTCGCCTCGGGACGCGGCGCGCTCGTCGTCGTACCGGACGGGCGGGCCGCCGCCCGGATCGACGCCGCGCTGACCGCCCTCCTCGGCGAGGGACGGCACGCGCTGCTCACCGCCGACGCGGGGCCGGAGAAGCGGTACCGGCAGTGGCTCGCCGTGCGCCGGGGCTCCGTACGGGCCGTCGTCGGCACCAGGGCCGCGATGTTCGCGCCGGTACAGGACCTCGGTCTGGTCGCGCTGTGGGACGACGGGGACGACAGCCACAGCGAGCAGCACGCGCCGCAGCCGCACGCCCGCGAGGTGCTGCTGCTGCGCGCCGCACAGGACAAGTGCGGTTTCCTGCTGGGCGGTTGGAGCTGCACGGTGGACGCGGCGCAGCTCGTCGAGAGCGGCTGGGCCCGGCCGCTCGTCGCCGCGCGGGAACAGGTGCGGCGGGCGGCTCCGCTGGTGCGCACGGTCGGCGACGCCGAGCTCGCCCGGGACGAGGCCGCGCGGGCCGCACGGCTGCCCTCGCTCGCCTGGCAGGCGGCCAGGGAAGGACTGCGGCACGGGCCCGTGCTGGTGCAGGTGCCCCGCCGGGGCTACGTACCGCGGATGGCCTGCGCGCAGTGCAGGGCGCCCGCGCGGTGCCGGCACTGCGCGGGGCCCCTCCAGGGGCAGGACGCGGGGGCGCTCGGCTGCGGCTGGTGCGGGCGCCAGGAGCCGGCCTGGCACTGCCCGGAGTGCGGCTCGTTCCGGCTGCGGGCCCAGGTCGTCGGTGCGCGGCGGACCGCCGAGGAACTGGGCCAGGCGTTTCCGTCCGTGCCGGTGCGGACCTCGGGACGCGAGCATGTGCTGGACACGGTGCCGGGGGCACCGGCGCTCGTGGTGAGCACCCCGGGCGCGGAGCCCGTGGCCGAGGGCGGGTACGCGGCGGCGCTGCTCCTGGACGGCTGGGCCATGCTCGGGCGGCCCGATCTGCGCGCGGGCGAGGACGCGCTGCGGCGCTGGATCGCCGCCGCCGCGCTCGTCCGGCCGCAGCCGGAGGGCGGCACCGTGGTCGTCGTCGCCGAACCGACGCTGCGGCCCGTGCAGGCGCTGGTGCGCTGGGATCCCGTCGGTCACGCCCTGCGGGAGCTGTCCGAGCGCGCCGAACTCGGGTTCCCGCCGGTGTCCCGCATGGCGGCCGTGTCGGGCCCGGCGGAGGCGGTGTCGGACTTCCTCCCCACCGTCGAACTGCCGCGTGATGCGGAGGTGCTGGGCCCCGTCCCGCTGCCGGTCACGCCTCCGGGCCGTCCCCGCCGCTCCGGCGCGCCCCCGCCCGGCGAGCACTGGACGCGCGCCCTGATCCGCGTACCGCCCGGCACCGGAGCCGCCTTGGCCGCCGCCCTGAAGTCCGCCCAGGCGGCCCGTCTGACCCGCGGAACCCCCGACCCGGTCTGGATCCGCGTCGACCCACCGGACATCGGCTGACGGCCCTTTCGCGGCCGAGGCCCTCCCGGATGCCGGCCGGGAGGGAAAAATGAGGTCAGCCGTTGCGCGGGCTCGGGAAGGCCGTGGGGCGGGGGTCGTCGCGGAGGACCGGGCTGCCGGCCGTCGGCTGGGTCGGCATGGAGCGGGCCGCGGGGACCGTGGTGATGCCGGTGCCGACGTTGACCCTACTGGTGCCCGCCGGGTCCGGGGCCCGCTCGGCCTCGGGCGCCGCCTGGGCCGCCGCGCGGCGGGCGCCGTAGCGCCGGTGGACGGCCTGCTTGGTGACGCCGAGGGCCGAGCCGACGGCGTCCCACGAGAAGCCGAGCGAGCGGTCGAAGTCCACGGCGGCCGTGACCAGGGTCTCGACGCTGTCCCGCAGCTCCTGGGCGAGACGGACGGTCGGGGCGGGGGCACGTCCGTAGACGACGAAGCCCGTGGAGGGGCCGGAGCGGCGCGGGCGGTAGACGTTGCCCAGCTGGGCGGTGAGCGTGCGCAGTGCGTCCACCTGCCGGCGGACCCGCTCGATGTCCCGCACCAGCAAGTGAAGGCTGGCCCGGGCCTGGGCGTCGTGGGTTGCGTGGTCGGCCATGAACAAGCCTCTCGAACCGGCGTTGAAAGGAATCGGGCCGAACAGCGGCCCGCTGTGGTCAACTCTTTCTTGACCAACGCGCTTCAGCTCCGCGGGTCACGGTGTGGGGGCGTAGGAAGACATACGTACGCCCCCGCGCGCCGGCCGCACGCTGCGCGACCACACGGCAAGCCCCACCACGAGCCGCCGCCCGCCGGGCCCGCCGGGCCCTGCGGCCCACCGCCTGTCCCTTGCCGCCGGGCCCCTGGACCAACCGTGGCTTGCCCCCCGGCCCCGCACCGCTCGTCTCCCGCCACGGGGGCCCCGCCCGTCGCTTACCCCTAGGCGCTCACGGCCCGGTGGCCCGCCGCCTGTCGCTTGCCCACGGACCCTGACCGGGTGTCGCCTGCCACCAGGCCCCGGCGGCCCACCGCCCGTCGCCAGCTACCGGGCCTCGCCGCCCGCCGCTTGCCACCAGGCCTCGCGGCCCGCCGCCTGTCGCTCCCGACCGACAGGCACGCACCGGGGCCCGCCGCCCCGTGCGGTGGCCTGCCGCCCTCGCTGGTGCCCCGCCCCACACGCCCAGTGGCCCGCCGCCTCCCGTCAGGCCCTCATCTCGCGTTGCCGGCCGCCAGGCCCCGGCGGCCCGCCGCCTGTCGCCTCCCGTCCGCCCCTCGCCGCCTGTTGCCGGCCGCCGGGCCCTGGCGGCCCGCCCTCGTCGCCGGCTACAGGGCTTCGCCGCCCGCCGCTTGCCACCAGGCCTCACGGTCCGCCGTCTGTCGCTCGCCGACAGGCACCCACCGGGGCCCGCCGCCCGGCGCCCGCCGCCCCATATGGTGGCCTGCCGCCCGGCGCCCCGCCCCACACGCCCAGTGTCCCGGCGCCTCCCGTCAGGCCCTCATCTCGCGTTGCCGGCCGCCAGGTCCCGGTGGCCCGCCGCCCCCGTCCGGCCCTCACCGCCCGTTGCCGGCCGCCAGGTCCCGGTGGCTCGCCGCCCGTCGCCTCCCGTCCGCCCCTCACCGCCCGTCGCCGGCCGCCAGGCTCCCGTGGCACGCCGACCGTTGCCCGCTGCGGGGCGCCGCCGTCCGCCGCCGCCATCCCGTCTGTCGGCCACCGCATTTCGTGCGGGGTCATAGACTGGTGCGCTGCCCGCCGTCCATCCCGCCCGAGAGGCCCAAGCCACCCCATGAAGCTCGTCTTCGCCGGTACCCCCGAGGTCGCCGTTCCCGCTCTGGACGCTCTGCTCGCCTCCGGGCGGCACGAGGTGGCCGCCGTCGTCACCCGGCCCGACGCGCCGGCCGGGCGCGGGCGCAGGCTGGTCGCGAGCCCGGTCGCCGAACGGGCGGAGGAGGCCGGGATCGAGGTGCTCAAGCCGGTCAAGCCGCGGGACCCGGACTTCCTGGAGCGGCTGAGGGAGATCGCCCCGGACTGCTGCCCGGTCGTCGCCTACGGCGCCCTGCTGCCCAGGGTGGCCCTCGACATCCCCGCCCACGGCTGGGTCAACCTGCACTTCTCCCTGCTGCCCGCCTGGCGCGGCGCCGCGCCCGCGCAGCACGCGCTCATGGCCGGGGACGAGATCACCGGCGCGTCCACCTTCCTCATCGAGGAAGGACTCGACTCCGGCCCGGTCTACGGCACCGTCACCGAGCGGATCCGGCCCACCGACACCAGCGGCGACCTGCTCACCCGGCTCGCCCTCGCCGGGGCAGGACTGCTCGCCGCGACCATGGACGGCATCGAGGAGGGCACCCTCAAGGCCGTGCCGCAGCCGGCCGAGGGCGTGACCCTCGCCCCCAAGATCACCGTCGAGGACGCCCGGATCGACTGGACGGCCCCCGCCCTGCGCGTGGACCGTGTGGTGCGCGGCTGCACACCGGCGCCCGGCGCCTGGACCACGTTCCGCGGCGAGCGGCTCAAGCTGATCCAGGCCGCCCCGGCGCCGCAGCGCACCGACCTCGCCCCGGGCGCGCTCGCCGTCGGCAAGAACGACGTCCATGCCGGCACCGGTTCGTACGCCGTTGAGCTGCTGTGGGTGCAGGCGCAGGGCAAGAAGCCGATGCGGGCGGCGGACTGGGCGCGCGGGGCGCGGATCGCCGAGGGCGAGACGCTCGGGGGCTGACCGGGCGGCCCCGGCCGGGACGTAGGCTGGGTGCACCGCGTGTCCGAGCGCGGCGCACCCAGACAACCGGAGCACCTTTTTCGTGAGCGACACCCGTCGGCCCCGCAAGCCCGCCAAGCCCTACCGCCGGCCCCAGAAGGACCCCGTCCGCGTCCTCGCCTTCGAGGCGCTGCGCGCCGTGGACGAGCGGGACGCCTACGCCAACCTCGTCCTGCCCCCGCTGCTGCGCAAGGCACGCGAGAAGGGCGGCTTCGACGGCCGGGACGCGGCCCTGGCCACCGAGCTGGTGTACGGCACGCTGCGCCGCCAGGGGACGTACGACGCGGTCATCGAGGCCTGTGTCGACCGTCCGCTGAGGGAGGTCGACCCGCCCGTCCTGGACGTGCTGTCCCTCGGCGCCCATCAGCTTCTCGGGACGCGCATCCCGAGCCACGCCGCGGTGTCCTCCACCGTCGAGCTCGCCCGGGTCGTCCTCGGCGACGGACGGGCCAAGTTCGTCAACGCCGTGCTCCGCAAGGTCGCGCGGAACGACCTCGACGGATGGCTGGAGAAGGTCGCCCCGCCCTACGACGAGGACCCCGAGGACCACCTCGCCGTCGTCCACTCCCATCCCCGCTGGGTCGTCTCCGCCCTGTGGGACTCCCTCGGCGGCCCACGCGCAGGGATCGAGGACCTGCTGGAGGCCGACAACGAGCGGCCGGAGGTCACTCTGGTCGCCCGGCCCGGACGGTCCACCACCGAGGAACTGCTGCGCGAGGAGGCCGCGCTGCCGGGCCGCTGGTCGCCGTACGCCGTGCGGCTGACCGAGGGCGGCGAACCGGGCGCCGTGGACGCCGTACGGGAGGGCCGGGCCGGCGTCCAGGACGAGGGCAGCCAGCTCGTCGCGCTCGCCCTGGCGAACGCACCCCTCGACGGCCCCGACGACAAGTGGCTCGACGGATGCGCGGGCCCCGGCGGCAAGGCGGCCCTGCTGGCGGCGCTGGCCGCCGAGCGCGGAGCCGTGCTGCTCGCCTCGGAGAAGCAGCCCCACCGGGCCGGCCTGGTGGCCAAGGCGCTGGCCGGCAACCCCGGCCCGTACCAGGTCATCGCCGCCGACGGCACGCGCCCGGCTTGGCGGCCCGGGAGCTTCGACCGTGTCCTCGTCGACGTCCCGTGCACCGGGCTCGGTGCCCTGCGCCGCCGCCCCGAGGCCCGGTGGCGCCGCCGCCCGGAGGACCTGGACGGCTTCGCCCCGCTCCAGCGCGGCCTGCTGCGCACGGCCCTGGAGTCGGTGCGCGTCGGCGGTGTGGTCGGCTACGCGACGTGTTCGCCCCACCTCGCCGAGACCCGGGCCGTGGTCGGCGACGTGCTCAAGCAGTTCCCCGGGGCCGAGCTGATCGACGCCCGTCCCCTGCTGCCGGGCGTCGGAGTCCTCGGCGACGGCCCCGACGTACAGCTGTGGCCGCATCTGCACGGAACCGACGCGATGTACCTGGCCCTGCTCCGCCGCACCGGCTGACCGGCCCCTTCGCGGTCCTCTTGGATTCAGCCGGGTACCGGGGCGGATCGGCGGGCCCGGGCATGGCACGCTTGGGGCATGGCCGTGCAGATCAACCCCAGCATCCTGTCCGCCGACTTCGCGCGCCTCGCCGAGGAGGCGCAGGCGGTCGAAGGGGCCGACTGGCTCCACGTCGACGTCATGGACAACCACTTCGTCCCGAACCTCACGCTGGGCGTGCCCGTCGTGGAGTCCCTGGCCCGGGCGACGGACACCCCGCTGGACTGCCACCTGATGATCGAGCAGCCGGACCGCTGGGCGCCCCAGTATGTCGAGGCGGGCGCCTCCTCCGTGACCTTCCACGTCGAGGCGGCCGCCGCCCCCGTCCGGCTGGCCCGCGAGATCCGCGCCAAGGGCGCCCGGGCCTCGATGGCCCTCAAGCCCGCCACGCCGATCGAGCCGTACGAGGACCTGCTCCCCGAGCTCGACATGCTCCTGATCATGACGGTGGAGCCGGGCTTCGGCGGCCAGGCCTTCCTCGACATCATGCTGCCCAAGATCCGCCGCACTCGGGAGCTGATCGCCAAGCACGGCCTCCAGCTGTGGCTCCAGGTCGACGGCGGGGTGTCGGCCTCGACGATCGAGCGGTGCGCGGAGGCCGGCGCGGACGTGTTCGTCGCCGGCTCGGCGGTCTACGCTGCCGAGGACCCCGCGGAAGCGGTGCGTGCCCTGCGCCATCAGGCGGAAACGGCCACCGCCAAGGCGTCCTGGGCATGCGGACACTGAACAACGACTGCGTGAACGGCAACCATCAGGGCTGATCAAGCGCGCCGCATCTGCAAGGATGAACGGTGAATCCAGAGTGTGAACAGCAGTGAGGAGATCGCCGTGTCGGGTATGTCGGCGGGCCGGTCAGCCATGCGGATGGGACCCGCTGAGCTGGTGCAGGCGGCGGCCATGGCCCGCCGTTTCTACCTCGAGGGCAAATCGAAGATCCAGATCGCCGAGGAGTTCGGCGTCAGCCGCTTCAAGGTGGCCCGGGTCCTGGAGACCGCTCTCGAACGGGATCTCGTGCGCATCGAGATCCGCGTGCCCGCCGAGCTGGACGCCGAGCGCTCCGACGCGCTCCGCGCCCGCTACGGCCTCAGGCACGCCGTGGTGGTCGAGTCCCCGGCCGAGGCAGAGGAGACGCCCGACCCCGAGAACCTCGGCGAAGTGGCCGCCGACCTGCTCGGCGAGCTCGTCGACGAGGGAGCCGTGCTGGGTCTGGCCTGGGGCAGGTCCACCATCCACATGGCGGCGGCCCTGAACCGGCTGCCACCGTGCACGGTGGTGCAGCTCACCGGGGTGTACGACGCCGGGACCTCCGAGCGCGGCTCGGTGGAGGCCGTGCGCCGCGCCGCCCAGGTCTCGGGCGGCGACGCCCACCCCATCTACGCGCCGATGCTGCTGCCGGACGCGGCCACCGCGGGGGCGCTGCGCCACCAGACCGGAATCGCACGCGCGTTTGAATACTTCGACAAGGTCACGGTCGCCTGCGTGTCCATCGGCTCCTGGGAGCCCGGCATCTCGACGGTGCACGACATGCTCAGCGACGAGGAGCGGGCCCACTACGCCTCGCTCGGCGTCGCCGCCGAGATGGCCGCGCACCTCTTCGACGCCGAGGGCCGCCGGATCGGACGGGACCTGGGGGAGCGGTGCATCACGGTCAAGGCCGACCAGTTGCGCCGTATCCCCGAGGTCGTCGCGATCGCGGGCGGGCAGCGCAAGGCGGCGGCGATCGACGCGGTGCTCCGGTCCGGTCTGGTCACCAGCCTGGTCACGGACACCTCGGCCGCGGACTATCTGTTGACAGCGGGCCCCGCCCCCCGGCCCGCTCTCAACAGGGCGGACCCGGACGGCACCTGACGAGCACACGGCGGGGCGGCCGTGGGAGCATCGTCGGCATGCTGCTGCGGTTCGTCCCCCGTGTGTTCGCGGGGCTCCTCGTCACGCTCGCCGTCCTCCTGACGGGCTGCTCGCCCTCCGGGCAGGCCGGTTCCGACCCCTCCGCCCCTTCGTGGGCGCACGGGATGGCCACGATCAGTCAGTCCCGGCTGCCGGCCGAGGCCCGGCAGACCCTGGACCTCGTCGACAGGGGCGGCCCCTACCCGTACCGGCAGGACAACACCGTCTTCGGCAATTTCGAGGGGCGGCTGCCCAAGGAGCCGCGCGGCTACTACCACGAGTACACGGTGCGCACCCCCGGCTCGCGCGACCGCGGGGCCAGGCGCATCGTCAGCGGCCAGGGCGGGGAGTTCTACTACACCGATGATCACTACAACACGTTCCGGGCGGTACTGAGATGAGCGAAGACCTGGCGGGCCGGGTCGTGGTCACGCTGGACCTCGACGGTGTCACGGACAAGGCGGCACTGATGGACCGTGCCGCCCGTGACCTCGCGCTGCCCGACTGGTTCGGACGGAACTGGGACGCCCTGGCCGACAGTCTCGGCGACGAGACCCTCTGGCCCGCCGAGGCCGTGAAGCGCGGAATGCTGGTCGTGGTCCGGGACTGGCAGGGCTACGCGCAGGCCAGACCGGAGGAGTGGGAGATCGCCGAGGAGGTCTTCGCCGCCGCGGCGGGCGGCCGGCCTGGCCTGGACGTCGCCCTCGCGCTTGGAGGTTCCTCCTAGCGGGCCGCCGGCCGGCCTGGACCTTCCGTGCGGGCATGGCACGGTTCCCGCCATGGGAGAATGAAGTACGTGCTCTTTCCCCCTGGCGGACCTGTCCGGGGGTCACCTCTGATCGACTGGGATGTGCGGCACGTGCGTTTCCTCAATGACATCCAGCCCGCGTACGACCTGACGTACGACGACGTCTTCATGGTGCCGAGCCGCAGCGCGGTCGGCTCACGTCAGGGCGTGGACCTCGGCTCCCCGGACGGCACGGGCACCACCATCCCGCTCGTCGTCGCCAACATGACCGCCATCGCCGGGCGCCGCATGGCCGAGACCGTGGCCCGCCGCGGTGGTCTCGTGGCCCTCCCGCAGGACATCCCGATCGACGTCGTCACCGACGTGATCTCCTGGGTCAAGAGCCGCCACCTCGTCCTGGACACGCCGATCGTGCTGGCCCCGCACCAGACCGTCGCCGACGCCCTGGCCCTGCTGCCGAAGCGCGCGCACAACGCCGGCGTGGTCGTCGACGAGCAGCACCGGCCGGTCGGCGTCGTCACCGACCGGGACCTGACCGGCGTCGACCGCTTCACCCAGCTCGAAGTGGTCATGAGCAAGGACCTGCTCCTGCTGGACGCGGACATCGACCCGCGCGAGGCCTTCAACACCCTGGACGGGGCCAACCGCCGCTACGCGCCCGCCGTGGACAGGGACGGCAGGCTCGCCGGCATCCTCACCCGCAAGGGTGCCCTGCGCGCCACGCTGTACACCCCCGCCACCGACGCCCGGGGCAAGCTGCGCATCGCCGCCGCCGTGGGCATCAACGGCGACGTGGCGGGCAAGGCCGAGCAACTGCTCGACGCGGGCGTCGACACGCTCGTCATCGACACCGCGCACGGCCACCAGGAGTCGATGATCAACGCCGTCAAGCTGGTGCGCGACCTCGACCCGCGGGTGCCCGTCGTCGCCGGCAACATCGTCTCCGCCGAGGGCGTCA
This sequence comes from Streptomyces sp. NPDC014889, assembly GCF_043081205.1. Classification (NCBI taxonomy): domain Bacteria; kingdom Bacillati; phylum Actinomycetota; class Actinomycetes; order Kitasatosporales; family Streptomycetaceae; genus Streptomyces; species Streptomyces sp. NPDC014889. The sequence goes on from NZ_JBIBWH010000007.1 coordinate 361,288, forward strand.
AGGACCTGATCGAGGCGGGCGCGGACATCGTCAAGGTCGGCGTGGGACCGGGCGCCATGTGCACCACCCGCATGATGACCGGCGTGGGCCGCCCGCAGTTCTCCGCGGTCCTGGAGTGCGCGGCCGAGGCGAGGAAGTACGGCAAGCACGTGTGGGCCGACGGCGGGGTCCGCCACCCGCGCGACGTGGCCATGGCGCTCGCCGCGGGCGCGTCCAACGTGATGATCGGCTCCTGGTTCGCGGGCACCTACGAGTCGCCCGGCGACCTCCAGCACGACGCCGACGGACGCCCCTACAAGGAGTCGTTCGGCATGGCCTCCGCGCGCGCGGTGCGCAACCGCACTTCCGAGGAGTCGGCGTACGACCGCGCCCGCAAGGCGCTGTTCGAGGAGGGCATCTCCACCTCCCGGATGTTCCTCGACCCGGCCATGCCGGGCGTCGAGGACCTGATCGACGCGATCATCGCCGGCGTCCGCTCCTCGTGCACCTACGCCGGGGCCGGCTCCCTGGAGGAGTTCGCCGACAAGGCCATCGTCGGCATCCAGAGCGCGGCCGGCTACGCCGAGGGCAAGCCGCTGCACGCCAGCTGGAACTGAGCCCGCCGAGTCCCTGAGAAGTGAACCACCCACAGTGCTGAACGATCTCGACGAACGCATCGTGCACGCCCTCGCCGAGGACGCCCGCCGCTCCTACGCGGACATCGGTCAACTGGTCGGCCTGTCCGCGCCCGCCGTGAAGCGGCGCGTGGACAGGCTGCGCGCCACCGGCGCCATCACCGGCTTCACCGTCCGGGTCGATCCGGCGGCGCTCGGCTGGGAGACCGAGGGGTTCGTCGAGATCTACTGCCGCAGCAACACCTCCCCGGAGACCATCCAGCGCGGCCTTGAGCGCTATCAGGAGGTCGTGTCCGCCTCCACCGTCACCGGCGAGGCGGACGCGATCGTCCAGGTCTTCGCCGCCGACATGCGCCACTTCGAGCGGGTCCTGGAGCGGATCGCCGGCGAGCCCTTCGTGGAACGGACGAAGTCCGTCCTGGTGCTCTCCCCCCTCCTGCGCCGCTTCTCCTCGGGCGCGCCGGGCTAGGGTCTCGCGTCCGGCCTTCGCCCGCCTCAGCCCGTCGCAGGTCAGGCGCCCGTTGCAGCCGACACGGCCCGTGCAACGAATCGCCGTCCATCCCCGGGCGCACGCAACGAACAGCTCACCGACGCGCAACGGCTGCCGCTTGTTCGCCGGGGTCGCCGACCGTAGCGTCTAAGCGATCCCCGACCCCCCGTACCGGTGAGGAACGTCCATGCGCACCGCCCTGCTCCAAAGCTCCGGCCGTCCCGGCTCCGTCGGCGAGAACCTCAAGGTCCTCGACGCCGCCGCCGGCCGTGCCGCCGCCGCCGGGGCCGGGCTGCTGGCGACGTCGGAGCTGTTCCTGACCGGGTACGCGATCGGCGGCGACATCGGCCGGCTGGCCGAGCCCGCCGACGGCGACTGGGCGGACGCGGTCGCGGAGCTGGCCTGCAGGCACGGACTGGCCGTCGCCTACGGCTACCCGGAGCGGGACGGCGAGACGGTCCACAACTCCGTGCAGCTGATCTCCGCCGACGGCACCCGCCTCGCCAACTACCGCAAGACGCACCTGTTCGGCGACTTCGAGCACGCCCAGTTCACGCCGGGCGAGCAGCCGGTCGTCCAGGCGGAGCTGAACGGACTGACCGTCGGCCTGATCATCTGCTACGACGTCGAGTTCCCGGAGAACGTACGCGCCCACGCCCTGGCCGGCACCGACCTCCTCGTCGTCCCGACGGCGCTGATGCACCCGTTCCAGTTCGTCGCCGAATCCCTGGTCCCGGTGCGCGCCTTCGAGAACCAGATGTACATCGCCTACGTCAACCGGGCCGGTACCGAGGGCGAGTTCGAGTTCGTCGGGCTCTCCGCTCTCGCAGGCCCCGACGGGGTGGCCCGCGCCCGCGCCGGCCGGACCGAGGAACTGGTCCTCGCGGACGCCGAACCCGGCCTCCTCGCCGCCTCCCGCGAGACCAACCCGTATCTGGAGGGCCGCCGCCCCGGCCTCTACGGGTCCCTCGTCTGAACCACCCGATCGCCCCACCCCAGTTCTTCCGCGCAAGGAGTCCGTACCCCATGACGTCCACGGTGCCCAACGCCGTCGAGCACGCAGACGAGCAGCAGCCGCCGATCACCATGTTCGGCCCGGACTTCCCGTACGCGTACGACGACTTCCTCGCCCACCCGGCGGGACTCGGCCAGGTCCCCGCGACCGAGCACGGCACCGAGGTCGCGATCATCGGCGGCGGCCTGTCCGGCATCGTCGCCGCCTACGAGCTGATGAAGATGGGCCTCAAGCCCGTCGTCTACGAGGCCGACCGGATCGGCGGCCGGCTGCGCACCGTCGGCTTCGAGGGCTGCGACGAGTCGCTGACCGCCGAGATGGGCGCCATGCGCTTCCCGCCGTCCTCCACCGCCCTCCAGCACTACATCGACCTGGTGGGCCTGGAGACCCGGCCGTTCCCCAACCCGCTGTCCGAGGCGACCCCGTCGACCGTCGTCGACCTCAAGGGCGAGTCGCACTACGCGGAGACGATCGCCGACCTGCCGCAGGTCTACCGGGACGTGGCGGACGCCTGGAACCGGTGCCTGGAGGAGGGCGCGGACTTCTCCGACATGAACCGCGCCCTGCGGACGCGCGACGTGCCGCGCATCCGCGAGATCTGGTCCCGGCTGGTCGAGAAGCTCGACAACCAGACCTTCTACGGCTTCCTGTGCGACTCCGAGGCCTTCAAGTCCTTCCGGCACCGCGAGATCTTCGGCCAGGTCGGCTTCGGCACCGGCGGCTGGGACACCGACTTCCCCAACTCCATCCTGGAGATCCTGCGCGTCGTCTACACCGAGGCCGACGACCACCACCGCGGCATCGTGGGCGGCTCGCAGCAACTGCCGCTGCGGCTGTGGGAGCGCGAGCCGGAGAAGATCGTGCACTGGCCCTACGGCACGTCGCTGAAGTCCCTGCACGTGGACGGTGAACCGCGCCCCGCCGTCACCCGGCTGCACCGCACGGCGAACAACCGGATCACGGTGACGGACGCGAGCGGCGACATCCGCACCTACCGGGCGGCGATCTTCACCGCCCAGTCCTGGATGCTGCTGTCCAAGGTCCAGTGCGACGACGCGCTCTTCCCGATCGACCACTGGACCGCGATCGAGCGCACCCACTACATGGAGTCCAGCAAGCTGTTCGTGCCGGTCGACCGGCCGTTCTGGCTGGACAAGGACCCGCGGACCGGCCGGGACGTGATGTCGATGACGCTCACCGACCGCATGACCCGCGGCACCTACCTGCTCGACGACGGGCCGGACAGGCCCGCCGTCATCTGCCTCTCCTACACCTGGTGCGACGACAGCCTGAAGTGGCTGCCGCTGTCCGCGAACGAGCGGATGGAGGTCATGCTGAAGTCGCTGTCGGAGATCTATCCGAACGTCGACATCCGGGGGCACGTCATCGGGAGCCCGGTCACCGTGTCCTGGGAGAACGAGCCCTACTTCATGGGCGCGTTCAAGGCCAACCTGCCCGGCCACTACCGCTACCAGCGGCGCCTGTTCACCCACTTCATGCAGGACCGGCTGCCCGAGGACAAGCGGGGCGTCTTCCTCGCCGGCGACGACATCTCCTGGACGGCCGGGTGGGCCGAGGGCGCCGTGCAGACCGCGCTGAACGCGGTCTGGGGCGTCATGCACCAGTTCGGCGGCGCCACCGACCCGGCCAACCCCGGCCCCGGCGACGTCTACGACGAGATCGCCCCGGTCGAACTCCCGGAGGGCTGAGAGGAGTTGAGGGCGGTCACACTCCGGCCGCCCGCGCAGCCCCGAACACCTCCGCGGCGACGTCCTTGAGCTCCTCGGCGTCCCGCGGGCGGCCCTGCACATCGATCAGGATCTCCTCCAGGCCGATCGCCGCGTACGGGAGGAGGTCCTCGACGATCTGGTCTGCGTTGCCCTGGAAGGGCCGGCGTCCGGCACCGTCGTGCGCCTTGGCCGAGTACGCCGCGTTCACCCGCAGCACCGTCCGGATCGGCTGCTGCCGGCCCCGCTCGGCGGCCAGGTCCCGCAGCGCGTCCCACTGGCTCGCGAGCTGCTCGGCGCCGCCCGCGGCCACCGGCAGCCAGCCGTCGGCGTGCTCGACGAGCCGCTCCCGGGCCCTGCGGGTGCCCGCGGCCAGCAGAATCGGGATCGGCCGGGCCGGCTTGGGGCCCACCACGGCCGACTCGATCTTCGTGATACGGCCGTCGTAGCGCACCGGGTCGGGCCCCCACACGGCCCGGCAGACGTCGATCACCTCGTCCAGCACCCGGCCGCGCTCCTTGATCGGCCGGATCCCCGTCGCCGCGTACTCGTCCAGGGACCAGCCCGTGCCGAAGCCGGCGATCACCCGGCCGCCCGCGGCCGCGTCCAGCGAGGCGAGGGACCTGGCGAGCTGGAACGGCACGTGGAGCGGCGCGACCAGCACGCTGGTGCCCAGCCCGACCCGTTCGGTGACCGCCGCGGCAAGCGCGAGCGTGACCAGCGGGTCGGCCACGTGCCGGTAGGTGTCCGGCCAGGGCACGCCCTCCATGCCGTAGAGCCCCTGGGTGGCGGGCTCCGGGAACAGGGCCCGCTCGTAGACCCACACGCTGTCGTAGCCGATGCGTTCCACGGCGCGTGCCACGTCGGGCACGTCCCTGCCGAGGTCGTACTGACGGTTCTGCGGAAGGCCGATGCCCAGACGGGTCGCCATGACGGTGCGCTCCTTCGTGATCGTCCGTGCCCCATGGCCAACGTACAGTGATCAGGGGGCCGTTCCGGGAAGGTGCCCGAGGATGTCCGGATCAGTCGGGCAGCGGCGTGAGCATCATGCGGCAGTCGAAGCCGACCGCCGCGTCCAGCCGCAGGGCGAACTCCTCGGCCACGTCGGGCAGTCGGCGCAGCGCCCACAGTGCCCGCGCGGCCGACCAGCTTGCCTCACGCGCCCGCTCCAGGTTCCACGAGCCGAGCAGGTGGGTGAGCGGGTCGGTGATCCGGAGCAGCTCGGGGCCGGGCGCCAGATCCTCGCGGACGCGCTCCTCCAGCGCCAGGAGGAGGTCGCCCACGCGGTCGAACTCGCCCTCCAGGTCGGCCGGTTCGCACCGGGCCTCCCGGCAGGCGTCCACCACGGCGAGGGTCAGGTCGTGGCCGATGAGGGCGTGGAGGCCCGCCAGCGCGAACTGCGCCGGCCGCACCCCGGGGTGCCGGCGGAACTGGAACGCCGGCCGCCAGCAGGCGGGCGGCCGCCGCCCCTCGGCGGCCGCGTCCACGGCGGCGAGGTACCGCCCGGCGAGCGGTGCGTCCAGCGCGGTCGCGGGCCACCGGCCGGTCGCCTCGGTGGCGGCGAGGTACACGCGGTGGAAGGCCGCGATCCCGTCGCGCTCGGGCAGCGCGGCGGCGAGGTCGCGCATGCGGGCGCCCGTGGCGCCGATCGCGTCCGCCGCGTCCCCCGTGTCCGGGCCGCCATGGGTGAGTTGTGCCGATTGCCCCATGGAGGCAGCGTCCCAGGCCCGGGCCGGCCCGGGCGCCGACGGGCCCGGCGCTTCCCCGGAACGGGGGAACGCGCCCGCCGGCGAACCGGACGGGCGCACGCCCACGGGGCGGGCCTAGGAGGCCGGCCGGGTGCCCTCGGCCTCCTCGCCGTACGACGACGTGCCCTCGTCCAGCAGCGGCTCCTGCCTCTTGAGGTGGGCGGGCGCGAAGGCGCGCAGCGCGTGGTAGCCGGTGATGACGACCAGGGTGCCGAGCGCGATGCCGCTGAGGGAGAAGGTGTCGCTGAACTTCATGCTGACGTTGCCGACGCCGATGATGATGCCCGCCGCGGCCGGCACCAGGTTCAGCGGGTTGCGCAGGTCGACCTTGGCGTTGATCCAGATCTGCGCGCCGAGCAGGCCGATCATGCCGTACAGGATGACCGTGATGCCGCCGAGGACACCGCCGGGGATCGCGGCCACGATCGCGCCGAACTTGGGGCAGACGCCGAACAGCAGCGCGAAGCCCGCGGCGGCCCAGTACGCGGCGGTCGAGTAGACGCGGGTCGCGGCCATCACGCCGATGTTCTCGGAGTAGGTGGTGTTGGGCGGGCCGCCCACCGCGGTCGACAGCATGGAGGCCACACCGTCCGCCGAGATCGCGGTGCCGAGCTTGTCGTCCAGCGGGTCGCCGGTCATCTCGCCGACCGCCTTCACGTGCCCGGCGTTCTCCGCGACCAGCGCGATGACGACGGGCAGCGCCACCAGGATCGCCGACCACTGGAAGCTGGGCCCGTGGAAGGACGGCAGCCCGATCCAGTCGGCCTTGCCCACGCCCGACAGGTCCAGGCGCCAGTGGTCGGTGAGCTTGCCGCTCGCGTCCACGGAGTGGATCTTTCCGAGGCCCCGGTCGAAGATCCAGGAGACGGCGTAGCCGAAGACCAGCCCGAGGAAGATCGCGATCCGGGACCAGAAGCCGCGCAGGCACACCACGGCCAGGCCGGTGAACAGCATCACGAGCAGGGCCGTCCACTGGTCCTGCGGCCAGTAGGTGGAGGCGGTCACCGGCGCGAGGTTGAAGCCGATCAGCATGACGACCGCGCCGGTGACGATCGGCGGCATCGCGGCGTGGATGATCCGCGCCCCGAAGTGCTGCACGGCGAGCCCGACCAGGAACAGCGCGGCGCCGACGACGAGGACCGCGCCGGTCACGGTGGCGCTGGTACCGCCCTGCGCCCGGATGACCGCGGCGACGCCCACGAAGGAGAGCGAGCAGCCGAGGTAGCTGGGCACCCGGCCGCGGGTGGCGAGCAGGAAGATGACGGTCGCGACGCCCGACATCATGATCGCGAGGTTGGGGTCGAGGCCCATGAGCACGGGGGCGACGAAGGAGGCGCCGAACATGGCCACGACGTGCTGCGCGCCGAGTCCTGCCGTGCGGGGCCAGGAGAGCCGTTCGTCGGGCCGTACCACTGCTCCGGGCGCGGGCGTGCGCCCGTCACCGTGCAGCTTCCAGCGCACGCCGAGGTCCATGGTGGGATTTCGCTTTCTCTGTACGTGGAGCCTGTCCGCACCATTGTCGGGGTGCCGACGGGTCCGGTGCCCACCCGCCCCTGCTCAGGGCCGTTGAGGTCCCGCTCGGGGTCCGCCGGACAAGCCGCTCAGGAGCCGAGCGGACAACCGCTCGGGCCCCGCCCGGAGAGCCGCTCGGGCGCCGCTCAGGGCCGCGGGTCGGGTACCGCGGTGCTCGTGGGGCCGATCTTCGTCCGGTTCCGGTCGCCGGCCCTGAGCACCCCCGCGAAGGCGACCAGACCGCACGCGAGCAGGGTCACCAGGCCGAAGGAGACCACCAGGCTGGTCGCCTGGGCCAGTCCGCCGATCGCGCTCGGGGCGACGAGCCCGGAGGTGTACGTGATGGTCGCGACACCGGCGATGGCCTGGCTGGGGTTCGGACCGCTGCGGCCGGCCGCGGCGAAGCACAGCGGTACGACGACCGCGATGCCGAGGCCCATCAGCGCGAACCCGGTCATCGCCACCGCCGGATGGCTCCCCGCGACGACGAGCAGGCCGCCGAGGACCGCCAGCACGCCGCTCGCCCGCACCGTGCGCACGGCGCCGAACCGGTCCACCACCCGGTCGCCCGAGATCCGCGCGATCGCCATGGTGAGGGTGAAGCCCGTGGTGCAGGCCGCCGCGAGCCCGGCCGAGGTCTCCAGCTGGTGCCGCAGGTAGACCGCCGACCAGTCCAGGCTGGCGCCCTCCGCGAACACCGCGCAGAACCCGATCGCGCCGATCAGCAGCGCCGACTTCGGCGGCAGCGCGAACCGCGGCGGCGGCTCCTCGTCCTGCGCGGGCTGGAGGTCCAGCACCCAGGTGCAGGCGGTCACGCCCAGCACGGTCAGCACGGCGGCGGCCAGCAGGTGGTGCAGCCGCGCGTCCGAGCCGAGGTGCGCGGCGACCGTGCCGGCCGCCGAGCCGACCAGGGCGCCCGCGCTCCACATGCCGTGCAGGCCGGACATGATGGAGCGGTCGAGCCGGTTCTCGACCTCCACCCCGAGGGCGTTCATCGCGACGTCCGCCATGCCCGCCGTGGCGCCGTAGAGGAACAGGCCCAGGCACAGGGTCAGGAGGTTCGGTGCGAGTGAGGGCAGGACGAGGGCGAGTGTCCACAGGGCGATCAGGCCGCGCAGCGCGTTGCGGGCGCCGAAGCGGTGGCTGATGCCGCCCGCGAGCGGCATCGCGAGGGACGCGCCGAGCGCGGGGAAGGCCAGCGCGAGGCCCAGTTGCCCGGGGCTGACCCCGGCGTGGTCCTGGATCCACGGCACCCGGGTCGCGAACGAGCCGGTGACGGCGCCGTGCACGGCGAAGACGGCCGCCACGGCGTACCGGGCGCGCCGTACCTCGTACTGTTCGTAGACCACCGCACTCATTGTCCGGCCCCTCCCTGGCTGACCGTCGCTGCCCCTCGCGTTTTCGCGCCGACGTAAACTATCAGGGAACCTGCCTGATAGATAGCGGATATCACGACGGCAGCAGCCCGCAGATCTGGAAGGATTCCCGGCATGCCCGCATCCCCGAGCACCGCCCGGGCCATCAACGACCGGCTCGCCCTGCGGCTGCTTCAGCAGCAAGGACCGCTGACAGCAGGGCAGTTGAAGCAGCTCACCGGTCTGTCCCGGCCCACCGTCGCCGATCTCGTCGAGCGGCTGACGGCCTCCGGCCTGGTCACCGTGGTCGGTGAGTCCGGCGAGCAGCGGCGCGGGCCCAACGCGCGGCTCTACGGCATCGTCGCCGACCGCGCCCAGTTGGCCGCCCTCGACGTCCGCACCGACAGCGTGGCCGTGATCGTCGCCGACCTGCTGGGCCGGGAACTGGCCGCGGAGTCCGTGCCGATCGGCGGGGACACCGGTACGGGCCCGGCGCTCGAGCAGGCGGTCGGTCTGGTGGAGCGGGTGGTCAAGGAGGCGGGGGCGGAGCGGCTGCACACGGTCGGGATCGGCGCGCCGGGGCTGATCGACCCGGTCACCGGTGAGCTCCGCGACTCCACGGGACTGCCCGAGTGGCACCGCCGGCTGGTCGCCGCCCTGCAGGAGCGGCTGCCGCGGGCCCGGGTGACCGTCGAGAACGAGACCAACCTCGCGGCGCTGGCCGAGCAGCGCGACGGGGCCGCCCAAGGGCGGGACACCTTCGTCCTGCTGTGGCTCGGCCACGGCACGGGCGCGGCCGTCGTCCTGGACGGAACCCTGCGCCGCGGTGCCTCCGGAGGCACCGGCGAGATCGGCTTCCTGCCCGTCCCGGGCACCGCGGGGCTGCCCTCGGCGACAGGGTGCGCGGACGGCTTCCACTCCCTGGCCTGTGCTGCCGCGGTGACGGAACTGGCCGAGCGGCACGGGCTGTCGGCGAGCGGGGCCGGCTCGGACCGCATGGAGGGAGCGGGCGCGGAGCCGGTCGCCGCGGAACTGGTGCGGACGGCGGTACGGACGAGCGCGGGGGCTGCCGGCTCCGCGGCGGCCTCGCGCTTCCTCGACGCCCTGGCCGACCGCGTCGCCCTCGGGGTGGCCTCGGTGGTGGCCGTTCTCGATCCCGGGTGCGTGGTCCTCGGGGGCGAGATCGGGCAGGCCGGCGGAGACGCGCTCGCCGCGCGCGTGGCGGAGCGCGTGGCCCGGATGTCCCCGCTGCACACGGAGGTGAGGGCGGGCGCGCTCGGCGGCCGGGCGGTACTGCGCGGCGCCCTCGTGACCGCCCGCGACCGCGCCCAGGACGACCTGTTCACCCCACCGGAACGCTGACGCCGCAGGCAGCCCGACCCGACACCGCACGGGCTCGACTCGGCACCGCCCGGCAGCGGGCCCAGCCGCCAGGGAATCGGCCCGGCGCCGTCAGGCAGCCAGGCCCGAGGTCGCACGGAAGCCGTCCTGGCGCCCACGGAACCGGCCACGGAAGCCGTCCTGGCGCCCCACGGAACCGGCTTGCCGCTGTGCGGCAGTCGCCCCGGCCGCTACGGAATCCGCCCGGTGCCGCAAGGAGACCAGGCCCGGTGCCGCATGGAAGCCGGCCCGGCATCCGCGCGCAATCGCCCGCCCCCGCACGGAAACCAGCCCCCGTGCCGGGCGAACTGCACAGGTCGCGACGGGCGTTCGGGTCGGTGTGGTGGAACTTGCGTGTTCCACGCATCTGTTGACCTGCCTGGTCTAGTCCTCTTAGGGTCGGACTTCCGCGCAGACCGGTCCGGCGGCGGTGACGACGGCCCTTGCCCGCCGCCGGACCTCCACGCCCACGCACGGCAGCGCGGGCGGTACGTTCTGTGAGCCACCCCACACGCTTCGTCCGTGGTCCCGCCCATCGGGCGTGGCACACTGGCTCTGTACCAGAAGCAGCGCACTCCGGGGTCGGTGAAAGTCCGAACCGGCGGTTACAGTCCGCGACCCGGTCGCTTCCAGCGGCCGGTTGACCAGGTGGAATTCCTGGACCGACGGTTAAAGTCCGGATGGGAGGCAGTGCGCGGCGAGCGAGCACATCCGTGTGCGCCGCCGTCTCTGGGCTCGCCCTTCGCGGGCGGGTCCCGTCCGGCGTCGTCCCCCGAGTGTCCTCGTTCGTGCAGTCTGTCGACGTCGGCAGCCCCCGGAGTCCGTGCCCGAAGAGGCAGGAGGACCCGGGAAGTGTTCACCGGAATCGTCGAAGAGCTGGGTGAAGTCACCGCCGTGGAGGACCTCGGCGACGCCGCCCGTTTCCGGCTCCGCGGCCCCGTCGTGACCGAGGGCGCGCGGCACGGCGACTCCATCGCCGTGAACGGGGTCTGTCTCACCGTCGTCGAGCACGAGGGCGACGAGTTCACCGCCGACGTCATGGCGGAGACCCTCAAGCGCTCCAGTCTCGGCGTCCTCACCACCGGCTCCCGCGTCAACCTCGAACGCCCCACCGCCGTCGGCGCCCGCCTCGGCGGCCACATCGTGCAGGGGCACGTCGACGGCACCGGCACGATCCTGGAGCGCACCCCCTCCGAGCACTGGGAGATCGTGAGGATCTCGCTGCCGCCGGACCTCGCGCGCTACGTCGTCGAGAAGGGCTCCATCACCGTCGACGGCATCAGCCTCACCGTCGTCGAGGCCGGTGACGCGCACTTCACCGTCAGCCTCATCCCGACCACCCTGGCCCTGACCACCCTCGGCCTGAAGCAGCCGGGCGACCCGGTCAACCTCGAGGTGGACGTCGTCGCCAAGTACGTCGAGCGGCTGCTCGGCGACCGCGCCCAGGGAGCCGGACGGTGAACTGGCTCAACTCCGAGGCGTTCACCCTCCTCGGCCAGCACATCAAGTGGTCGGACATGACCGGCAACGTCATCGGCCTGCTCGGCCTGGCGTTCGGCTGGCGGCGCTCCATCTGGAGCTGGCCCGTCCAGTTCCTGTCCGGCCTGGTCCTGTTCGCCGCGTTCGCCACCGCCCACCTTTCGGGCAGCGCGGGCAAGCAGATCGTCGTCATGGTCGTCGCCGTCTTCGGCTGGTGGCAGTGGAACCGCGGCAAGGGCGGGGCGGCGGACGGCCACATCGCCGTGCGGTTCGCCACCTGGCGCGAGCGTGCCGTGCTGCTCGGCGCCGCCGCGGCCGGCACGGTCGCCGTCGCCGGACTGTTCCACGCCTACCCGTCGCTGTCCTGGGACCCCTGGCCCGACGCCTACATCTTCGTCGGCACCGTCGTCGCCATGTACGCGCAGGCGCGCGGCATGGTCGAGTTCTGGTTCGCCTGGCTGCTCGTCGACGTCGTCGGCGTACCGCTCAACTTCGCCAACGGCTTCGCCTTCTCCGGCTTCGTCTACATCGTCTACGGCGCGCTGGTCCTGTGGGGCATGCGCGACTGGTGGCTGCGCACCCGCACGGACGCGCGGCCGGTCCTGGAAGGAGCGCCCGCATGACAGCGGCAACCGTCCTCTACGGCACCGACCCCATGGAGGACTTCACCCTCGACCCCGTCGAGCAGGCCGTCGCCGACATCGCGGCCGGCCGCCCGGTCGTGGTCGTCGACGACGAGGACCGCGAGAACGAGGGCGACCTCGTCATCGCCGCCGAGAAGGCGACCCCCGAGATCGTCGCCTTCATGATGAGCGAGTGCCGCGGTCTGATCTGCGCCCCCATGGAGGGCGAGGAGCTGGACCGGCTGAAGCTGCCGCAGATGGTCGAGGAGAACACCGAGTCGATGAAGACCGCCTTCACGGTCTCCGTCGACGCCGGCGCCGCCCACGGCGTCACGACCGGCATCTCCGCCTCCGACCGCGCCACCACCCTCCAGTTGCTGGCGAGCGGCACCGCGGAGCCCACCGACCTCGTCCGCCCGGGCCATGTCTTCCCGCTGCGCGCCCGCCCCGGCGGCGTGCTCGTCCGCCCCGGCCACACCGAGGCCGCCGTCGACCTCGCCCGGCTGGCGGGGCTGCGCCCGGCCGGAGCGATCGTCGAGATCGCCGGCGACGACGGCCGGATGCTCCGGCTGCCCGAACTGATCGTCTTCGCCCGCAAGCACGGCCTGACGATCATCTCCATCGAGGACCTGATCGCGCACCGGCGCTCGCCCGGGTTGCCGGAATCGCCCGAGCAGGAGGGACGGCCGGCCCAGCCCGCGGTCCTCCGCGAGGCCGAGGTGCGCCTGCCCACCGCGCACGGCGTCTTCATCGCGTACGGCTACCGCTCCACCGCGGACGGCGTCGAGCACGTGGCCCTGGTGCACGGCGAGATCGGCGACGGCGAGGACGTCCTGGTCCGCGTCCACTCCGAGTGCCTCACCGGAGACATCTTCGCCTCCCAGCGCTGCGACTGCGGCCCCCAGCTGGACACCTCCCTGGAGCGCATCCAGCAGGAGGGCAGGGGAGTGGTGGTCTACCTGCGCGGTCACGAGGGACGCGGCATCGGCCTGATGTCCAAGCTGCGCGCCTACGAACTCCAGGAGCGCGGCCGGGACACCCTCGACGCCAACCTCGAACTCGGCCTGCCCGCCGACGCCCGCGACTACGGCGCCGGCGCGCGGATCCTCCAGGACCTCGGGGTGACGAGCGTCCGCCTGCTGACCAACAACCCCGACAAGACCGACGCCCTGCTCCGGCACGGCCTCAAGGTCACCGGACGGGAGCCGATGCCGGTCCAGGCCGGCGAGCACAACCTCCGGTACCTGCGCACCAAGCGGGACCGGATGGGGCACGACCTGCCCTGGCTGGACACCACCACCGTGTCCACCTGCGGCAACCAGTAAGCGAACAGACGCGAGGAGACACGTGAGCGGCAAGGGTGCACCGGAACTGTCCGTCCGGAACGTCGGAGACCTCAGGGTCGCCGTCGTCGCGGCGCAGTGGCACGAGAAGGTGATGGACGGACTGGTGGACGGGGCCCTGCGCGCCCTGCACGAACTGGGGATCGACGAGCCGACCCTGCTCCGGGTCCCCGGCAGCTTCGAGCTCCCGGTGGTGGCGAAGGTCCTGGCCGGCCGCGGCTACGACGCGATCGTCGCCCTCGGCGTCGTCATCCGCGGCGGCACCCCCCACTTCGACTATGTGTGCCAGGGCGTCACGAACGGCCTGACCCAGGTGTCGGTCGAGACCGGCGTCCCGGTCGGCTTCGGCGTGCTCACCTGCGACACCGAGGAGCAGGCCCTGGACCGGGCGGGCCTCGACGGGTCCAGCGAGGACAAGGGCCACGAGGCGGTCACCGCGGCGGTCGCGACCGCCGCCACGCTCCGCTCGGTATCCGAACCCTGGCGGTGAGCAGTCGCCCGGAGCGCGTAGGGTTGGCACCACCATGTCCAAGAAGACGTTCGAGGAGCTCTTCACCGAGCTCCAGCAGAAGGCCGCAGACGGCGACCCCGCCACCTCCCGCACCGCCGAGCTGGTCGGCAAGGGCGTCCATGCCATCGGCAAGAAGGTCGTCGAGGAGGCCGCCGAGGTCTGGATGGCCGCCGAGTACGAGGGCAAGGAGGCGGCCGCCGAGGAGATCTCGCAGCTGCTGTACCACGTCCAGGTGATGATGGTCGCCCGCGGCATCTCCCTGGACGACGTCTACGCCCACCTCTGAGCACTCCGAGCAACCGCACACACTGTCGTACGAGACGAACGAAGGAAGCCGACCTCATGCTGCGCATCGCCGTCCCCAACAAGGGTTCACTCTCCGGCCCTGCGGCGGACATGCTGCATGAGGCCGGCTACCAGCAGCGGCGGGAGTCCAAGGAACTGCGGATCGTCGACCCGGTCAACGAGGTCGAGTTCTTCTACCTCCGCCCCCGCGACATCGCGATCTACGTCTCCACCGGCCGCCTGGACATCGGCATCACCGGCCGCGACCTGCTCATCGACTCCGGAGCGGGCGCCGAGGAGATCCTGCCGCTCGGCTTCGCCCGCTCCACCTTCCACTACGCGGCCAAGCCCGGCACGGTCGGCGGCATCGCGGACCTGAACGGCCGGACGGTCGCCACGTCCTACGAGGGCATCGTCAGCAAGCACCTCGCCGACAGCGGCATCGACGCCTCCGTCGTCCACCTGGACGGCGCCGTCGAGACCGCCATCGAACTCGGGGTCGCCGAGGCCATCGCCGACGTCGTCGAGACCGGCACCTCCCTGCGCAACGCCGGCCTGGAGATCGTCGGCGAGTCGATCATGAAGTCCGAGGCGATCGTCGTCCGCCGCACCGGCGCCGACGTCGAGGAGCCCAAGGTCCAGCAGTTCCTGCGCCGCCTCCAGGGCGTCCTGGTGGCCCGGACGTACGTGATGATGGACTACGACTGCCGGGTCGAGCAGCTCGAACGGGCCGTCGCGCTCACCCCCGGCCTGGAGTCACCGACCGTCTCCCCGCTGCACAACGAGGGCTGGGTAGCCGTGCGCGCCATGGTCCCCGCCAAGGAGGCGCAGCGGATCATGGACGATCTGTACGAGCTCGGCGCCCGGGCCATCCTCACCACGGCCATCCACGCCTGCCGACTCTGAGGAACGAGGAGGCACCCGGAGATGTCCGAGATACCCGTACTTCCCGTCACCTTCCGTCCGGGCCGCACCCGGGCCGTCCTGCTCACCGCGGGAGCCGTCATATTCGTGGTGATCACGACCGTGGGGCTGCTCCTTGAGCAGCTCAGCCCCGGCGAACGGGTGAGTTTCGCCTTCACCGGCGCGCTCCTGGCCGGGGTCCTCGTCCTGCTCGCCCGGCCGAAGGTCGTCGCCGACGACTCGGGCGTCACCGTCGTCAACATCGCCGGCCGCCGCCGTCTGGAGTGGGCGGAGATAATCCAGGTCAACCTGCGCCCGGGTGATCCGTGGGTGTTCCTGAACCTCAGCGACGGCACCAGCCTGGCCGCCCTGGGCATACAGCCGGGCATAGCGAAGCAGCAGGCCATCGCCGACGCGCGCGCCCTGCGCGCGCTCGTCGAAGCCCGTTCGCTCGCGGGCCCCGAGCGGTCCGGCGACGAACGTCATAGCTGACTCGGGACGTCCACCCTGACGCATCGGCCGGTGTCTTGATTAATCTGGTTGCGGACGCGTTTTCGCTGCGCCTCCGCCCCTGGGTTCCACGACCGGTGCCAGGGGCTCCTGCTACCCGAGGAGTGACTCCCTCCGGCGATGGACGGATCGTCCTGCAGTACCTGCGCCGCCCCCTGCCGACATAGCGCGGACATGTTCCGCGCGAACGCGGAGGCGGCGGCATCATGACCATCCCCTTGCTGCTCCTAGGAGCGGCGTTCCTGCTCATTCTCGCCAACGGCTTCTTCGTCGCGGCCGAGTTCGGCCTGGTCACGGTCGAGCGCCCGGACGCCGAGAAGGCCGCCGAGGAGGGCGACAGACGGGCCCTCAGGGTCGTCGAGTCCCTCAGGGAGCTGTCCTTCCAGCTCTCCGGCACCCAGCTCGGCATCACCATCACCTCCCTGGTCGTCGGCATGCTCGCCGAACCGGCGCTGGCCGGGCTGCTGCGCGGCCCGTTCGCGGCCGCCGGTGTTCCCGGCGGAGCCGTCTCCGGGGTCGCCGTCGTCGTCGGCATGCTGCTGGCCTCGGCGGTCCAGATGGTGATCGGCGAGCTCGTACCCAAGAACTGGGCGGTCTCCCGGCCCCTCCAGGTGGCGCGCTTCGTGGCCGGCCCCCAGCACCTCTTCTCGCGCCTGTTCCACCCGGTGATCGCCGCGCTCAACACAGTCGCCAACCGGCTGGTGCGCGCCCTGGGCGTCGAACCCACGGAGGAGCTGGCCTCCGCCCGCACCCCCGGCGAGCTGGTCTCCCTGGCCCGCCACTCGGCCCTGGCCGGCGCCCTCGAACAGGACACCGCGGACCTCTTCGTGCGCACCCTGTCCCTGGGCGACCTGACCGCACAGCACGTCATGACCCCGCGGGTGAAGGTCAGCGCGCTCCAGACCTCGGCGACCGCCGAGGACGTGGTCAACCTCACCCGCGCCACCGGCCTGTCCCGCTTCCCCGTCTACCACGAGAAGATCGACGAGGTCGTCGGCATGGTCCACCTCAAGGACGCCCTCGCGGTGCCGTCCGACGAGTGGCTGCACACCCCGGTGGGCCGGATCGCCCGCCCGGCGCTGCTGGTCCCCGAGACCCTGCCGGTGCAGCCGCTGCTCGCCCAGCTCCGCAACGAGCAGCCGATAGCGGTCGTCGTCGACGAGTACGGCGGCACCGCGGGCGTCGTCACCCTGGAGGACATCGTGGAGGAGCTCGTCGGCGAGGTCCGCGACGAGCACGACGCCACGGACGTGCCGGAACTCGCGCCGGCCCCGCCCGAGGACGGCAGCCCCGCCTGGGACGTCGACGGCGGCTGCCGTGTCGACCTGCTCCGGCGGATCGGCCTGGACGCGCCCGAGGGCCCGTACGAGACCGTCGCCGGACTGGTCGCCGACCTGCTCGGCCGTATCCCGGCCCCCGGCGACCGCGCCGAGCTGCCGGGCTGGCGGCTGGCCGTGCGCCAGGTCGGGCACTACCGCGCGGAGCGGGTCCGGCTGGTGCGCACCGTCACCGCGGCGGACCCGGTCCCGGCCGTGGCGGAGGCCGCCCGATGAGCGTGATCCAACTGCTGTTCGCCGCGCTGCTGGTCCTCGCCAACGGCTTCTTCGTCGGCGCCGAGTTCGCCCTCGTCTCCGTCCGCCGCAGCCAGATCGAACCGCTCGGCACGGCCAGGGCCCGGCAGGTGCTGCACGGCCTGGAGCGGCTGCCGCAGATGATGGCCGCCGCCCAGTTCGGCATCACCGTCTGCTCGCTGACCCTGGGCGCCGTCGCCGAACCCACGGTGGCCCGCCTGCTGGAGCCGGTGTTCGCATGGCTCCGGCTGCCGAGCGGCGTGGTCCACCCGCTTGGCTACGTCATCGCGCTTGCGGCCGTGGTCTTCTTCCACCTCGTCATCGGCGAGATGGTGCCGAAGAATCTTGCCATGGCCGCGCCGGAGAAGGCCGCGCTGTGGCTGGGCCCCGGTCTGGTCGCCTTCGCCCGGCTGTGCCGGCCGATCACGGTGGCGCTCGGCGCCTGCGCCAAGGGTGTCCTGCGGCTCTTCCGGGTCGAGCCCAAGGACGAGGTCGAGGCCGCCTTCACCAGCGTGCAGCTGGGCCGATTGGTCGAGGACTCCCGCCAGGCGGGGCTCCTGGACCCCGAGGAGCAGGAGCGCCTGGAGGACGCCCTGGAGCTGGGCTCGCGCCCGGTGACGGACGTCCTGCTTGCGCCCGAGGCACTGGTCACGGTCGGCCCGTCGGTCACCTCGGCCGAGATCGTCGCGCTCACCGCCCGCACCGGCTACTCCCGCTTCCCGGTCGCCGCGGGCGGCGGCGCCTTCCTGGGCTATCTGCACGTCAAGGACGTGCTCGACCTGGAGGACGCCGACGGTCCCGTGCCCCAGCGGGCCTGGCGCCCGATGGCCACGCTGAGGGCCGATCTGCCGCTCGACGACGCCCTGACGGTGATGCGCCGGGCCGCCACCCATCTGGCCCAGGTGGCCGACACCACCGGGCGGGTGCTCGGCCTGGTCGCCCTGGAGGACGTACTGGAACTCCTGGTCGGCGAGGTCACCGACCCGGCCCACCGCGCCCAGACGCTCACGTCCCCCCGCCCCACCCCCCGGCAGGCCCTCACAGCCTGACACCCGCACGGGCGCCGGCCCACCCGCTGCACGGGGTGGGCCGGTTTCGGCCTCAGGAGAGGGCGGACCGGTGCGCCGAGTGCTGCTCGCACGGCTCGTCACCCGGGGCCCGGGCCGGGAGCCGGGGCAGGACCCGTACCCGGGCCCGGGTCCGGGGGCCGGGACTGGTGCCAGAGGTGTTCGTACTGGTGGAGCCAGTAGCGGTGCCACTTCTCGTGGGCGCGGCGGGTGAGGCGCAGGTGCATCCGGCTGGTGACGGCCTCGTTGCGGACGCCGTGCAGTTCCAGGACCAGCCAGCCGTCCCGCTCGCCCGGGTCGACGGCCACCAGGCTGAAGCCGGGGTTGTAGGGGAGCACCCGGTACTCGAAGGTGCCGGTGCGCGGCCAGGAGTCCATGGTGGCGAGTTGCCGCAGCACCGTGTCGAGCGAGGGCCGCAGCCGCTGGAGCGGAGCCTCCAGACTGTCGTCGAGCTGGTGCTCGGCGACCGCGACGGCGTCCGTGGCCGCCGGATCCAGCACGACCACCCGCACCGAACCCTCCGGCCGGCTCAGCACGTGGTGCCGCAGCGCCTGGGACACGTGCGGCGTCAGGAAGTTGATCCCGCTGGGTGCGAACAGCCAGACCGCACGGGCCGTTTCCAGCCGCTTGGCGAGCGGCGGCGAGGCTTCCTGGAGTTCGATCCGGTCCCCCAGCAGCTCGTCCCCGGACGGGACCCGGGTCTCCAGCGCCGACCGGTACACCAGCAGGGCCACCGCCGCGAGCAGCGCCGCCCACCGCAGGTCCACCGGCACGATGTCGCCGATGACCGACAGCACGGCGAACACGGCGGCCAGCGCCGCGGCCACATAGACCTCGACATTGCGCAGATGCCTCATCCGTGCCGATGTTCCCGCATGGCGGGATCAGCCGCAACTGCCCTGTGCACGGTATGTGTTGGAGAGTGCGCACCGCTGCCCCCGCCCTCGCCGGTGTGGCAGGGTTCGCTACACGGCGCGCGCGGCGCACATGGTCCGGCCGGCGCGGCGGCTCTCCGCACCCCGTACCTCCGTACCGTCCGGGAACACCCGCGCGACCCGCCAGGAGGCCGGCCATGCTGATCCGGATCGTCTCAGCACCCTGTGTGAGCGCCTATCTCAACCTCGACTACCACTTCGTGGAGCTTGGTGAGGTCGCCGCCCATCTGCGTGACCGGGCCGGACACGAGGTCCGCGTCATCGACGGCGTCCTGCCCGAGGTCACCTGGGACACGATCGTCGGGGAGGCGCTGCAGGCCAACGGACTCGTCGTCCTGCACGTCACCCTGGACAACACCCTGGAGACGGCCCGTACCGTCCGGCTGCTGCGCCAGCTCTCGCCCGGCACCCGGATCGCTCTGTACGGGCGGGGCGCCTACCATCTGCGCCGGCAGTTCCAGCGCACCGACGCCGACTGGATCGTCCTGGAGCAGGACTGGGAGCCGGCGCTCGCCGAGATCGCCGCCCAGGTGGCCGCCGGCGCCGAGCCGGGACCCGTGCCCGGCACCCTGACCCGGACGGCCGGCACCTGGACCCGCGGCCCGGCCGGCATCCACCTGGCCGGCGACTGGGAGCTGCCCGCACTGGACCTGCTGCCCGTCGCCGGGTACGCGCGGCTGCCCGCGGACGAGTCGTACCCGGGCCGCGAACCCGAACGGGAGCTGGCGGTCGGCGTGTCACGCGGCTGCGACAGCTACTGCGGCTACTGCCCGATCCCCGACGTGATGGGCCGCCACGAGTACTTCCGTACGGGTCTCGACACCCTGGCCGGCTATCTGCGCGCGGCCCGCGAGAACCACGGATACACCGCCGTCTCGCTGTTCGGGGCCAACTTCACCGCCCACCGCGACTACGTCCACGACTTCTGCGCCCGTGTCGGCGCCCCGCGCACCGGGGTCACCTGGAAGTGCGTCACCTCGCACGCCGAGCTCGACCCGCCGCTGCTGGGCGCGATGGCCGCGGCCGGCTGCACCCGGGTGGCCGTCGGTGTGGAGTCGCTGCTCCCGGACGGCCGGAACCGCTACTCCGGGCGCGTCGGCGCCGAGCGGCTGGCCGACCTGGGCGCCTGGTGCGCGGCCGAGGGCATCCTGCTGATCTGCTTCGTCATGGTGGGACTGCCCGGCCAGACCCGCCAGGAGGTCGCCCTGACCCTGGACACCGTGCGCGCGGCCGGCGCCGTACCCCGCCCGATGACGTACGTCGACTACCGCCGGGTCGCCGCGGCCGAGGACTTCGCCGAGGTGTTCTGGGCCAACCGCAAGACGGTGAGTGAGCCGTTCGGCCGCGGCATCCTCTCCATGCGGGACACCGCCCTGGCCGTGCACGCCTGGGAAGGCTGGCTCGACACGGTGGGCCGGGACGCGGGCCGGCCCTCGGGCGAGCCCGCCGCGGCGCCCCGCCGGCCGGCCCCGTGAGCGTCCCGCCGGCCCCCGGCCTGGCCTCCACCGGGCCCGGCGGCGCGCCCTGGCCGGTCACCACCTGGTACGGCGCGGTGGAGACCGAGTTCACCGCGGTCTTCGTCCAGGACCTGTGGAGCACCCCGCTGCGTACCGCCGCCGCGCACTGGCTCGGCCCGGCCGCCGTGCACTACGTCGAGACGATGCCCGGCCGCAAGTACCGCGCCGTACTGCCCTGGCTGACCCTCGCCCGCCCCGGCCGGCCGGTCCACCGCTGTCTGATGCCGGAGTTGCTGTTCGCGGTCTTCTACTGCCTCGACGACCTGCTCGACCGCAAACGCGTGCGCTACGGCACCGCCACGGCCTACGCGGCCCACGGACGCAGCGAGTTGACCCGCACCCTGGACGCCGCCCGGCGGGGCCTGCCGCGCTCGGGACCGCTCGCCGGGCTGCCCGGCGACCTGTGGGAGGAGTGCGTGACCGGGATGGCCGACGGCCAGTCGCAGCGGCACGCGCTGACCCACGGCACCTTCTCCTGGGAGCGCTACACCGAGGCGGCCCGGCGGCGTACCGCCTTCGTCGGGAGCGCCTGGGCCGACGTCCTGACCGCCGGCGGCGACCCCCGCGCGGCGGCCTTCGTCACCACCGCCTACCCCTGGTGCGCCGAGGCCGGCCAGTTGCGCAACGACCTGCGCAACACCACCGCAAGGGAGAGCCGTGACGGCGGACTGCGCCACTCCGACCTCGGTGACGGCAGGTTGACCGCGGTCTCGGGACTGCTGTGGCGGCGCGCCGACCCCGCCGACCGGCAGTGGCTCGCCACCCGGGTGTGGGGCCGCGGCCCGCTCGGCGCCGAGGCACTCGTCCGGGTGGACCGGATGCTGGAGCACTATGCCGTGCGCTCCCATGTCGTCCTGGCCGCAGGCCGGTTGACCCGCAGGATCCGGGCGGCCCTCGGTGCGATCGAGGACCCGCGGGTGCGTGCCGTGTGGGACGCTTGGCTCACCCGGCAACTGGAGGTCGGGGTCCTGCACGGCTACGGCCACGGCCGGGGCGACGCCTCCGTCTCCCGCTTCCGCGCCGCCGTCGCGGAGCTGCGCGGCCCCGCCGGGCGGACGGACACCGGGTGATCGACGGACGTACGACGCACGACGAACGAACGGGGACGGTGGACGCGGATGACAGCAGCCGACGGAGTGTTCGGACACCTCGCGACCCGGGCCGCGGAGGGCCGCCTGGCCGTCCTCGTGGGCGCCGGGCTGTCCATGGGCGCCGGATATCCCGGCTGGGGCCGGCTCTTCGCCCCGCTCGGGCAGGCGCTGGGCCCCGCGGCGGGCGGCACCCAGCTGCCCGACGACCTGCCCGCCCTTGCCGAGGCGTACGAGGCGGAGTACGGCCGCAACAGCCTCGTCTCCCATCTGCGCCGCGAACTGCGCCGCTCCCTCGCCTACACCGACGCGCACCGGGCCCTGGCCGCCACCGGCCTCAAAGAGATCCTCACCACCAACTACGACGTCCTGCTTGAGGAGGCCCTGAGCGCCGTCGCGGGCCCGGTCGACGTCGTCGTACGGGACTCCGACCTCGCCTACACCGCGCCCGCCCGCACCCGGCTGGTCAAGATGTGCGGCGATGTGCTCAACCCGGAGACACTGACCGTCACCCGCCGGGACTTCGCGGTCTACGGCGCGGTCAAGCCCCGGCTCGCCGAGTACGTCCGCGGCCTGCTGGAGACCCATGAACTGCTGGTGCTCGGCGCCGGACCGTCCGACCCGGAGTTCAACATGCTCTGGGACCTGGCGACCGCCGGGCTCGGTGAGCACAAACCCGTCGGCTGGGTGCTCACCGCCGACGTCTCGCCCCTGCAACAGCGGGTCGCGCTCACCAGGGGGCTGCGCACCCTGCCGCTCGACGTGACGGAGGACGGTGTCACCCGGGCCCTGGCCCGCTGGCTGGACGGACTGAGCGCCGCGCATGCCTGACACCCCGCCCGAGTTCGACCCGCACCTCGTCGTCGAACTGGCCCGGGCCTGGGCAACCGGCTCCCTGGCCGTGGTCCTGGGCCCCGAGTTCGACCGCGAGACGGACGACACCGTCCGCACGGCGCTGCTCGCCGAACTCGGCCGCGCCGACGAGCCCTCGCCCCCTCCACCGGACCGGCTCACCGAGGAGTACCTGACCCGCTTCGGCCGCGCCGCCCTGATCAGCCTGCTGCGCACCGCGGGACGCCCGGCGGCGCCCGGTGAGACGACGCCCGCGCGGCCACCCTCGCCCTCCGCGGCGCTCCATGAGTGGCTCGCCGCCCGCCCGCCGGCCTGCCTCCTGGTCACCTCGCTGTTCCCGACGGCCGAAGACGCCTACCGCCGCTTCCGGCGCCCCTTCCACGTCGTCAAGACCGAGACGGCGATCGCCTTCTGGGACACCGCACAGCCCCAGATCGTCCATCTCTTCGGCTGTCTGGACGCCCCGCAGGACGCCCTGGTCAGCGAACGGGAGCGGCGGGCCGCCCGCTTTCTGCGCCCCCTGCTCACCGCACGCCTGGCCGACCTGCCCGCCTCGCACACCCTGGTCCTCGTCGGCTTCGCCCCGCACGACCCGGTCCTCGAAGAGCTCCTGGCACCCGCCCTGCACTCGCTCGGCGTCCACTGGCGCGGCGCCGTCGTGGTGCTGCCCGAGGCCGACGACGGGGTGCGCGCCGCCTACGGCCGGCGGCAGATCAAGGTCGTCGCCACCGGCGGCGTCCCCACCGCCGCCTATACCCGGGACCTGCTCGACCTGGTCCGCGGCACGGCGGAACGGCAGGGCACCGAGGAACTGCGCGGGGAGTCACCGGCCATAAGGGAGTGCGAGGAGCAACTCGGCGTCCTCGGCTGGAGCGCACGGCACTCGGTACGGCTGAGCGACCGCGCCGTGGAGTCCGTCTTCGGGCACCCCACCGAACCCGGGCCGCTCACCGCGCACATCGTGGAGGGCGAGCTGTCGGGCGGCGATGTGCGCCGGCTCGCCGAACGCGTCGGCGGGCACGGCCGGGGCATGGCCGTCACCGAGACCAGGGTCTCCAACACCGCCCGCCGGCTCGCCGCCGCAGACGACCGGCTCGAACTGCACACGCGCCAGTCCCTGCTGGAGCGCGTCCTCGGCGTCGAACCGTATCTGCGCTGGATCCTCGACGAGTACGAGAGCGGAACCCAGCGCGGCGCCTATGTGGACCTCCAGTGCCAGCGCCCGCTGTCCGACGCGGTGGCCCCGGTGCGCGGCGACGCCTACTGGCTCGACGACTACGTCGACTCCTGGCTGCGCGAGCGCTCGCACAGCCAGCTCACCCTGCTCGGCGAACCCGGCAGCGGCAAGTCCTGGTACTGCCGGCACCTCGCCTACGCCCTGGCCCGCCGCTGCCTGGACGACCCCAACCGCGGACGCGTCCCCGTGCTCGCCCTCCTGTCGGAGATGCCCGCCACCGGCTCGCTGGAGGACTTCCTGATCGCGCAGATGCGCGGCAAGGGCGCCGAACTCCTCGGTGGCACACGGTCCTTCCGGTACGCCAACGACACCGGCCGGCTGGTCGTGATCCTCGACGGGCTCGACGAACTGCGCTGGCAGGTCACTCCCGAGCGCGCCCGGCGCACCCTGGCCGAACTCGCCGATCTGGTGGGCCCCCGGAGCAAGATCCTGCTGGCGAGCAGGCCCGGCTACTTCGAACAGGACCGCTCCGCCCTGCGCCTCGGCGGCGCCCCGGGCGCACCGTCGTCCGCGACCGCGTCCGAGGACACCGCCGGCGTCCCCGGACTCCGGCTGCCGGACGGGTCCACCTTCGAGGTGATCCGGCTCGCCGACCTCGGCTACGAACAGCGCGTCCAGGCCCTGGCGCGGCGGCTCGGCACCCGGGCGGAACCGGTGCGGCGGCTGATCGACGCCAGCAGCGCGCTGACCGATCTGGCCCGGCTGCCCGGTCTGCTCGACCTGATGTCCGTGGTGCTGGCCGTGCCCGGGCGCGAGGCCCCGACGACCGCCTCGGAACTGTTCGAGGAGTACGTCACCGTCCTGCTCGGCGGTGCCGAACGCGTCGCCGTCGACGGCGCGGCGGTCCGCGCCGACATCGACCGGCTCGCGGCGCTCGCAGGCCGGATGCGCAGCCGGGCCACCCATGCCCTGCCGCTGCCCGAGGCCCGCGGCGTCCTCGGCGTGCCGGAACCCGCCTCCGCCACGACGGCCGGGCCGCTGAGCGCCGACCCCCGCTGGGAGGCCTTCCTACGGGTGGCCGCCGACGGCACCGTGCGCTTCCGGCTCAAGACCATGCGCGAGTTCCTCACCGCACGCGGTCTGTGCACGGCGCTGCGCGCGGGGGACCTCGCCCCGCTGGACGAACGGCTGCTGCTGCCCGAGCCGATCGGCTATCTGGCCGAGCAACTGGCCTCCGCAGGACTGTCGCCGCTCGACTGGCTGCCCCCGGGCGGGCCGGCGCCGGCCGTCCGCGAGCCCGCCGCCGGTCCTGTGGGGTCCCTGGTCGGCGGCCGGCTGCCCGCGAACTGCCTCTCACTGGCCAACCGCATGGGCGTCTCCCTGGCCGGCCGCTCGCTGCGCGGACTCGATCTGCGCGGCGCCGACCTCCAGGGCGCCCGGCTGGCCGGCGCCGATCTGCGTGACTGCGATCTGCGCTCGGTGCTGCTCCAGGGTGCCGTGGTGACCGGCGCCGACCTGCGGGGCGCCCGGCTGCACGGCGCGATGCTGCACGAGACCCAGGTGGTCTCCGCGGTGGGCATGCTGCCCGACGACGGCGCGGTCGTGGCCGGCACGGCCGAGGGCCTGGTGCAGGTCCTCGACCGGGCCCGGCTGGACACCCTGGAGACGATGCGCTGCCCGGGTGTCTTCCGCAATATGGCCCTGATGTCCCACGGCCGCTATGTGGTCGCGGCCGCCCTCGACGGCGGCGTGTACCTGGCGGACCGGGAGAACGGGCAGGCGTTCCTGGAGATCGCCCACCACGGCGCCCCCACCACCTCCGCCGTCGCGGTCGGGGACACCCGGATCGCCTCGGGCGGCACCGACGGCTCCGTGAAGCTGTGGACCCTCGACGGCGACGAGGTCTGGCGGACGCGGGTCTCCTCCGGCTATGTGCGCTCCCTCGCCCTTGACCCCGACGCCGGCCTGATGTTCGCCGGCTCCTCCGCCGGGACCGCGACCGTCCTGGACGCCGCCACCGGCCGGCCCGTCGGGCAGTGGGTGCCGCACCCGGACGCCGGGGTGTACTGCCTGTGCGCGCTGCCGGGCACGGGCCTGGTGGCCAGCGGCAGCGACGACCGCAGGATCCGGCTCTTCGCCCAGGACGACGGCAGCCACGCCGCCGACCTCGCCGTACTGGGGGACACGGTGCTCGGCCTCGTGTACGACGCGGGCACGGGGGTGCTCTACTGCGGCTGCCGGGACGGCACGCTCAGCTCCTGGGACCTGGGGCACCGGGAGCGGAACTGGTCCGTGGGCGGGGGACAGGCCGTGCTCTCCGTGGCGCTGCACACCAAGTCCGGGGTGGTGGCGACGGCCGGTGCGGACGGCTGGGTACGGCTGTTCGACAGCGGTTCGGGGGAGTCGCTGGGCGAGCGTCTGGTCGGCCGCCGCTCCGAACCGGACTGGCACGGCGTGGACCTGCGGGGCACCACGGGCTGGCACCGGGAGTGGCTGCGCTTCATGGGCGAACGCGGCGCGATCCTCGACGACTGACCGCCCCCTCCGGCTCCGGGTGACCGCCCCTCGGCTCCGGGATCCGTCCGTCACACCCCCGACGGGTCCTGGGGCCCCCGGCCCGACAGGACCTCGCCGTACGCCTGCATCAGGTCCGGCAGGCGCAGGGTCGACAGGTCGTCCCGCGTCGGTGTGGACGGGTACGTCGACAGCCTGAGGTCCCGGTAGGCGCAGCTCTTCTCGTACAGGGTCCGCAGGAACCGCCCGTTGCCGAGCTCGTCGATCCAGCCCTGGTCGACCACGTGCCCGGCGATCGAGTGCAGCTCGTCGCGGGCCTCGTCGTCCCACATGTCGCCGTTCTCCGCCGCGAGCACCTTGCCGATCTCGGTGAGTTCCGCGGGCCGGTACGACGGGAAGTCCACCCGCGTGGTGAAGCGCGACGACAGCCCGGGGTTGGCGGCCAGCAGGCGGTCCATGCCCTCGGGATAGCCGGCCAGGATCACCACCAGGTGGTCGCGGTTGTCCTCGGCCCGCTTGAGCAGCACCTGAAGGGCCTCGTCCCCGTACGCGTCGCCCTTGCCGTAGCCGGAATTGGACAGCGAGTAGGCCTCGTCGACGAAGAGCACGCCGCCGATCGCGGAGTCGATCAGCTCGTTGGCCTTGACGGCGGTCTGCCCCAGGTACTCGCCGACCAGGTCGGCCCGCTGCGCCTCCACCAGGTGGTCGCCCCCGAGCAGGCCGAGCGCGTAGAAGACACGGCCGAGGATGCGGGCCACGGTGGTCTTGCCGGTGCCCGACGGGCCGGAGAAGACGAAGTGGCGCTTGGGCGGCTGCACGGGCAGCCCCTGCCCGGCCCGCAGCCGCGCCATGTTCAACTGCGCCGACAGGGCCTTGACCTGCCGTTTCACCGGCTCCAGGCCCACCATGCGCTCGAGTTCGGCGAGTGCCTCCTCCAGTAAAGCGGGGTCGGTCGGCCCGGTGGGCAGCGGCGGGTCGGCGGCCGGTGTGCGCCGGCGCACCGACGGATCGGCCACCGACGGCAGCGGACCGGTCACCGGCAGATCGGTCCCGGACAGCTTCAGGTCCCGGCCCTCGGCGCCGAAGAGCGGGTCCAGCAGATCCGGACCGTCCATGAGGTCCTGTCCGAGGCCGGTGAGGGTGATCGCGGCGAGACCGGCCGTGTCCTCGTAGCCGTCGCCCTCGGCGATCGCCGCGAGCCGTGCCGAGGTGTCCATGAAGGCCGGATCGACCCGGTGCACCGCCCGGTACAGGGGGAGCGCCGCGGCGCTGCGGCCGGTGCCCTCGTGCGCCCGTGCAAGCCAGTACCTGAGTTCCTTGCGCTGCGGCTGCTCGCTGCGGCAGCGCATCAGCGCGGCCGACAGCAGCGGCTCGGCCTGCCCGTACATCTCCAGGCGCACCCGGGCCATGCCGCCGAACAGTCCCGCCTCGATGCCGAGCAGCGGATCGTCGAGCAGCGGGTCGGTGTGCCGGACGAGCTGCTCCCAGTCCTTGACGAGGTAGGCGCGGCAGGCGTGCAGGAAGCGGACCTGGGCGTCGGCGTCCACCGGCGGCAGTCCGGCGAGGGCGCGGTCCAGCTCGGGGACGTGCCGGCCGTCCAGCCAGTGCGAGGCGTGCGCGAGCAGCAGGTCGCGCGGACTCTCCAGCACCGGCTGCACCCACCAGCCCAGCCAGTACCAGGAGTTGAGGGTGCGGCGGTGCCGGGCGCGCTGTTCGCCGAAGCGTTCGCGGTGCCGGAACATCCTCAGCAGCGCGGTGGTCGTGTCGACGCGCAGCGCGTGCAGGCCGAGCCAGCCGTCGGCCATCGCGGGGTCCAGCCGCACCGCGGCCCGGAACTCCTCCTCCGCCTGCGGATAGGCGCCCATGGTGTAGGCGTCCACGCCTCGCAGCCACGCGAGGTCGGCCGGGGCCTTCGGGCCCTGCGTGCCGAAGTCCATCACGTCCCCCACAAACCGTGCCCCCGAAGGTTCGCCGCCAGGCATCCACCTGACGGCTTCCTGTGGTCGAACCGCTGTACCGCGGACCGGAGTTGCAGGTGCGCGAAGCAGTCGTTCGAAGTTCGCACCGAGGGCATGGTACCCGTGGGGCCGCCGCGCGCCGAAGGGTGCCGCACGCGCCGTTCGGCGAGGCGGGGGCGGACGGGACGCACCCGGCGTGGTGACCGAGTGTGAGCAAATGACGTCACGCAGCGTCCGGAGAACGCGAAAAGGGCAGAACGAAGCCCCCGATCACGGGGGAACAACCGGGGGCTTCGTGTCTGCGGGCGGTACGCGATGACCGCTCATTGAGAACGTAAGACCTGTACGGCCCCCGGGTCAAGCGGAGTTGAGGGACTCGGGAAAGTTGGCGACAACGGTCTTCACAAGTTCAGCACATTGCCGACGGCCCGTCACCGTGGGTGACGAACAGGTCCGGTCCAACGGTCCCGGCAGGCCCCGGAAGCACCGCGTACCCCTCTGGTGACTGCCGTACCAGAAGATCCGCGAACGGCCGCGAGGGGTCCTCGGCGAAGTGCCGCCGCTCCGCCCCGACCCACCCGGACCAGAACTCCCGCTGCGCCTCCCCGTCCCGCGACCGGCCTCGCGCCCAGGACTCCTCGCACGGCAGATCCATCCACAGCAGGTGGGCCAGATACGGGCGCAGCGCCCGCCGTCCGGCGCCCACGCCCTCGACCAGGATCACGGGCGCAGGCGGCAGCGCCCGCGCGGCCCGGAACCGCCGCGCCCGCCAGTCGTAGGGGGCGTAGCGTGCCGTCGCCCCCCGCCTGAGCGGCTCGACGACCTCCCTCAGCAGCCGCCCCTCCCAGTCGAAGAGCCCCTCGTGGCTCGCGACGTCGTCCAGGTGCAGTACGGGCGCGCCCCCCAGCGCCGTGGCCAACTTCCCCGTGAACGTGGACTTCCCGGACCCCGCGTGCCCGTCGACACCGATCAGCCGCACGGTCCCGCAGGACGGCGGCGCATCACGGAGGAAGGCGGCGAGGGCGCGGATGGCGATTCCCGGAGTACGAGGAGGGCGACGGCGTGTTCTCGGTGGTCATTCTAGTGACCGCTCCCCGCCCCACCGGTGGCCGCGATGGCCGGCGCGCGCGGCCGGCTGCCCGGCGGGGAGGGGACTCCGCGCAGGTCATGCCAGTGGTGGAGACCAATATTGGTGGGCGTGGCGTATGTCGAAGTGCTGGCAGGAGCCGGACGGCGCGGCCATAGTGGGCGCAGCCACGGGCCCGCCCCGACGTCGGACACCTGGGGGTCATCCACCCATGAGCAGAGCCGAACAGCCGTCCCGCAGATCCGTCCTGGCCGTCGCGGTCGCCGCGGCGGCGATGGCGGGTGGTGCGGCCCCGGTGGCCGCCGCCGCCACGGCCGCCCCCGCCGCCGGCGCCAAGGGCGCCGGAGCCGCCCCGGCCCGCCCGGTCGACCACCACTCCTGGACCACGTACACCGACTGGCGCGCGGGCACGGCCCGCGGCACCCGCGCCGTCGCGGGCGCCCGGCCCGGACTGGAGATCGAGAGGCCCGCCGGCACCTCCGACTACACCGACCCCCACACCGGCACGACCGCGACCTGGGAGTACGCCACCTGGACCAGCCCGGCGCACCGGCTGTCCGTGCCGGCCACGGAGGCGGTCGCCTCCTGGAACGCGCACACCCCGGCCGGCACCTGGATCCAGGTCGAGCTGCGGGGCACGTACTCCGACGGCACGGACACCCCCTGGTACGTGATGGGCCGCTGGGCGGCCGGCGACCAGGACATCAAACGGACCTCCGTCGACGGCCAGAGCGACGGCCGCAGCACGATCTGGACGGACACCTTCTCCCTGGACGACCCGGCCTCCGGTCTGCGTCTCGTCTCCTACCGGCTGCGGCTCACCCTCCACCGCAGGCCCGGCACCCGGCTCACGCCGACGGTCTGGCGGATCGGCGCCATGGGCTCCGACATCCCCGACCGCTTCACCGTCCCGGCCTCCGTGCCCGGTCTGGCCAAGGAGCTGATCGTCCCGCGCTACTCGCAGTCGATCCACTCCGGCCAGTACCCCGAGTACGACAACGGCGGCGAGGCCTGGTGCAGCCCGACCTCCTCGCAGATGATCATCGAGTACTGGGGCGGACGGCTCACCCCCGGTCAACTGTCCTGGGTCGACCCGTCCTACGCCGACCCGCAGGTGTGCAACGCGGCCCGCTACACGTACGACCACCAGTACCAGGGCTGCGGCAACTGGCCGTTCAACGCCGCCTACGCCGCCACCTTCAAGGACCTGCAAGGGGTGGTGACCCGGCTGGGCTCGCTCACCGACCTGGAGACGCTGATCGCGGCCGGCATCCCGGCCATAACCTCCCAGTCCTTCCTCAACACCGAGCTGACCGGGGCCGGTTACGGCACCAACGGCCACCTCATGACCGTCATCGGCTTCACCGCCGACGGCGACGTCATCGCCAACGACCCGGCCTCGCCGAACGATTCGGCGGTACGGCGCGTGTATCGCCGCCGGGAGTTCGAGAACATCTGGCTCAGGACCAAGCGCTACAACGCCTCCGGCAAGGTCGCCTCCGGCTCCGGCGGCATCTGCTACCTGTACTTCCCGGCCCGTCTCACCGGCCCTCAGCGCAAGGCGCTCGCCGCCGTGGGCGTGAGCTGACCGAAAGCGCGCGCGTACGAGGGCCCCGGGCGACCGGGGCCTTCCGGCGCCCTGCCTCCACGCCCGGCCGGCCTGCCATACTGCGGTGGTCCGACCGCCAGTTGGAGGCCAGGGTCGAATTGAACATCAGGCAACCGCGTGAGACCGCCCTCCCGCACGCTCTCGACTCCGTTCGGGCGGGGAGGCCCCCCGGCCGGGTGCGCGGCACCGAGCGCTCCGCGGGTCGTCGCACCGAACTCCTCGCCATCGGGCGGAGGTTGTTCGCCGACACCTCCTACGACGCCCTCTCGATGGACGACATCGCCCGGCAGGCCCATGTGGCCAAGGGACTGATCTACTACTACTTCCGGTCCAAACGCGGCTACTACCTGGCGATCATCGAGGACTCCGTCGCCGACCTGGTCACCTTCGCGGCACGCGGCCTGGACATGCCCGCCGTGGACCGGGTGCACCGCACCATCGACGGCTACCTGCACTACGCGGAGCACAACCAGGCCGCCTACCGCACCATCGTCAGCGGCGGCGTCGGCTTCGACACCGAGGTGCACGCCATCCGGGACGGCGTGCGCGAGGCCATCGTCGCGACCATCGCGGAGGGCGCCTACGGCCGCACCGCCATCGCCCCGGTGGCCCGTATGGGGCTGCTCGCCTGGGTGTGCAGTGTCGAGGGCGCCACCCTGGACTGGATCGGCCGGCCCGGACTCTCCCGGGACACCATGCGCGACCTGCTGGTGAAGACCCTCGGCGGCACGCTGCGCGCCATCGAGGAGATCGACCCGACCCACCCGGCCCCCGCACCGGCCCGCCGCGACGGCTGAGAAAAGCCGAGAAGGCTGAGGAGCAAGGGACGAGAAGAAAACGGGGCGGAGGGGGACTCGCCCTCCGCCCCGCGTCCAGAACGCGGCGCTAGTGCCGCGACAGGCAACGTTTGCCCCGTCGCGACGCCCGGTTAGTCGGTCGCCTTGATCAGCTCGCCGCTCGCCGTGTCCCCGCTCAGCTCCCAGAGGAACGTGCCGCCGAGGCTCTGGTCGTTCTTGTACGCCATCTTCGTCGCGATGGTCTGCGGAGTGTCGTAACTCCACCATTCGTCACCGCACTTGGCGTACGCGGTGCCGCCCACCGTGCCGGTCGCCGGGCACGTGTCCCTGAGCACTTTGTAGTCGTCGATGCCCTGTTCGTAGGTGCCGTTGGCCGGGCCCGTGGCGGTGCCGCCCGGGGCGTCCTGGGTGACGCCGGTCCAGCCTCGCCCGTAGAAGCCGATGCCGAGCAGCAGCTTCGAGGCGGGGATCCCGAGGTCCTTGAGCTTGGCGATGGTCGCCGAGGCGGTGAACTCCTCCTTCGGGATGCCGGAGTAGGAGGTCAGCGGCGAGTGCGGAGCCGTCGGCCCGGTCGCGTCCCAGGCGCCGAAGTAGTCGTAGGTCATGGGGTTGTACCAGTCGACATGGGCCGCGGCGCCCGCGTAGTCGGCCGCGTCGATCTTGCCGCCGTCGCCCGCGTCCGCCGGAATCGCCGCGGTGACCAGCGCGTCGCCGCCGAACTTGGCGCGCAGCGCCGTCATCAGGTTCGTGAAGGCCTCGCGGCCGCTGGTGTCGCAGGTGTTGCCGCAGGCGTTGGGGTACTCCCAGTCGATGTCGATGCCGTCGAAGACGCCCGCCCACTTGGGGTCGTTGACCAGGTCGTAGCAGGACTGGGCGAAGGCGGCCGGGTCCTTCGCGGCCTCGCCGAAGCCGCCCGACCAGGTCCAGCCGCCGAACGACCACAGCACCTTCAGACCCGGGTGCTTCTCCTTCAGCTTCAGGAGCTGGTTGAAGTTGCCGCGCAGCGGCTGGTCCCAGGTGTCGGCGGTCCCGTCCACCGACTCGTCGGCGGTGTAGGCGCGGTCGGTCGCCGCGTAGGCGTCGCCCATGGCGCACCGGCCGCCAGTGACGTTGCCGAAGGCGTAGTTGATGTGGGTGAGCTTCGCCGCGGAGCCGGAGGTCTCGATGTTCTTGACGTGGTAGCCGCGGTCGTAGACGCCCCATTCGGTGAAGTAGCCGACCACTTTGGAGCCCTCGGCGGCCGACGGGGCGGCGGACCGGGTGGGGGTGGCGGTGGCCGTGCTCGCGCCGGCGAGCAGCCCTGCGCCGAGGGCGACGGTACAGGCGGTGGACAGCAGCGCCCGGAGGCGGTGCGGAGTGTGCATCGGTGTCTCCTCGTGGGGGAGAGGGGATCGTGCCGATTTGGCATGAACGCGGAATGCGTTGGTCCGGGGCACCCTAGGAGGACTAGACCAGTGCGTCAATGGTTCGGACCAATTTCGGACCCTCAGGATTTCTGGAAGTAAGCGCTCGTTAACCGGTGACGAGATGCCCCGGATCGGGCATACTCACAGCGCACAGCCGCTGGTCAGCAGCTACCGTGACCCGGGATCGCCGACACCCGGCTGGGCCCGAGAACGACCCCGGCGGAGCCGCCCCACCCAAGGCGCACATCCGCCGATGTGCCCGAAAGGGAGGAGAGCGTCGCCATGCCCGACCGCGCCCCGCAGCCGGTGGACCGGCAACTGCCCACGGAGGAGGCCCGGGATCTGATCTCGCTCGTCCGCGACATCGCGCAGCACGAGATCGCCCCGAAGGCGGCCGAGGAGGAGGACGCGGGACTCTTCCCGCGCGAGGCCTTCACTCTGCTGTCCCGCTCCGGCCTGCTCGGCCTGCCCTACGACTCCGAGTACGGCGGAGGCGACCAGCCCTACGAGGTCTACCTTCAGGTCCTGGAGGAACTGGCCGCGGCCCGCCTCACCGTCGGCCTCGGCCTGAGCGTGCACACCCTCGCCTCCTACGGACTGGCCGCCTACGGCAGCAAGAAGCAGCAGGTCGAGCATCTGCCCGCGATGCTGGGCGGCGGCCTGCTGGGCGCCTACGCCCTCTCCGAGCCGGCCTCCGGCTCCGACGCCGCCTCGCTCACCACCAAGGCGGTCCGGGACGGCGACGGCTGGGTGCTCACCGGGACCAAGTCCTGGATCACCCACGGCGGCGTCGCCGACTTCTACACGGTGATGGCCCGCACCGGTGAGCGGGGCCCGCGCGGGATCACCGCCTTCCTGGTGCCGGGCGACGCCGAGGGCCTGAGCGCCGCGGCCCCGGAGAAGAAGATGGGCCTCAAGGGCTCGCCCACCGCGCAGATCCACCTCGACGGCGTCCGGGTCGGCGACGACCGGCGCCTGGGGGAGGA
The DNA here is from genome assembly GCF_043081205.1 of Streptomyces sp. NPDC014889. Taxonomy (NCBI): domain Bacteria; kingdom Bacillati; phylum Actinomycetota; class Actinomycetes; order Kitasatosporales; family Streptomycetaceae; genus Streptomyces; species Streptomyces sp. NPDC014889. The sequence continues at coordinate 395,347 of NZ_JBIBWH010000007.1, forward strand.
GGGACAGGGCTTCGCCATCGCCCTGTCCGCGCTCGACTCCGGACGGCTCGGCATCGCGGCCTGCGCCATCGGCCTCGCCCAGGCCGCGCTGGACGAGGCGGTCGGCTACGCCGCGGGCCGGCAGCAGTTCGGACGGCCGATCTCCGACTTCCAGGGCCTGCGCTTCATGCTCGCCGACATGGCGACGCAGATCGAGGCGGGCCGCGCGCTGTACCTGGCGGCGGCGCGGCTGCGGGACGCGGGCCTGCCGTTCGCGCGGCAGGCGGCCATGGCCAAGCTGTTCTGCACGGACACGGCCATGAAGGTGACCACGGACGCCGTCCAGGTGCTCGGCGGATACGGCTACACCACGGACTTCCCGGTCGAGCGCTACATGCGCGAGGCCAAGGTCCTGCAGATCGTCGAGGGCACCAACCAGATCCAGAGGATGGTCATCGCCCGTCACGTAGCGGGTCCCGAGACCCGCTGAGCTGCGCGAGACCGGCCGGTGGCGCCGCCAGGCGGACCCACTCCGGGTCGTGCCGTCCCGGCAGGGTGCGGCCCCGGTCGGCCCAGGCGCGCATCAGGTCGCGGTAGATCGGCGGGTCCGTGGGCTGAGAAGGCGCAGGCGGAACCGATTCTGCGGGCGGCGGCGGCACGAAGATGCGCCGCCGTCGTCCGGCTGCCGGATGCGTGGTGGTCATACCCGGGCAACGCGGCGTACGGCGGACAGGTCACCGCCCGGTGGAATCGAGCGTGAGTTCACCGGCGTCCGGGCCTGCGGCCCTCCGGGAACGCGGGTGGGCTGTTCGGGCACCACGGCGGCCGGCGTGCCCGGCCGTGGTGCGGGGGCGGACGAGGGTGCCCGGCGCTGCCGCGGCGCCGCTCAGGCGGCGTACCGGCGCAGTTGCGGCACGCGCATCGGGCGGGAGCCCGGACCGCCGACGTGCGAGAACGGCTGCGTGCGCCAGTCGAGTCCCTGCGGAAGCGTCAACAGCAGCGCGGTGTCCTGCTCCTGAGGATCGAAGGACTCGTCCGCGGGCCGGGCCTCGGACGCCCAGCGGCCCGTACCGGCGCAGACCGTGAGCCCGAACGGGTTCCACGGCGAGGCGCACAGCGCGTGCTCCGGGAGCACCTCCTCGTCCGCCAGCAGGGCGATGGGCTGCGCGCACTCCGGGCACATCACCCGGTACATCTCGAAGGTGTCGTAGGCGTCGGCTTCGGCGCCGTCCGCATCGTCGTCGGTATCGGATTCGAGCCACTCCGGCTGGAGCTCGACGACCGACTGCCGTCGCCTGGGCACAGAACGACCAGGGCGCTTGAGACTCTGCATGGGATTCTCCCCCTAAGGCTGGGCCGTGAAGGCGCTGCGGCCTCGACCACAGCAAGCACTTCCCGTCCGGTCTCGCCGGTAATCACGAGAGCATCACGGAGGGGCTTCGAGGCGTGTGGCGTTGGTCACATGCCGCCCGCAGGTGCCCGCCGTGGTGTGTTTGTCCGCCAACGGGGCACGACCCGGGCCGTTCGGCTGTCCCGGGAGTTCAGGCGCCCTGTAGGTTCTTGCGCCATGGAGGAGCTGGACCGACAGATCGTGCAGCTGCTCGTCAAGGACGGGCGGATGAGCTACACCGACCTGGGCAAGGCCACCGGTCTGTCCACGTCGGCCGTGCACCAGCGGGTGCGCCGGCTGGAGCAGCGCGGCGTCATCCGCGGCTATGCCGCGGTCGTCGACGCCGAGGCCGTGGGGCTGCCCATGACCGCCTTCATCTCGGTCAAACCCTTCGACCCCAGCGCCCCCGACGACATCGCCGACCGCCTGGCCGGCGTCCCCGAGATCGAGGCCTGCCACAGCGTCGCCGGCGACGAGAACTACATCCTCAAGGTCCGCGTCTCCACCCCGCACGAGCTGGAGGAGCTGCTCGCCCGCGTACGCACGCTGGCGGGCGTCTCGACCCGTACGACGGTGGTCCTCTCCACCCCGTACGAATCCCGCCCGCCCCGCGTCTGACCCCACCTGGCGGGCCCCCGGCGGAGCGCCGGAGTACGTCGGGGCGACCTGCCTGCCGGGGGGTTCGGGGGAGGCGGGAGACTGGGGGCATGAGTGAGCGTGCTGCCGAGGTCCGGACCGTCCTGCTGCGCAGGGGCGAGATCCACAGTCCCGCCGACCCGTTCGCGACCGCCATGGTCGTGGAGGCGGGCCAGGTGGCCTGGGTCGGCTCGGAGGGGGCGGCGGACGCCTTCGCCGACGGTGTCGACGAGGTGGTCGACCTGGACGGCGCCCTCGTCGCCCCGGCGTTCACCGACGCCCATGTGCACACCACCGCCACCGGCCTCGCGCTCACCGGTCTCGACCTGTCCGACGCACCCACCCTGGAGGCGGCGCTCGCCCTGGTACGGGACTTCGCCGCCGCCCGTCCGGACGACCGCGTTCTGCTCGGCCACGGATGGGACGCGGCCCGCTGGCCCGGCGGACGCCCCCCGACGCGCGCCGAACTCGACGAGGCCACCGGCGGACGGCCGCTCTACCTCAGCCGCATCGACGTGCACTCCGCGGTCGTCACCACCGCGCTCCTCGACCTCGTACCGGAGGTCAAGGGGCCCGTGGACGGCCCGCTGACCGCCGACGCCCACCACGCCGTGCGGGCGGCCGCGTTCGCCGCCGTCACGCCCGCCCAGCGCGCCGAGGCGCAGCGCGCCGCGCTCGCCCGCGCCGCCTCCCTGGGCATCGGCTCGGTGCACGAGTGCGGCGGTCCGCGCATCTCCTCCGAGGACGACTTCACGGACCTGCTGCGGCTCGCCGCCGACGAACCGGGCCCCCGGGTCGTCGGCTACTGGGCGGAGCAGGACGTCGACAAGGCGCGCCGGCTGGGCGCCCTCGGCGCCGCGGGCGACCTCTTCGTCGACGGCTCCATCGGCTCGCACACCGCCTGCCTGCACGCGCCGTACACCGACGCCGACCACACCGGCACCGCCTACCTGGACGCGGCCGCCGTCGCCGCCCACGTCGCCGCCTGCACCGAGGCGGGCCTCCAGGCGGGCTTCCACGCCATCGGCGACGCCGCCGTCACCGCGGTCGTCGACGGCGTGCGCGCCGCCGCCGAGAAGGTCGGCCTGGCCCGCGTGCGCGCCGCCAGGCACCGCGTCGAGCACGCCGAGATGCTCACCCCGGAGACCGTCGCCGCCTTCGCCGAACTCGGCCTCACCGCGTCCGTACAGCCCGCCTTCGACGCCCTGTGGGGCGGCGAGGAGGGCATGTACGCCCAGCGCCTCGGCGCCGAGCGGGCGCGGACGCTGAACCCGTTCGCGTCCCTGCTGCGCGCCGGCGTCCCCCTCGCGTTCGGCTCCGACAGCCCCGTCACGCCGCTGGATCCGTGGGGCACGGTCCGGGCGGCGTCCTTCCACCGCACTCCCGGGCACGGTGTCTCCGTACGCGCCGCGTTCACCGCGCACACCCGCGGGGGCTGGCGGGCGGTCGGACGGGACGACGCGGGCGTCCTGGTGCCCGGCGCACCGGCGGACTACGCCGTCTGGAGCACCGGCGAACTGGTCGTCCAGGCCCCCGACGACCGGGTCGCGCGCTGGTCGACCGACCCGCGTTCCGGAACGCCCGGACTGCCCGACCTCACCCCTGGGCGTGACCTGCCCGTCTGCCTGCGGACCGTGGTGGGCGGACGGACGGTGTTCGTACGGCCGGGCGAGTGATCTCCCGCGGGCGCACGGCGCCGCCCCGCGCCCGCCGCTCGGTCGCGCGACCTGCGCATCCTCCGCACCGGCCCGGCGGCCATGGGTATTTGCACAGGTCAAGGCGCTGGTTGACAGGCGACGGCAGCGGGCCGGTAGGTTCTGCCGGGTCCACCACCGGACGCCCGGCCGGGGAACTTCCGTTCCCGCGTCACGGCGCCGCTGGGTCAGGGACGGTGTGCCGCACCGGGTCACCGTCGCTGGGAGCCAGGCTCAGCGCCCGCGTCCGCGGAGGAACGTTCCGGACGGTCGGCAAGGTGTGACCGGGGTGGGGCCCGGGCGCTCAGTAGACAACGGCTTTCGGTCGATCCGCAGCCAGCGGGTCCCAGGTCGGCCCGAAGGGCGCCGGGCCCCCATCCGCCGCGCGGGCGGACTCCATGGCACGATCGGAGCGAGCGCTCTTACCCCGCTCTTGCCGAATCGACACCCCCGTACAGCCTGCGATGTCACGTCCTCGCAGGCCGGGGCCACTATGGTGGTCCCCTGCGTACGGACATGAAGGGGCAGCAGTGAACGACGGCGACGGCAACCCCGCGGCCGGCTCCCGGGACAGGCGACCCGGCCCGCTCGGCACGGCCTTGGTGATCATTCCGACCTACAACGAGGCGGAGAACATCAAGACGATCGTGAGCCGGGTGCGCACGTCCGTTCCCGAGGCGCACGTCCTCGTGGCCGACGACAACAGCCCCGACGGCACGGGCAAGCTCGCCGACGAGTTGGCGGCCGAGGACGGGCACGTGCACGTGCTGCACCGCAAGGGCAAGGAGGGACTCGGCGCCGCCTACCTGGCGGGGTTCCGCTGGGGCCTGGAGCGCGACTACGGCGTCCTGATCGAGATGGACGCCGACGGCTCCCACCAGCCCGAGGAACTGCCCCGCCTGCTGACCGCCCTCAAGGGCGCCGACCTGGTCCTCGGCTCCCGCTGGGTGCCCGGCGGACGCGTGGTGAACTGGCCGAAGTCCCGCGAGTTCATCTCCCGCGGCGGCAGCACCTACTCGCGCCTCGCCCTCGACCTGCCCCTGCGGGACATCACCGGCGGCTACCGCGCCTTCCGCCGGGAGACGCTGGAGGGCCTGGGCCTGGACGAGGTCGCCTCGCAGGGCTACTGCTTCCAGGTCGACCTGGCCCGCCGCGCCGTGAAGGCCGGCTACCACGTCGTCGAGGTTCCCATCACCTTCGTCGAGCGCGAGCACGGCGACTCCAAGATGAGCCGCGACATCCTCGTCGAGGCGCTGTGGCGGGTCACCGCGTGGGGTGTGGGCGAGCGGGTGACCAGGATCACCGGCCGGGGCGGCAAGCCCCAGGCATAGGGTCCTCCGTCCGGATTCGGCCTGATTGCTGCGCGAGGCACCGGCCCTTATCCGGCATTGAGCAGCCGCCAGGCACACTGGGAGCATGACGACTGGCGCTCCGACCTCTTCGTACTCCGCCCGGCCCCGGCGTTCCGGGCCCCGCCGGTATCTGCCGCTGGTGCTGGTGGCGTGGATCGTGCTGGAGATCTGGCTGCTGACGGTGGTCGCCGGAGCGGCGGGCGGGTTCACGGTCTTCGCGCTGCTGGTCGCCGGCGTCGTCCTCGGCGCGGTGGTGATCAAGCAGGCGGGCCGCCGCGCCTTCCAGAACCTCAACGAGGCACTCCAGCAGGGCGGCGCCCCCTCCGCGCGCCGCGGTGGCAACGGCCTGATGATGCTGGGCGGCCTGCTGCTGATGATCCCCGGTGTGATCTCGGACGCGGTGGGCCTGCTCCTGCTGCTTCCGCCGGTCCAGCAGGCCGTGAGCCGCTACGCCGGGCGGACCGTCGACCGCAGGCTGCGCGAGGCCGGCCCCGGCACCCTCGGCGACGCCTTCCAGCAGGTCCGCATCCACCGCCCCGACGGCAAGGTGGTCCAGGGCGAGGTCATCAGGGACGAGCCGGACGCCCCGGACGAGCAGCGCCCGCCGCTGACCCGGTGACATGAGGGACATCCGGAACCGGGGCGAATCCCTCGTGGGCTGCCGGAGAACCCGGAAAAGAACACAATGGCAGCGGGCGCCGTACAGGATCGTACGGCGCCCGCTGCCATTGGTGTGCTGCGTGGCGTGCGCTGCGAATCGGCCCGGCCCCCGGCGGGGACTACGCGCTCTTGCGGCTGTCCCGGGGATGGACGGCGATGTTCATCGCGCCGGACCGCAGCACGGCGAGGCGCTCCTCGAGGACCTCTTCGAGCTCCTCGCGGGTGCGCCGCTCCATCAGCATGTCCCAGTGCGTACGCGCCGGCTTCGCCTTCTTCTCCTCCGGCCCGTCGCCATCCACCAGGAGTGCCTGGGCCCCGCAGACCTTGCACTCCCACTCCGGCGGGATCTCCGCCTCGACCGAGAAGGGCATCTCGAAACGATGCCCCTTCTCGCATGCGTACTCCACGGCCTGGCGCGGGGCCAGGTCGATACCGCGGTCGGTCTCGTAGCTGGTCACCACGAGGCGCGTGCCGCGAAGAGCTCGCTCACTCATGAATCGTGCCTCCCGGGCTTGTCGCCCACAGGACAGGTGTCGCTGTCGTCGTCATCCGGTCAACGTCCGGTCGGCGGTAAAGATTCCCGTTCCGATGTCCCGTTCCGGGTCATGCGTCGCCGTCGTAGCCGCAGCCTTGTCAACCAGTGCAGTACCCACCGGCGCCCGGTTTGTCACATCCGTAAGGAGATGTCACCCAGCGTTTCGGCATCTTTGACACGCAGTAACGGTACGCCTGGCAGGCCAAACGCGTACACTACCGCCCTTTCGCCTTGAGTGCTAAATCCGCTCGGGAACCGGATTGCCGGCGTCGCCGATCGCACGGCGCACCGGAACCCGGGCGAGCAGCACGAACCCGATCGCGAAGAACGCCACCAGCGAGATGATCGCGTCCCGGTAGCTGCCGGTGAGCTGGTAGGTGATCCCGAACAGCAGCGGTCCCAGCCAGCTCATGCCCCGGTCGCTCATCTCGTACGCCGAGAAGTACTCGGCCTCCTTGCCGGGCGGGACCAGGTGTGAGAACAGCGACCGGGACAGCGCCTGGCTGCCGCCGAGCACCAGCCCGATCCCGGCGGCCAGCACGAAGAACCACATCGGCGCCCCGGCCGGCAGGAAGTACCCGGCCGCCAGGATGACCGCCCACGCGGCCAGCGAGCCGAGGATCGTGCGCTTGGCCCCGTACCTGTGGGCGAGCCGTCCCATGCCGAGCGCCCCCGCCACTGCCAGCACCTGCACCATCAGCACCGCCGTGATGAGTGTCGACTGGCTCAGGCCCAGCTCCCGTGAGCCGTACACCGAGGCCTGCGAGATCACCGTCTGGATGCCGTCGTTGTAGACGAGATAGGCGAGCAGGAAGGACAGGGTGAGCGGTTTGCCCCGCATGTCCCTGACGGTGGCGGCGAGTTGGCGCCACCCGTGGACCGGTGCCGCGGCGGGGGCGGTGCGGCGGTCGCGCAGCCGCTTCAGCGGGACGAGCGTGAAGAGGCCCCACCACAGACCGGCCGAGGCCAGGCAGATGCGCACGGCCGCCGACTCGGAGACGCCGAAGGAGTCGTGGGCGGTGAACAGGACGAGGTTCGCCACCAGCACCAGTGAGCCGGCCGCGTAGCCGAAGGCCCAGCCGCGCGAGGAGACCGCGTCCCGTTCCTCGGGCGCGGCGATCTGCGGCAGGTAGGAGTTGTAGAGGACCATCGACACGGCCACCGACGCGTTGGCGACGATCAGCAGCAGACCGCCCAGCAGATAGCGGTGGCCGTCCAGGAAGAACAGGCCCGTGGTGGCGCCGGCGCCCACGTAGGCGGCGGCCGCGAGGAGCGGCTTCTTGCGGCCGGTGCGGTCGGCCGCCGCGCCGGCCATCGGCATCAGCACGATCGCCACGATCACCGACACCGAGACGCAGTACGCGAAGAACGACCCGGCCCGCACCGGGATGCCCAGCGGATGCACGAACCCGTCCGGGTCCGCCGCCGACTCGGCCACCGCCGTGAGATAGGGGCCGAGGAACACGGTGAGCACACTCGTCGAGTAGACGGAGCACGCCCAGTCGTAGAAGTACCATCCGCGCTGCTCGCGGCGCCGGTCGGCGGCCTCGTCGCCGGCCTGCCCTGCCCGCACGGTGTCACTGCCCACCCCGTGCCCTCGCTTCCCCGCTGGTTCCCCTGTTGCCGACGGTCCGCGACGGCGGACGGGAGCGTTCCGGGGCGTCAGGCCCAGACACCCCGCTCCTCCATGACCTTGCGCAACGTGTCGATGTGATCGGTCATGATGCCATCGACACCGAGGTCCAGGAGCCGGTGCATCAGGGCGGGGTCGTTGATCGTCCACACGTGCACGTGCAGCCCGCGCGCGTGGGCGGCGCGGACGAACCGGCCGTCGACCACCGGGACGCCGTACTGGGAGACGGGCACCTGCGCGGCCACCGCGGACCGGCGCGGCACCGCCGGCAGGCCCCAGGAGCGCAGCCGCAGCGCCAGCACCCCCCGGGTGCCGTACGAGGTCGCCAGCCGCGGCCCGGCCAGCCGCTGCGCCCGGACCACGCGGGCCTCGGAGAACGAGCCGACGCAGACGCGGTCCCAGGCGTTCGTCCGCTCGATCACGTCCAGCAGGGGGCGCAGGGCGGGCTCGGCCTTGACGTCGACGTTCCAGCGGACCTCGGGGAACGTCTCCAGCAGCTCCGCGAAGAGCGGCACGGGTTCCCGGCCCGCCACGCGCGCCTGGCGCACGTCGTCCCACGGCAGGTCGGCGATCCGGCCCGCCCCGTCGGTCACCCGGTCCAGGGTCGCGTCGTGGAAGGCGACGAGCCGGCCGTCCGCCGTGGCGTGGACGTCGGTCTCCATGTAGCGGTAGCCCAGTGCGGCCGCGCGCCGGAACTGCGCCATGGTGTTCTCCAGCCCGTCGGCCGCCCCGCCGCGGTGCGCGAACGGGATGGGCCCCGGATGGTCCAGGTACGGGTGGCGTACGGGCGTGGTCACGCACGCAGTATGGCTCGTCAGGGTGTCCCGGCGGCAACGGTCTTGTCTCCGGCCGGCGCCGGAACGGCGAACAGCCGCAGGAAGAGCTGGGCCAGCGGGCCGATCGAGATCGCGTACAGCACCGTGCCGACGCCGATCGTGCCGCCGAGGACGAAGCCGGTGACCACGACCGCCACCTCAACGGCCGTCCGCATCAGGCGGATCGAGCGGCCGGTGCGCTGGTGCAGTCCCGTCATCAGCCCGTCGCGGGGGCCGGCCCCGAAGCGGGCGGATATGTAGAGGCCGGTGGCCACTCCGTTGAGCACGATGCCCGCCACGAGCAGCGGTATCCGGACGGCCAGGGCGCGGGCGTCGGGCAGCAGGGCCAGGGTGCCGTCCATGGCGAGACCGACGACGAAGACGTTGGAGACCGTGCCGACGCCGGGACGCTGGCGCAGCGGGACCCACAGGAGCAGCACCACGGCGCCGACGATGATCGCGACCGTGCCGATCGTCAGGCCGGTCAGTTCGGACAGGCCCTGGTGCAGCACGTTCCACGGTTCCAGTCCCAGGCCCGCCCGGACGAGGAGTGCGGAGCTCGCGCCGTACAGCACGAGGCCGGCGTAGAGCTGGATCAGTCGGCGCCCTAGGCGGGCCGGTGCGGACAAAGTGTCCCCCTGGTGGTGGAAGTGGCCTGGTGGATGACACTCTGTGGTGGGGGCAGATGTTCCATCCATGGCCAATTCTAGGAAGGTGGACTGGTCGTCATGGCGCAGTGGACCTCGGCAGTGGGAGCCGCGCAGCTCGCTCGGCTGCTCACGTCGCAGCAGGACCGCCCGGCGGGCCCGGGCTCACGCCGCCCGCCCGCCTACCGGGCGTTCGCCGACGGCATCCGGCTGCTGGTGCTCGAAGGCCGGGTCCCGGTCGCCGCCCGGCTGCCCGCCGAGCGCGAACTCGCCCTTTCCCTCTCCGTCAGCCGCACCACCGTCGCCGCCGCGTACGAGGCGCTGCGCACCGAGGGATTCCTGGAGTCCCGGCGCGGCGCGGGGAGCTGGACCGCGGTGCCGGCCGGCAATCCGCTGCCCGCGCGGGGACTGGAGCCCCTGCCGCCGGAGGCGCTGGGCTCGGTGATCGACCTGGGCACCGCGGCCCTGCCCGCCCCGGAACCGTGGCTCACCCGCGCCGTGCAGGGCGCGCTGGAGGAACTGCCGCCGTACGCCCACACCCACGGCGACTATCCGGCCGGGCTGCCCGCACTGCGGTCGATGATCGCCGAGCGGTACACCGCGCGCGGGATCCCCACCATGCCCGAGCAGATCATGGTGACGACGGGCGCCATGGGCGCCATCGACGCCATCTGCCACCTCTTCGGGGGCCGCGGAGAGCGCATCGCCGTCGAGTCGCCGTCCTACGCGAACATCCTCCAGCTCATGCGGGAGGCGGGCGCCCGCCTCGTGCCCGTCGCCATGGCCGAGGGACTCACCGGGTGGGAGCTGGACCGCTGGCGCCAGGTGCTGCGCGAGGCCGCGCCCCGGCTCGCCTACGTCGTCGCCGACTTCCACAACCCGACCGGCGCGCTCGCCGACGAGGAGCAGCGGCGCCGGCTGGTGGAGGCGGCCCGCTCGGCCGGGACGGTGCTCGTCGTCGACGAGACGATGAGCGAGCTGTACCTGGATCCGGGGCTGGAGATGCCGCGCCGGGTGTGCGCCTTCGACCCGGCCGGATCCACGGTGATCACCGTCGGCTCGGCCAGCAAGGCCTTCTGGGCCGGGATGCGCATCGGCTGGGTGCGGGCCGCCCCCGACGTGATCCGCAGCCTGGTCGCCGCTCGTGCCTACGCCGACATGGGCACCCCCGTGCTGGAGCAGCTGGCCGTGAACTGGCTGTTCAGCACCGGGGGGTGGGAGGAGGCCGTGGAGGTCCGGCGGGTCCAGGCCCGCGACAACCGGGACGCCCTGGTGGCGGCGGTCCGGCGCGAGCTGCCCGGCTGGGAGTTCGAGGTGCCCGGCGGCGGCCTCACGCTGTGGGTGCGCACCGGCGGCCTCTCGGGCTCCCGCGTCGCCGAGGCCGGCGAGCGGGTGGGCGTCCGTGTCCCCTCGGGTCCCCGCTTCGGTGTCGACGGGGCCTTCGAGGGCTATGTACGGCTGCCGTTCACGGTCGCGGGAGCGGTGGCGGAGGAGGCGGCTACGCGGCTTGCGGCGGCGGCCCGGCTGGTGGAGGCGGGAACCTCCGGTGGGAGCGAGTCCCCTCGTACGTTCGTCGCCTGAGCACTGCCGGGAGCGCGTGGCTCCCCCGGGCCCATGAGGGCCCGGGCCGTCACCGAGGCCGAAAGGCTTCACGAGGGCTCCGCGACCGCTTCCGTCACGGCCTCCGTGGGCTCCGGCACCCGCTCCCCGTCGGCCGGTGTGGTCTTCGGCGGCAGAAGATCGAGCACGGCCTGCCGATGGGCGTCGTTCGCCGCGTCGTCGTAGGGGTCGGGCGTGGCCGGCACCTGGAGCCGGTGGACCGGCTTCGTCCCCAGCCGGGCGTACCCGCGTCCGGCCGGGACGACGGGCAGCGGCGTCGTGTGCGGCGGCGCCCCCAGCACCGCCTTGAGCTGCTCCGCCGTCGCCGGCCCGAGGACGACACGCGCGCGCGTGTGCTGCCGTACCGCGTCGCTCAGCGCCTCCGCGCAGTCGAACTGCTCGGCCACGACCACCGCCACGTTGACCGCGCGCCCGTGCCGCAGCGGAACCTGGAGCAGCGCCTGCGGATCCTTGCGGCCGTCCGCCGCGGCCAGGTGCGTGAACGCGGTGGGCCGGTCGAGCAGCAGCCACAGCGGTCGCCTGGTGTCCTCCGGCGGCGGATGGCCCGCCTGCCGCGCGCGGTTGACGGCGATCAGCCGGCGCTCGGTCTCGGTGGCCGCCCACTCCAGGCTCGCCAGCACCCCGGCCAGCCCGCACTCGACCGCCAGCACCCCGTCCCGGCCGGTCAGGCAGGCGAACTCGCCGGTGCCTCCGCCGTCCACGATCAGCACGTCGCCGTGCTGGAGGGCCTGGAGGGCGAGAGAACGCAGCAGTGTCGAGGTGCCGCTGCCGGCCTGGCCCAGGGCCAGCAGGTGCGGCTCGGTGGAGCGCCGGCCCGTGCGCCAGACGACCGGCGGCACGTCGCGCTGCTCCTCGCCGTAGCCGAGGGGGAGCGTGCGCTGCACCTCGGTGGGGTCGGTGAAGCCGAGCACGGTCTCGCCCGGCGCCGTGACGAAGCGCTGCGCGGCGATGTCCGTGGGCAGCGGGGCGAGGGCGGTGAAGGCGAGCTGGTTGCCCTCCTCGTCCCAGGAGAAGAGGTACTCGCGGCCGCGGCCGGCCTTGGCGGTGAGCAGATGCTCGATCCGCGCGCGGGACTCGGCCTCGCCGTCGGTGAAGTACGCGGGGTACCGGACCACCAGGTGGCGCACCCGCCCGGAGTCGTCGAACTCGTAGGCGGGGAAGGCCTTCTCCCACGCGCCGCCGTGCGCGTACAGCGGTGCCGGGTCCTCGGCCGCCGAGAAGTAGGGCACCAGGGCCTCATAAAGCAGTGCCAGGCGCCGGGCGCGCGACTCGTCCGGGCCCTCGGGCTTCGCCGGGGTGCGGTCGCGGCCGTGCCAGGCCGCCGCCGCCATCAGTACGACGGCGGCGAGCAGCGGGCCGTACGGCACCAGCGCCACGACAAGGAACAGCGACGCCACGAGGAACAGCAGCGGGCCGCGCCGGTCCTTCGGCGTGTCCGACCACTTGCGCCGTCCGGCGGAGGCCAGCCGGCGCAGACCACGCGTGATGGTGATCAGCGGGTGGAGGACGTCGGTGGCGCTGTCCGCCGCCGTCCGTGCCAGCTCCCGGCTCCGGGTGAGCTGCGCGCTGCCTGTGCTCAGAATGCGGGGGAGGGGGCGCCGGGCCACTGCTGCCTCCTGGAGATGCGGTACGGGAGGGACGGACGTCGTCAGAACCTCATGCCGCCCAGAAGGCTCGCCAGACTCTCGCCGCCGGCCTTGATGCTCGGGGCGATGGCCGTGCTCGAGAGGTAGAAGCCGAACAGCGCGGAGACGCACGCGTGCGACGGCTTCAGCCCGTCCTTGCGGAAGAAGACGACGACGACGAAGCCGAACAGGATTACGCCTGAGACGGAGAGGATCATGGGAGGTCTCCTGGTGTCGAGTGGGGACAATCACCCTGAGTTCTTCCAGCATCACAGCATGTATCCATATGACAAAAGGTGCAACTGGGTGAATTTCGTTCGATTTCCATCGGGTGGCGGAGTCCCCTGAGATGCCTGAGCGGCACTGTGGCGTCCGACCACGTCCGTGGTGATCTTTACCTCGGGCGCCCCCGGTCATGTGGCGCACGAGCCAGTACGCTGGCGATTCACCCGTACGGCCGACCAGCCTGGACCGCCGTACGCTTGCTCCCCGCAGTACCGAACGTTCGCAGTGAGAGGCGGTCCGGCCGATGAGTGAAGCCCCCGACCCGGAGGTCGTGGAGCTGGCGACCAAGATCTTCGATCTGGCCCGGCAGGGGCGGACCGAGGCCCTCGTGGCGTACGTCGACGCGGGCGTCCCGGCCGACCTCACCAACGACCGCGGCGACTCCCTGGTGATGCTCGCCGCCTACCACGGCCACGCGGCCGCGGTCCGCGCGCTGCTGGCCCGGGGCGCCGACGCCGACCGCGTCAACGACCGGGGCCAGACGCCCCTCGCCGGAGCGGTCTTCAAGGGCGAGCTGGAAGTGATCAAGGCCCTCCTGGAGGGCGGCGCGGACCCGTCCGCCGGCACCCCCTCGGCCGTCGACACGGCCCGGATGTTCGGCAGGGCGGAGCTGCTGGAGATGTTCGGCGAGAGCTGATCCCCAGGGCCGCGAGCAGCCGCTCCGGCCTCCTGACCAGGAACGGCACGGACAACGGGGGAGGCGGTACGGGGCCGCCGGAAATTTCGGTCGCGGCAGCGCGGGCGCCGGGTCATCATGACGTCGTGGTTCACGGACGCGATGGCTGGGCAGGTGTTGCCGCACCGCGCGGGCTGTGATCAGGCCCGTATGGGCCACCGACGAGAGGCAGAGGAAGATGGTCTACAGCAAGCAGCGGACGGCGGGCGCCCCGACGTGTTGTCGCGCGGCCAGGTAGTGCGAGTTCCCCGGTTGCGTCGACGCTTGATGTGAGGCTGTTTCCCATGTTCGATCCGGTCATAGCGCCCAGCGGTACGCTGCTCGGCCTGCTCCAGCGGGGCCGCGGCGACGGCACGCTGCACGCGCTCACCGCCCCCCGCGCCGAGGCGCTGGCGGCACTGAACCACTGCGTGCTGCGCGACCCGCGCCACGACTGGCAGGTGGAGAACCGCTCCCTGTACTACGCCCGGCTCTTCCTCGACCTCGACGGCGAACCGGACGAGATCGAGGCGCACCTCTTCGACTCCGAGGACGCCCTCGACACCGACGAGTCACGCACCGGACTCGCCCTCGCCGTGCTCGGGCACCTCGCCTCCTACGGCAGGCGCGACGCGCTCGCCCTGCTGCGCCGGTACGCCGCCACGGGCGCCAACTGGGCCTGGGCCCTGGACGAGCTGGCGCTCAGGGACGACGACGCGGGACTGCGCGCCCTCGCCGCGCCGGTCCTCGCCCGCTTCTCCACCGACGCCGAGGGCGAGGCCGAGCTGGCCGCAGCGGTGCGCGACGCCTTCGAGCCCCGGCCGTGGCGGCTGTGGGCCGACGACCCGCGCGAGTCGGTCGCCACGCGCGTGCGTGCCGCGCACGAGGCCGGCTCCTTCGACCTGTGGCAGCGGCAGATGCGCCCCACCGGCCCCCGGCCCGGGTGGAGCGTGCGGGCGGTGTTCGACTGGGCCCAGCAGGGCGCCGACCGCGGCACGGCCCGCCATGTCCCGGCCGCCCGCTGTCTCACCGCCGTCGCCGGACCCGGGGACCGGCCCGAGATCCTGCGCGCCGCCCGGGCGGGCACCGACGCGGCCCGCTGTACGGCCCTGCGCTACCTCGCCGACGGCGACGACCCCGACGCCCTGGACCTCGTCGAGTCCGCGGTCTCCGACGGTTCGGCCACCGTGGTGGAGGCGGCCGTCGAGGCCTTCGAACGCATGCGCGGCGCCGCCGCCGTCGACCGGGCGCGCGGCTGGGCCCGCCGCCCCGACCCGCTGGGCGCCGCCGCCGGACGCGTGCTCGCCTGCCGGGGCACGGTACGGGACCGCGACCTCGTCCTCGCCGCCCTCCGGGAGGCGGTCCGGGGCGAAGGCCCCGACGCGCCCACCCTGTGGACCCTCGTCGACGGCGCCGGACGGCTCGTCATCACCTGCGCCGCGCCCGTTCTGCGTCACATCTACCGCGAGACCGCCTCCTCCCATCTGCGCGGCCGGGCCGCCCGCGCCCTCGCCGCCACCGACCCCTCCTTCCCCGCCGGATTCGCCGTCGAATGCCTGTGGGACTGCGAGGAGACCACCCGCGAAATCGCCGCCCGGCACGCCGAGACCGGTGACACGCGCGTCGTCGAGCGACTGCGCAGGCTGGCCTCCGACCCGGCCGAGGAGGACGAGGTCCAGACCGCCGTACGCAGCCGGATCGGACCGGACGCGCCCACCGCGTGAACGCCCGGTGACCCGGGGGCCAGGAGCGCGCGGCCGGGAGCCGTCCCGCAGGGCCGCACAGCCCAACGCTCATGGGACGTTCCACGTCCGGAAAGATCCACGTTGACGCGGGCACGTCCAGCACGGCGACAACACCGGTATGCGTGTCGTCATCATGACCGAATCCTTTCCCCCCGATGTGAACGGCGTGGCCCACTGCGCGCTCCAGACCGCTCGGCACCTCGTCGATCGCGGTCACGCCCCCCTCGTCGTGGCTCCCGCCACCGCCGCCTCGACCGGACCCGACGCCCCCGCGCCGTGCCCCGTCGTCCGCGTCCCCTCCCTTCCGCTCCCGGGCTACCCCCAGGTCCGCGTCGCGCTGCCCAGCCGGCGCGTCGCGGCGGCGCTCACCGAGCACCGCGCCGACCTCGTGCACCTGGCCGGGCCCTTCGTCCTCGGCGTCCGCGGCATGGCGGCCGCCACCCGGCTCGGCATCCCCGCCGTCGCCGTCTACCAGACCGACCTCGCCGGCTACGCCCGCACCTACATGGGCGCCGGCGAGGCGGCCGCCTGGCGGCGCATCCGCTCCGTCCACGCCGCCGCCGACCTCACCCTCGCCCCCTCCAGCGCCGCCCTGAACGACCTGAAGGCACACGGCGTGCCCCGGGTCAGACTGTGGGGCCGCGGAGTGGACACCGTCCGCTTCCGCCCCGAGCACCGCGACGAGGCACTGCGCCGCGAACTCGCCCCGAACGGCGAGCTGATCGTCGGCTACGTCGGCCGGCTCGCCCCCGAGAAGCAGGTCGAACTGCTCGCCGGCGTCTGCGGGATGAACGGCGTGCGGGTCGTCGTGGTCGGCGACGGGCCCAGCCGGCCGCAACTGACCGAGGCCCTGCCGGGCGCCGTATTCCTGGGCCGCCGCACCGGCGACGACCTCGCCCGCATCTTCGCCTCGCTGGACGTCTTCGTGCACACCGGGCCCTTCGAGACGTTCTGCCAGACCGTGCAGGAGGCCATGGCCTCCGGGGTGCCCGTCGTCGCGCCCTCCGCGGGCGGCCCGCTCGACCTGGTCGACCACGGTCGCACCGGGTTCCTCGTCCCACCGCGCGACGCGGCCGCCGTACGCGCCGCCGTGTGGGCGCTGGCCGCGGACCCGGCGTTGCGGGCGTCGTTCGCGGCGGCCGGCCGCACCGCGGTCGAGGGGCGGAGCTGGGCGGCGATCGGCGACCAGCTCATCGGCCACTACGAGGACGTGCTCGCCGCGCGGCGGACGGCGGTGGCGGCATGACCACCACGCCGCTCACCCTCGTACGGCTGGCGAACTTCGTCGCACCCACGTCCGGCGGACTGCGCACCGCCCTGCGCGAACTCGGCAAGGGCTACCAGGCGGCCGGCCACGAACCGGTGCTGATCGTCCCCGGCGACCGCCACACCGACCAGGAGACCGAACAGGGCCGCCTGATCACCCTGCCAGGACCGTTGCTGCCCGGCACCGGCGGCTACCGCGTCCTCACCGACAAGCGGCGCGTGGCCGCCCTCCTGGAGGAACTCGCACCGGACCGCCTCGAGGTCTCCGACCGCACGACGCTGCGGTGGACCGGCAAGTGGGCCAGGCGCGCCCGGGTCCCCGCCGTGATGGTCTCCCACGAGACCGCCGACGGCGTGCTGCGCACCTGGGGTGTGCCGCAGGCACTGTCCCTGCGGGCCGCCGACACCCTCAACGTCCGTACCGCGCACACCTACGCGCGCGTGGTGTGCACCACCGAGTTCGCCGAGCGCGAGTTCGTGCGCGTCGGCGCGCGCAACGTCGTACGCGCGCCGCTGGGCGTCGACCTGGTGGAACGGCATCCCGCACTGCGGGAGGCCGCACTGCGCGCCCGGTACGCGCGCGACGACGAGGCGCTGCTGGTGATGTGCTCCCGGCTGTCCGTGGAGAAGCGGCCCGGCAACGCCCTGGACGCCCTGGAGGCGCTGCTGCGGCGCGGACGGCGGGCGGTGCTGGTGGTGGCCGGGGACGGTCCGCTGCGGGCGCGCCTGGAGCAGCGGGCCCGTGAGCGGGCGCTGCCGGTCACGTTCCTCGGACATGTCCGCGACCGCGGCGGGCTCGCCACGCTCCAGGCCTCCGCCGACGTGTGCCTGGCGCCCGGGCCGGCCGAGACCTTCGGACTCGCCGCGCTGGAGGCGATGGCCTGCGGCACCCCCGTGGTGGCCAGCGCCTCCTCCGCGCTGCCGGAGGTGATCGGCTCGGCCGGCGACAGCGCGGCGGACCACGGCGAGGCGTTCGCCGACGCCGTGGAGGGCCTGCTGGCACGCCCGGAGCGGGAGCGGCGCGAGGCGGCACGCGCGCGTGCGGAGTGCTTCGGGTGGACCGCCTCCGTGGACGCGTTCCTCGCCGCGCACGACGTCCCCGCACCCGTACGGCGCGCGCAGCCGGAGGGCGTGGCATGAGGTCCGTGCGCTTCGTCGCGCTCGGCGACTCGCTGACCGAGGGCGTCGGCGATCCCACGGGCGACGGATGGCGCGGCTGGGCGGCCCTGCTCGCCGGCGGCCTCGCCGAGAAGCCCGCGGCCGTGGAGTTCACCAACCTCGCGGTCAGCGGGGCGCAGACCCGCGACGTCCTGGAACGGCAGACCCCGGCCGGCCTGGACCTGCGCCCGGACGTCGTGTCGGTCGTCGTCGGCGTCAACGACACACTGCGCCGCACCTTCGACATCCACGCCGTGGCCGCCCGCCTCGACCAGGTCTGCACGGCCTTCACACGCCGGGGCGCGGTCCTGCTGACGGCCTGTCTGCCCGACCCCGGCGCGATGCTCGGCCTGCCCGGCGCGCTGGCCCGCCCGCTGGCCCGGCGCCAGCGGGCGGTCAACACGGTGGTGCACGCCCTGTCGGAGCGGTACGGCGCCGTGCACCTGCACGCAGACGAGGGCCAGTGGCTGACCGACCGCGCGATGTGGAGCGCGGACCGGCTGCACCCGGGGGAGCGCGGGCACCGCCAACTCGCCGTCCGCTTCCACGCGTTGCTCGCGGAGGCGGGCGTGGCGAGCGGGCCCGCGCCCTCGCCCGAGCCGGAGTTCCCCGCCCCCACCAGGTCGGCGAGCCTGTGGTGGCTGGCCACGGCGGGCACCGGCTGGGTGGCCCGCCGCTGCACCGACCTGCTCCCGCAACTCCTCATCCTGGCCGCCGACGAACTCCGCCACCGGGCCCGAGGCACAAGCGCCCGCCTCGACCTGCGCTCGTCGGCATCGGTGTCGGCGGCACTGGCGGCGCTGTCGGTACCGGAGAGGTCCGAGCCGGAAGTGGCGTGAGCCTGCCTGAGCTCGAAGTGGCCCGAGGCTGAAAGGGGCCGGAGTCCGGGGCGGCCGGAGCCCGGATCGGCCCGAGTCCGAGTGGCCGAAACGCACAGCGTCCTGTGCCCGAAGCACCCGGAATCCGGAGCGGCCCGAGCCGGGGACGGTACGGCGGCCGTCGAATGCGCCGACTGGTCCCCCGCGGGCCGAGGCAGGAGCCGAGCGCCTCGTCGCGGGCGACCCGACGCGGCCGAGGGCAGCCCACGGGGTCGTGTCCCAGCCACGACCGGCTGATGTTCCGGGCCCGACCGGGAGCGGTCGCGAAGACGCACGGCGGCGGCCTCCTCCGTGCCGTTTGGGTCATTGTCGGACCAAGGACCTAATCTGTGCACCGTGACTTCGCCTGCATCGACGGACAGCGTTCCGCCCCAGCTCAGCGCGGGGCCGCGCCCTGCACCGGGGCCTGCCGCCGACGAGGGGCTGGCGCGGCGGCTGCGCGCGCTCGCCTGCACCGCGCCGCTGCACGACCTGGACGCCCGCAAGGCCAACCTCGCCGGCGAGTACTCGGTGTACGGCATGTCGGAGGTCGCGCTCGCCGCCATCGACCTCGTCACCCTCAACATGGACTTCGACACCGGCGCCGACCACGACCAGGTCGTGGCCCGGCTCGTCCCGCGCGTCGCCGCGCAGGCCCCGCGGCGCCCCGCGGGTGAGCACGAGCGCGTGGCCCGCTGGGTCCTGGAGAACCTGATCAACGTCGGCAGCGTCGACCGCGGCTTCCGCGCGGTGTACGGCACCTTCGCACCGGACGGCACGTATGTGCGCCGCGACTACGACTTCAAGCTGATCGAGGAGGTCCCCGGCCCCGGCGGCAGCGTCTACCTGCGCACGACGGACGAGGCGGTCAACGTCCTCGTCGGCGCCCTCGACACCGACGTCACCAGCGCCCAGATCGCCGCCGAGGTCAAGCTGGAGGTGCTGATCAGCCGCGGCCGCCTCGCGGACGCCCAGCTCGCCGCGGAACAGGCCCGCTACCGGACCGTGCAGTACTCGGAGACGCTGCGCAGGGCCCTGGAGGCGACCCGGCGCAACGTCCGGGCGGTGGACTGGCTCAGTGCCGTCCCCGACATGATCGCCGAGGCCCTGGACCACGTCGCCGACCGCTACCGGCACGAGAACGCGATCCTGACCAACATCCGCAAGGCGCGCGACGAGTCGGAGGACCCCGAGCACAAGCGGCGCGCCGCCGAGCTGGTGGACATCGTCAAGGACTGCATCCGCAGGCACACCCAGCTCCAGTCCCGGCTCCTCGAGGCCGGCCCCCTGTTCCGTGCCGAGCAGGACCGGCAGGCCTTCGCCACCCCCCTGACCACCTCCGGGACCGACCTCTACGGCCATCTGCTCGCGCCCACCCTCCCGCTGCCCCTGGAGCAGGCGATCCGGGTCACGGACGCCTTCTTCGCGCGAGGCACCGGGCTGCGCACGCCGGTGTCCGTCCGCGTCGCGGACCTCGTGGACATCCTGCTGACGCCGCCCGTCGAGCGGGAGCACCTGGGCGCCGAGATGCCCGAGCCCGACCTGATCGCCACCCCCGACGACAGCCGGTTCAGCGAGGAGCAGCTCGCGGCCGCCATGGAACTCCTCGACCTGCCGGCCGACGCCCCGCGGCGGCTGTCGGGCCTGCTCGCCGAGGCCCGCGACAAGGACCCCGACCTGCCGTACCTGGTCGCCCTGCTGGCCGTCCACGCGGCCAGCCCCCCGGTCGGCACCGCCTATCGTCAGGGCGAGGAGAAGCTGCTGTTCGCCGTGGACGACGGGACCGAACTGGACGATCAGGAGTTCGGCGGCGCCGACCTCATCGTCGGCACGGCACTGCTGGACGCGGCGGGCATGGCGGCCGACCGGACGGAGGCGGCGTGAGCCCCGCCGGCAACCGTACGCACGAGCGACACCCCAGCAAGGAGCCCCAACCGTGACCGAGCACGTCGACCGGAGTGAGCCGGAAGCCGCAGGCGCGCCCACGGCGGTCGCCGTCACACCCGCCGACGCCGCCGACGCGGCCCGGCTCGTCGCCTTCGGGCTCCAGCCCAAGCTGCAGCCCGCCCGCGACCAGGAGTACGCGGACCTGCTGCGCCGCCACCGCGAGGACCAGGCGTTCGCACGGCTCGCGGACGCCGTGGCCGCCGGACTCGGTCTTGTCGTGCTGGAGGTGTCCCCGCGCGCCGGGATGGCGGTCACCGCCGCCGAGGACTCGGTGTTCGCCGTCCGCATGAGCGACTACGCGCGCCGCACGGCCGCCGACTCGGGCGACCGCTTCCTGCACGGGCTGGCCCACCTCGCGGTGGCCGCGCTGGCGTTCCCGCGTCCCGAGGACCTCGCCGACGACAGCTACATCGGGCGCGTCACCGTCAACGGCGTCGACGCCTTCGTCCGCCAGGCCTGCCGCCGCCTGGAGGAACGCGCCGAGCAGCGGGGCGAGAACACCGACCCGGCCACCGACGCGCCCGGCCTCGAGACCGCCTGGCGGATCTGGGCCAGACGCAGCGCGACCGGCGCGACCAAGGACGCGCGCCGGCCGGCCGCCTCGACCACGGGCATCGTGGCCAAGGCCCTGGCGTTCCTGACCGACTCCGGGTTCCTCCAGCGCACCGGCGACGAGAGCGGCGGCACGTACCGCACGACGGCCCGCTACCAACTCCAGGTGCGCGACATGGCGGGCAGCGCCGCCCTGGCCGAACTCCTCGAACTGGGCATAGTCCCGGTGACCGGCGGCACCCCGAGCCTGCTGCCCGCCGAGGACACCGACGACCTGGACCTGGTGGCCGACGCGGGGCTGCCGTTCCACTCCTGAGGCCCGAGGCGCCGCCGCCTTCCGCCACTCCCCGTCCGAACGAAGCCCGCCACCCCCCAACTGCAAGAAGACTGACGAGAGTCCGCCATGTACGAGCTGTCCCGGGTCCGCCTCTACTCCATCGGGCCCGCCGGTGCGCGCTACGCCGACACCGTGCTTGACCTGCGGGGGGTGGGCGAGCCGGTGCCCGACCCCGCGCCCATCCAGGCGGAGTTCTTCGAGGACGAGCCGGTCGGCCCGCCGCGCCGGCCCGCCCCCGCCGGTGTGCTGTTCCTGGAGAACGGCGGCGGCAAGTCCGTCCTGCTCAAGCTGATCTTCTCGGTGATGCTGCCCGGCCACCGCAACACCCTCGGCGGCGCCAGCTCCGGCGTGCTGCGCAAGTTCCTGCTCGCCGACGACTGCGGGCACGTGGCGCTGGAGTGGCAGCACGTGCAGACCGGCGAGTGCGTGGTCGTCGGCAAGGTCAGCGAGTGGCGCGGGCGCCAAGTCTCCAACGACCCGCGGAAGTTCGCCGAGGCCTGGTACTCCTTCCGGCCCGGGCCCGGACTCACCCTGGACAACCTCCCGGTCGCCGAGGCCACGTCCGTACGGCCGTCCGCCGAGGGCCAGTCGGGCGCGCGGGGCCGCCGCCGCACCATGAAGGGCTTCCGGGACGCCATCACCGAGGCGGGAAAGACCTACCCGCACCTGGAGATCCATTTCGAGGAGATCCACGAACGCTGGACCGAGCACCTGGGCGACCTCGGCCTCGACCCTGAACTCTTCCGCTACCAGCGGGAGATGAACGCCGACGAGGGCGAGGCGGCCGGCCTGTTCGCGGTGAAGAAGGACTCCGACTTCACCGACCTGCTGCTGCGCGCGGTCACCGACACCCGCGACACCGACGGACTCGCCGACCTGGTCAGCGGGTTCGGCAACAAGCTGGGCCGGCGCGCCGAGCTGATCGCCGAACGGGACTTCACCGCAGGCTCGGTCGACCTGCTGGGCCGGATCGTCGAGGCCGCCGAGGCCCGCACACGCGCGCGTGACATCCATGCCGCGGCCGAGCGGCGCACCCGGACCCTGGCACGCCGGCTGTCCGCCCGGGCGGTGCGTGAGCGGATCCGGGCCGCCGACCTCGCCCAGCGCGTGACGGCCGCCGCCTACGCCGTCACCCACTCCGAGGGCGCCCGCGAGCGCAGCGCCCTCATCGCCGCCGAACTCGCCTACCGGCACGCCTCACTGGCCCTCGCCGCCGCCGAGAAGTCCGCGGCCGCGCAGAAGCGGGAGCTCGCCGACGCGCGCACCCTGTACTCGGCGTGGCAGGCCGCCGAAACGGTGCTGCGCCACCGTGCCGCCGCCGACCGCGTGGCCCGTGTCTCCGCCGCGATCCAGGAGGCCGAGCGGGACGCGGCCCCGGCGCTGGCCGCGCGCGCCAAGGCCGCCACCGACCTCGTACGGGCCCTGCACTCGGCCGCCGGAAGCGCCGAGACCCTCGCCAACGAGGAGGAGGAGCGCTCCGCACAGCTCCAGGAGGTCAGCGAGTCCGCCTACCGGGACCAGACCGCCGCCGCGACCGAGGCGCAGCGCGCCCGCAGCGAGGCCGGGCACCTGCGCCAGCGCCTCGCCGAGGTCGAGCAGGAGACCGCCGAGGCGGTCCGCGCGGGCTGGCTGGACGACAGCGCCCCGGACGCCGACCCGGCCCGTGCGGCCCTGGCCGCGAGCGACGCGGAGAAGACCGCCGTCGCCGCCTGGGACCAGGTCCGCGAGGCCGCCCGGAAGGCCACGGAACACGCGCGCGAGGCCGCCTCGGCCGAATCCCGCGCGGAACTCACCGCGGCCCGCGCGGCCGACGCGGCGACGGCGGCCCGGCGCGCCCACGAGACCGAACGCCGTATCGCGGAGGCGCTGGCGTCCGAGGGACGGCTTGCGGAACTGCTGAGCCTGCCGGGCGCGACCGCGCGGGCAGGAGTGCCGGCGCCCCGGACCGGACCGGACACCACGGCCGCCACGGCGCCGGGCGCCGAGACGGCCCACCGCACCGCAGAGGCGCCGTACGGCGCCGGGCAGGACGCCGCGGTGGCGGACCCGGACCGGTCCGAGGGCGGGCTCACCCCGGAGGACCTGGACCGCTTCGCCGACGAGCTGCGCGAACTGCTCGACGACGCCGTCTCCTCCGCCGAGCGGCACCTGTTCGAACTGCGCACCGCCGCCGCCGACGACTCCCGGATCCTTGGCGCGCTCGGCGACGGCGGGCTGCTGCCGCCGGGCCCGGACGTCCTGGCCACCGTGGAGTTCCTCGGCGAGCACGGCATCCCCGCGCTGCCCGGCTGGCGCTACCTCGCCCAGTCCGTCGACCCCGCCGACCACGCGCGCGTACTGGCGGCCCGGCCCGAACTGGTCGACGGCGTGATCATCACCGACCCGGACACGCACGCGCGTGCCCGCGCGGCCCTCGCGGACGCGGCCCTGCTGCCCCGTTCCACCGTGGCCGTCGGCACCGCGGCCGCGCTGCTCGCCCCCACCCCCGCCGACGGCGCGCCCGAGGGAGACGTCTTCCTCGTCCCGCCGAACCCGGCCATGCACGACGAGCTCGCCGCCGACGAGGAACGGCAGGCGCTGCGCGCACGGGCCACCGAGCGGGACGAGGAGATCCGCCGGCTCGCCGCCCGGCTCGGCAAGGACCGGGAGCTGGCCGCGCGGCTCGCCTCCTGGCGCGCCGGCTGCCCCGCCGGGCGGCTGCTGGAGCTGGCACAGGCCGCGCAGGACACGCGTTCGTTCGCCGAGGAGGCCGAGGCCGAGCTGGCGGAGGCGCGCAGCCTGCGGGCGGAGGCCGACGAGTCCGCCGCCGAGGCCGCCCAGGAGCGTGACGAACGGCAGGAGGCCGCCCAGAGGGCACGGCGCGCCGCCGACGCCCTCGCCGGGCTCGCGTTCCGGCTGCGCGAGCGGGCCGGGTGGCAGGCCCGGCTGCGGGAACTCGCCGACGAGGCCGTCGAGTCCGAGGCCCGCGCCCAGGCCTGCCTGGAACGCGCCCGCGCCGCCGACGAGGACCGGCGCGCCGCGCAGCGCGCCGCCGACGACACCCGCCGCACCGCACGGGCGCTGCGCGCCGAGCGCTCCGAGATCGCCGGCGCCCCCGACGACGTCCCGGAGAGCGACGGGGATGCGCCCAAGGTGTCCCTGCCCGCCCTGCGCGAGGCCTACCGTGCCGCCTCCCAGCTGTACGAGAAGGTCGGTGTCGGCGCGGACCTGCGGGCCGAGCAGGCCCGGGCGGAGAGCGACGAGAGCGCCGCCCGCGCCGAACTCGACCGGCTCAGCAACAAGGTCCGCACCCGCGCCGAACAGCTCCTTGAGTCGCCCGAGGGCTCCGACGGGCCGTCCCGGCAGGCCGCCGCCGCCCGCGCCGAGGAGCTCGTGCAGCTCCTGGAGACCCGGATGTCCTCCGCGAGCGAACAGCTCGGCCGGCTGCGCGGCGAGGCCGAGCGGCACGCGCCCGACGACGGCGAGGCGCACACCGAACTCCCCGGGGAACTGCTCCCGCGCGACGCCGAGCACGCACAGGCCCTGCTGCGCACCGCCACCGCCGAACTCGCCTCCCGGACCGAGGCGCTGGCCCAGGCCCGCGACGCGCACGCCGGACTGCTGGAGGCCCACCGTGCCGCCGAGGACGCGGCCGGCGGCTTCGACGAGATCGCCGGCATGCTGCGCGACCTGCTGCGCGAGCAGGCGGGTGACGAGGAGCAGGAGGAACCCGAGCCGTACCCGGGCAGCCCGGAGGGTGCCCGGCAGGCGGCCGCGGAGGCCCGCAGGTCACTGCGCGGCTGCGCCGCCGACCTGTCCGCCGCGGAGTCCGCCGTCCGCGAGGCGAGCGACGTCCTCGTCCGGCACGCCAACTCCACCCGCTACGAGCAGGTGCGCACTCCCGCCCGGCAGCAGATCCGCGAACTGCCCGCCTCCGCCCTGCCCGAGCACGCCCAGAAGTGGGCGGAGGCCTTCGCGCCCCGGCTCCGGGTGCTCACCGACGAGCTGGCCCAACTGGAACGCAACCGGGACTCGATCGTGGACCGGCTGCGCGGACTGGTCGAGTCGGCGCTCGCCACGCTCAGGTCGGCGCAGCGACTGTCCCGCCTCCCGGAAGGCCTCGGCGAGTGGTCCGGGCAGGAGTTCCTGCGCATCCGCTTCGACGAGCCCGACCAGGCCACGCTCACCGAGCGGCTCGGCGAGGTCGTCGACGACGCGACCCGCGCCGCCGTGAAGAAGAACTCCGACCTGCGGCGCGACGGCATGTCCCTGCTGCTGCGCGGGGTCGGCGCGGCGCTCCAGCCCAAGGGCGTCGCCGTAGAGATCCTCAAGCCGGACGCCGTACTGCGCGCCGAGCGGGTCCCCGTCGGGCAGATGGGCGACGTGTTCTCCGGCGGCCAGCTGCTCACCGCGGCCATCGCCCTGTACTGCACGATGGCCGCCCTGAGGTCGAACGACCGCGGCCGGGACAAGCACCGCCACGCCGGCACGCTCTTCCTGGACAACCCGATCGGCCGCGCCAACGCCACCTACCTGCTGGAGCTCCAGCGTGCCGTCTCCGACGCCCTCGGGGTGCAGCTCCTGTACACCACCGGCCTGTTCGACACGACGGCGCTCGCCGAGTTCCCTCTGGTCATCCGGCTGCGCAACGACGCCGACCTCAGGGCAGGACTGAAGTACATCAGCGTGGAGGAGCACCTGAGGCCGGGGCTGCCGCAGCAGGCTCCGGCGGGGGAGGCGGTGCACAGCGAGATCACGGCGACCCGGATGTTCAAGCGCCCGGCCTGAGGCCCGGTCGGGCCGGCCCGGGCCGCTCGACCGGCCGCCGCCCGTCGGCGGCCGGTCAGCCCTACGGGTGCGACAGCCGCCCCGCGCCGCCCCGGCCGCGCATCCGCTTTCGCGCCCGCTCGGCGGCCCGCGCCTCCCGCCGTGCCTGGCGTCGCTCGCGCCGCAGGGCCCGCGCGGTGCTGCTCGGCGCCGACACCACGCCGTTGCGCTGGTTCCACACCTGGCGGGTCACCCACACGTCGAGCGCCGCCCAGGTGGCCACCACCGTGCTGGCCACGCTGCTCAGGACCATCGGAAACGCCAGCCAGGACCCGGACACACTGAACAGGAACGCCACCACCGCCTGTATCAGCGTCACGGAGACGATCAGCACCGCCCGCACGGCGGCCGTACGCACCGGATCGGGCAGCCTCCGCCGCCGCGCGGGCTCCTCGACCCACAACGGCTTGCAGGACGGCTGCTCCGAACGCCCGCCCGTGTGCGACGAAGGCCCGTCCACGGGCGGTCGCTCCGCTGTCCCCATCACTGTGTCCCTCCCCACCGCCGGCAGACCACTCACTCCGGTGCCCGAAAGTTCGGCTTCCCAGTGGCTGCCCGGCTTGCGCTGTTTTACGCGGTCCGGACGCACACTGCGCGTGCTGTGGCCGATTCCGCCCCCATCTCCCGTGGACAAGGACGAACGAGACGTCACGAAGATTCCCGGCCGACGAAAAAAATCGGTCAACCGGCCAGGCCGGGCGCCCCGTTGCGGTACCCCGTCGTCCCGGTCCCGCGGACCGGCATCTCCCGCAATGCCCCGACAACTCGCCCGTACCCGGCGCCAATGCGGAAGAACAGGCTCCGGACAGCTCTTCGAGTTGACTGCATGTCGGTAGTAGGCTCGCGCCGTTTGTTGACGCACATGTGTACCCCCGGGCCCTTGGGGGACGAGCTGGGGGAGGCCATGCGCTTTCGCGGGAAGTCCATCCGCCGGAAGATCGTGGCGCTGCTTCTCGTGCCGCTGCTCTCGCTCACGGCGATCTGGGCCTTCGCCACACTGATCACCGGACGGCACGTGACCCAGCTGTTCAACGCGTCCAACGTGGTGGGGAAGGTCGCCTACCCCACCGAGGACGCCGTGCGGGCCGTGCAGCAGGAACGCCGCCAGACCCTCGTCCACCTCGCCGACCCGCGCGCCTCCGACAGCCTCACCGCACTGCGCCGCAGCAGGAGTGCCACCGACGAGGCCATCGCCAAGATCCGCGGGACCGCGAAGGACCCCGACGTCCGCGAAGCGCTCGGCCCGGACGGCACCGGACGTCTGAGCGTCGCCCTGGACGCCCTCGACGGCATCGACTCCCTGCGCCGCAGCGTCGAGGACCGCGCCGTCGGACGCGCCCAGGCACTCGACCTCTACAACCGGCTCGTCGACCCTTGCTACGCCCTGCTCGCCAACCTCCACGTCGTCGACGACGCCGACCTGGCCAAGCAGTACCGCGCCCTGGTCGGTCTCGCCCAGGCCCGCGAACTCCTCTCCCGCGAGGACGCGTTGCTCGGCTCCTCGCTGATCGTCGGCCATCTCACCCGCGCCGAGACCCGCGGTGTCTCCGACCTGGTCGCCCAGCGCTCCCTGCTCTACGAGGTCGAACTGCCCCTGCTGCCCTCCTCCGAGCGCGGCCGCTACGACCGCTTCTGGCAGAACGCCTCCTCCGCACCGGTGCGGACCGCCGAACAGGCCGCCGTCTCCAGCACGTCCGGCATACCGCGGGCGGTGACCGTGCAGAGCTGGGACACCGCGGCCGGAGACGTCCTCGACGAGCTGGGCACCCTCAACGACGACGCCAACGACCGATTCCAGGACCGCGTCCGCCCGGTCGCCATGAATGTCATCCTCGAAGCGGCCGTCGCGGGCGTCCTCGGCCTGATCGCCGTGCTGGTCTCACTCGTCCTTTCCGTGCGCGTCGGCCGCAGCCTGATCCGCGACCTCGGGCAACTGCGCCTGGAGGCCCACGAGGCCTCCGGCGTCCGGCTGCCCAGCGTGATGCGCCGCCTGTCGGCCGGCGAACAGGTAGACATCGAGACCGAGGTCCCGCGCCTGGAGTACGACAGGAACGAGATCGGCGAGGTCGGCCAGGCCCTCAACACCCTCCAGCGGGCCGCCGTCGAGGCCGCCGTCAAGCAGGCCGATCTCCGCGCCGGTGTCTCCGAGGTCTTCGTCAACCTCGCCCGCCGCAGCCAGGTCCTGCTGCACAAGCAGCTCACCCTCCTCGACGCGATGGAACGTCGCACCGAGGACACCGACGAACTCGCCGACCTGTTCCGGCTCGACCACCTGACCACCCGGATGCGACGGCACGCCGAAGGCCTGGTGATCCTCTCCGGCGCCGCCCCGTCCCGGCAGTGGCGCAAGCCCGTCCAGCTGATGGACATCGTGCGCGCCGCCGTCGCCGAGGTCGAGGACTACGAACGCATCGAGGTCCGGCGGCTGCCGCGCACCGCCGTCATCGGCCCCGCCGTCGCCGACCTCACCCATCTCGTGGCCGAACTCCTGGAGAACGCCACGGTGTTCTCGCCGCCGCACACCGCGGTCCAGGTCATCGGCGAACGCGTCGCCAACGGCTTCACCCTGGAGATCCACGACCGGGGCCTCGGCATGGCCGCCGAGGCGCTGCTCGACGCCAACCTCCGGCTCGCCGAGACACCCGAGTTCGAGCTCTCCGACACCGACCGGCTCGGGCTGTTCGTGGTCAGCCGGCTCGCCCAGCGGCAGAACGTCCGGGTCTCGCTCCAGCCGTCCCCATACGGCGGCACCACCGCCGTCGTGCTCATCCCCGACGCGCTGCTGACGGACGACGTCCCGGACACCAACGGCGTCGGCTTCCGTCTCGACCGGCCCGCAGGGAAGGCCGACCGCGAGCCGGGCCGCGGGACCGCTCTCGCCCAGGCACCCGTGCGGCTGCCCGGACTGCCCGCCTCCGTCCTGGACGGGCCGGTGGAGCTCGAGGCCCCCGTCGACCTGGACGCCATCGAGGACTTCCCGGACGTCCTCGACGAGGAAGCCGGCGAACGCGGCGGACTGTTCGGACCGCGCCCCTCCCCGGCACGGGAGACGGCACAGGAGGTGCTGCCCCGCAGCCTCGCCGAGCACCGGCAGAGCACGAGCCGGCGCGGCACGCCGCAGGAGACCGGCGAGGAGGACACCCCGGGGCGCCCGGTCCCGCTGCCCCGGCGCCGCACGCCCAAGCTGGTCAGCTCCCACGGACGCCCGGTCACCGAGCAGAGATCCCGGCGCGCGACGGCCGACGCCGGTGACGCGGCGGGCCCCGACCGCCCGGAGCGCGAACCGGCGACCCCGCTGCCGGTCCGCCGTCGCGACGAGGCCCCGCAGGGACCGGCCCGAGCCGGCGGCCGCGGGGACCGCGGAGGCGCCGAGGAGTCCCCGGCCACGAGCCAGGGGCCGCGGCAGGCTCCGGCCCTGCCGCGGCGCACGGTCCGCCCCGCGCTTGCCGCCGGCGGGCCGGACGGCGAGGGGCACGACCCGGCAGAGTCACCCGGCGGCCCGGAACCCGACGCGGGTCCGCTGCCCCGGCGGGTACGGCAGGCCAGTCTCGCCCCGCAACTGAAACAGAGCCCCGGCCGGCCCGCCGAGGACGGCCCCGACCCCGTCGAACGCGACGCCGACGAGGTACGCAGCCGGATGGCCTCGCTCCAGCGCGGCTGGCAGCGCGGCCGCGAGGAGAACGCCGCGGGGGACCGAACCCCGCACGGCAGCACAGCACAGGGAACGACAAAGGGGGACGGTCGATGACCGCACCGAAGGCGACCGGCCACACCGCGACGGACAAGGTGGAGCTGAACTGGCTCCTCGACGAACTCGTGGACAAGGTCGCGAGCATCCGCAAGGCCATCGTCCTGTCCCGGGACGGACTGGCCACCGGCGTGTCCAAGGACCTGACCCGGGAGGACAGCGAGCACCTGGCCGCCGTCGCCTCCGGCTTCCACAGCCTCGCCAAGGGCGTGGGCCGGCACTTCGACGCGGGCGGCGTCCGGCAGACGGTCGTCGAGCTCGACGACGCCTTCCTGTTCGTGACCGCGGCCGGCGACGGCAGCTGCCTCGCCGTCCTGTCGGACGCCGATTCCGACGTCGGCCAGGTGGCCTACGAGATGACCCTGCTCGTCAAGCGGGTCGGTGCGCATCTGGGTGCCGCTCCACGCACCGATGCGCCCTGAGGCGGGTAGTGGGATGACATGAGCGGAGACGGTCAGGCACGAAGCCACTGGTTCGACGACGAGGCCGGACCGGTGGTCCGCCCGTACGCCATGACGCGGGGCCGCACCAGCCACGCGGCCCAGCACCGCCTCGACCTGATCGCGGTGGTCGTCACGGAGCCGCATGTGGACGACCCGGAGGCGGACGTCACGCTGTCGCCGGAACACGTGGACATCGTCGAGCTGTGCCGGTCCCCGCAGTCGGTCGCCGAACTCGCCGCGGAGCTCGATCTGCCCCTCGGCGTGGTGCGCGTGCTCGTCGGCGACCTCGTGGACGAGGAGTACGTCCACGTGACACGTCCGGTGCCGCCCGCGGAACTGCCCGACGAGAGCATCCTGCGGGACGTGATCAACGGCCTGCGGGCGCTGTGAGCTACACGGAAGCGGGGTGGTGACATGACGGGCTGGCAGTTCTGGGTCGACCGGGGCGGCACGTTCACCGACATCGTCGCACGGCGCCCGGACGGACGTCTGGTCACGCACAAGCTGCTGTCCGACAACCCCGCCCGGTACGCCGACGCGGCCGTCGCGGGCATCCGCGCGCTCCTCGACGGCCCCGACGGCTCCGACGGCTCCGCCCGTTCCGTCGAGGCGGTCCGCATGGGCACCACCGTGGCCACCAACGCCCTGCTGGAGCGCACGGGCGAGCGGACCGTCCTCGTCGTCACCCGCGGCTTCCGGGACGCCCTGCGCATCGCCTACCAGAACCGCCCGCACATCTTCGCCCGCCGTATCGAGCTGCCCGAGCTGCTGTACGAGCGGGTCGTCGAGGTC
Source organism: Streptomyces sp. NPDC014889 (assembly GCF_043081205.1). NCBI lineage: Bacteria > Bacillati > Actinomycetota > Actinomycetes > Kitasatosporales > Streptomycetaceae > Streptomyces > Streptomyces sp. NPDC014889. The sequence continues at coordinate 426,524 of NZ_JBIBWH010000007.1, forward strand.
GACGAGCGCATCGCGGCCGACGGCACCGTGCTGCGCGCCCCCGATCTGGACGCGCTGACCGGCCCCCTCCGGCAGGCGTACGACGACGGGATCCGCGCCGTCGCCGTGGCCTGCCTGCACAGCCATCTGCACCCCGCGCACGAGAGGGCCGTCGGCGACCTGGCCGCCCGCGTCGGCTTCCCGCAGATTTCGCTGTCCAGCGAGGTCAGCCCCCTGATGAAGCTCGTCCCGCGCGGCGACACCGCCGTCGTCGACGCCTACCTGTCGCCCGGGCTGCGCCGCTATGTCCAGCACGTCTCCACCGAGCTGGACGGCGTACGGCTGATGTTCATGCAGTCCAACGGCGGGCTCGCCGAGGCCGGACAGTTCCGCGGCAAGGACGCCGTCCTGTCCGGGCCCGCCGGCGGCATCGTCGGCATGGCCCGCATGTCCCGGCTCGCCGGCTTCGACCGGGTTATCGGCTTCGACATGGGCGGCACCTCCACCGACGTCTCCCACTACGCGGGCGCGTACGAGCGCGTCCTCACCACGCAGATCGCCGGCGTCCGGCTGCGCGCCCCCATGCTCGACATCCACACCGTGGCCGCCGGCGGCGGCTCGGTCCTGCACTTCGACGGCTCCCGCTACCGGGTCGGCCCGGACTCGGCGGGCGCCGACCCGGGGCCCGCCTGCTACCGGGGCGGCGGCCCGCTCACCGTCACCGACGCCAACGTCATGCTCGGCCGCATCCAGCCGGCCCACTTCCTGGAGGTGTTCGGGCCCGGCGGCGACCAGCCCCTCGACGAGGCACTCGTCCGCGAACGCTTCACCGCGCTCGCCCGTGAGATCCATGAGCGGACGGGCGACGACCGCACCCCCGAACAGGTCGCCGAGGGATACCTCCGGATCGCCGTCGCCAACATCGCCAACGCCGTCAAACGGATCTCCGTGCAGAAGGGCCACGACGTCACCCGCTACGCCCTCACCACCTTCGGCGGCGCGGGCGGACAGCACGCGTGCATGGTCGCCGACTCGCTCGGCATCCGCACCGTGCTCGTCCCACCCATGGCGGGCGTCCTGTCCGCGCTCGGCATCGGCCTCGCCGACACCACGGCCATGCGCGAGCAGTCCGTCGAGGCACCCCTGGAACCCGCCGCCATGCCGGGCGTGCTCAAGACCGCCGACGACCTGGAGGGCGCGGCCCGCGCGGAACTGCGCGCCGAGGACGTCCCCGAGGAGCGCGTCCGTGTCACCCGCCGCGCCCAGCTCCGCTACGACGGCACGGACACCATCCTCACCGTCGAGCTGACCGAGCCCGCCGCCATGCGGCACGCCTTTGAAGGACGTCATCGCGCCACGTACTCCTTCACGCTCGACCGCCCGATCGTCGTCGAATCCCTCTCCGTGGAAGCCACCGGCCTCACCGAACCCCCCGATCTGTCCGCCCTCGCCCCGGACGAGCACGCCCGCGCGGGACGCTCCACCGCCCCGGAGACGGTCAGGCTCCACACCGCCGGCGCCTGGCGCGACGTACCCCTCCACCGCCGGGAGGACCTGACCCCCGGCGACCCCGTCACCGGCCCCGCGATCGTCACCGAGGCCAGTGCGACGACCGTCGTCGACGACGGCTGGCGGGCCGTGGCCAAGGACGACGGGCATCTGCTCCTGGAACGCGTGGCGGTCACGCAGAGTTCCGATCTCGGTACGGAAGCGGACCCGGTCCTGCTGGAGGTGTTCAACAACCTGTTCATGTCCATCGCCGAGCAGATGGGCGCCCGGCTGGAGTCCACGGCCCAGTCCGTCAACATCAAGGAGCGCCTCGACTTCTCCTGCGCCCTGTTCGACCCGGACGGAAACCTGGTGGCCAACGCCCCGCACATCCCCGTACACCTGGGCTCGATGGGCACCAGCGTCAAGGAGGTCATCCGGCGCCGCGGCCCCCGGATGCGGCCCGGTGACACCTACGCGGTCAATGACCCGTACCACGGCGGCACCCACCTGCCGGACGTCACCGTCATCACCCCGGTCTTCGACACCGCAGGCACGCAGGGTGACCGCATCCTCTTCTACGTCGCCTCGCGCGGCCACCACGCCGAGATCGGCGGGATCGCGCCGGGCTCCATGCCGGCCGACAGCCGCACCATCGAGGAGGAGGGCGTCCTCTTCGACAACTGGCTGCTCGCCGAGAACGGCCGCCTGCGCGAGGAGGAGACCCGCCGCCTGCTGACCGGCGCGCGACACCCCTCCCGCAACCCGGAGACCAACCTCGCCGACCTGCGCGCCCAGATCGCCGCCAACCAGAAGGGCGTCGACGAGGTCGCCCGCATGATCGACGACTTCGGCCTCGACGTCGTCCAGGCCTACATGCGGCACGTCCAGGACAACGCGGAGGAGGCCGTCCGCCGCGTCATCGACGCCCTGGACGACGGCGAGTACGCCTACGAGACCGACTCGGGCGCCGTCATCCGGGTACAGGTGCGCGTGGACCGCGAGCGACGGTCGGCGACGATCGACTTCACCGGCACCTCCGAGCAGCTCACCACCAACTTCAACGCCCCGTTCTCCGTGGTCAACGCAGCCGTCCTGTACGTCTTCCGCACACTGGTCGCCGACGACATCCCGCTCAACGACGGCTGTCTGCGCCCCCTGAGGATCGTCGTGCCGCCCGGCTCCATGCTCTCCCCGCGTCCCCCGGCCGCCGTCGTCGCGGGAAACGTGGAGACCTCCCAGGCGATCACCGGCGCCCTGTACGCGGCGCTCGGCGTACAGGCGGAGGGCTCCGGCACGATGAACAACATCACCTTCGGCAACGAGCGCCACCAGTACTACGAGACCGTCGCCTCCGGATCGGGCGCGGGCGACGGATTCCCCGGCGCCTGTGTGGTCCAGACACACATGACCAATTCCCGGCTCACCGACCCCGAAGTCCTCGAATGGCGGCTGCCCGTGCGGCTGGAGGAGTTCGCGGTCCGGCGCGGCAGCGGCGGCGCCGGACGGTGGCCGGGCGGGGACGGCGCGGTGCGCCGCATCCGCTTCCTGGAGGCCATGACCGTCTCCACGCTCTGCCAGCACCGCAGGGTGCCCCCCTACGGCATGGCAGGCGGCGAGCCCGGCGCCCTCGGCGCCAACCGGGTGGAACGCGCTGACGGCACGGTCGCCGAACTCGGCGGACGGGACTCCGTGGACGTCGCCCCCGACGACGTGCTCGTCGTCGAGACCCCCGGCGGCGGAGGATACGGCCCGCCGCCGTCCGACACCGCATCGAGCAGGAGAAGCACGCGATGATCCTCGGCCGTTCCGAGCGTGGCAAGCCCCCGGTCGAGCCCGTCACGCTCAAGATCCTGGTGGCCGGCGGCTTCGGCGTGGGTAAGACGACCCTCGTCGGCGCGGTCAGCGAGATCAGGCCGCTGCGCACCGAGGAACTGCTGACCGAGGCCGGACGGCCGGTCGACGACCTCAGCGGCGTGGAGGGCAAGCACTCCACCACGGTGGCGATGGACTTCGGCCGTATCACGCTGCGCGAGGACCTGGTGCTGTACCTCTTCGGCACGCCCGGGCAGGAGCGGTTCTGGTTCATGTGGGACGAACTGTCCGAGGGCGCGCTCGGCGCGGTCGTGCTGGCCGACACCCGTCGCCTCGAGGAGTGCTTCGCCGCCGTGGACTACTTCGAGCGGCGCTCCATCCCCTTCCTCGTGGCCGTCAACTGCTTCGACGGCGCCGCCCGCTATGCCGTGGACACCGTCCGCCAGGCCCTCGACCTCGACGGCCTCGTCCCGGTGCTGCTGTGCGACGCCCGCGAACGCGAGTCGGTGAAGGAGGTCCTCATCGAGGTCGTCCAGCACGCGATGGCCCACGCCGCGCAACGCCGCCGGGCCACCGCCGTCTGACGCCGCACACACGGCCCGCACCCCGGCCGGACGGGGGTACGGGCCGCGTACGAGGCCCTGAGGGCCGGCTCCCTAGCTCTCGCCGTCGTCCAGCCAGCCGAAGCTCTTCTCCACGGCCTTGCGCCAGTTGCGGTACTCGCGGTCACGGACCGAGGCGTCCATGGAAGGGATCCACTCGGCGTCCTTCTGCCAGTGCGACTTGAGCTCTTCGAGGTCGTTCCACACGCCCGTGGCCAGCCCGGCCGCGTAGGCGGCGCCCAGGCAGGTGGTCTCGGAGATCCTGGGCCGGATCACCGGCACGTCGAGCACGTCCGCCTGGTGCTGCATGAGCAGGTTGTTCTTCGTCATGCCGCCGTCGACCTTCAGGGTCGTCAGCTGTACCCCGGAGTCCTGGTACATGGCGTCCACGACCTCGCGCGTCTGCCAACTGGTCGCCTCCAGCACCGCCCGCGCGAGGTGCGCCTTGGTGACGTACCGGGTCAGGCCGGTGACCACCCCGCGCGCGTCGGAGCGCCAGTACGGCGCGAACAGGCCGGAGAAGGCGGGCACGATGTAAGCGCCGCCGTTGTTCTCCGCCTTCGCCGCGAGCGTCTCGATCTCGTCCGAGGTGCGGATGATGCCGAGCTGGTCGCGGAACCACTGCACCAGCGCGCCCGTGATGGCGATGGCGCCCTCCAGGCAGTACACCGGGGCCTCGTCGCCGATCTTGTAGCCCAGGGTGGTGAGCAGGCCGCTCTTGGACGGCACGGGCCGGTTGCCGGTGTTCAGCAGCAGGAAGCTGCCGGTGCCGTAGGTGTTCTTGGCGTCGCCCACGTCGTAGCAGGCCTGACCGAACACGGCCGCCTGCTGGTCGCCGAGGGCGGATGCCACGGGCACCCCGGCGAGCTGGCCGACAGCGGCCCCGTACACCTCGGAGGAGGATCTGATCTCGGGCAGCATCGCCTCGGGGACGTTCATGGCGGACAGGATCGACTGGTCCCACCGGAGGTTCTGCAGGTTCATCAGCATGGTGCGGCCGGCGTTGGTGACGTCCGTGACGTGCCGGCCGCCGTCGACGCCGCCGGTCAGATTCCAGATGAGCCAGGTGTCGATCGTGCCGAAGGCGATCTCACCGCGCTCGGCGCGATCGCGCAGGCCGGGCACGTTGTCCAGCAGCCAGGCCGCCTTGGGGCCGGAGAAGTAGCTGGCGAGCGGCAGGCCGGTCTGCTCGCGGAAACGATCCTGCCCTTCGGAACCGCCCAGCTCGTTGCAGAGCGCCGCGGTCCGCGTGTCCTGCCAGACGATCGCGTTGTGCACGGGCTTGCCGGTGGCCCGGTCCCACAGGACGGTCGTCTCGCGCTGGTTGGTGATGCCGAGCGCGCTGAGCTGGTCGGCCCGCAGCCCCGCCTTGGCGACCGCGCCCGCGACCACCGCCTGCACCTTCGACCAGATCTCGGTGGCGTCGTGCTCCACCCAGCCGGGCTTGGGGAAGATCTGGCGGTGCTCGCGCTGGTCGACGGCGACGATGGCGCCACTGTGGTCGAAGATGATGCAGCGGCTCGAGGTGGTGCCCTGGTCGATGGCGGCCACGAACTTCTCGGCGTTGTCCGTCATGGCTACCCCTTGTGAGGTGGAGAAGCGGCCGAGGGCCGGGACCATCCATCCCCTGCGCCCTCACTGGTAACAGTTTGTCCCACATCGGCGGAAACAGCCCGGGATGGGCGGCGAAGGCGCCCACGCCCGGGGAAGTGTTCTCCCTCGCGCAGGGAGCGTCAAGGACGGCGGCGGCAACGGTGGCAACCGCCGACGGAGGACGTACGCCCGCCGATCGGATACAGTCCGCGCGTGTCCGACATACCGCACGCGACCGCCAAGTCCGTACCGCACTCCCACTGTTCGAGCTGCGGAGCGCCGTACGGCGAGGGCGTCGGCGGCCGGCCGCGCACCTGTCCGGCGTGCGGCACCGTGGCCTACCGCAACCCGCTGCCGGTCGCGGTGGCCCTCCAGCCCGTGTACGACACCCGGGGCACCGCCCTGATCGTCATCACCCGCACCATCGCCCCCGCGCGAGGGAGAACGGCCCTGCCGGGCGGCTACGTCGACGACCACGAGGACTGGCGTCACGCCGTCGTCCGCGAGCTCCGGGAGGAGACCGGGATCGAGGCGGCCGCGCGCGATGTACGGCTCGCCGACGCGATGAGCTCTCCCGACGGGCATCTGCTGCTCTTCGGACTGCTGCCCGAGCGCCCCGCCGAGGGCCTGCCGTCGTTCACCGCCACCGACGAGACGGAGGACCGGAACCTGCTGCGCAGGCCCGCCGAACTCGCCTTCCCCCTGCACACACGGGCCGTCCGGGCCTGGTTCGACGGCCGCTACGTCTGAGCCGGCCCCACGCTGTGGCGCGGCCGGCGCCTCTCATCCCGGCGCACTCCCGGAGTCAGGACGCGCCGAGCCCCCGTATGCGCAGCGGATGAGGCGGCTCGCCGGCACCGTCCTCCCGCTCGCACTCGACGACGACCTTCCCGCCCTGCCGGCGGGTCGCGTAGCGCTCGATCCCCGGCTCCTCCCAGCCGCCGCCCGCGTCCGGCACCACGAGGCCGCCCCCGGCACGCCCCGGAGCGGGCGCCCACACCTCCAGCTCAAGACCGCCGTCATCGCCCAGCACGGGGATCACGGTGCCCGCGCGCGCGAACACCGGGATCCGGGAGAGCGGGGCGTCGACCAGCACCTGCCCCGGCCCCTCGTACGCCCGTCCCGTCGCCGTGTCGTACCAGCGGCCCCGCGGCAGCCGCACCGCCCGCCGGTCCGTACCGGGATCGAGCACAGGGGCGACCAGAAGGCCGTCGCCGAGCAGGAAGGCGTCCTCGCAGTCCCGCAGCGCCCGGTCCTCCGGAGCGCCCCACCACAGCGGCCGCACATAGGGCGCCCCGGTGCGCCGCGCCAGATGCGCGAGGGTCACGAAGTACGGCAGCAGACGCCGCCGCTCGACGAGCGCCACGCGCGCGTGCTCCAGGATCTCCGGCCCGGACTCCCACGGCTCCCCGCGCCCCGCCCGCGGGCCGGCGTGCGTGCGGAACAGCGGCAGGAAGGACCCCAGTTGGAGCCTGCGCAGATACAACTCGGGCGAGGGACCGCCGCCGGAACCTGCCACGTCCGGGCCGGAGTACGGCACTCCGCACAGGCCCAGCCCCAGGACCAGTGACAGCGACGCCCGCAGCCCCGCCCAGCCAGCCATCTCTCCCGACCAGGCGCCGCCGTAGCGCTGCATCCCGGCCCACCCCGACCGCGAGAAGAGGAACGGCCGCTCCTCGGGCACCAGGCCGAGCAGCCCCTCGTACGCCGCCTCGGCCATGCACAGGGCGTACACGTTGTGCGCCTGGCGATGGTCGCCGCCCCGGCCCTCCAGGGCGTGCCGGGCCGACCGGGGCAGGGTCGTCTCCCCGAAGGCGGCGAAGGAGGTCGGCTCGTTCATGCCGTGCCAGAAACCGGCGAAGCCCTGATCCAGCCGCTCCCGGTACAAGCCGCCCCACCACTGCCGCACGCGCGCGTGCGTGAAGTCAGGGAAGACCGCCTCCCCGGGCCGGACGACGCCCCGCACCAGCCGGCCCGAGCCGTCCCGCACGAAGGCGCCCGCGGCCGTACCGCCGTCGTACACGGCGTTCCCCGGCGCGGCCCTCACGGCCGGTTCGACGACGGACACCAGCCGGATCCCGTCCCGCCGCAGTTCCTCGGCGAGCACCGGCAGCTTGGGGAAGCGGTCCTCGTCGATGGTGAACACCTGATGCGCGTCGTAATGGCCGGCGTCCAGGTGCACGGCGTCCAGCGGCAGTCCGTGCTCGTGGTGGCCCGCGACGATCCGCCGCACCTCCTGTTCGTCGCCGCCCCACCGTGTGTGATGGTGCCCCAGGGCCCACGCCGGCGGCAGCGCGGCCGGTCCGGTGAGGGAGGACCAGACGTGCGCCACGCGCGCGGGGGTGCCGACAACCACCCAGCAGCGCAGCGGACCCCCGTCCATCCTGAGCTCGCTCACCCCGGCCCTGTCGTGGCCCGAGCCGGCCCCCTCCGCCCCCTCCCGGAGGGTGACCGCGCCGTCCCAGGAGTTGTCGTGGAACACCAGGTGCGTGCCCGCGTCGGCCACGACGAGCTGGACCGGCATGGTGACGTGGAGCGGATCGTCACCGGGACCGCACGCGTGGCCGGGATCGGTGTTCCACAGGCGATAGGTGCCGTCGCGCAGCCGCGGACCGCGCGCCCGGCCGCCCAGACCGAAGAACCGCGCGTCGGCCGCCACCTCCGACCGCTGCGACCACCGTGCCGGGCCCCCGCCGGCCGGCTCCCACCAGCGTGGTGGCAGATCCCGGCGCAGCGGCACGCCCCCGGGGGTGCGGACCTCGATGGCACCGTGCCGCGAGACGCCGACGGTGACCCGCTCGGCCACGATCCGCCAGCCGCCGTCCTTGTCCGGCTCCAGCACCGCGCGCGAGTCCGGCTCCGGGCAAGGGCCGGCGAGCGCGTACGACGGCTCGGGCCCGGCGCCGTCCCAGCCCCAGAAGACCGCCCCGTTCCCGGCGACGGCGATACGGAGCTCCGAGCGGGCGAAGCGGACGACCCCGCCCCCGGGCCCGGGCTCCACGTCCCGCACCGCGCCGGGCACGCGCGCGCGTTCGGCCCCACGCGACGGCAGGCCGCCGGCGTCGACACGCCGCCGGCGCCACGCGGCCCGCACCGTGCGCAGCCCGTGGGCCACCCCCACCGAACCGACCGCCTTCACCGAACGCACCAGGTCACGACCGTCCATGCTGCTCACCCTGCCATTCACGGCTGTGTGCGCGCGTGGCGTTCAACTGCCGTTCATCCGTGCCGCGACCACATCTTCACGCCGGGGACTATGTGCGGTGCACCCTGGTGCAGAAGTCGATCACATGGCATCGTCCGTGTCAGCCGCGTCACGCGCACACCCCAGCACGTGCGCGGACCGACGCACACGACGCGCACAGTCCGGGAGCCGCCCCATGTCGACCGCGAACCCCCAGCCGCTCTGGCAGCCCGATCCGCAGCGGATCGCCCAGGCACAGATCACGAAGTTCCAGGCCTGGGCCGCCGAGCACCACGGCGCTCCGGCCGCCGGCGGCTACCCGGCCCTGCACCGCTGGTCCGTCGACGAGCTGGAAGCCTTCTGGAACGCCGTCACACAGTGGTTCGACGTACGGTTCACCAGCCCCTACGCGCGCGTACTGGGCGACCGGTCGATGCCCGGCGCCGAATGGTTCCCCGGCGCCACCCTGAACTACGCCGAGCACGCCCTGCGCGCGGCCGCCACGCGCGCGGACGAGCCCGCGCTCCTCCACGTCGACGAGACGCACGAACCGCGCCCGGTGACCTGGTCCGAGCTGCGCCGCCAGGTGGGCTCCCTGGCCGCCGAGCTGCGCGCCCTCGGCGTACGCCCGGGGGACAGGGTCAGCGGCTACCTGCCGAACATCCCCGAGGCCGTCGTCGCCCTCCTCGCCGCGGCCGCCGTCGGCGCCGTCTGGACCTCCTGCGCCCCGGACTTCGGCGCCCGCAGCGTCCTCGACCGATTCCAGCAGGTCGAACCCGTCGTCCTGTTCACCGTCGACGGCTACCGCTACGGCGGCAAGGAGCACGACCGCCGCGACGTCGTCGCCGAACTGCGCCGCGAACTGCCCACCCTGCGCGCGGTCGTCCACATCCCGCTCCTCGGCACCGAAGCACCCGAGGGCGCCCTGGAGTGGTCCGGCCTGACCTCCGCCGACGTCGAACCCGTCTTCGAACCGGTGCCCTTCGACCACCCCCTGTGGGTGCTGTACTCCTCGGGCACCACCGGCCTGCCCAAGGCGATCGTGCAGTCCCAGGGCGGCATCCTCGTCGAGCACCTCAAGCAACTCGGCCTGCACTGCGACCTCGGCCCCGAAGACCGCTTCTTCTGGTACACGTCGACCGGCTGGATGATGTGGAACTTCCTCGTCTCCGGACTGCTGACCGGCACGACGATCATCCTGTACGACGGCAGCCCCGGCTATCCCGACACCGGCGCCCAGTGGCGTATCGCCGAACGCACCGGCGCCACCCTCTTCGGCACCTCCGCCGCCTACGTCATGGCCTGCCGCAAGGCGGAAGTGCACCCCTCGCGCGACTTCGACCTGTCGACGGTGCAGTGTGTCGCGACGACCGGATCGCCGCTGCCGCCCGACGGGTTCCGCTGGCTGCACGACGAGTTCGCCGAGAGCGGGGCGGACCTGTGGATCGCCTCCGTCAGCGGCGGCACCGACGTGTGCTCCTGCTTCGCCGGAGCCGTACCGACCCTCCCGGTCCACATCGGCGAACTCCAGGCCCCGTGCCTGGGCACCGACCTGCAGTCCTGGGACCCGAACGGCACACCGCTGATCGACGAGGTCGGCGAACTCGTGGTCACCAACCCCATGCCCTCCATGCCGATCCACTTCTGGAACGACCCCGACGGCAGCCGCTACCACGACAGCTACTTCGCCATGTATCCCGGCGTATGGCGGCACGGCGACTGGATCACGCTCACCTCCCGCGGTTCGGTGATCATCCACGGCCGCTCCGACTCCACGCTCAACCGCCAGGGCGTGAGGATGGGCTCCGCCGACATCTACGAAGCCGTCGAACGCCTCCCCGAGATCAAGGAATCCCTCGTCATCGGCGTCGAACAGCCCGACGGCGGCTACTGGATGCCCCTCTTCGTGCAGCTGACCCCCGGCGCCGCCCTCGACGACGCGCTGCTCGGCCGCATCAAGCGGACCATCCGCGAACAGCTCTCCCCACGCCACGTCCCCGACGAGGTCATCGAGGTGCCGGGCATCCCGCACACCCTCACCGGCAAGCGCATCGAGGTCCCGGTCAAGCGCCTCCTCCAGGGCACGCCGCTGGACAAGGCGGTCAACCCCGGCTCGGTCGACGACCTCGACCTGCTGCGCTTCTACGAAGAACTGGCCCGCAAGCGCGCCTGAGCACCCCGGTCCCCCCACCCACGGCGGGGGGACCGCACGCCCCGCGAACACCGGCCCGGCCCCGTTGTCAGTGGCGCCGATTACGGTGAGTGAGCACAGATCGACTGCGCTCACAGGGGGAAACATGGCGCACACCGACCACCTGACCATGCGACGCGTCCTGCGCCGGGAGATCGCCGGCACCATCGGCCTGCTCACCGACGAACAGGACTTCCGCGCCATGCGGCGCTACCGCAGCTTCACCTTCGACGACCACACCACTTACCTCCACCAGGTCGAGAAACTCCTCCGACTCGTGGCCGCGCAGGGCGGCCACACCACGGTGGCCCTCTTCGACCCCGAGGAGTACGCCGAATACTGCGAGGCCACCGGTCTCGACCCCGACGTCCCGTCCAGCCGCGCCCGCTTCACCGCCGAACTCGCCGGCACGGGCCCCGCACTTCCCTACGACGGCCGGCCCCTGGCCGAACTCGTCCCCGACCTCGTCGACGAGGCCGTCCGCCAGGCCACCTGGGAGTATGCTTCCACCCTCCTGGCCCGGCTCGGCCCCTGCGCCTCCTGCGGCGAGAACATCGGCCGTGCCGCCTTCGCCCGCGCCGCGGACCTCGTGGCCCGCATCCTCGACACGGCCCCGCCGGGCAACAGGCACCTGGTGTGCAGCGTCACCGGCACACCCGAAACCCTCCTCGCCGTCCTCCACGCCGACGACGAAGGCGACACCACACAACTCGACGAGGCCGAAGCCCTGGAGTTCACCACGGTCCTCGCCCTCGGCATCGCCACCGACGGCCCCGGCGGGCTCGTCATGCGCACCACCGCCCCCGGCACCGCCGACCGCGTCTACGGCTGGCGCCTGCGCGCCGGCGGCCTCGAACCGCTCACCGCCGGCGAGGTCTTCGACGCCTACTGCACCGACATCGAATCCGGCGACCTGATCTCCCCGGAATCCGGCGTCGACTACGGCGAGCCACCCGACCTCGGAGAGGAAGGACCGGCCCCGCGGCACGGCTGAACAACCGAGGGGCGCCCCACCGGACAGTGGAGCGCCCCTCGCAAACCAGCCGGCGACCGGCCGGGCACGGTCACTCGCCGGACAGCACCGCCTGCGCCGCGCCACGCGCCTCGTCCGCGCTCTCCGCGGCCCGCGCCGCGGCCGCCGCCCGCTCGCACTGCGCCAGCGTGAACTTCGCCAGCGTCGCCCGTACATGGGGAAGCGACGCCGCACCCATGGAGAGGGAGGTGACACCCAGACCGGTCAGCACACACGCGAGCAGCGGGTCGGACGCGGCCTCACCGCAGACACCGCAGCTCTTGCCCTCGGCCCGCGCCGCCTCGGCGGCGATCGCGACCAGGTCGAGCAGCGCGGGCTGCCAGGGGTCCTGCAGGCGGGACACCGCACCCACCTGACGGTCGGCGGCGAAGGTGTACTGCGCGAGGTCATTGGTCCCCAGCGAAAGGAACTCCACCTCCTGAAGCACCGAGCGCGCCCGCAGCGCGGCCGACGGGATCTCGACCATCGCACCGAACTTCGCCCGCAGCCCGGCGTCACGGCACGCGTCCGCGAACGCCCTGGCGTCCGTCCGGTCCGCGACCATCGGGGCCATCACCTCGAGGTAGACCGGCAGGCCCTCGGCGGCCTTGGCGAGCGCCGACAGCTGAGTGCGCAGCACCTCCGGGTGTTCGAGCAGCGTCCGCAGCCCCCGCACGCCGAGAGCCGGGTTCGGCTCGTCGGCCGGCGTCAGGAAGCCCAGCGGCTTGTCCGCGCCCGCGTCCAGCACACGCACCACGACCCGGCCCTCGGGGAAGGCCTCAAGGACCTGCCGGTAGGTCGCGACCTGCTTCTCCTCGGACGGCGCGTTCTTGTCGTCGTCCAGGAACAGGAACTCGGTCCGGAACAGACCCACACCCTCGGCACCGGCTTCGAGCGCCGCCGCCACATCCGCCGGACCGCCGATGTTCGCGAGCAGCGGCACCTTGTGGCCGTCCGACGTGGCACCGGGACCGGTCGCGGAGGCCAGCGCCGCCCTGCGCTCAGCGGCCGCGGCCTCCAACTGGGCCTTCTTCTCCTCACCGGGGTTCACGAAGATCTCGCCGGTGCTGCCGTCGACGGCGATCACCGTGCCCTCGGCCAGTTCCACGGCGCCGGGCAGCGCCACCACGGCCGGCACACCGAGCGCCCGCGCCAGAATCGCGCTGTGACTCGTCGGACCGCCCTCCTCGGTGACGAAGCCCAGGACCAGCGTCGGGTCCAGCAGCGCCGTGTCCGCCGGCGCCAGGTCACGGGCGACCAGCACGTACGGCTCGTCGCTGTCCGGCACACCCGGCATCGGCACCCCGAGCAGACGGGCGACGATACGGTTCCGCACGTCGTCCAGGTCGGCCACCCGGCCCGCGAAGTACTCACCGGCACCGGCGAGCAGGTCCCGGTAGGCGGCGAACGCGTCGTACACCGCGCGCTCGGCCGTGCTGCCGACGGCGATACGCCGCTCCACATCCGCGATCAGTTCGGGGTCCTGCGCCATCAGGGCCTGTGCCTCGAGCACCGCCTGCGCCTCGCCCCCGGCCAGATTGCCGCGTGCCATCAGATCGGCCGCGACGGCCTCCACCGCCTGACGGGCGCGCCCCTGTTCGCGCTCCGCCTCTTCAGTGGGGATCTGCTTGGCCGGCGGTTCCAGCACCGCCGTACCCATGTGCCGAACCTCGCCGATCGCCACACCGTGGCTCACACCGACGCCTCGCAGCGTTGTCTCCATCTCACCCGTCTCCGGTAGTGCGGCGGGTCCCACCGCCGCGGTGGTTGATGTGCGCCACCCCTCGGGAGGCCGTCCCAGGGGAGGCAGCGGGGTCACTTCCAGGTGAAGAGGCTGTCGCCGGTCTTCACCTCTCCGCTGTCGCGAAGATCGGAGAGGCTGTCGGCGGTGGCCTCAAGGGCCACGACCGGGCACACGGGGGACTTGCCGGCGGCTTCGACGGCGGCGGGGTTCCAGCGCACCACCGCCTGACCGCGCACCACCGTGTCGCCCTTCTTCACCAGCAGCTCGAAGCCCTCGCCGTTGAGCTGCACGGTGTCGATGCCGAGATGGGTGAGCACTCCGCGCCCCTGCTCGTCGACGACGACGAAGGCGTGCGGGTGCAACGAGACGATGACTCCGTCGACGGGGGCCACGGCGTCCGCGGGCTCACGTACCGGATCGAGCGCGGTGCCGGGGCCGACCATGGCCCCGGAGAAGACCGGGTCCGGCACGGCCGCCAGTCCGATGGCGCGTCCTGCGACGGGGGACGTCACGGTGGTCATGGGAAGCCTCCCAGGGGTGGAGATTCATGTGCGCCGCCATTGATCGCCGGAGACGGCGCGGTGTGGCGGCAAGCTATGTCACGGTAAGCACCGGTTACGGGCGAGAGCTTACACAGCTCACGTTGGTGGTCTAGACCACCAAACGAAACGGTTTGCACCCACTCCGCGGGTCCATGTACAGTCGTACCCCTGCTCGGGGCTCAGCGGCGCCACCAGGCGTCCTTGCCCGGCAGCACCCATACTTGTCAGATCCTATCCCGGGATCATCTTCTGCATGCCCGCAGGACGGTGGTCAGAGAGACGGGAAAAGCCTGATAGAGTTTGGATCACCGAAGGGAAGCGCCCGGAGGAAAGCCCGAGAGGGTGAGTACGAAGGAAGCGTCCGTTCCTTGAGAACTCAACAGCGTGCCAAAAGTCAACGC
>NZ_JBIBWH010000008.1:0-3946 GCF_043081205.1 Streptomyces sp. NPDC014889
AACTCGAACAACTCGTCGCCCGTGCCGTGGCGAACTGGGCGTTCCGCACCCACCGCCGCCAGCCCCTCATCATCCCCGTCATCATCGACGCCTGAGCCCTGGCCCGCGGCGGCACGGTCCCCGTTCCGGCCGCGGCCCCGCGGGCATCGAGGCCGGGCACGGGAGTCGCCTGGCCACCCCGGCAGGCCGGGGTGGCCAGGCGACAGGTCTGCGAGGTCAGGCCAGGTTGATGTTCTCGGCCTGCGGACCCTTCTGGCCCTGGGTGACGTCGAACGTCACGGCCTGGCCCTCCTGGAGCTCACGAAAGCCTGTGGAGTTGATCGCGGAGTAGTGCGCGAAGACATCCGGGCCGCCGCCGTCCTGGGCGATGAAGCCGAAGCCCTTCTCCGCGTTGAACCACTTCACTGTTCCCGTTGCCATGTCTCATGCCTTCCAGTCGATGAACGTCTCCCACTCCCTGTGGCAGACGGAGGTGATCGCCCTGGTCCCTGCGGCACAGCACAGCAAAACGCCCACACCGAAGGCGCGGGCCGAGAGGGAATTCCGAACCACGACAGCTGACGCAGACGCTACACGTCCACACACCGCGTCACCATAGGAAATGATCACCCAACTCACTGAGACCGTGCGCGCGGTGCCCGCCGACGCTGACGGGCACGCTCATCTCATGCTTCTGCCGTTGGGTTCGCCGACTCGGCGGCGCGGCGATACTCGGCGTTGAGGCGCTGGGCTTCCTCGAGCTGGTCTTCGAGGATGACGATCCGGCAGGCGGCCTCGATGGGGGTGCCCTGGTCGACGAGTTCCCGGGCGCGGGCGGCGATGCGCAGTTGGTAGCGGGAGTAGCGGCGGTGGCCGCCCGCGGAGCGGAGTGGAGTGATGAGGCGGGCTTCGCCGATGGCGCGAAGGAAGCCCTGTGTGGTGCCGAGCATCTCGGCGGCCCGGCCCATGGTGTAGGCGGGGTAATCGTCGTCGTCGAGACGGCCGAAGGCGTCGTCTGCTGTCATTGCACCTCTCTGCGGAACGCGTGGAGGGGCCCTGGTGCCGTCCGGCACCAGGGCCCCGAAGGAACTACTACACCATCTGCCGGCCCTGATACTGCGCCGGCCCTCTGTTTCCGCGGACCCGACCGAGACGCTGCCGGGGGCGCGGGGATCGCGGTTGCTTGACCGGAGACCACCTCACTATCGATGTCCTGCGGTACCCGGGTCCAGGACTTCCACCCGGGCGATCCTGATGGCGTTCGGCTCCTCCGTTCTTCCCTCTTGATCAACTACTCACTGACGGAAACTGCCCGGCAGTTCATCTCTGCCGGACCTCGCTCGATCTCGGCTACGAGAGAAACAATAACCATGCCGCCACCCAATGTCTACTCTGGCGAGCATAGATTTCCGTGCGCTCGAAGATGAGGTAGTCCGCCTCGACCGTCCATGGGCGGCTCAAGCAGCTCCGAGGCCCAGTCCGACGCTCACATTGACCTACCGCCGCGCAGCACGTCGGCCTGAGCGTGGCGTCGCCGACTGCGCCTCGTTAGTCCGAAGGAATGCGAAACTCGAATTCGGGACGGTCCCACGGCACGGCGGGCGGGTTCGCGAGCGCTGTCCCGCTGCGCACCGCACCGACGCGGTGGTAGAAGTCCGCGGCGGGAAGATGCGACACGACTTTGACACGGTCGAGCCCGGCGGCACGGGCCTCGGACTGCATGTGCGTGACGAGCAGTCGTCCGATACCCCGTCCTTGCGCCTCGTCGGCGACGAACAGCAGGTCGAGCTCCGGTGGAGCGAGGATGAGCGAGTAGAACCCGAGGACTGGGCCTCCATGCTCGTCGGCGCCGACGGCCACGAAGGCGCGGTGGGCCTCGATGTAATCAGGTCCGACCCGGTAGCCCGCGACTGCGGCCGCGTACTTACCCTGGTAGGCGCCTGAGCCACGCACGAGCCGCGTGAGCCGTTTGGCATCCCGCGCGACGGCCCTCCGTATCGTGATCGGCCGGCTGATCGGGGAAGTGCGTGAACTCATCGGGAGAGTATTTCGCACCAGGAGTGCCTTCGTGCGGCGGGTCGCGATCGACCACGTCACTGCCGCCGTCGCCCGCCCCAGCAACCTCGCCGGACCCTTCCGGGCTGCCGTGCCCCAGTGGGGGGTGGTAAGCAGGAAACATGCGTCCTTGGCGGCGGATGCCGCACCGACATCACTCGTGGCAGGCCAGTGACGCTCTGCTCGCGGTGCCGCTCGGTTTGATCGCCGCCATCATCGTCGCCGACATCCTGACCCCGCCCCATGTACCGCTGGGGCCCCTGCTGATCGTGGCCCCAGCGATCACCGCCTCCTTCGCCAGTCCCTTCATCACCGCACTGGTCGGCCTCATCGCCATCGGAGCCCTGCTCGGCGTCGGTGCGGGGTTCCACCTCCTCACCTCGGAGAGCGTCGGCGCGCAGATCATCTCCCTGGTCGTGGTCTCGGTGGTCGTGACCGTGTTCCGTTATCTGCGCGAGCGGCACAGCCATGAGCTGGAGCAGGTACGAAGAGTGTCGGAGGCCGCGCAGCGGGTGGTGCTCAGGCCCTTGCCGCGGCGCATCGGGCCGCTGCGGGTGGCCTCGGTCTACATGGCGGCCCAGGAGGAGGCGCTGATCGGCGGCGACCTGTACGCGGCCGTCCGCACCTCCTTCGGCACACGGCTGATCATCGGCGATGTGATGGGCAAGGGCCTGACCGCGATGGGGGACGCCTCGCTGCTGCTGGGCGCGTTCCGGGAGGCCGCGCACCGTACGGCGGGCCTGCCCGAGCTGATGACCTACCTGGAGCGCAGCGTGTGCTGGAACCTGGCCGAGCCCACCGAGCCCGGCCAGGAGGGGGAATGCTTCATCACGGCCGCGATCGTCGACATCCCCGACACGCCGTCACCGGCCCGGATCGTGTCCTGCGGCCACCCGCCGCCGTTGCTGTTGCGCGACCGGCAGGTCGTCACGCTGCGCGCCAGCGCTCCCGCGCCGCCGCTGGGGCTGGGTGAGCTGACCACACCGGAGTACCGGGTGGACACCTTCCATCTGGAGCCCGGGGACCTCCTCCTGCTGTATACCGACGGTGTGGTCGAGGCGCGCGACCCGAGCGGCGTCTTCTACCCGCTCACCGCTCGGGCCGCTTCCTGGGCGCAGGACACTCCCGTGGCCCTGGTCCATCATCTGCGGGCCGACCTGCTGGACCACGTCGGCGGACGCCTGTCCGACGACGCCGCCGTGGTCGCGCTGCAACGTACCGCCGACCCTCACTGATCGTTGGAACGATCAGTCACGGCCGGCAGATCACGAACACCACAGTCTCTTCGTCGGCGCCTGTGCTGCTGTCGAGCTGCGACTGAAAGCCGGTGGGGGGTGAGCCGACCGGGTGTGCACCTCCTGAGGTCGGTTTGATGTTTCCGGTCGACGTGTCGACGTCGTAGGTGCCGCCACCGGTGGCGTAATGGCCCGCCGGGCACATGGCCGTATTGAGAGTCCTGGCGGGCTGACCGCCGGGGAGGGTGCTGGACACCACGACACTCTGCGTTCCGTTCGATCCCCCACCCTGGACGCCCTGCGCCCCGGTGGCCCCTTGGAAGCCCTGGGGGCCTTGCGAACCGGTGGAGCCTTGGGCTCCGGCGGCGCCCTGGGTTCCAGTGGTGCCCTGAGGTCCGGTCGTGCCCTGAGGCCCGGTCGTGCCCTGAGGCCCGCTGGTGCCTTGGGCTCCGGTGGCGCCTTGGGCTCCGGTCGTTCCCTGGGCTCCGGTTGTGCCTTGCGCCCCGGTGGCGCCCTGGGCTCCCGTGGTGCCCTGAGGTCCGGTCGTGCCTTGGAAGCCCTGAGGGCCTTGCGAACCGGTGGAGCCTTGGGCTCCGGCGGCGCCCTGGGCTCCCGTGGTGCCCTGAGGTCCGGTCGTGCCTTGGAAGCCCTGAGGGCCTTGAGAACCGGTGGAGCCT
>NZ_JBIBWH010000008.1:4046-4830 GCF_043081205.1 Streptomyces sp. NPDC014889
TGGACTCCCGCAGCACCTTGCGCTCCGGTCGCTCCCTGAGCACCGGTCGTACCCTGCGCTCCGATGGCACCCTGAGCTCCAGTGATGCCCTGAGGCCCGGTCGTGCCCTGAGGCCCGCTGGTGCCTTGGAAACCCTGGGAGCCTTGGGCTCCGGTGGCGCCTTGGGCTCCGGTCGTTCCCTGGGCTCCGGTGGTGCCTTGCGCCCCGGTGGCGCCCTGGGCTCCCGTGGTGCCCTGAGGTCCGGTCGCGCCTTGGAAGCCCTGAGGGCCTTGAGAACCGGTGGAGCCTTGGACTCCCGCAGCACCTTGCGCTCCGGTCGCTCCCTGAGCACCGGTCGTACCCTGCGCTCCGATGGCACCCTGAGCTCCAGTGATGCCCTGAGGTCCGGTCGTGCCTTGGAAGCCCTGAGAGCCCTGCGGGCCTTCGGAACCGGTGGAGCCCTGGAATCCCGTGGCACCCTGAACTCCTGCAGAACCCTGAGGTCCGGTCGTGCCCTGAACACCTTCGGCCCCTTGGACGCCCTGAGGGCCTTGAACGCCAGCCTCTCCTTGAGGTCCAGTCGCACCCTGAACGCCGACCGAACCCCGGAAACCCTGCGAACCCTGAGCACCATCAGAGCCCTGCGGCCCGGCGACGCCCTGAGAACCCTCAGCGCCCTGGACACCCTGCGGACCCTGGACGCCAGCCTCTCCCTGAACTCCAGCGGCACCCTGCGAGCCGACCGAACCCTGGAAACCCTGCGAACCCTGAGCACCGTCAGAGCCCTGCGGGCCGGCGACGCCCT
>NZ_JBIBWH010000008.1:4928-343486 GCF_043081205.1 Streptomyces sp. NPDC014889
CTGAAGACCTTCGGCCCCTTGGAAGCCCTGAGGGCCTTGAATGCCAGCCTCTCCTTGAGGTCCAGTCGCACCCTGAACGCCGACCGAACCCTGGAAGCCCTGAGGTCCCACGGCACCCACGGCGCCCTGTGCCCCTGTCAAGCCCTGAGGGCCACTTGAACCCTGAGCACCGTCGAAACCCTGCACGCCCTGCGGTCCGGCCAAGCCCTGGAAACCCTGCGAACCCTGAGCGCCATCAGAGCCCTGCGGGCCGGCGACGCCCTGAAGACCTTCGGCCCCTTGGAAGCCCTGAGGGCCTTGAATGCCAGCCTCTCCTTGAGGTCCAGTCGCACCCTGAACGCCGACCGAACCCTGGAAACCCTGAGGTCCCTCGGCACCCACAGCGCCCTGTGCCCCTGTCAAGCCCTGAGCACCGTCGAAACCCTGAACGCCCTGCGGGCCGGCCAATCCCTGGAAACCCTGCGAACCCTGAGCACCATCGGAGCCCTGCGGCCCGGTCGTGCCCTGAGCACCGTCAGAGCCCTGCGTCCCGGTGAGACCCTGCGGTCCGGTGTCGCCTTGCGGTCCCTGAGCGCCCGTCGTGCCCTGCGGCCCCGTGGAGCCCTGGGGACCAGTCGAACCAAAACCCTGCGGGCCTTGAGGACCTGCCTCGCCCTGGGCTCCGGTAGAACCCTGGACTCCTTGCGGTCCCTGATCACCCGTGGCGCCCTGCGGTCCGCTGGTGCCCTCAGCACCGATGGAGCCCTGGATCCCCTGTGGGCCTTGCGGACCTGCGACGGGGTCGCCCTGGGGGCCGGTTGCTCCCTGCGGTCCGGCCTCGCCCTGGGGACCCTGCGGACCCGCGACAGGATCACCTTGAGGCCCCGTCGCTCCCTGCGGCCCGACATCACCCCGCGGACCCTGCGGACCCGGAACAGGATCCCCCTGAGGCCCGGCCTCACCCTGCGGACCCTGCGGACCCGGAACAGGATCACCCTGCGGCCCGGCCTCGCCCTGCGGACCCTGCGGACCCGGAACAGGATCACCCTGCGGCCCGGCCTCGCCCTGCGGACCCTGCGGACCCGCAACAGGATCACCCTGAGGACCCATCGCCCCCTGCGGACCCACATCACCCCGCGGACCCTGCGGACCCGAAACAGGATCACCCTGAGGCCCGGCCTCACCCTGCGGACCCTGCGGACCCGCGACAGGATCACCCTGAGGCCCCGTCGCTCCCTGCGGCCCGACATCACCCCGCGGGCCCTGCGGACCCGGAACAGGATCACCCTGAGGACCCATCACCCCCTGCGGACCCACATCACCCCGCGGACCCTGCGGACCCGGAACAGGATCCCCCTGAGGCCCGGCCTCACCCTGCGGACCCTGCGGACCCTGCGGACCCGCAACAGGATCACCCTGAGGCCCCATCGCCCCCTGCGGACCCACATCACCCCGCGGACCCTGCGGACCCGGAACAGGATCACCCTGAGGCCCGGCCTCACCCTGCGGACCCTGCGGACCCGCAACAGGATCACCCTGAGGTCCCGTCGCTCCCTGGGGGCCCTGCGTCCCTGTCGAGCCCTGCGGGCCGCTGGGGCCCTCCGCCCCAGGGGTGCCCTGGGTGCCCTGGGTGCCCTGGTTCCCCTGTGGGCCCTGCGGGCCCGAGCCCTGCGGGCCGGGGTCGCCCTGCGGGCCCTGCGTGCCGGTGGCTCCCTGGGCGCCTTGGGGGCCCTGGGGACCTTTTTTGCCTTGTGGGCGGTGCGGCCCATGCCCTTGTGGCCCACGCGGTTTATCGATTTTATCCCCGTGGGGGTCTTCGTCACCGCCGCCGGTGATGCGCCGGGGTCTGAAATCGGCGCTCACGGCGCCCTTCGGACCGTCGGCTTGTGCCCTCTCGAGCGCGTCGGCCGCAGCGGTCACGGTGGGGACGGAATGAAATACGACAGTAAGGGCGCCGACGAACGAAAGGAGGCCGGCAGTTCTGAGACGGGACCGTCGAAGCGCAGCCCTCATGCGTGCAATCCTCCTGGATGATTGTCCGGAAAACAGCCAGGCAAAGCCGATCAACCCGAAATTCAAGCGTGCGCCGGCCGTCGTAAACAATGCCAATATCGGCACTGACGACACTTACGCAAAACCACCGTTCTGAAAAGCCGCCCGATATCACTCAGTCAGCGCCGCCCGCGGGCCATCGACCGGTTTGAATTCAAAAGGCGCACGTCGGAACTGTCAGAGAGCGCCCGGTGCGCCCAGGCCGGTCAGGGCGCCGACCGGGTCGAGGTCGGGCGTACCGCGGGGCCACCAGTCGTCGCGGTCCGGCTCCGATTCGTACGCGTACCACAGGCCGTCCCGGCCCAGGCGGAGCTGGAGGTGACCGCGGGGGTGGGTGAGCCGGTTGCGCCAGGGGCGGAAGGCGGGCAGGTCGGCGGCGAGGAGCAGCGGGCGCGCCCGGTCGAACCGGCCGGCCGGCGGGTCCCAGGGATCCTCCAGCACGGCGAGTCCTTCCGCGCCGCCCTGGCGCCAGGCGGCCACCGCGCGCGCCAGTTCGGCCGTGCTGCGGCCGGTGGTGGCGGCGAGCGAGGCGTACAGGGCGCGGGTGGCCGCGGTCAGTCCGGAGCCGGGGCGGGCGGCGGCGAGTCGTACCGCGTCCTGCCAAAGGGTGAGCCCGCCGACCGGGTCGCGGCCGGTGGTGAGCATCGCGTGGGCGCGGGCGGCGGCGTCGGTGGCCAACTGGTCCAGGGCGAACGGGTCGGGGCCGCCCGGCGCCGCCGGGTACACCGGGGGCTGTTCCGGGTGCGGGGGTGGCGGCAGTGGCGCCGGCAGCGGCGGGCGGTGCCTCTCGACCAGCGCCTCGGCCGCTCGCATCCCCGGGAACGGCTCCGGTTCCCGCTCCTGCGCGGCGCGCGCCGCGCGGGTGGCGTTCAGCCGGGACAGGGCGTCGAGCAGTTCGCGCTCGCCCCGGCCGCGGAGCAGCAGCAGGACGAAGGGGTCGGCGTCCAGCAGGCGTGCGGTCTGGTAGCAGAGGGCAGCGGCGTGTTTGCAGGGGTGGCCGCGGTCGGGGCAGCTGCAGTGGGGCTCCAGGTCACCCGGGCCGGGGAGCAGCGGGACACCGCAGTCGGCGAGGGACTGGGGCATCTCCTTGTCGAGGAGCGCGGCGATGTGCCCGGGGCGCTCGGCCACGGCGTCCAGGAAGCGGTCCCAGTCGGCGTCGTCCAGCGTCCGCAGCCGTACCTGGACCCGGTACGGGCGCGGACGGCTCCCCTGCACGTACGCCAGGACCAGTCCCGGGGTGACGGTGACGGCGTCCACGTGCCCCGTCTGCGCGTATTCGCGCCCGCGGGCCAGCCTGGCCGCGTCCAGGGCGCCCTCCTCCAGCGCGTCGATCCACGCGTTGCCCCACCAGGTCTCGGCGAACCGCGCCGCATCCGCCTCCCGCGCCGGAAACGCCGGGAACGTACGCCGGAGTTCACCGTCCCGGCGTGGGGAGGCCATCGTGCGGGGCGTCCGGGGCGGCGCCAGGCGCTCGGGGCCGTCCGGCACCAGGGGGGACCCCGTCCCCGCCCAGGGGACGTCCGCGAAGGGGGCGCCAGGAACGGCTTCCTGTGGCGTGTGGTCCGGAGGGCCGGCGGGCGGGGTGGGCGGCCCGTCCGCGTGGGAGGCGACAGGACCGCGGTCCTGTGTGGCGCGGTTCGCCGTGAGGACGCTCGTCGGGGGGCTCGCGGCAGAGAGGTCCCGCGTCCGGGGCTCCGCCTGTGCGGCGTCCTCGCCGGAGCGCTCCGCACGGGCCGCACGCCGGGCCAGGGCGCCGCGCAGCGCCTCGCGCGCGGCCTCCGAGGGACGCGCCCCCGCGGGCCGCCGTGGTGCGGCGCCGTCCGCCGGGGCGCCGGAGGACGGCACCGCCGGTCGGGGTGCCGACTCCTCCGACTCCTCCGACTCCTCCGTGCCCTCCGTGTCCTTTGCGGTCTCTGTGTCCTCCGCGGCCTCCGCGGCCTTGGACGGCCCGTGCCCGGCCCCCTCGTCCGCGGCCCCCTCCTCCGCCGTGCCGTCGCCGCGCCGGGCTGACACCGCACGCCGCAGGGCGTCCCGTGCGGCGTCCCCGGGACGGCTCCCCGCACCGGCCGGGTCGTCCGGCCCGGGCCTGCGCCGGTCCGCGGGTCCGTCGAGGGGCCCGGTCTGCTGTTCGCGGGCGGCTCGCAGGGCTCGGCGGGCCGCGTCGGCGGGGCGTTCGTCCATCAGGCCTCCCTGCGCAGCGAGACCAGGTCGGACAGCTCGCGGTCGGTCAGTTCCGTGAGCGCCGACTCGCCCGTGCCGAGGATCGCGTCGGCCAGGGCGCGCTTCGCGGCGAGCATCTCGGCGATGCGGTCCTCCACGGTGCCCTCGGTGATCAGGCGGTGCACCTGGACCGGCTGGGTCTGGCCGATGCGGTAGGCGCGGTCGGTGGCCTGTTCCTCGACCGCCGGATTCCACCAGCGGTCGAAGTGGACGACATGGCCCGCGCGCGTGAGGTTCAGGCCCGTGCCCGCCGCCTTCAGCGACAGGACGAGGACGGGGGTCGCGCCGCTCTGGAAGCGGTCCACCATGCGCTCGCGCTCCGGGACCGGCGTACCGCCGTGGAGAAGGTCCACGGGGACCGCGCGGCCTGTGAGGTGGGAGGTGATCAGGCGGGCCATGCCGACGTACTGCGTGAAGACCAGCGCCGAACCGTCCTCGGCGAGCAGGGTGTCCAGCAGTTCGTCCAGGAGCGCCAGCTTGCCGGAGCGCGCCGCCGGCCGGTCACCCCCGCGCGCGTGCTCCTCCTTCAGGTAGAGCGCCGGGTGGTCGCAGATCTGCTTGAGCGAGGTCAGCAGCTTCAGGACCAGCCCGCGCCGGGCCATGCCCTCCGCGGTCTCGATGGCGAGCATCGACTCGCGCACCACGGCCTCGTACAGGGCGGCCTGTTCGCGGCTGAGCGGAACGGGGTGGTCCGTCTCGGTCTTGGGCGGAAGCTCGGGGACGATGCCGGGGTCGGACTTCCTGCGGCGCAGCAGGAACGGGCGTACGAGGCGGCCCAGGCGCCGCACGGCCTCGCCGTTGTCCTCGGCCCCGCCGCTCTCCACCGCGCGGGCGTGCCGGGCGCGGAAGGACTTCAGCGGGCCGAGGAGCCCGGGCGTGGTCCAGTCGAGCAGGGCCCACAGTTCGGAGAGGTTGTTCTCCACGGGGGTGCCGGTGAGGGCCACGCGCGCGGGGGACGGGATCGTACGCAGCGCCTTCGCGGTCGCCGAGTACGGGTTCTTCACGTGCTGGGCCTCGTCGGCGACGACCATGCCCCAGGGCTGCCCGGCCAGCAGAGGCGCCGCGGAGCGCATCGTGCCGTACGTGGTGAGCACGAAGCCGCCGTCGAGGCCGTCCAGGGTGCGGTCCGGGCCGTGGAAGCGGCGGACGGGGACGCCGGGGGCGAACCGGTTGATCTCCCGCTGCCAGTTGCCCAGCAGGGAGGCCGGGCAGACCACCAGGGTGGGTTCGCGGTGCGCCCGCTTGAGGTGCAGGGCGATGACAGTGACCGTCTTGCCGAGGCCCATGTCGTCGGCGAGGCAGCCGCCGAGACCGAGGGAAGTCATCAGGTCGAGCCAGCCCAGGCCGCGCAGTTGGTAGTCGCGCAGGGTGGCCTCGAGGCCCGGTGGCGGTTCGGCGGGCCGTACGCCGGCCGTGAGCCGGTCCCGCAGGGCCGCCAGCGTGCCGACGGGCACCGCCTCGACCGTCTCCCCGTCGACCTCCGCGGTGCCGGTGAGGGCGACGGAGAGCGCGTCGACCGGGTCGAGCAGGCCGAGGTCTCGTCTGCGGGCCTTGCGGACGAGGGCCGGGTCCACGAGCACCCAGCGGTCCCGCAGCCGCACCACCGGTCGGTGGGCCTCGGCGAGCACGTCCATCTCGGCGTCGCTGAGCGGGTCGCCGCCCAGCGCCAGTTGCCAGCGGAACCTGAGCAGTTCCTCGCTCTCGAGGAAGCCGGTGCCGTCCTTGGCGGAGCCCGGCGCGGGGCGCACGACCGCGGTCGCCGTGAGGTCCTGGGCCAGGTCGCGCGGCCAGTGCACGGCGACGCCGGCCGTGGCGAGCCGGGTCGCGGCCACGCCGAGCAGCTCGCTCACCTCGGCCTCGGAGAGTGCGAGGACGTCGGGCACCTCCTGCTCGGAGAGCCGGTCCAGCGGTGGCCAGACGCGGGCCGCGCGCCGTACGGCCAGGGCGGCGTCCACGCGTGCGCGCGGGCCGAAGGCCGCGTCCGCCTCGCCCGCCCACAGGGCCGCCGCGTCGGCGACGAGGGTGGGGTCGGCGAGGCTGTGCACCTGGACGATCGCCGCGCCCGCACCGCGGGCGCCCCCGCCCCCACCGTCGCCGTCGCCGTCGCCGTCGCCGTCGAACAGGCTGTGCGCGGAGAGGTCCAGGCGCAGTGAGACGCGTACGCCCGCGTCCATGCCGGCGGCGACCTCGGCCGCCCAGTCGTGGGCGTGCGGCAGGCGCTGCGGTCCGCGGGCGGCGAAGGGCCTGCCGGAGGTGTGCGGTGCGGCCGGGGTGCGGGGCAGGGTGTCGGCCACCGCGTCGAGGAAGGTGCGCAGCAGCGCCTCCGGTTCGGGCAGGCGCAGCGGGCCGGAGCCGGGCAGCGGGACCGCGTGGCCCTCGTGGGGCAGGGCGGCGGCGATCGCGCGCAGGTGGGCGATGTCGTCCGGGTCGAGAGGGCCCGCGCGCCAGGCGTCGTACCCGGTGGCGGTCAGGCCGGGGAGCAGCCGCCCACGGGCGACGAGCCGCAACGCGTGCAGGGCGGCGGCGCCCCAGCAGGCCGTGGCGGGATGCGCCGCCGGGTCGTGCCGTGCCCGGACGAGGTGCGGCAGCGCGTCCTCGATCGGCAGCGACAACGCGGGCGCGCTCCTGCGCCGGGCCCCCTGTCCGTGCCGCCGCACGACGGTGAGCTCCGTCCGCACAGCCGCTCCCCCGCCGCGCGGCCCCGGCGTCCCTGTGACCGCCTGTTCCGCGCGCTCCGAGCGGGCGTCGGCCCCTCGGCCGGCCCCGTCAGGGGCGGCAGCCAGGTCGCTCCCCTTCCATACGTCGCCGTTCGCGTCCCAGAAGGCGACACGGCTGTCCCGGGGAAGAGGCGCGGGAAGGAAGACGGCGGCGAGGCGTGGGGACACGGGGGCCGCGTCCGTCGCGCCGGCGGTCGCGCCGGTCGCCATGTCGCTCATACGTCCTGTCACCTCCCGCTCGCCGTCCGGTCCAGTCGTCTTCGACTCTACGGGCGGGGTCTGACAATCGGCTCCGGCGGCCTGGTCCGGGCCGCGGCCGGGGTCAGGGGACGGTGCGGGAGACGACGTAGACCATCGGCAGGACCGGGTTCGACAGGTTCACGACCACGTCCTGCGTGGGGGCCGGGTTCTTCTGGCTGTGGGTGAGGCCCCACCAGGGGCCGGGGCTCGTGAAGGTCCAGCCGGTGGTCTTCTTGTCCCGGGCGCCGACGGTGACGGAGCCCTCCTTCAGATCGCTCCGGTTGACGCCCATGGCCTCCAGGAAGGAGGTGAGGCCCGGTTCGGTGGTCCGGAACTGGACGTAGAGGCGGCTGGTCTTCCAGTTGTTGGTCTCGTAGTAGGAGATCCGGTCGGCCGGGTGCGGTATCGGGACCTGGTAGAGGCGGCGCTGGACCTTGGACGGGTAGCCGGGCGCGAGGCCCTTCACCGCGTACCGGGCCTCCTTGTCCTTGCCGCTGTCGCGGCTCTGGTTGGCGGAGATCACCAGGTAGCCGGCCGGGACGCCGATGAGCAGCACGATGATCAGCAGGGTGAGGGCCCTGCGGCGGTTGCGGCGCCGACGGTCCTCGACGCGCGGTGGCCGGCCGTCCGGAGGCGCCGCCTGGCGTGGCAGCGACATCGTCACAGCGCCTCCCGGGCCTCGCGCCGCGCCTGCGCGTACCGCTCGTAGCGCTCGTACCGCTCGACCCGGCGGCGCTTGGCGCGCCGGAAGCGGCGGGCGACCAGCCGGGCGAGGTCGGCGGCGCCGACCATGCCGGCCTCGGGGCCGAGCTGGGCGCGGGTGATGCGGGCCTCGGGGCGGTAACCGCGGCCGGTGAGGTGTCGCCGGAACGCGTCGCGCGCGGGGCCGATCAGCAGGTCGTCGGCCGCGGAGACGCCACCGCCGATGACGAAGCAGGACGGGTCGAGGGCGGCGGCCAGGTTGGCGATGCCGACGCCGAGCCACTGGCCGATGTCCTGGAGCAGCTCGACGCACATGGCGTCGCCGTCGCGGGCCAGCTCGGTGATCATCGGCCCGGTGATGTCGGCGATGTTCCCTTTGACGTGCTCGATGATCCCGTAGGCGACCGGGGAGTCGGCGGCGGCCAGCTCGCGCGCCTCCCGCACCAGGGCGTTCCCCGAGCTGTACTGCTCCCAGCAGCCGCGGTTGCCGCACGGGCAGCGGTGGCCGCCGGGCACGACCTGCATGTGCCCGAACTCGCCGGCGACCCCGAACTTGCCCCGCTTGACCTGGCCGTCCTCCAGGATCGCGCCGCCGATGCCGGTGCCCAGCGTGATCATGACGAGGTGGTCCTCGTCGCGGCCCGCGCCGAAGCGCCACTCGGCCCAGGCGGCGGCGTTGGCGTCGTTGTCGACCAGGACCGGCACGGACAGACGTTCGGAGAGTCGGTCGCGCAGCGGTTCGTTGCGCCAGGACAGGTGGGGGGCGAAGAGCACGCGGTTGCGATCGGCGTCGACCCAGCCGGCCGCGCCGATGCCGACGGCGTGCACGTCGTGCCGGTCGGACAGGTCCAGGACCAGTTCGACGATGGTGTCCTCGACGACCCTCGGGCTCTTGGACTTGTCCGGGGTTTCGGTGCGGAGCCGCTCCAGGATGTTCCCGTCGGCGTCGACGACGCCCGCCATCACCTTGGTGCCGCCGATGTCGATGCCCACCGTGGGGACGCGCGGCGCGGTCAGGTGGGAGCGCCGCTCCCGGGTGCCGACCGTGCGCAGCACGGGAGCGCGTCGGGAGCCGATGGGGGCGGTGAGGTCGCGGTAGGTGCTCATCGGGCCCGATTCTGCCGCACGCCGGGTAAGGGTTCCGTACGGGGCACCCAGGGTCCGGCGCCCGGTTTGTACCGGTATTTGTACCGGACGGGGAGGCGCGGGAGCCGTCGCGCCCGCGCCGCGGAGCCGCATGATGCCACAAGCCCGCAGGCCCTCAGGACCCTTGCAGCTCATGGCGCAGATCGTCCAGGTCGCTGCCTCCGGCCATCTGCCGGGTCAGCTCGTCCAGGGTGATCCCGTCCCGGGTGTGGTGGCCGACCATGGCGCCTCGCCGCAGCAGGACGAATCGGTCGCCTACGAGGTAGGCGTGATGCGGGTTGTGGGTGATCAACACAACGCCCAGACCCTGGTCGCGGGCTGCCGCCACATATCTCAGCACCACGCCCGACTGCTTCACGCCGAGCGCCGCGGTCGGCTCGTCCAGGACGAGCACCTTCGCTCCGAGGTGCACCGCGCGCGCGATGGCGACGCACTGGCGTTCGCCGCCCGACAGGGTGCCGATGGGCTGGTCGACGTCGCGCAGGTCGATGCCCATCCGCAGCAGTTCGGCCCGTGCCGTCCTGCGCATGAGGTCGACGTCCAGGCGCTTGAAGGGGCCGGTCCCCTTGCGGGGCTCGGAGCCGAGGAAGAAGTTCCGCCAGACCGGCATGAGGCCCACGACCGCCAGGTCCTGGTACACCGTGGCGATGCCCCGGTCCAGGGCGTCGCGCGGGGAGGTGAACCGGGTCTCCTCGCCCTCGACGCGCAGGACGCCGCCGTCGTGCTGGTGCAGTCCCGCGATGATCTTGATCAGGGTCGACTTGCCGGCGCCGTTGTCGCCGAGGACACAGGTGATCTCCCCGGCGTGGACCTCCAGGCCGACGTCCTCCAGGGCGCGGACACCGCCGTAGTGCTTGCTGACGCCGGACAGCTCCACGAGTGCCGTACGCGCTTCGGTCCGTGTGATCGTACGTGCTTCGGTCTGCGTCATTTGGTGGCCTCCGCCCGCCTGCGGACCCAGGTGTTGAGCAGGGTCGCGAGGAGCAGCATCGCTCCGAGGAAGAACTTGAACCAGTCGGGGTTCCACTCGGCGAAGACGATGCCCTTGCTGGTCATGCCGAACAGGAGCGCCCCGACCGCCGACCCGATGGCGCTGCCGTGTCCGCCGGTGATCAGGCAGCCGCCGATGACCGCGGCGATGATGTAGATCAGCTCGTTGCCGACGCCCTCGCCGGACTGCACCGCGTCGAAGGAGAACAGCAGGTGCTGCCCGCAGATCCAGGCGCCGAGGGCCACGCCCATGTAGAGGCCGGTCTTGGTCCTGGTGACCGGTACACCGACCGCGCGGGCCGCGTCCTTGTTGCCGCCGACCGCGAAGATCCAGTTGCCGGCGCGGGTGCGCAGCAGGATCCAGGAGGCGAGGGCGACCAGGCCGAGCCACCACAGGATGGTGACCTTGACCTCGACGCCGCCGAGGGTGAGCGTCGAGGCGAACACCGCGTGGGCGCCGGCGAAGCCCTCCATGTCGCCGATCGTCTTGGTGGAGACGGTGCCGTCGATCAGCTTGGTGAAGCCCAGGTTCATCCCGGCCAGCATCAGGAAGGTGCCGAGGGTGACGATGAAGCTGGGCAGTCCGGTGCGGGTCAGCATGAAGCCGTTGAAGGCGCCGATCGCCAGGGTGACCAGCAGTGATACGCCGACCCCGACCCAGACGTTCGCCGTCATCCGGTAGCTGAACATCGAGGAGACCAGCGCGGAGGACGTCACCATGACGCCCGCCGACAGGTCGAACTCGCCGCCGATCATCAGCAGCGCGACCGGAACCGCCATGATGCCGATCGTCGAGGACGCGTACAGGACAGTGCTGAGGCTGGAGGCACGCAGGAAGCCGTCCGCGGCGCAGGCGAAGAAGACGAAGACGGCGATGGCGCCGACGACCGAGCCGAGCTCGGGGCGAGTGAGCAGTCCGCGCAGCACCGAGGCCCGCAGAAACGTTTCGGCAGTTGTGGTCTCGGCGGGAGCGACGGGTCGGCCGGTGGTGGTGCGGCTCATCGGGTGCCTCGCTTCGTGTACTCCTCCAGCGTGGCCGCCTGGTCCTTGGTGACGATCTGCGGGCCGGTGAGCACCGACCGTCCGCCGCCGAGGACGTCGCCGTTGTACTTGTAGAGCCAGAGCAGGTCGACGGCCTGGTAGCCCTGGAGATAGGGCTGCTGGTCGACGGCGAAGCCGAGTGTGCCGTCCTTGAGTTCGGCGGCGACCCTGGCGTTCAGGTCGAAGGTGTCGACCTCGGCCCGGCTGCCGGCGTCGGCCTTCGCCTTGACGGCGGTGTCCGCGTACGGGGCGCCGAGCGTGACGACGGCGTCGACGGACCTGTCCGCCTGGAGCCGGGCGCCGATCGCGGCCTGCACGTCGGGCATGTTGGTGCCGTTGACGTAGAGGTTCTCGACCGTGCCGGAGAAGGTCTTCGCCACTCCGGCGCAGCGCTGCTCGTGGCCGACGTTGCCCTGTTCGTGCAGGACGCAGAGCACCCTCTTCTTCCCCCGCTCGTTCAGCTCCTGCCCGACGGCCTCACCGGCGACGGACTCGTCCTGGCCGACGTGAGTGAGGGCGCCGTACGCCCTGGACTGTGCCGATCCGGAGTTGACCGTGATCACCGGGATACCGGCCTTCTCGGCGCGGGCCACGGCGGCCTTGAGCGCGTCGGGCTTGGCGAGGGTGACGATGATGCCGTCGACCCTCTTGTCCACCGCGGCGTCCACGAGCTGGGCCTGCTGCTGGGCCTCGGCGTCGTGCGAGTACAGGAAGTTGATGTTGTCCTTGACGGCGGCCTGCTTGGCGCCGCTCTGCACGATGTCCCAGAACGTGTCGCCGTCCCCGGAGTGCGTGATCATCGCGAAGGTCCAGCGGGGGGTGTTCACCGCGGCCCTGCCCTGGGCCGCCGCGGCCTTGCGGGCGTCCTCCGCGCGCTTGCCGCCGGTGCTGCTGCACCCCGCCAGCGACAGGGACAGCGCCCCTGTCAGCGCGATGACTACCCAGGTTGGAAAGCGTGCCACGAGGCCGTGCCCTTCTTGCTGTGCCCGAACGTACGCAAGGGGCCGATGGTGATCCCGCCGGCCCCGAACGTTCCATTATCGGACACCGGAATGGCTCGTTCCGCGGCCGGGGACCGATGAGCGGTCATATTGTCCGGACATGGCGGGGGAGGTCGGGACCGTACGAGGGCGTCAGGACCGTACGAGGAGCTGGAACTCGAAGGAGTAGCGGGAGGGCCGGTAGGTGTGCGTGCCGTACTCCACCACGCGGCCCGTGTCGTCGAAGGTGGTGCGCTGCATGGTGAGCAGGGGGGCGCCCTCGGCCTCGGCGAGCCGCTCGGCCTCGGCGGGGGCGGCGGCGCGGGCGCCGATGCACTGGCGGGCGCTGTGCAGGGTGATCCCGGCGGCGCGCATCAGCCGGTACAGGCCGGTGGCTTCGAGCTGGCCGGTGTCCAGGTCGAGCAGTCCGGGCGGCAGGTAGTTGGTCAGGTACGCCATCGGCTCGCCGTGGGCCAGGCGCAGCCGTTCGATGCGCTGGACCTCCTCGCCCTCGGCCACACCCAGGGCGGCGGCGACCTCGGCGGAGGCCGGGACGACCGTGTTGACCAGGACCTTCGTCGTGGGGCGCTGCCCGGCCGCCTCCAGGTCGTCGTAGAGGCTGCTCAGCTCCAGCGGGCGCTTGACGCGGCTGTGCACCACCTGGGTGCCGACACCGCGGCGGCGCACCAGGAGGCCCTTGTCCACCAGCGACTGGATGGCCTGGCGGACGGTGGGCCGGGACAGGCCGAGCCGGGCGGCCAGCTCGATCTCGTTGCCCAGCAGGCTGCCGGGGGTGAGGCCGCCGTGCTCGATCGCGGCCTCGAGCTGCTGGGAGAGCTGGAAGTACAGCGGTACCGGGGAACTCCGGTCCACACGGAGTTCGAGTGAGACGGTGGGGTCCACTTCTGGTTTCGGCACGGGCCGAGCGTAGCTCCGCGGCCGGTTGACGGGAAGTAGTGAAGTCCGATTGTCCGGACATGCGGATTGACAGGGTCAGGGGTCCGCCCTCACTTTGTTCCCATGCGCATCGGGGTCATCGGTACGGGCCGCATCGGCACCATCCACGCGAACACGCTCAGCCGCCATCGAGAGGTCGGCTCCTTGATCCTCACGGACGCCGATCCGGCGCGGGCACAGGCCCTCGCCCTGCGGCTGGGTGAGACGGCGGCACCGGGGGTGGACGAGATATTCACCTGGGGGGTGGACGCGGTGGTGATCACCACCGCGACCTCCGCCCACGCCGAGCTGATCGGCCGGGCGGCACGGTCGGGGCTGCCGGTGTTCTGCGAGAAACCCATCGCCCTGGACCTACCGGGGACATTACAGGCGCTCGCCGAGGTCGAAGCCGCCGGCACGGTGCTCCAGATGGGCTTCATGCGCCGCTTCGACACGGGTTACGCGGGCGCCCGCGAGGCGGTGCGCTCGGGTCGCCTCGGGCGTCTGCACACGGTGCGCGCGCTCACCTCCGACCAGGCACCGCCGCCGCCCGAGTGGCTTCCGCTGTCCGGCGGGCTGTTCCGGGACACACTCATTCACGACTTCGACGTGCTGCGCTGGGTGACGGGCCGTGAGGTCGTCAGCGTGTACGCGGCCGGGTCCGACGCCGGCCCCGCGATGTTCCGCGCGGCGGGTGACGTCGACACCGGCGCGGCGCTGCTCACCCTCGACGACGGCACGCTCGCCACCGCCACCGCGACCCGCCTCAACGGCGCGGGCTACGACGTGCGCATGGAACTCGCCGGTGAGCGGGACCAGATCGTGGTCGGCCTCGACGACCGGACGCCGATCGCGTCCACCGAGCCGACCGGGCCGCCTGCCGCGGACAAGCCCTGGCCCGGCTTCCTGGAACGCTTCGGTCCCGCGTACGAGGCCGAACTCGCCGCGTTCGTAGGGGTGTTGCACGGCGAGCGCCCCAACCCCTGCGACGGCCGCGAGGCCCTCCAGGCCCTGCGCGTCGCCGAGGCCTGCGAGGTCTCCCGCCGCGAGCACCGCCCGGTGAGCCTGGCGGAGATCCCGGGCGCGGACAGGGCCGTCTTCCGCTGACGGGCCTCAACCGGCCGCGGCCGCCGGCGTCGCACGCGCCGCGCGGGCCAGGTGAGTGGGAGAATGGGTGGTCATGCGCGCCGCCTATGTCGAACAGCTCGGGTCGCCCGACGTCATCCGCTTCGGCGAGTTGCCCGATCCTGTGCCGGGGGCGGGTGAGGTGCTCGTGGACGTGGTGGCCACCGCGGTCGATCCGGTGGACACCTACGTCCGGTCGGGGCTGTTCCGTACGCCGCTGCCCTTCCCGTTCGTGGTGGGGCGCGACCTCGTCGGCACGGTGGCGTCCGCGGGGTCCGGTTTCGCCGTCGGCGAGACGGTGTGGTGCAACAGCCTGGGCCACGACGGCCGCCAGGGCGCTGCCGCCGAACGGGCCGTGGTGCCCGCCGACCGCCTCTACCGGCTGCCGGCGGGCGTGCGCCCGGAGGAGGCGGTGGCCGTGTTCCATCCCGCCGCGACCGCCCATCTCGCCCTCTTCACGCACGGCGGGCTGCGTCCCGGTGAGACGGTCCTGGTCGGCGGCGCGGCCGGCAACGTGGGCAGCGCGCTGGTGGAGTTCGCGTGCCGGGCGAACGCACGCGTCCTCGCCACGGCCGCGCCGCGCGACCACGAGCACGTACGCTCCCTGGGCGCGGCGGAGGTCGTGGACTACCACGCCCCCGATCTCGCGGCGCGGCTGGCGAGGCTCGCTCCGTCCGGCGTCGACGTCCACGTCGACACCTCGGGACGCAACGACCTGACGACCGCGGTCGGTCTCCTCGCCCACCGCGGCCGCGTCGTCGTCCTGTCCGGCGCCCGCGACGAGCCGACCCTGCCGGTCGGTCCGCTCTACATGAAGGACGGCTCCCTGCGCGGCTTCGCCATCTCCAACGCCACGGCCGCGGAACTGGCCGAGGCGGCGGCCGCCGTCAACGACCTCCTGGCCTCGCGCGGCCTGCGGCCCCGCTCGGTCGAGTACCAGCCCCTCAGCGCCGCGGCGGAGGCCCACCGGCGCATGGAGCGCGGCGAACTCCACGGCCGGCGCGTGGTCCTGCGGCCCTGACCCGCCCCCGTGGGGAAATGGCCCCCAGCCTCCTCACCCACCCTGGCTCCGGGCTCCGGGCTCCGGGCTCCGGGCTCCGGGCTCCGGGCTCCGGGCCCCGGGCTCCGGGCTCCGGGCTCCGGGCTCCGGGCTCCGGGCTCCGGGCTCCGGGCTCCGGGCTCCGGGCTCCGGCGGGAGTCTCGCCCCGCCGCCGGGCGCACCTGACGGGGCCGCCCGGGTCCCCGAGCACGTACGACCGAGCGGCTCGCCGCCAGGCGCTCACCGGACGGTCCCATCGCCGGACGCGCATGACCGAGCAGCCCGCCGCCAGCCACTGACCGCACGGCCCCATCGCCCGGAGCGCATGGCCGAAACAGCCCGCCGCAGCTCGGCGCTGCGCCCCTGAACCGGCCCTGGCAGAACAGCCCCGCCCGGCCCGGTGACGTACGTGCACTCGGCGTCCGTGTGTTCGATCCGGTTATGACAGAATCCGCCGACACCTCACGGCACGACAGGAGTGTGATGGACGGTCGCGTATCCGGGGGGCCGCAGATCTCGGCGGTCCGCGCCTGGTTGTTCGCCGCGGCCATGGCAGCCGTCGCCTGGCTTCCGCTGATCGGCTTCGTACTTCTGGTCGTGGTCGCCGGTCTGGCCTGGGGGACCTGGCCGGTGATCGCGCTGCCGATGATGTGGTTCCTTCCGGCCGTGTACGCGGCCGTCCTCCCCGAGGCCCTGCCGGGCCGGGCGGTACTGCCGGACGACGAGCCGGAACTCGCGGCGCTGGTGCGGGACATGGCCGAACGGACCGGTTTCGCCGCTCCCCTGCTGGTGCGGATCCTCCCGGAGCCGACGGTGGTCACGGGCCGGGTGAGGGTCGCGGGCGGACACGCCTACGCGCTGCTGCTCGGACTGCCGCTGGTCCGGGCGCTCCCGGCCACGCAACTGGCCGCCGTGATCGCGCACGAGCTGGCCCACCGGCGTCACTTCGACGACCGTCGCTCACGTGCCTTGCTGGCGGCTCGCGCCGCGGTCGCCGAACGGCTCGAGGGGCGCCTGCGGCCACTGGCCCCGTTGGCCACTCCCCTGCTGCGCGCGACCCAGCCATGGTCCTGGCACGAGGAGTTGGCGGCAGACGCGGAGGCCGCCCGGGTGGTGGGCGGCGCCGCGGTGCGCGAGGCCGTCGAGCGGGTCGCCGTGATCGAGTCGGCTTTCCACGGGCTCGCGCAGGACTGGGCGGAGGACCTGGCCGAGGACGGCACGTATCCGGTGGACCTCTACGAGGCGTTCGACCTCGCCCTCCAGGATCCGCTGGTCCGGGACCGGGCCGCCCGAGAGGACGCCGAGGACGAGGCCCTGGACGCCTACGCGATCGCCACCCATCCGCCGTCGTCCGTACGGACGGCCGCGCTGCCGGACACCGGCGACCGCACGGCGTACGGCACGGCCCCGCTCGTGCTGCGTGACGCCGAGGCGGTCGCCGACTGGTGCGTCCGGCGACTGGCCTGCGCGGACGGACCCGGCGGGACGCTCCAGGCGGGCGGCGGCGTGCGGGGCGGCGCCCTCCGGCCCGATGACCTGAAGCCGGTGCGCCTGCTCGAACTCGACCCCGACAGGTTCCGCCTCCCCTCCGACGGCGGGCCCCGCGCGGAGGCGCTGCCGGCCGCGACCGGGCAGCCCTCCCCCACCCTGGCGCTGCGCGCGGCACTGGACGCCGTCGCCGACGACGACTGGTACGGCCTGGCCCACCGGACCCACCCCCGGCTGCGCCGGCTGCCGGCCGCCTTGCGCAGGACGGCCGGCAGGCGGGTACTGGCCGGTGCCATGGGCGCGACCCTGAGGCCGCTGCTGCTGGAAGCCGGCTGGTCCTACGCCTCCCGCTGGATCAGCACCGTGCTCACGGCTCCCGACGGCACGGTCGTCGACCTGTACGAGGTGCTCGTCACGGCCGTGGACGGCGGCGACCCGGCGCCCGTCCACGCCCTGCTGGAGAAGGCCGGGACCGAGAAGGCGGAGAGAGCATGAGACGCCCCGGCCCCGCCCTGCGCGTCGCCCTGCTGGGCGTGACGGCCACCCTGACCGGATTCGCGCTGTTCGCGGGCTGGCTGGGTTTCCACGCGTACACCTACGGCCAGGCCCGCGACCGGGCCACGGCCCGCGCCACCGGCGTGGTCGTCGAGGACGGCCTCGGGGACACCGAGGACATCCGGGTGCGCTGGAAGGACCGCACGGGCCGTGAGCACGTGCAGCGCTTCGAGATCTACGACACCGACCGCTACACCGAGGGCCGCCGCTTCCCCGTCGCCTACGACCCGGACGAGACGGACCCGCGCGGCTTTCCCGGTGACCCGGAGGAGACGGCCACCGAGGACGACCTGTTCGTCCCCGTCCTGCTCGCCGGGTTCACGGCCGCCGGGCTGTGCTCGGTGTGGGTCCGGCGCGGGCTGCGGTTCCGGCGGGCGGCGCGGCGGCCGTCGCGGCCGATGACCGCGACGGTGCACTGCGGTGCCCGGGCCGCCTCCCCACGGGCGCTGTCGGAGACCCTGTGGCTCCGGCTCACCGAGGCGGGCGCGAGCGACGGGCCGGCGGTCTGGCAGCGGATCATGTGGCATCCCGTCCTCGACGAGCTCCGCGGCCCGGTCGAGGTGAGCGCCCACCACGGGGCGCGCTCGCGCGGCGCGGTGGCGGTACGGCTGCCGGACGGCACCCGTCCGGTGCCCCTGGGGCGGCGGCGCCGCGTTGTGCCACGCCGGGTGCTCGACGAGTACGCGGTGGTCCGTACGACCCTGAAGGACTCCTTCACCCCGGTCGACGCCGCGTCGCTCTCCGCGCGGCCCTGGTGGTGGCCGGGCGCCCGGGCGGCCGCGTTCGGGCTGGTCCTGGGCGCTGTGGCGGGGGCGTTCCTCGTCGGCGGGAGCCTGGTGGCCGCCGTGGGGATGGCGCTGTGCGCGGGCACCCTGCTCACCGCGCTGTGGGCGCTGAGCGCTCCGCGGCCCTGACCGGCGCCGTCACCGGGCCGTACCCGCGGCACCCGAGTGCGGCTGCCCGGCACCGCCCCGTCCGAGCCGGGGCCGGACGGCCGCCCGCCCCGCGGCCGGTGTGGGTGGAGGTTCCGCGGGGCGAGGGACGTGCCGTGGACTCGTGGTTCAGCAGCCGAAGTTGACGAGCTTGAACGTGACGTAGTGGTCCGCGGTGTAGTAGTCCTCCCGGGTCTTCTGACCCGTGACTATGCGCCGCGCGCCGCGGTCGGGGGAGCCCGGGGTGACGACCGTGTACTCGTGGTAGTACCCGCTCGACTGCTTGGGCAGGACGCCCTCGCGGTTCTGGAAGACGGCGCCGTCCTGGGAGTAGGGGAAGGGGCCGCCCTTGTCGATCAGACGCAGCGTGTCGTACGCCTGTGAGGGCAGCGCGCTGTAGCAGATGCTGCCGACCGCGGTCGCGGCGGCGTCGGCCGGGGCCGCGGCGACGGTGCCGCCGACGAGGAGAGCGGACAGGAGGGCGCCCGCGGCGCCGATCCGGGTGGTACGCGGGGGGAATGTCATGCGCCCATCATGACGCGCGTAGATAGTGGCATGTCAATGACAAGCGCAGGAGTTCACCGTCAAATTCGATGAGTTCGCGGGAAGTTAATCCTGGTAGGAGCCGTATCGTGGGCGTCCCACCACGTCGTACGACTGGATGGACACACCCCTCCCGGTGACACGGCCACCGGTGTGAGCGAGGGCGGTCGGGACGGTGCCCTCCTCGAACAGGCGGTGTCCCGCGCCGAGTACGACCGGGAACGTCAGCAGGTGCAGCGTGTCGACGAGGTCGAGCGCCAGCAGGGAGCGGACGAGGTCGCCGCTGCCGTGGACCTGGAGTTCGCCCCCGGTGCGCTCCTTGACCGCGGCGACCTCCTTGGCGAGGTCCCCGGAGATCACGGTGGTGCCCTGCCAGGCGGGATCGGTCAGGCTCGTGGAGGCCACGTACTTCGGCAGGGTGTTGAGGCGGGAGGCGACCGGGTTGGCGGGGTCGGTCACCTGCGGCCAGTACGCGGCGAAGATGTCGTAGGTGCGGCGGCCCAGGAGGAAGGCGCCGGCGCGGTCGAACACCTCGGCCATGAAACCGCCGAAGTCCTCGTCGCCGTACGGAACGCTCCAGCCGCCCTGCGTGAAGCCGTCGCGGTTGTCCTCCCGGGGACCGCCGGGCGCCTGGCGGACGCCGTCGATGCTCACGAAAGCGGTGACTACGAGCTTGCCCATGGCGGGTGCCTCTCTTTCGGGTGGGTCTTCCGGTGGGGTCCTCCGGTGCGGTTCCCCGTCACCGGTACAGACCCCACCGCCCCCCGAAACTCATCGGCCCCGGCGGACCCGGCGGGCGGGGCGCGCCGGTCCATGCGGACGGGCGCCCCGCGGGTGCGGCCGGGTCAGCCGCCCAGTTCCTGGTGGCGGGCCGCCAGGGCGGCCGCGCCCTGCTCGGTCAGCGCGCCGAACAGGCGGAGCCGGGAGATGCCTCCGTCCGGGAAGATGTCCACCCGGGCGTGCGTGCCGACGGCCGCCGCGGGCAGCACGAAGCGGTGGTTGGTGTCGGGCTGGAGGCGGGTGCGCGGCAGGACCTCCGTCCACTCGCCGTTCTCGCCGTCCTTGACGGAGACCGACGCCCAGCCGGCGCTGTTGCCCTTGAGGTAGGCGGTGTCGATCTCCAGGGCGCGGATCTCGGTGTGCCCGGCGAGGCGGTAGCTGATCCAGTCGTTGCCCTGGTCGCGGCGGCGGCGGGTCTCCCAGCCGTCGTCCATCTTGCGGGAGCGGCCCGGCTGGATGGTGTTGGTGGCGGGCGAGTAGAAGAGGTTGGAGGCGTCCTCGACGCTGCCGCCGTTCTCCAGCGCCACCACGTCGAAGGTGCCGAGCGCGGCCAGCCACGCCGGGTCGGGCACGACCTCGCCGTACACCCGCAGGCGGGCGATGCCGCCGTCGGGGTGCTGCTTGACACGCAGGTGCGTGAAGCGCTGCTCGGCGTTCACCTCGAAGCCGTTGGCCGCGTGGCCGCCGACCGCGGTGCGCGGGACGAGGGTCGTCCACTTCACGTCGTCGGCAAGGAGTTCCCCGGGCGTGGGGGCGCCGTCGACCGAGGCGCCCTCGACGGAGACGGCCTGCGGGTAGTTGCCGCGGAAGTGGGCGGTGTCCACGACGATGCCGCGGACGACGCCGGGCGCGCCGAGCCGGATCAGCGCCCAGTCGTGGTCGTCCTCGGTGGGCCAGGGGTGCTCGGCCGAGACGCCGCGCCGGCGGCGGGTCTCCCAGCCGTCCATGACCTTGCCCTTGTGCCCGAAGTCCTCGGGGTCGAAGTCGGCGCGCTCGGGCACCAGCAGGTTCTCGCGCTGGGCGAAGAACTCGTCGTTGGCGGCGATGACGCCCGCGCCGAGCCGGCGGTCGGCCAGGTTGGCGTGCCTGGTGAAGGGGAAGTCGGCCGTACGGTAGTCGGCGTAGGGGTCGCCGCCGCCGTAGGGGTTCGCGTCGCCGGTGAAGCTCAGGGTCGCCGTCACGGTGATCAGTTCGTCCTTTCCAGAAGTCGGCCGGTGGGCTCGGTGAAGCGGTCGTCGAGCGCGGGGTCGTAGATGCGCTCGCCGCGCAGCCAGGTGGATTTCACGACGCCGCGCAGGGTCTTGCCCGCGTACGCGGTGATGCGGTTGCGGTGCTGGAGCGCGGCGGGGTCGACGGTGAAGGTCTCGTCGGTGGCCAGGACCGCGAAGTCCGCGTCCCGGCCGGGCGCGATGGCGCCCTTGCGGTCGAGACCGGCGAGGTTCGCGGTGCGTTCGGACATCCAACGGACCACGTCCTCGATGGCGTGGCCGCGCCGGGCCGCCTCGGTCCATATGGCCGACAGGCTGAGCTGGAGCGAGGATATGCCGCCCCAGGCGGTGGCGAAGTCGGACGTCTTGAGGTCCACGGTGGACGGCGAGTGGTCGGTGACGACGCAGTCGATGGTGCCGTCGGCGAGCGCGGCCCAGAGCAGGTCCTGGTTGGCGGCCTCGCGGATCGGCGGGCAGCACTTGAACTCGCTGGCCCCGTCGGGGACTTCCTCGGCGGTGAGGGTGAGGTAGTGCGGGCAGGTCTCGACGCTGAGGCGGACGCCCTCGCGCTTGGCGGCGGCGATCAGCGGCAGCGCGCCGGAGGAGGACAGGTGCAGGATGTGGACCCGCGCGCCGAGCCGGCGGGCCAGCGCGATGAGGCCCTCGATGGCGCTGTCCTCGGAGACCTGGGGGCGGGTCTGCAGGAAGTCGGCGTACTTCGGGCCGCTGAGCTGGGGGGCGCGTCCCAGCTCGTGCGGGTCCTCGGCGTGCACGATGAGCAGTCCGCCGAAGCCCGCGATCTGCGCCATGGAGGCGGTGAGCTGGTCGTGGTTCAGCTCCGGGAACTCGTCGACCCCGGAGGGTGAGAGGAAGCACTTGAAGCCGAAGACGCCCGCGTCGTGCAGGGGCCGCAGGTCCTTGACGTTGTCCGGGAGCGCGCCGCCCCAGAATCCGACGTCGATGTGGGCCTTGCTGCGGGCCACCTCCTGCTTGACGCGGAGGTTGTCGACGGTGGTCGTCGGCGGCAGCGAGTTGAGGGGCATGTCGACGAGGGTGGTGATGCCGCCGGCGGCCGCCGCCCGGGTGGCGGTCCAGAAGCCCTCCCAGTCGCTGCGCCCGGGGTCGTTCACATGGACATGGGTGTCGACGAGTCCGGGCAGCAGAGCGTCGTCGCCGACGTCCTCCAGCCGCGCTCCCGCCGGCACCTCGGCGTCGTGCGGCAGTACGGCCACGATCCGGCCGTCGGCGACGGTGACGGACGCGGGGCGCACGCCCTCGGGGGTCACGACGCGCGTGGAGCGCAGTACGAGCTGTACGTCGGGCAACGGACGCCCCTCCTCTGGTGCTGTTCCTCTATTCACTGTCGCTCACCCGCACACCATGCAGTCTTCCGGAGAGCGGAAATGAGTTTCCTGTAGACGGAGTCTTCATGGCCGAACCTCATGAGTCAAGACCTTCCTGGCGGAGCGGAGTTCGTCGCGGCGGCCTGTGCGGGCCGCGCGCGACCTGCGTCAACGCGCACTCGGGGGCCAGTTGACCATCCGCTTGGGCCGCGGCGGCGCGTAGGTGCGCACCTTGGAGGTGGACAGGCCGAGCCGGACGAGGGACTCGGCGATCGTCACGGCGGCGGTCACGCCGTCCACGACGGGGACCCCGGTGCGTTCGGCGACGCGCTCGGTGAGCCCTGACATGCCCCCGCAGCCGAGGCAGATCACCTCCGCCCGGTCCTCCTCCACCGCGCGGGCGGCCTGGTCGACGATAGCCGCGACGGCGGCCTTCTCGTCCCGCTCCAGATCGAGCACGGCGAGCCCGCTGGCGCGCACGGAGGCGCACCGGGCGCTCAGCCCGGCGGCGTGCAGGCGCTCCTCGATCAGGGGGACCGTGCGGTCCAGGCTGGTGACGACGGAGTAGCTGCGGCCGAGGAACTGGGCGGTGCTCGCGGCGGCCTCGGTGATGTCGACGACG
This sequence comes from Streptomyces sp. NPDC014889, assembly GCF_043081205.1. Classification (NCBI taxonomy): domain Bacteria; kingdom Bacillati; phylum Actinomycetota; class Actinomycetes; order Kitasatosporales; family Streptomycetaceae; genus Streptomyces; species Streptomyces sp. NPDC014889. The sequence continues at coordinate 27,567 of NZ_JBIBWH010000008.1, forward strand.
GGTACGTCGAGGAGTTCCTGGAGGCCCTCGCGGCCGTGCTCGCCGTAGCCGGCCTGGATCACGGCGTCGAAGGGCTCGGGGTAGGCGCGTACGGCCTCCATCACGGCGATGGCCGCGAGGTAACTCTCGTAGTTGCCCTCCACGGACTCCGCCCCGAAGGGGGGCGTCAGCGGGACGATCTCGGTGCCGGGCGACGCCGCGCCCACCGCCTGCTCACCGATCGAGTCGGTGATGGACTGCGTGGTGTTGACGTTCACGACGAGGATGCGCATGGTCGGCTTTCTGGGTGATCCTGCTCGGACGGCTGGTTCGACGGGTCGTGCGGGGGTCGCTCGCGGGCCGTGCGCGGGCCGTGCGCGGCGTGTACGCGGCTCATTCGGCGGCGACCGCGATGGCCTCGCCGTCCACGTCCCGGATCAGGACGCCGCGGTCGGCGATGGCCGAGTAGAGGACGGCCGCGAGGATGGCGCCGACGAACCAGGAGAAGCCGGCCACGGCGTGGAAGGCGGGCACCAGGGCGAGGACGACGGCGATGGCCGCGGAGGGCACGAAGGCCCAGACGGCCCGCGGGTTGTAGCCGCGGCGGTAGTGGTACTCCCCCTGCGCGTCCTCGGTGTAGAGGTCGGGGACGTTGACCCGGGCCCTGCGCAGCAGCCAGTAGTCGGCCATGATCACGCCGAACAGCGGTCCGAGCAGGGCGCCGAGCCCGCCGAGGAAGTACTCCACCGCGATCGGGCTGTTGTAGAGGTTCCACGGCGTGATCACCAGGCCGACGATCGCGCTCACCAGGCCGGCGCGGCGGAAGTTCAGCCGGCGCGGGAAGAGGTTGACCAGCGCGTAGATCGGCGCCACGAAGTTGGCGAGCAGGTTCACCGCGACGGTCAGGGCGATGAGGGCGAGCGAGGCCGCCGCCAGCAGGATCATGTTCGGGATGGTGCGGACGATGTCCGTGGGGCTGGTGATGATCTGCCCGTCCAGCTTGAACTGCGCCCCGCAGAGGACCGCCACGATGACGGCGAAGAAGAGCATGTTCACCGGAATGCCGATGACGTTGCCGCGGACGATCGAGGCGCGGCTCCTGGCCGACCGGGTGAAGTCGCAGAAGTTCAGCACGAAGGTGCCGTAGATCACCACCCACAGGGCGGCGGCCTGGAGGACGTGCAGCCACATCGTGCCGCCCTGGAGAGGGTGTCCGTCGGACAGGGAGATCGATCCGCCCGCCCGGAAGAACATCCACGCGGCCAGGGCGGCCATGGTGATCAGGGTGGTGGGCGCGGCGAAGGCCATGTAGCGCCGGATCATCTGCATGCCGTAGCTCACGATGAGCACCTGGAGCAGCCACAGGGCCATGAAGGTGATCCAGCCGAGCACGGACTGGCCGAGCACGGAATGCTTCTCGAGGCCGCCCAGGCCGGGGAACATGGCCACGAGCAGCGCGCTCAGGACGGAGGCGGCCAGGTAGGTCTGGATGCCGAACCAGGCGATGGCGACGCCGCCGCGGACGCCGGCGGGTATCTTCGCGCCCTTGATGCCGAACGCGATGCGGCTCATGACGGGGAACGGGACGCCCGTTTTGTGCCCCATGAACCCGGACAGGGTGAGGAGCAGGAAGAGCAGGAGAGAGGCGAGTGCGAAGGCGGCCAGGATGCCCCACACGTTCAGGCCGAGCGCGAACAGTCCGATCGCGAAGGCGTAGTTTCCGAGGCTGTGCACATCGTTGGCCCAGAGCGTGAAGACGTTGTAGGCGCCCCAGCGGCGCCCCTCTTTCTTCGTCGGGGCGAGATCGTACGTGTACAGGCCAGAACTGGCGGTGTTGCCGGTGTCCACGGACGCTCGGTCATCCACAGCAGGAGGCATACGGGGCTCCCGGGGAGGGGAAGGTGAGGGAACGTTCGGTGTTTTCCACAGAACGGAAGTAAACTTCCGGTGGCCAGAACGTAGTTTTCACCGAGAGCACCGTCAAGGGTCAGCCCGCATTCCAGACAAGGATATGGACAAACCCTTGCTGATCGGCAGGAACGGCCCATGACAGGCCTGGGTGGGCATCCGACCAGGCCGGTAGCATGCGGCCACACCCGCAGAAAGGAATGCGACGTGCCGCCGTCAGACGAGCGCAAGTCCTCCGCCTCCGCCGGCCCCGCCGCCACCGGTGGGGTCCAGTCCCTCGAGCGCGCCTTCGACCTGCTCGAGCGGATGGCGGACGCCGGGGGCGAGGTGGGTCTGAGCGAGCTCTCCGCCGCGAGCGGTCTGCCGCTGCCCACCATCCACCGGCTGATGCGGACCCTGGTCGCCTGCGGCTACGTACGGCAGCAGCCGAACCGCCGGTACTCGCTCGGGCCCCGCCTGATCCGCCTCGGCGAGTCCGCCGCGCGGCTGCTCGGCACCTGGGCGCGGCCGTACCTGGCCCGGCTGGTGGACGAGACGGGCGAGACCGCGAACATGGCGCTGCTGGACGGGGACGAGATCGTCTACGTGGCGCAGGTGCCGTCCAAGCACTCCATGCGGATGTTCACCGAGGTGGGCCGCCGGGTGCTGCCGCACTCCACGGGTGTCGGCAAGGCGCTGCTCGCGCACACGTCCGACAACGAGGTGCGCGCGCTGCTGGCCCGCACCGGGATGCCGGCCGCCACGGACAAGACCATCACGACCCCCGAGGGCTTCCTGGCGGCCCTGTCGGAGGTCCGCCGGCTCGGCTACGCGGTCGACGACAACGAGCAGGAGATCGGCGTCCGCTGCCTCGCGGTCACCGTCCCCGACAGCCCCACGGCCGCGGCGATCTCCATCTCCGGCCCGGCGGGCCGCGTCACGGACATCGCGACGGAACGCATCGTCCCGGTCCTCCAGCAGGTGGCACGAGACCTGTCCAAGGCCCTGGCCAGCTCGGGCCCGGCGGTCTGACCCGCCGGGCCGGCCGGAGCCCGGGTGCCCCGCGCGGCGGGCCGCCGGCCCCGGCCGCCCGCGCCTGCCGAGCCGCCCGGGCCCGGTGGGCGCACCGGCCCGCCGTGGCCCCAACCGGCATGGGCTCAAGCCCAGTTGCCCATGCCGTCGGATACCGCGGTGGCGACTGCGGCGCCGGGTCCGTCAATTGCGCGGCTGTTCCCCGAACAGGTCCACCGCCGTGCGGACCTGGGACAGGCCGGTCGCCAGGGCGCTGACCGAGCCGATGGATCCCGCGATCAGGAGCAGGGAGCGGCGCAGCCGCGGGAGTTCGGGGGTGCCGTGGGTGGTCATCGCGGCGAGGGCGGCGAGTTCGTCCTCGGCGATGGCGCGATCGGTGAACTCCGCGGGATGCGCCGCGAGTTCGCGGCGCAGCCGGGCCACGGCGGTCCGCAGTTCCGTCACCCTGGGATCCTCTTTGCCGCCGGTCACCGGCCGCCGGTCCAAGCTCCGCAACACAGCCCCTCCCCCTCGCACGCCGTCGTGCGCCGTCCCCTCCGTGGTCCCGTCGGACATCCCTGTGGAGCGGGTCGGGCGCCGGGGGACGCAGATCAGTAAACGCCACCCGGACCGGGGCGCGCCACCGCGTGGACCGAAATTCAGCCCCCGCACACCGGCTCGACAACGGACGGCGCGCGGTATGCAGGACGCATGACACGCACAGAGGACGAGATCGCGGGACTGGTGCTGGCGGCCGGCGGCGGCCGGCGGCTCGGCGGGCGGCCCAAGGCGCTGCTCGCGCACCGGGGCCGGCCGCTGGTGGAGCACGCGGCCGGAACCCTGCGGGCGGCCGGATGCGAGCGCGTGCACGTGGTCGTGGGCGCACGGTCGGCCGAGGTCCGCCGGCGCACGGACCTGGCCGGCTGCGTGCTCGTGGAGAACCCGCACTGGGAGCAGGGCATGGGCTCCTCACTGCGGGCCGGACTCGACTCCCTCGCGGGCACGGGGGCCCGGGCCGCCGTGGTCCTGCTCGTGGACCAGCCCGGCGTGAGCGCGGAGGCGGTGGCCCGGGTGCGGGCCGCGTACCGGGACGAGGGCTCGCTGGTCTCGGCCGCGTACGGCGGCGTACGAGGCCACCCGGTGCTGCTCGGGGCGGCCCACTGGGGCGGCGTGGCCGCGAGTGCGACCGGCGACCGGGGGGCACGCGCCTATCTGAGGGCGCACGACGGATCGATCACCCTCGTCGAGTGCGGGGACGTGGCACAGGCGTACGACATCGACACCGAGGCCGACCTGGGGCACCTTGAGTGAGCGGGGTGGCACCGAGAGCCACCTTCCCTCGACCCGAAGATTCTCGACGTCAACACACCTTGAACTTCCACCATGAGGAAACTACTATCCACACTTCAGAAGCATCCGCCGCTCCCCGGGTGCGGTATGCCGCTTTCGTGGTCATGGGCACCCGGTGTCACGGCAAGGTGGCACTGAACGTGGTTCGCTGAAGAAGCTCCCCCGAAGGAAGTGACAGCTCATGTCCGCACCAGCGCCGTCCCCGCTGGCCATCGTCGACGCCGAGCCCCTGCCCCGGCAGGATGAGGTCCTCTCCGACGCGGCGCTCGCCTTCGTGGCCGAGTTGCACCGGCGGTTCACGCCGCGCCGCGACGAACTCCTCGCCCGCCGTGCGGAGCGCCGCGCCGAGACCGCCCGCACCTCCACGCTCGACTTCCTCCCGGAGACGGCCGCGATCCGCGCGGACGACTCCTGGAAGGTGGCCCCGGCCCCCGCGGCACTGAACGACCGCCGGGTGGAGATCACCGGTCCCACCGACCGCAAGATGACCATCAACGCGCTCAACTCGGGCGCGAAGGTCTGGCTCGCCGACTTCGAGGACGCCTCCGCCCCCACCTGGGAGAACGTCGTCCTCGGCCAGCTCAACCTGATCGACGCCTACACCCGGAACATCGACTTCACGGACCCCGGCTCCGGCAAGTCCTACGCGCTGCGCCCGAACGAGGATCTCGCCACGGTCGTCATGCGCCCGCGCGGCTGGCACCTGAACGAGCGCCACCTCGTCGACGCGGACGGCACCCAGGTGCCCGGCGGCCTCGTCGACTTCGGCCTGTACTTCTTCCACAACGCCCAGCGTCTGCTCGACCTCGGCAAGGGCCCGTACTTCTACCTGCCGAAGACGGAGTCGCACCTGGAGGCGCGGCTGTGGAACGACGTGTTCGTCTTCGCCCAGGACTACGTCGGCATCCCGCAGGGCACCGTCCGCGCCACCGTCCTGATCGAGACGATCACGGCCGCGTACGAGATGGAGGAGATCCTCTACGAACTGCGCGACCACGCCGCCGGGCTTAACGCGGGCCGCTGGGACTACCTGTTCTCCATCGTCAAGAACTTCCGTGACGGCGGGGCCAGGTTCGTCCTGCCGGACCGCAACGCGGTCACGATGACGGCCCCGTTCATGCGCGCCTACACCGAACTCCTCGTGCGCACCTGCCACAAGCGCGGCGCGCACGCGATCGGCGGCATGGCGGCCTTCATCCCGTCCCGCCGGGACGCCGAGGTCAACAAGGTGGCCTTCGAGAAGGTCCGCGCCGACAAGGACCGCGAGGCCGGGGACGGCTTCGACGGCTCCTGGGTGGCCCACCCCGACCTGGTGCCGATCTGCAGGGAGTCCTTCGACAAGGTCCTCGGCGACAAGCCGAACCAGAAGGACCGGCTGCGCGAGGACGTGCACGTCGAGGCCGGCGACCTGATCGCGATCGACTCCCTCGACGCCAGGCCGACGTACGCGGGCCTGGTCAACGCCGTCCAGGTCGGCATCCGCTACATCGAGGCCTGGCTGCGCGGTCTGGGCGCGGTCGCGATCTTCAACCTGATGGAGGACGCGGCCACCGCCGAGATCTCCCGCTCGCAGATCTGGCAGTGGATCAACGCGGGAGTCGAGTTCGACAACGGTGAGAAGGTCACGCCGGAGCTGGCCCGCAAGGTCGCCGACGAGGAACTGGAGAACATCCGCAAGGAGATCGGCGACGAGGCCTTCGCCGCCGGTCACTGGCAGCAGGCCCACGATCTGCTGCTCCAGGTCTCCCTCGACGAGGACTACGCCGACTTCCTGACCCTCCCGGCGTACCAGCAGCTCAAGGGCTGACCCCGCACCGTGCCAGGTGGCCCCGGAACTCTCCGGGGCCACCGCGCGTCGTGCCCCGGCTCATCCCAGGTGCACGGACCAGTCCTGCGCCGCGGCCGGTCTGCCGTGCAGGTCGGGGACGGTCTTGAGCCAGCCGGGCCGGCCCGCCCGGGTCCGCGCCGCCCGCCGGGACTCCTCCGCCGCCAGCTCCTCGCGGGTGGGGAAGTCGGTGGGCAGCCAGGCCGGGGACGCCTCGACGCGGGCGGCGAGGTAGTCGACGTAGGCGTGCCGGGTCTCGTCCGGGCCGGCGACGCCGGGCTCGTCGGCGAGCCAGGCGTCCGGCACCTCGGCGAGGACGGACCGCAGCAGCTCGCGGGTCACCCTGGGCGCCAGTTCGGCGTCGGCGGCCCGCACGTCCGGCGCGTACCGGCCGAGCGCGTGGTGGCGGAAGTCGTAGGCCTTCGCCGGGTCCGGGGCCTTCTGGGGTTCCGAGGCGCCCCAGCGGTGATGGAAGACCAGGGCCGCGCCGTGGTCGATGAGCCACAGGCGCGGCGGCGCCGTGCCGAAGGTCGGCCACACCATCAGGTTCGAGCTGTGGACGGTGCGGTCCACGTTCACGGTCAGCGCGTCCAGCCAGACGATCCGGCCCGCCTCCACGGGGTCCACCGGGAAGTGCTCGGCGACCTCGGGCGTGAAGTCCGCGGCACCCGGCAGGTAGTCCATGCCGAGGTTGACACCCGGACTCGCGTCGAGCAGGTCGCGCACCTCCTGGTGGGGTTCGTGCGCGGCGAGCGCGGGGTCGAAGTGCACGAGGACCAGTTCGGGGAACCGCAGTCCGAGAGCGCGCGCCAGCTCACCCACGACGACCTCGGCGACCAGCGCCTTGCGGCCCTGCGCGGAGCCGGTGAACTTCACCACGTACGTGCCGAGATCGTCGGCCTCGACGACTCCGGGCACGGAGCCGCCGGACCGCAGGGGTGCGAGGTAGCGGGTGGCGGTGACTTCAGTCAGCACTTCCCAGGCCGTCCGATCCGCCAGCCTCACCGTCGGGGACTTCGGACTGGCATGCTGGTCTCCCTGCTTCCCCAAGTGAGCATAGTAACCGAGCGTGACAGTCGGGGAGGAGCCGGGATCTGCACCATCACATGGAAGTTCGCGTATACCGGCGGCACAGCGAGGAGGAGGACGAAGGGAGAATCCGCGGTGGGACTGCCTGGCGGGGTCGCGTAGCCGGCGTCCAGCATCCACAACGGCGGCACCAAGAACGTGAGCAGGAGTATGGCTCCGCTCAGATGCATGGCGCCAAGGTGTCGCAGCGCGGAATGTGAAGCTCCGATGCTTCGCCGCCCGGCGGTCGGACCATCGGTTCAACCATCACCTGGATATGACTGTTGTCAGTGGTCGTGGCGGTCGCAGTGGCCATGACGTCCGTCGTGCCCGTGGTGCCCGTGGTGCTTGTGATGGTCAGGGTGCTTGATCTTGGTGCGGTCGGTGGCGGTGTGTTTGGTGGTGTCGCCGCCTCCAGTGACGGTAGCGGTGTTGGTGACCCGGGCACGGGCGTTGCAGGAGACGTCTACCTTCAGGGTGACGGGCGGGTAGCTGTGCCCGGCAGGCAGGACGTCGCTGCGGGTGCAGGTGAGGGTGGCCAGAACGCAGTGCCATCCCCTGCCGTTGATCCTGTCGGCCCGAAGACCTGTGGGGAGGATGTCGTGGACGGTCACCTTGGTGCCATTGGTCGGGCCGGCCGCGGGGGCGTTACCCACAGTGATGGTGTAAACGCCGTCCTCGCCCCGAGTGAAGGCGCCCGCGTGACTCTTGGCGATGGTCAGGGAGGGTCGGCCGACCGGGATGACCGTAAAGGTGAGGCCAGTACTGCCGGTGCTGTCGGCGCCGCCGGGGTCAGTGGTGGCGGTGTCACTGGGTTCGGTGCGGCCGGTGGTGGTGAAGGTGTCGATCACCGGCACCGTCCCCTTGCCGACCTGGGCGACGTAGGCGCGCTGAACCGGGGCGGTCCAGACTGTGGCCAGCACGATCGCCAGGACGGCCGGCCTGGCCATCATGATCGTCCCCGTCCTGCGGGCCGGCACCCTCAGCCACCGCCCACTCCCATGCTTGAACACCGGCATCTCCGCTTCCAAACCGTCGACAACAAACCATGGATACTCAGCGTGACAAAAAGATCACTTCAGGCTTCCGTGAGTGGGCTCGCGAATACGACGCAAAGGTGATCGCGGCGAGTCCGTCGGAGTGGTCACCGGCGACGCCGGAGGAGCTTGGAGAGCAATACGCACAGACCGGTGAGGACGAGGACTGAAAGCCCGGCGGCCACAGGGGTGGGCAAGTTCCCTTGCTGCGCGACCGACGCGGCGACCGCTCCGGCGCCACCGGGAGTCGTCGGGAAGGTGACGGTGGCGCGCGTGGTGCGCTCGACCAGACCGCTCTTGAGCGTGAGCGCCGCGGTCCACGGGCCGTCCGGCAGCCGTGCGTCCAGCGGGACGACCGCCTCCGCAAGGTCGCCCGGGGCCAGTGTGGTGCCTGTCCTGGCCGAGAACGGTCCAGCGCGCAGTCCGGCCGGACCGCCGAAGAGGGAGAGTGCCCCGCTGATGTCCAGGGCACGGCCCCCCGTGTTGCGGATCCGGGCGCGCACCTCCCCCCGCCCGTCGCGGGCTCGGGTCGGATAGAGCCGGTCGATCTTGAAGTCCGAGGGCGGCTCACCACCGGGACCGACGTCGATGTACATGCGGACGCCCACCCGGCCCAGGATCGTCATATTGTGCGAGCGGTCCGTGGGGGTGCCCGTCTGCGCCCAGATGACGCCGTACCGCTCCCCGGCGGCGGCGTCCCTGGGCACCCGGATGGTGGCGCGTACCCGCGCCGTTTCGGAGGCGGCCAGCTCAAGGTCCGCCGTATCGAGTGACGTCCAGCCGGTCAGCTCGTTGGGGGTGCGCTCCGGCGCGAAGGTGAACTTGCCCTTCGCGATGGTGGCCGCCGCTGCGTAGACGTTGACGTGCATCGGGGTGGAGGACTCGTTGGTGACCTCCACCCGCCGCTCGATGGTCGAGCCGGGCGCGACGTGGTCGACGATGTAGGCCTGCGCCCTGGGATCGGCACGGCGGCTTTCCGGAGCGTCGAGCAGCTTGATACCGATGGTCCTGGCCGCGGCCGGGTCCTGGGGGGCGGACACCCCGGGTGCCCCGTGCCCCGCCGCCGGCATCGCCCCGGCCGCCTGTACGAAGGCCAGCACCAGCAGGAGAACCCAGTACCGGCGCGCACCCTTCATTCCGTCAGGCAACGGACTGGGTCAGCGTTCCGGTGTAGAGCCCGCCGACGGCGCCGGCGGGCACGTTGACGGCGACTGTCGGGTCCCAGGTCGCGGTGTTGTCTCCGACACCGGCGGTCCCGGTGACTACCACCTGCGCGGAGTTGCTCAGCGTCACGTTCGTTGTAGTGACGGTAATGACACCGGTTGTCGTTACCGACCCAGCCGCGTAGGTAGCGCTGGTGGCGGGGATCGTCGACGCACCGCTCGTGAAGTCCGTCTCCGCCGCGGTCACCGTCCAGGAGGCCGAAAGGAGGGCGCGATTGTCGGTGACGGTCACGGGTCCGATCGCCCCGCTGATCTGGGTGCCGGGCGCTCCCGAGCCGAGGTCGGCGCTGGCCGGTACCGACAGCGTCAGTGCGCCGGACGTGACGGTGTACGTGACCGTGGTGCTGGGGTCGTCCGCCGCGACGGCGAGGCCCGGCTGGACCAGGACGAGAACAGCGGCTGCGGCCGCGACAGATAGGCTTCGTGCGCGCACGATAACTCCCGAAGTAGCCGCCCGCCAGCGGACATCCTCGCTGACAGCGGACTTGCTGGCTGACGTGACGCAGACAATCGGGCGCGGCCTGTTCACACAAGCCGACGCGCGCCGCATTCCGCCACACGAATGACCACATCGGCTCCGGCACGCTACTCGGCGTGGCTGTCGCCCCCGACCCGCGGTGCGGCCGGCGTCTCCGCGACGTGGTTGTCGGCCTCGTGTCGCAGCGAGGGCCGGAGGAGAGCGGGCGCGGGGCTGTGGGTGTGCTGCAGGGCGATCACCGCGGCGTCGTCGGACAGGTGTCCGCCGACGTGGGCGAGCAGGTCGGCGCGCAACTGACGGACCAGTGCTGCCGGTTTGCAGTGTGCCCAGAACGCGGCTCGCTCGGCCAGGGGGTAGAAGGCGCCCCGGGCGTCGCGGGCCTCGGTCACGCCGTCGGTGTGCAGCAGCAGCACATCCTCCGCTTCCAGGGCGAAGGTGTCGACACGGTAGCCGGGGTGGGTCAGCTCGCCCAGGCCCAGAGGCGGAGCTGGGCAGGTGACGCGCAGCGTGGTGACGCGCCGGTTGCGCAGCAGCAGGGGTGGCGGGTGCCCGCAGGTGACCATCTGCACCACGGGGTGGTCGTCGGGGATGTCGAGGACGGCGGCGGTGATGAAGCCCTCTCCGGCCCGGGGCGGTTCGGTGGGTTCGTCCATGTGCCAGGACACGCTGTGGTCCAGGTAGGCCACGAGCTCGGGCAGGGTGGCCTGGCGGTGTGCGGCCTCTCTGAAGGCGCCGAGCAGCAGGGCGGCGTCGCCGACCGCGGTCAGGCCCTTGCCCATCACATCGCCGATGATCAGTCTGGTGCCGCACGAAGTGCGTACCGCCGCGTACAGGTCGCCGCCGATCAGGGACTGTTCCTGAGCGGCCAGGTACACCGACGCCACCCGCAACGGACCGATCCTGGCCGGCAGCGGCCTGAGCAGCACCCGCTGCGCCGCCTCCGACACGGTCCGCACCTGCCTCAGCTCACGAGAGCGCCTCTCCTGCACGTAGCGGAACACGGTCACGACCACCGATACCGCCAGCAGGGAGATGACCTGGGAATCGAAGTACATCGTTCCCAGGAGGTTCGGGGGCGTCAGACCGATGCAGAGCAGGGCCAGCATCGCGATCACGGCCATCATGCCGGTGAGAACGGGGCCGGCGAACGAAGCCGTGATCGCGGGCGCCACGATCAGCAGCGGTCCCAGCGGCACGCCACTGGGACTGAACACATCGGCCAGCGTGATCGCCAGGATCAGCCCGAGGGGTACCGCCAGCAGGGCAACACCGGGGTGCCACGAGCGCTGCCGGTGAGCAAACACCTGCCCTCGGGGGCGCATGCCTTCCGGTTACCCCGCCAGGGCGGCACTGCACACGCTGGGCAGTCGCCCGGCCCGCGGAGTCGGCCCCGACGACTGCGGGCTCCCGTGCGTCAGGACATACGCGCAGAGGCCCGCCCGCCCCCGCTGCACTGAGCGCGGGAGCGGGCGGGCCTCCATCAGCCTTACGGCTTCACACGCAGAACCTGCGGGTCGTGGTCGCTGACCTGGTCGGCGAACTCGGAGTTGATGTGCACCACGTCGTAGGTGACGTGGTTCAGCATGCTCGGGTTCACCATCATGTGGTCGAGGACCTGCGAGTTGCCCTGGAAGACGTAGGAGTAACGCTCGTTCGCCGGCAGGGTGTTCACCAGGTCGGTGAGCTGCTTGCCGTCACCGGTCAGGGTCTTCATCGCGGCGGAGAACTGGTAGTCGTTGTAGTCGCCCAGGGAGACGATGAGGGCCTTGGGGTCGGCGGCCTCGAGCTTCTTGACGAAAGCGTTCTCCAGCGTCGCCTGCTTCACCCGCTGGATCTCGGAGCTGCGGACGGGCTCCTGGATGCGGCCGGCGACGTTCTGGTCGCCGCCCTTGCTGTTGAAGTGGTTGGCGATCACGAAGATCTTCTTGTTGTTCTTCGTGAGGAACTCGCCGACCAGCGGCTTGCGGCTGCTGTTCCAGGCCTCGTCCGTCGGGGCGATCCGTCCGGGCGAGACGCTCAGGTGGGTGTCGCTGCCCTTGCCGACGACGTCGACAGCGGTGACGGAGTCGCCGCCCGGCCGGTCCACGAAGGTGACCCGCTTCGGGTCGAACAGGAAGACGGTGCGGATGTTGCCGCCCGGCTGGCCGCCGTCCTTGTCGTTCACCGGGTTGATCTGGCGGTACTCGTAGCGCGGGCCACCCGCGGCGACGATGGCGTCGGTGAGCTTGGCCAGCGTCTTGTCGGGGTCCACGGTGCCGTCGTCGATGGCGCCGCTGTTGTCCTGGATCTCCTCGACGCCGACGATGGCGGGCGCGCGCAGGTTGGTGACCAGGTTGTGGCCGAGCCTGTCGAACTTGGACTGCGGGTCGCTCGGTGCGAGGTTCTGCACGTTGTACGTGCCGACGGTGACCTCGTTGGACTTCGCCTCGCTCGTGACCTCGGGCTTGAGGCCGTTGTCCTTGTAGGTACCGACCTGGCGGGCCGCGAGGATGTAGGTGCCGGCGAACTGGCTGTAGTCCAGCGGGCCCTCGGTGACGCCGGTGAGCTCGTCGCCCACGTTCGCCATCGGGAACGGGTCGTTGGTGTTGATCGCCTGGACCTGGAGACGAGCCACGTTGGGGTCGTCGTACGACGGGTAGTAGACACCGCCGCGCTTGGTCTTGTTGTGGTCGGGGTCGGCCGTGACCCACATCTCGTGGTAGGCGTCCGTGGCGCCGACGACGCGGGCGTCGGAGACCTGGACGTTCATGCCCTCCAGGGACTCGTAGAAGTCCAGGGCGTACTTGGTCGGCTCGAGGTCGGAGTACTCGATGCTGCCGTTGCTGTCGGCCTTCGGGGACCACGCGGCGGGGATGCTGTTCTGGTCGAGGACGACCGGGGCCGGCAGCGGGTTGCCGCTCGACAGCACGGTGACCGTCGGCTTCATGATCTCGGTCGTCGACTGGATGCCGGTGTCGTAGCCGCCCGGGTAGTACTCGGTGACCACACCGGAGACGGTGACGCTGTCGCCGACCTTCACCGTGGGGTTGGAGCTGGTGTAGACGAAGATGCCCTCGCTGGTGCGGGGGTCGTTGTCCGGGTTCGGGTCCTGCATCCAGAAGCCCTTGGACGTCGAGGACGTGCTGGTGTTGCGGACACCGGTGACGATGCCGGTGACGTCCTTGACGTTCTTGGTGGACAGCGGGGACCGCCGGTTGGTGCCCTGGATGTCGTGGATCTTCGCCGAGATCGCGTCGGCGGGGGCCGTCGGGGTCGGCGACGGGGAGGGGCCGCCACCGCCGGGGCCGCCTGCCTCGCCGCCGGAGTTCTCCGGGGTGGGGTCACCCGCGGCGAAGTCGGCCGCGTTGTCGTCGGTGTCGACCAGGGTCTTGCGGGCGACCGAGGCGGTGTTGCTCGCGCCCGTGGCCGGGCCGGAGCCCTCGTGGACGACGGCGGTGCCGAAGCCGACCAGGTCCTTGACGCGGGGGTCGGCGGCGCAGTCGGCCTTGGTGACGCAGGTGAGCAGGTCGGTGCCCTTGACCAGCGCGACGGTGCCGGTGGTGCCCGACATGTTGATGTTGCCGGTGGCGTCCGGGGCCGGCAGGGCGGCGGTGCCGCCGGTGCCCGCGGCCTCCTGGATCAGATAGTGGCCGTTGCCGGCCAGGGTGCCGGTGAGCGGGGTGGCCTGCCACTTGGTGGTCGGGCCGGGGCTGCCCGACAGGTACTGGACGCTGTAGCCGGAGAGGTCCAGCGAGCCGGAGCCGGCGTTGGCCAGCTCGATGAAGTCGTTGGTCAGGGTGGCGCCGGCGTTGCCGCCGCCTCCGTAGACCTCGGAGATGACGGCGTCGGCCGACGGGGTCGCAAAGGCGGAGTGGACGCCCACTCCGGCCAGCACGACCGAGCCGGTGATCGCCAGCGGTATCAGCCGCTTGCGCAGAGGAGTCGCGCGATGTCTCGCGGGGCGGGGCGTTTCAGCACTGGAGTTCGACACAGGAAGGATCTCCTTGAGAGCCGGGGAAGCGTGCAGGCGCGTTGGGAAGCGCCGACCGACCCGGATCGGCTGTCGACGGCCGGGGTCTGGCACGCGCTCAAGCTACGCGCATAGATACGTCTGAAAAAAGGCCCGGGGTTAAACGCTTGGCAAACTGTTATGCCACACCGGGCTCGCCCGACGTCCGTTGGCGAGGTGACATCCCGTCCAGGGAGGAAGGGCGGGAGTGGGGTGACACCCACTCAGAGAAGGGCGGGAGGACGCTGTTCGGCGACGCCTTCGCGACGGACCGCGGATCGGCGCGAAGCCCGTCGTCCCCAGGTCGTCGGCCTCGACGACCGCGGGTACGGACCGCCGGTGATCAGCCCGGGATTCCGGCGCTGAGCAGCGGGTTCGGCACCGGCCGGTAGCGGGCCGCGGCACCGTCGGCGCCCGTCCAGCGCAGCAGCAGGTTCGTCTTGCCGGGCACGGTGGGCGAGGTGAGCAGGGCGGCGGCCTCGGGCAGGCCGTGGCGCACGAGTTCACGGCGGGCTGCGGGCCAGGGGTCGAGGCCCGGGTGGCGTTCGGCGAGGGCGGCGGCGATCTCACCGAGGTGGTTGACGACGAGGCAGTACACCAGCCGCTCCCAGCCGGCGGCCCGGGAGACGTCCGGCAGCAGCTTGACGCCCTCCGCGTCCCGGAAGAGCGCCTGCACGGGCATGCCGTCGGCGTCCACGGCGATCAGCGAGTTCTGCAGATGGGCCTCCAGGACGACGCCGTGCCGCCCGAAGGCCCCGAGGGCGGGCGGTACGACCTGGCGCAGATACGCCTCCCACCACAGCTCCGGGTCCGCCGGGCCGTCCAGCGGGTTGCCGTCGAAGCCCTCGGCCAGAGCGGCCGCGAGCAGCGGGGTCGCGCCGGGCAGCAGATGGCCGCCGAGTCCGTCGCGGACGACGACGGCGAGTTCCTCGAAGGCGAACGCGGCGGTGCGGTAGCCGCGGTCGGACAGCCAGGCCGCCGGGCCCGGCAGCCGGCTCAGCGCGGTCGCGGCGGCCGTGTCGGTGCGGCGCAGCTTGCGCAGGTCGTGCCGCCACAGCCGCCGTACGTCGTTGGTGATCCGCACGTCCAGGCTGAACTTCAGGAAGAGGTCCGCGTCGGGGACGTGGACGGTGCGGACCGCCGCCGTGGGCCACACGGCGTGGGCCGTCGTGCCCAGCCGCAGCAGCCGTCCGTCGGCGAAGGCCTCGGCGAGGTCGCGTCCGACCAGTTCGAGCTGCCAGGGGTGGGCGGGCAGCAGCCGGTAGCCGGGCGGGGCCTGGCCGAGCGCGTCGAGCGCCGAGGTGTCGCCCTCCTCGGCGGCCAGGTCCTCGCGCACCCCGAGCAGCACCAGCGGGAAGCGGGCGTGCGCCTCGGGCGCGTACGGCAGCCAGGAGGCGACCGGGCCGCCCCCGCGCGCCTTGGGTGCCGGGTGGTACGGATGGCCGGTGACGAGCGCCTGCTCGGAGCGGATGTACGGGTCCTCGGGTGCGGGCGCGCGGTCGCGGGCGGCGAGCAGCGCCGCCACCGCCTCCCGGCTGTCGATCATCTCGGCAGGCAGCTCGTCGTTGGACAGGCCCGTGTGCCGGCGCAGCTCCTCGGCCACGAGTTTGACCAGCTCCGGGTGGTCGATCCGCTGCCAGCCGCCCGCCGTGTACACCTCGGGCGCGGTGGGCCGCCGCCCGTCGCGCACCCGCAGCAGCCGGTCCCCGCCCGGCAGCCGGTACGTCCGGAGCCCGCCCGTGTCCGGACAGGGCCGCGCGACCTCGCGGAGCAGGCAGTTCAGCAGGGGCGCGGCCGCGTAGGCATCGGCGCGCTCCGCGATGCCGCCGGCCTGGGGCGTGCCGTCGTCGGCGGGGGGCGCGATGCCGTCGGTGGGGGGCTTGAGCTCCATGCGTTTTACTCGGTCCGTTCGGTCCATAAGTCCACACGGTGCGAAGGTGACCAGTATGTCTGCCCGGCGCGCGCCGATGTGACGCCCGCCCGTATCGGAGGAGCCCGACCGTGCACCGTCCCCCAGCCACCGAGACCGAGGTCGCCGAGGAGCTGGCCGCCGTGCGGCCCGACCTCGCACCACGGTACGCGGCGCAGCTGCGCGGCGCGCGGGCCGCCGTGCTGACCCGGCTGTGGCGGGCGCTCGCCCATGAGCCGCTGCCGTGGATCACCGGCCGGGAGCGCACACGGGACGCGCTCGTCCTGCGGCTGCGCGACGGCCGCAGCCTTGAGGGGCCGCCGTCGGACCCGTACGCCACCTCCGCGTACGTCACGGCCGTACGCCTGGCCGGGACCGTCCACGAGGACCCGGCGCGGCTGATGCGGGACCTCGCCGTGCCGCACGGTGACGCTCTCGCCGCCGAACTGGGGCACAGTGTCGCCTCGTTGGCACTGTCGCGGGCCGATCAGCCGTCCCGGGACAGGGCTTCCCCGCGGGAGTGGCCGGTGGCGGACTGGGAGTGGGAGCAGCGGGTGGTCGACGGTCACCCCTTCCACCCCAACTGCCGTTCCCGGCCGGGTTTCTCGGTCGCCGAGCAGCTCGCGTACGGGCCCGAGCACCGGCCGACGGTCGGGCTGGGCCTGCTGCCGGTCCCGGAGCGGGAGTGCCTGGTGAGCGGGGCGTGGCCCGCGGACCTGCGGGACGGTGGGCGGCTGCTGATCCCCGTGCACCCCTGGCAGGCGGCCCATGTGCTCAAGCAGCCGCGCGGGGAGCGGGTCCTCGCGGCGCGTCCGCTGATGTCGCTGCGGACCCTGGCCGTGCCCGGCGGGCCGCACGTCAAGACCTCGCTCAGCTCCCGGCTGACGTCCTCGGTCCGGGACATCTCGGTCGGCTCGGTGACCGCCTCCGCCGTCCTGTCCGCGTTCGCCGTGGACCTGGCGGCCCGCACGGACGGCCTGCTGCACATCACCCGCACCCTGGGCGCGGCCACGGCGGGCTCCCCCGAACTGGCCGCCCTGTGGCGCGAGTCGCCGCGGACGTACGCGGCACCCGGCGAGCATGTCGTGCCGGTTGCCGCGCTGCCCACCACCCGCCTGCCCGAATCGCCCGCCTGGACAGCCGACTTCGCCCGCCTGGCACTGAACGTCGGTCTGCGCCTGCTGGAGTTGGGAGTGGCGCTGGAGGCACACGGGCAGAACCTGCTCGTCGTGCTGTCCGGGTCCGGGTCCCCGCTGCGGCTGGTCTACCGCGACCTCGCCGACATCCGGATCAGTCCCGCCCGGCTCGCCGAGCACGGCATCGCCGTACCGGAGTTGCCCGCCCGGAACCTCACCGACGACCCGACCGCCCTGCGCCGCAAGCTGTTCGGCTCGCTGGTCGCCGGCGCGCTGGCGGGAACGGCAGGATCCACAGCCGCGCTGCGGGCCGCGCTGGAGCCGGCCGTACGGGATCTGCCGCGCTCCCCCGACGTTCTGGCACTGCGTGAACAGCAGGTTCCGGCCAAGGCGTTGACGCTGATGCGGCTGTCTCCCGGCACCCCCGGCGACCAGTGGACCGGGCTGCCCAACCCCCTCGTTTTGTGCCCCGGCACCTCCGATCAATAGGATCCGCCGATGATCACAAGACAACGGCTGGCGGCGGGAGTCTGTGCTCTGCTCGCCGCCCTGACGGTGGGGATGGCCTTTCCCGCCGGAGCGGTAGCCGACGAGACGGAGGGGCCGGACGCCCCGAAGGTCGAACTCGTCCTGGACGTCAGCGGTTCCATGCGGACCCGGGACATGGACGGCGGTTCGCGGATGGCCGCGGCCAAGCAGGCGTTCAACGAGGTGCTCGACGCGACCCCCGAGGAGGTCCAGCTCGGTATCCGCACCCTCGGTGCCAACTACCCCGGCAACGACCGGCAGACGGGCTGCAAGGACACCGCCCAGCTCTACCCGGTCGGACCGCTGAACCGCACCGAGGCCAAGACGGCGGTGGCGACGCTGGTGCCGACGGGCTGGACCCCGATCGGACCGGCGCTCCAGAAGGCGGCCACGGACCTCGACGGCGGCAACGGCATGCGCCGGATCGTCCTGATCACCGACGGTGAGGACACCTGCCAGCCGCTGGACCCGTGCGAGGTGGCCCGCGAGATCGCGGCCAAGGGCATCGGTCTGACCATCGACACCCTCGGCCTGGTGCCGGACGCCAAGACCCGCGACCAGCTCATCTGCATCGCGGAGGCGACCGGCGGCACCTACACCTCCGTACAGCACAAGGAGGAACTCAGCGACCGCGTCGGCCAGTTGGTCGACCGGGCGGCCGACCCGGTGGTGACGCCGGTGGCCACGGAGGGCGCCACCGAGTGCGCGAAGGCACCCACGCTCAAGTCCGGCCTCTACACCGACCGTGAGGAGTTCGGGCAGCAGCGCTGGTACCGGGTGGACGTCAACCCCGGCCAGGAGCTGCGGGCCTCGGTGAGTGTCGCCGCGGACCGTGCCGTCGACCCGGACTACGGCCTGCTGGTGCGGGCCGTGACGGAACACGGCCGGGAGATCGTACGCGGTGAGGCGGCGGGCAACGGCCGCACGGACGTGATCTCCACGGGTCTGCGCTACCCGAAGCCGGAGAGCGACGACGAGAACGCCCCGGCCGAGACCGTGTGCCTGCAGATCACCAACGCCTTCTCGGCGGCCTCCGGGGTGAAGACCACACCGGGCATGCCGCTGGAGCTGACCGTGGACCTGGTCGACGGTCCGGGCAAGTCGAGTGACGTGGCCTCCTTCGGCCTCGGCCGCGGCTGGTGGCTGCTCGGCGCGCTGGTGCTGACCGGCTTCGTCGCGGGCCTGCTGTGGGGCTGGGTGTCGCGTTGGCGCGTCGCGATCTGGAGGACGAACTGATGCGTATCACCCGTGTGCTGGGCGCCGCACTGCTGGCGCTCGGGCTGGCCGCGGGCCCCGCGGCCGCCGACTCCTCCCCCTCGGCGGACCCGTCCGGCGACAGCGGGGCGCCCAGTCAGGCCGGCACCTCGTTCCGTACCGCGACCGAGATCGAGCAGGGGCAGCAGGCGACCGCCGGCGGCTCCACGGGCGACTACATGTACTGGTCGTTCGCCGCGGACGCCGGGCAGCGCCCCACCGTCAAGGCGACGGTGAAGCTGCCCGACTCGCACGCCTCGCAGACCTGGCAGCTCGACGTCTACGACGGTCTGCGGCGCCGCCAGTCCTGCCAGTACGGCGCCCAGACCCGCACCGCCGCCCAGGGCACCGGTTCGGTCGAACTCGCCTGCGTGCTGCGCACGGTGCGGGCCTGGTCCGAGCCGTGGGCCAACGATCCGCTGCCGGGCACGTACTACATCCGGCTCACGGTGGTCGGCCTGCCCGCCTCCGACCTGGGCCTGCCGGTGAACGCCGAAGTGCGGGCCGACTCCAAGGACATCGGCGGCGCCGCCGCGGTCGACGGCTCGCTCGCCCAGCCGCTGACCCCGGGCATCGCGGTCACGTCCGAGCAGGACGGCAGCGACGCGCAGGACGACCAGGGTTCGAAGAAGTCGGCCGTGCTGTCCAGCATCGAGCCGGACGGCGGCTGGTCCTCCGGCTGGTGGTCCGACCGCTGGGTGTGGACCGGCATCGGCGGCATACTGGCCGCGCTCGCGGGCATCGGCGGCTACGTGCTGACCCGCGGCACGGGGCGCCCGTCCCGGGTGCCGCAGAGCTACTGACGGCTGCCTGCCGCACAGTTGGCCCGCCCCCGCGTTCCCCGGGGGCGGGCCTTCGCCGTTCCGGCCCCCGCCGGTCGGCCTCAAGACGGAGTAGAAGTGGTACATCCCATGGAACTGTCCCGGACCGTGGCCCGGCTCGACCGGTGGCTGGAGCAGCACGCGCCGGGCGACTTCCGGCAACTCGCCCCGCCCGCCGAGCCCGCACTCATCACGGCGGTGACGGAGAACCGGTTCGAGCCGCATCCGGACATCCGGTCCTGGCTCTCGCTGCACGACGGCTCGGCCCTCGACCCCGGGCTCGCCGCGGGCGCTTTCGTGCCCACCGACTTCCCGCTCCTGGGGGACGTCGCGATGCGCGACGGACTGCGGGACATGGAGGAGGAGGTCGCCCGGGCTCAGGAGGAGGACGAAGCCGAGTACGTCGTCGGCGTGATGGCGGACGTGCGCTGGCTGCCGGTGGCGATGAACCACACCGGTGGACAGCTCGTGGTCGACCACCGGGAGGGCCCCGGTTTCGGCGCGGTCCTGGAACTGGACCCGTCCATCGACGTGAACGGAGTGAAGCGCTGGGACAGCCTGTCCCACCTCTTCGACTCGGCCCTGGACGCCCTGGTCCACGGCACCCCGCTCACCACGGCCGGCGATGCGCGGAGCGTCCCACGCATCGAGGACCCGGGCGACTCGCTGCCCCACGTGGTCTGGGACATCCACTACGGCTGACGGGTCGGGCGTGGCTGCGTGCCGCCACCGGGAGCCGTAGACTCCGGGTTCGGCTGATCCTCGAGCAGGGGGAACCATGACCGAGCCAAGGCGACGGGCGCCGGCCGACAGAGGACGGCACCCGTACGGGGCCAGGGCTTCGAGGTCTGTGCCTTCGCTCATGTCCCGCTCTCGCGCAGGGCCTTGGCCGCGGTGCCGGCTCCGCTCACCTCGACGCGTCCGTCCCGTACCGCGTCCGCCAGGCCCAACTCCCCGCGGGCGACGGCCGCACACGTGCCGGAGTCCAGAGCCAGCCGGGCGTCCGGCTCCTCGGGCGCGGAGCCGCATCCGTAGAGCGGCCCTTCCGCCTCGCCCAGGTGCAGATGGAAGTCGCCCTCATCCAGGTGGACCTCGATGAGGCCCGACTCGACTCCCGTCTCCTCCAGGGCGCGCAGCAGGGGCAGCGCGAACCAGTGCGCCCGCAGGGCGTCGGTGGGCCGCCGCTCGCCGAGATCCGCCTGTCCCCACTCCCCGAGCGCCCGCAGGACGGGCAGCAACTCACGTCCCCGAGGAGTGAGTTCGTAGACGTGGGCGGCTCCCGGGGGCGGCAGCCGGCGCCGGGTCGTCAGCCCGTCCCGTTCCATGTCCTTCAGCCGTGAGGCGAGCATGTCCGTGCTCACGCCCGGCAGGTCGGCGTGCAGATCGGTGTAGCGGCGCGGGCCGGCCAGCAGCTCCCGGACGATCAGCAGGGTCCAGCGGTCGCCGACGGCATCGAGCGCGCGGGCGGCGGAGCAGAACTGATCGTAGCTGCGGCGAGGTGGCATGCGACGCAGTCTAGACGCGTTGTTGGACTTTCCAAGCTCCTGCTTGGTAAAACCAAGCAGGACCAGTCACCGGAGGGATGCGGCGCATGGAGTTCCGGCAGTCGAGCAAGCTCAGCGAGGTCTGTTACGAGATCCGCGGCCCGGTGATAGAACACGCGGACGCGCTGGAGGAGGCCGGCCACAGCGTGCTGCGGCTGAACACCGGCAACCCCGCGCTCTTCGGTTTCGAGGCGCCGGAGGAGATCCTCCAGGACATGATCCGGATGCTGCCGCGGGCGCACGGCTACACCGACTCGCGGGGCATCCTGTCCGCCCGCAGGGCCGTCGCCCAGCGCTACCAGACCCTCGGCCTCGAGGTCGACGTCGACGACGTCTTCCTGGGCAACGGCGTCTCGGAACTGGTCTCGATGGCCGTACAGGCACTGGTCGAGGACGGCGACGAAGTCCTCGTCCCCGCCCCCGACTTCCCCCTGTGGACGGCAGTGACGACGCTGGCGGGCGGAAAGGCGGTCCACTACCTCTGCGACGAACAGGCCGACTGGTACCCGGACCTGGACGACATGGCCGCGAAGATCACCGACCGTACGAAGGCCGTCGTGATCATCAACCCCAACAACCCGACGGGCGCGGTCTACCCGAAGGAGATCCTCCAGGGCATCCTCGACCTGGCCCGCCGCCACGGCCTGATGGTCTTCGCCGACGAGATCTACGACCAGATCCTCTACGACGACGCCGTCCACCACTCCACCGCCGCGCTCGCCCCCGACCTGGTCGTCCTCACCTTCTGCGGCCTGTCCAAGACCTACCGCGTGGCGGGCTTCCGCTCCGGCTGGCTGGTGGTCACGGGCCCCAGGCAGCACGCCAAGGACTACCTGGAGGGCCTGACCATGCTGGCCTCCATGCGCCTGTGCGCCAACGCCCCCGCCCAGTACGCCATTCAGGCCGCACTCGGCGGCCGTCAGTCCATCCGCGAACTGACCGCACCGGGCGGCCGGCTGCGCGAACAGCGGGACGTGGCCTGGCAGAAGCTGAACGAGATCCCGGGCGTGACGTGCGTCAAGCCCAGGGGCGCGCTGTACGCGTTCGCCCGTCTGGACCCCAAGGTCCACCCGATCCACGACGACGAGAGGCTCGTCCTGGACCTCCTGCTGCGCGAGAAGATCCAGGTGGTCCAGGGCACCGGCTTCAACTGGCCGGCCCCCGACCACTTCCGCATCCTCACGCTCCCCCACGCGGACGTCCTGGACACGGCGATCAGCAGGATCGGCCGGTTCCTCGGGGGGTACCGGCAGTAGGCCCGACGGCGCGGCCCCGCGAAACCCCGTCGAGCCCGTGAACTGCGCTGTGTTACGGTCCCAACGCCGGCCGCGGGACTTCGGTGCGACTTCCGGAACCTGCCTCTGAAGCAATGATTCGCAGCTCGTGCCCCCATTCCCCGGCCGGCCCCGGCAGGGGATGCCGGCAGGCTCCGGCAGGGGCCGCGAGTGAACGGGTGGGGGCATGAACGGGGGCGTGGAGCCGTCCGGGGATCCGATCGCGGCCGAGGACGTGCTGCTCTTCGTCAACGCCGCGATCACCGCGACCGGCCAGCGTGAGTTCCGCTCCGACGCGGCGGCCCAGCGGCTCTCCCTCGACTTCCGGCACGCCTACATGCTGGGCAACTACCGCGACCTCTACGCGGGCGTACTCGCGCTCGACATCAACGACCACAACGCGGCGCTGATCGTACGCCGGCTGCTGGAGACGGCGGGCGAGGCCACCGCGGAGCAGCGTCGCGGCGAGGGCCGGCTGATCGCCGGACGACTGGCACTGCTGCCGCCGCAACGCGTCTACAGGCTCTTCGGCGCGCTGCGCCGCTCCGGGGTGAACAACCGCCGCACCCGCGCCCTGCTGCGCGACTGGCTGGCCGCCCGTCCGGATCCGGCCCTCGACGCCGTCAAGTACCGCAACGGCCTCAAGCAGGCGCTGCGGCACGCGCATCTGGCGCCGGCCGACGACGAACTCGGCGCCTTCCTGTTCGCACCGCGCAGCCGCGCCCGCTACGACACTCCGATCCTGGAGGCCTGGCGCCGCGCGCACTACGAGCAGGCGGCGCTCTACGAACTCCCGTACACCGTCGCGGAGAGCTTCGCGGCGCGGCACGGCATACCGCGCGGCGTGTTCCTGGAGCGCATCGCCCCTCGGCTCACCCGCCTGGAGACGCTGCGGCTCCAGGAGTCGGCACGGCAGCACGGTCCTGAGCCGGCGCGGGCGGTGACGGCCGGCCTGTCCCGGATGCCGCTCACCCGCCTCGCCGGATACGTGCTCTCCCTGCCCGCCGAGGAGCGGGTCGCCCGGCGCGAGGAGCTGACCGGAGCGCTGCGCGCGGCCGCCCGCCGAACGGCCGGCCGGCACCGGGGAACCTGGGGTCGGGTGGCCGCCGTACTGGACGACAGCTTCTCCTCCCACGGTTCGGGCGTGAAGCGGCGCCGGCCGCTGGCGGTCGCCCTGGCCTGCCACTATCTGCTCGAGGCGCTCGCCGGCCACTACACCGGGCTGTGGACCTCCGGCCGCGGCGACGCGCTCCTGGCCCACCCCGTCGGCCCGACCCCGCTGGGCCGGCGGATCCTCGACGGTCTGGAGACGGCACCGGAACGCCTGGTGATCGTCTCCGACGGCTGGGACAACTCGCCTCCCGGACTGGCCGGCGAGGTGCTCCGCGTCTGGCGCACCCGCCTCGACCCGGCCCGCCGCACCAGCGTGGTCCACCTCAACCCCGTTTACGACGCCGAGGACTTCGACGTGCGGCGGCTGTCCCCGCGGGTGCCGACCGCCGGCGTCCGCGACGCCGAGGACCTGCCCGCGCTCGTCGAGATCGCACAGTTCGCCGAGGGCCGGACCCGACTGGCCGACCTGACGGCCTACCTGGACGCCCGCGCGGCGTGGCTCACCGCCGCCGCGGTCCGGCGGGCGGAGAGGAACCCCCGATGACGTCGCACGGACTGCTCGACGGGCTGGAGACCCGTCCCTCGCAGGTGTGGGGCGCCGTACGGCTGGTCCCGCTCGTACGGGCCGAGGCGGTCCACGACCTGCGCCTGCATCGACGGATCCACGACGGACCGGGTCAGGTGGACCTGGGCCGGGGGCGAAGCTATTGCTCCTACATCCCGCACAGCTTCGTCGCCGACTGGACCGGGGACGGCTCACCCGCCGCGGCCTACGGAACACAACTGACCGACGACCGGTCCGAGGGTGAAGTCTGGTCCGCACGACTGCACTTCCACCGCCGGACGGCACGCCGGGAGGACCGGCACCGGCTCCGCTTCCTGCCGCTTCACCTCGCGCTGGAGGGCTACCTCGCGCTCCACTTCGGCGGACCCGCCGTCGCCTGGGAGGAGTGGTCGCGGCGAGCCCTGCGCCAGGGTCTCTCGCCGCGCGTCGAGGCGGCCTGCCTGGGCACGGAAGTCCCCGGACTGGCCGACGCGCTGCGCGTCTTCGAGATCCACCCGGGCCAGTGCGGCGTACTGGTCCATCTGGCCGACACACCGGCCGCGGCGTTCGTGGTGCCGCACCCGGACGACTACCGCACCCTGCACCCGACCCTGCTCCAGGACCTCTACGGCGACCTGGTGCACCACTACGCCACCCTGATGCCTCCCGTCACGGACTTCAACGCGCGCATCCTGGACACCCGGATCCACACGCTCGCCGACCTGCGGAAGGCCGCGGCGGAACAGACGGCGCAGTGGGCCGACTTCCACGACACCACGATGGCGGCCGGACTGCTGGACCAGCCGAGCACCTGGCAACGGGTTCGCCGCACGGGCCGCTTCACCCTCTCCCGCTTCCTGCCACCGTTCCGCCCCAAGCAGGACAACCACATCGGCGAGGCGATCACCGACGAACACGGCCGGACCGTCTACCTCAAGACGTTCCGCCTCTCGGAGAACCAGGTCCGTCGCGGCCATCTCCTCACCCACCTCGCCGCCCACGACTGGCACCTCGCCACCACCGCCACCGCCCTCGGCCTGACGGAGCCCCAACTGGCCCTCCGCCTGGAGACATCCGGCTTCGCCCACCTCCTCCGCCAGGACGTCCTGGACCACTACCGCAAACAGAACCGCACCGGAAACCCCTGACCGGAAACGGAGAAGAGAACATGAGCGCCGCCGCCACGGAGGCCGAAGCCCGCAGAAGGCGCACGCGCTACCCCGTCGCCCTCGCTGTCGCCATCGGCTGCTACGTGCTCGCCGCGATGGCCGGGACGTTCTTCCTGGCGAACGGTCTCGGGCTCGCCCTCCTGATCCCCCTGTGGACCGCGCACGGCGTCCTGCTCACCGTGCTGCTGCGCAGGCTGGGGGCCCGGGAGTCCAGTGTCGGGACGGCGCTGTTCATCGTGTTCTTGTCCGTGATGTCCCTGTCCCTCGCCGACGTCGTCCGCGACGACCTCACCCTTCAGCGTCGGGGGGAGAAGGTCACGGCCACGGTCGTGGAGAAGTGGCCCGATCCGCCCCGGGGACGCGGAGGCCCCCGCTACAACTACGAGTTGGAACGGCAGGACGGCACCAGAGTCCTGGGACCCACCATGACGACGGACAAGGAACGTTACGACCTCGGCCAGGTACTGACGGTGTTCCAGGACCCGAAGGGCGAACTCGCCCCTCGGACACCGGGCCGGGCGGACGCGACCGCCGAGACGCTCGGCGCCGGCGGTTTCGCGCTCACCGCGCTCGGCACCGTCGGCTGGCTGGCCTGGCGCGGATCGGACGCCGCGAGACGGCGGGACCGGCGTAAGGGGACAACCGGCGAGTACAAGGCTCTCGCCAGGCAGAAGGAGCAGGAGGAGAAGCTGCGCGAGGCCTTGCGCACCCACCCCGTCGACCGCCGCGGCTACATCAAGGTGCACCCGGAGGACTACCCCGCCCTGTCGCAGCAGCGGGCGGCCCGTATCGCCTGGGAGATGGGGCTGCGGGCCGAGGCGTGGGGGAATCAGGGGTCGTGGCGGTTCAAGGAGAGTGTGATCGAGGAGGTCCCCCTCGACTAGTGCCGCTCGGCTAGTGCGGATCGCCCGGGTCCGGGGGCGATTCCCAGCGGAAGGACGCCAGGGTGAGGGGTTCCCCGCCCTGTTCGGTGTCCTCGTCCTCGGGGGCGGCGTCCTGGTCGCGGCGGGTCAGGTGGCCGAGGGCCGCCATCGCGCCCAGCAGCAGGCCGATCAGGCAGACCAGGGCCAGTACGAGCACGGCCAGGCTCAGCAGGGCGTCGCCGGCCAGGTTGGCCAGCATTCCGATCGGGTCCAGGCATCCGCACGCCAGCATGCCGTCACGTTCCCAGCCCGCGCCGCGGTGGTGACGCCGCGTTGCGGATCCGTTCTCCGAAAGTGCCCGGGCCGCGATGCCCCGCCGTGAGCGCGGGCGTCCGCCGGAGCGCGGGCGCGGACTCGTAGCCTGGGACGCATGGGTGATCTCTTTCTGGTCCGGCACGGGGAGACCGAGTGGTCGCGGTCCGGGCGCCACACCGGATGGACGGACGTGCCGCTCACCGAACACGGTCGGGAGGAGGCGCGGGGGCTGGTGCCGTTGATCCGCTCGCACCGGATCGGGGCGGCGTTCGTCAGCCCCGCGCAGCGGGCGCGGGAGACGGCCGATCTCATCGGGATCGGCGACGCGCGGGTCGACGCGGATCTGCGGGAGTGGGACTACGGCGGATACGAGGGCATCACGACCGCCGAGATCCAGCGGACGCGTCCCGGCTGGTTCCTGTTCACGGACGGGGTCGCCCCGGGGCCGCCGGAGCATCCCGGGGAGAGCGTGGAGCAGGTCGGGGAGCGGGCCGACCGGATGCTGGGCAAGGTGGACGCCGCGCTCGCCAATACCGAGGGGGCCGTCGTGCTGGTCGCGCACGGGCACTTCCTGCGGGTGCTCACGGCCCGGCGGCTCGGGCTGCCGCCGTCGGCGGGCGCGCTGTTCCAACTGGCCACGGGCACGGTGTGCCGGCTGGGCACGGAGCACGAGCGGCCGGTCGTCGCGGGCTGGAACATCCGGCCGGCGTCTTCGGCGTGAGCGGCGGCGGGTCGTTGTCAGTCCCGGGTCCTACTCTTCGAAGTAGCTGATCGACGACCGTTCGACGATTCGGGGAGGCCGTGCCGTGACTCGACCGCCCACCGCCGCGCAGCGCCGCGTCATCGACGCCGCCGACCCCGTGACCGGCCGCCTCAGGGGTACGGAGGCGCAGCTCGCGGCGCTGGTCAAGCGCGGGCTCGCGTTCCGGCACCCGCGCCCACCGCACGACCACTTCCTCACCCCGGCCGGGCATCGAATACGGGAGGAGGAAGAAGAAGAGGAGCAAAAGGCGCCTCCCACTGGGGACACACTCGCCGGTACCGGTGTGTTCTCCGCCCGCGTCGGAGGCGAGGAGCAGCCGTACGACGGTTCCGGGCGGGTGCGCGAGGTGCACAGTGCCTGGCAGGGGCTGCTGGAACTGCGCCGGATGACCAACCCGGACGGCGCCGTCGGACGGCCCTGCGGCTGGGAGCGCGCGCATCTGGTGCGGGCCGCCGCGATCGCCCTGGAGGCGGCGGGACAGCGGCCCGCGGGGCCGGACGCCGACGGTTACCGGGTGCGGGCGACCCCGCAGCCGGAGGCGGTCGCGGTGTACGGGCCGGACGGCGCGGCGCTGCGGGCGTGCGCGGCCGCGCTGGAGCGGGCGGGCTGGCAGGCCGGGGAGTACACCGAGCCCCGCACGAGGGCCCGGTACCTGCTGGCATCGCCGCGCAGGGTGTGAGGAACGCCTGCCAGGATCGGTGGGTCCGAGCGGCGTACGAGAAGGGGACGCAGTGAGCGAGCCGTTTTCCGTCCGGGTGACCGTCCGCGGTTACGAGACCGATGTGCAGGGACACCTCAACCAGGCCGTGTACCTCAACTACGCGGAGCACGCCCGCTGGTCGTTGCTCCAGGCGGCCGGGATCAGCCAGGCGCGCCTCGTGTCCGGCGGTGTCGGACCGGTTGTCCTGGAAACAACGATCCGCTATCTGCGGGAGCTGCCGGCCGGCGACGAGGTCGACGTGACCTGCGCCTTCGAGTGGAGTGAGGGCAAGACCTTCCGGATCCTGCAGACGATCCTGAAGACCGACGGCACGGTGGCGGCCGAGATCGACGCGGTCGGCGGCCTCCTCGATCTCGCAGCGCGGAGGCTGGTGCCCGCACCGCATGACCACTTCAGGCAACTGGCGGCGGATCCCGGCCTGTTGGGGCTGTGACACCCGCACGGGTACGCGGAGGGAGGGGCGGCGGAACCGCCGTGCCCCTCCCCCAACAGTCAGCGCACGACCGCTATCTCCTCCCCCGCCTCCATCGGATGAGTGACGTCCTGGGCGCCCGCGGAGCGGGGCCTGCCCAGGTGGTTGAAGACGAAGTTGAGCAGGACGGCCGCGACGCAACCGGTGGAGATGCCGGAGTCGAGGACGATCCGGGCGGTCTCGGGGAAGGCGTGGTAGAAGTTCGGCGCCGTGATCGGGATGATGCCGACGGCGATCGAGACGGCGACGATGAGGACGTTGTTGTCCTTGTCGAGGCCGGCCCGGGCCAGGGTCTGGATGCCGCTGGCGGCGACCGAGCCGAACAGGACCACTCCCGCGCCGCCGAGCACCGGGCGCGGTACGACGGCGATGAGCGAGGCGGCCATCGGGCACAGGCCCATCAGGACCAGGAAGCCGCCGCCGAAGGCGACCACGAAGCGGCTGCGGATCCGGGTCATGGCCACCAGGCCGATGTTCTGTGCGAAGGCGCTGCACATGAAGCCGTTGAACAGGGGGCTGAGAGCGGAGCCGAGGGTGTCGGCGCGCAGGCCGGCGGCGATCGTCTTCTCGTTCGCCGGGCGTTCGACGATCTCGCCGAGGGCCAGCATGTCGGCGGTGGACTCGGTCATCGAGACCACCATGACCACGCACATCGACAGGATCGCGGCGACCTGGAACTGCGGCGCGCCGAAGTGGAACGGGGTCGGGAAGCCGACCACCCGCGCGTCCGCCACCGGGCCGAAGTCCGTGACCCCGAACGGGATCGCGATGACCGTGCCGGCGATCAGCCCGAGCAGGACCGCGATCTGCTTGACGAAGCCGCGGGTGAAGCGGCGCAGCAGCAGCACGATGACCAGGGTGATGCCGGCCAGGGTGAGGTTGGTCGCGGAGCCGTAGTCGTGCGCGGCCGGATCGGGGCCCTGGGCCCAGCCGAAGGAGACGGGCAGCAGGGAGACGCCGATGAGGGTGATCACGGTGCCGGTGACCACCGGCGGGAAGAACCGGATCGCCTTGCAGAAGACCGGCGCGGCCAGGAAGCCGAGGACACCCGCCACGATGACCGCGCCGAAGATGATCGGGAGGGCGTCGGACTTGTCCTTGGTGGAGGCGACGATCGCCGTCATGGGGGCGACACCGGCGAAGGTGACGCCGTTGACGAAGGGGAGCCGGGCGCCGATCTTCCAGATGCCGAGGGTCTGCAGGAACGTGGCGAGACCGGCGGTGAACAGGCAGGCCCCGGTGAGGAAGGTCAGCTCGGTGCCGGACAGGCCGACGGCCGCGCCGACGATCAGGGGCGGGGCGACGACGCCCGCGTACATGGCGGCCACATGCTGGAGGCCGCTGGTCGCCATCTTCAGGACGGGGAGTTTCTCGTCCACGGGGTGGGTGGTGGACTCGGCTGGCTTCTGTGCCTCGTCGCGGGACGTGGGGTGAGCGGCCACGGCTGCTCCTCCGGTCGGTTAACACGTCGGTTCGGACGTGGGTGTCAAGGAGGTGGTGCATGGTGGTCGTGCGGGACCGGGGGCGGGCTTTCCAGTGCCTGTCGGGGCACTGGGGCCCGCGGTGGGCGACGGAGGACCGTTCCGGGGCGCGTGTCCAAGCGCGCCCCGGAGCCGGCCCGCCGCGGACCCCGCTCGGGTCCACGGCTACCGGTCGGGAGCCGTCCCTCCCGCCCGGAGTTCCTTGAATCGGTCAGCTTCGCGCGGTGATCCGCGCCAGCCGCTGTGCCTCGGCCCGCGTGGCGCGGGCGATGGCGTCCTCGTCGGCGGTCAGCAGCCGGCCGTCCTCGACGATCTGCCGCCCGTCCACGAAGGAGGCGGTGACCGGTGCCGCCGCGCCGAGGACCAGGGCGGCCACCGGGTCGGCGATCGAGGCGTGGGCCAGTGTGTCCATCTTCCACAGCACCAGGTCGGCCAGCTTGCCCGGCTCCAGCGAGCCGATCTGGTCGGCCCGGCCGAGCACCCGGGCACCGCCGTGGGTGCCGAGGCGCAGGGCCTGTCGGGCGTTCAGCGCCGCCTCGCGGTGGGCGCCGAGGCGGTTGATCAGCAGGGCGTTGCGCAGTTCGGTGTGGAGTTCGCCGGACTCGTTGGAGGCGGTGCCGTCGACGCCGAGGCCGACCGGGACGCCGGCCGCCAGCATGTCGGGAACGCGCGCGATTCCGGCCGCCAGGCGGGCGTTGGAGGAGGGGCAGTGCGCCACGCCGGTTCTCGTGCGGGCGAAGGCGGCGATGTCGGAGTCGTTCATGTGAACGCAGTGCGCCATCCACACGTCCTCGCCCAGCCAGCCCGTGGACGCGAAGTAGTCGGTGGGGCCCATGCCGAACAGCTCGTGGCAGAACTTCTCCTCCTCGACCGTCTCCGAGCCGTGGGTGTGCAGCCGTACGCCGATCCGGCGGGCCAGCTCCGCGGCCTGCCCCAGCAGTTCGGTGGAGACGGAGAAGGGCGAGCAGGGGGCGACGGCGACCTGCGTCATGGCGTCGAAGGAGGCGTCGTGGTGCCGTGCGACGGTCTCCTCGGTGGCGGCGAGCGCGTCCTGGAGCGTCTCCACGGCGAAGTCCGGCGGCAGTCCGCCGTCCTTCTCGCCGCGGTCCATCGAGCCGCGGGCCAGGGTGAACCGTACGCCCATGTCGCGGGCCGCCCGGATGATCGCGCCGGACAGGTCTCCGGAGCCGCGCGGGAAGACGTAGTGGTGGTCCATGGCGGTGGTGACGCCGCCGCGGGCCATCATCGCCAGCGAGCCCCGGGCCGCCGCGTGGACCATCTCCTCGTCGATGCGCGCCCAGGTCGGGTAGAGCGCGACGAGCCAGTCGAACAGGTTGTGGTCGGTGGCCAGGCCCCGGGTGATCCACTGGTAGAAGTGGTGGTGGGTGTTGACCAGACCGGGCGTGGCCAGATGGCCGCTCGCGTCGATCCGGCGCGCCACGTCCTTCAGCCCCTCCGGGGCCTTGCCCGCGCCGACCGACTCGATCCGGTTGCCGGCGAGGACGAGGTGTCCCGAGGCGTACTCGGTGTCGTCCGCGTCCACGGTCGCGATCGCGCAGTTCTCGATGACAATGCGCGGGGCTGCCGATGGTGCCATTGCGCTTCCTTGTCTTTGGTGGCGGCCCGTGGACGCGAAAGGCGTCCACGGGGAGGGCACGGCAGGACCCTAGGAGGATTTGAGTGCCGGAGCGGTGCTGCTCCGGGTGCCGAGGTGGTGGAAGAACAGGTTGAGCAGGACGGCGACGATGGCGCCGGCGCTGATCCCGGAGCCGAGGACGGTCTGGGCCCAGGCCGGGAACTGGGTGTAGAAGGTGGGGGCGGCCAGCGGGATGATGCCGGCGCCGAGGGCCACGGCGACCAGGATGATGTTGGAGCTGTCGTCCAGTCCGGCCTCGGACAGGGTGCGGATGCCGCTGACGGCGATCGAGCCGAACAGGACGATGCCCGCGCCGCCGAGGACCGGCATCGGCACCAGGGAGACGACCGCGCCGAGGACCGGGAAGGCGCCGAGCACCAGCAGGGCCGAGCCGGCGACGGCGACGACGTAGCGGCTGCGCACCCGGGTCAGTGAGACGACGCCGACGTTCTGGGCGAAGGCCGAGGTGGGGAAGCCGCCGAAGACGGGTCCGAGCAGGGTGGCGATGCCGTCGGTGCGCAGTCCGCGGGTGATGGTGCGGGCGTCGGCGCGGCGGTCGCAGATCTCGCCGAGGGCGAGCATCCCCGCGCTGGACTCGGTCATCAGCACCAGCATCACGATGCACAGCGACAGGATGGCCGCGGGCTGGAAGACGGGGGCGCCGAAGGCGAAGGGGGTGGGCAGCGCGGCGACCGGGGCGGAGGTGATGCCGCGGAAGTCGGCCATGCCGAACGGGAGGGCGGCCAGGGTGCCGACGAGCAGTCCGAACAGCAGGGCGATCTGTTTGACGAAGCCCTTGCCGAAGCGCTGGATCAGCAGGATGACAACGAGGGTGAACGCGGCGAGGGCGAGGTTCTTCATGGAGCCGAAGCCGGCGGCGGTCTTGTCGCCGCCCTGCGCCCAGCCGACGGGCACGGGCATCAGCGTGACCCCGATGAGGGTGATCACCACGCCGGTGACGAGTGGCGGGAAGAATTTCAGCAGCCGTCCGAAGAACGGGCCGACGGCCAGGCAGAAGGCGCCGGCGACCATCACCGCCCCGTAGATCGCGGGGAGTTGGTGGCCCTTGGCGTTGTTCTCGGCGATGGCGAGGATCGGGGCGATGCCGGCCGAGGAGGCGGCGTTCACGAACGGCAGGCGGTTGCCCACGAGTTGCTTGACGCCGATGGTCTGGAGGATCGTCGCGACGCCGGCGATCAGCAGGCTGGCGGCGATGAGCCGGGTGCGGGCCGGGATGTCGAGCCCGCAGGCCTGGCCGATGATGAGCGGAGGGGTGACGACGCCCGCGTACATGGCGGCGATGTGCTGGAGCGCGGCGGGGACGAGCCGCGAGGGGTGGAGCTTCTCGTCCACCGGGTGCACGGACGTGACGGCGTCCTCGGTGTGCACCGGCGGGGTGGAGCACGGGCCTTGGACGGGCCCTTGAGCAGGCAGTGCCATTTCGTTCCCTCCGGTGTGGCGCGCCACCGGTCCGGAGCGGGTCCGGTGGCGCGCGTCTCGCGTCAGAGGTTTGTCATGTCGACCGGGATGAGCTGCTCGGCGCCGTCGCGCAGGATGGTGGCCTCGATCAGGCCGTAGGGCCGGTCGGCGGCGTAGTAGACGGCGCCGTCCTTGGCCTCGTTGTCGATCCCGAAGGGCGACAGGTCCGAGCGGAAGTGGTGCTTGTTGGGCATCGAGAAGCGGATCTCGTCGACCTCGTCGCGGGAGTTCAGCACCCGCACACCCATCTCGAAGAGGGTCTGCTGGAGCGAGTACGAGTAGGTCTCGGCGAACGCCTGCAGCGCGTGCTTGCGCACCCCGTTGTACGAGCGCTCCCAGTCGGGGGCGTGCGAGTCGATGCCGTTCCAGTTGTGCCGCCACCAGGTGGAGACGGTGGTGGCGAGGATGCGGTCGTGGTCCTCCTGAAGGGAGGTGTACTTGTCCTTCAGGAAGCCGAAGAACTCGGAGTTGGTCGAGTTCAGGACGGTCAGGTCCTTGAACCCGGAGAGCACCTGGATTCCGTGGCCGTCGTAGCTGATCTGCGCGACACGGGTCTCCTGGCCCTTGCGGACGAAGGAGTGGGCGATCTCGTCCGAGCCGACGAAGCGCGCGCCGGACTGCGAGGTCTCGATCCGCTCCCAGGCGTACTCCTCGATGCGGATGCGGGCCCGGTGGATGGGCTCGGTGCTGTCCACGAAGTGCCGGGCGAGCTTGACGCCGAAGTCCTCGGCGCTCCGGATCCCGTGCTCCTTGGCGAAGGCGAACACCGTGTTCTTGGTGGTGTCGGTCGGCAGGACGTTCGCGTTGGAGCCGCTGCGGTGGACCTCCTCCATGTCGCCGGAGAGGGCGACGGAGACGTTCAGGTCCTTGATGTGGTGCGTGTCGCCGTCACGCGTGATCTTGACGACTCGGTTCTCGGCCTTGCCGTACTGGTTCTGTCCCAGGACGAAACGGGTCATGGTGTCGGTCAGCTCCCTCGGTAAACGGAGTAGCCGAACGGGTTGAGCAGCAGCGGAACGTGGTAGTGCTCGCCGGGCACCACCGCGAAGGTGATGGTGACCTCGGGGAAGAACACCGGCCGGCCGTTCTCGCTGTCCCGGAGCGCGGGGGCGTCCTGCTGGGCCGCGGCTTGTTTCTTGGCGAAGTACGTCTCGGTGTCGAACTCGAGCCGTACGTGGGTGGTGCCCTCCGGTGGCGCCGGAAGGTCCTTGCACCGCCCGTCGGCGTCGGTCGAGGAGCCGCCGAGCGCCTGCCAGTCCCTCTCACGTCCCGAGCGGGCCAGGAGGTGGACGGCGACGCCCTCGGCGGGGCGGCCGGCGGAGGTGTCCAGGATGTGGGTGGACACGGAGGCGGTGGTCTCGGTGCTCATGGTTTCCTCTTCGGGCGTCTTCTCAGGCGTCTTCGAGCAGCCGGGCGAGCCGGATGCGGTTGATCTTCCCCAGTTCGCTGCGGACGATCTCGCGTTCCTGCTCCGGCGCGTTGCCGATCCGCTCCTTGAGCGCGTCGCGCATCTGCTCGCCGGTCAGGCCGGTGGCGCAGATGAGGAAGACGTGGCCGAACTTGTCCTGGTAGGCCAGGTTGAGGTCGAGCATCTCGGCCCTGAGTTCCTCGGAGGCGCCGGTCATTCCGCGCTGTTCGCGGGCCGAGGCCGGGTCGCCGGGCTTGGGACGGCCGATCGGCGGGTGGCCGGCCATCGCCTCCTCGAGGTCCGCGGGGGTCAGCTCCGTCATGGCGGCGTCGCTCGCGGCTTCGAGGTCGTCGGGGGTGTCGCAGGGGCGGGCCGCCAGCAGACGGTCGACCCACGCCGTGCTGGCGCACGCCTCCAGGAGGGCGGCCCGGGCCGCGTCCTCGGGGAGGGTGTTGAATCGGGCGAGACCCGGTGGCGTTGAGGTCGAAGTCACGGGAGCCTCCGTGGGCTGTTGACGGCCTTCGCGTGGAACGGGCTGCGGATAGCTAACGCCCTGACGAACATCGCGTCAACAGTTTGTTGAAAATTCCGGGACGGCCCGGCCCGGCGGCGGCTCAGCTCTGCTTGTCGCGGTTGAGGTAGTTGTAGACGGTGAATCGGCTGACGCCCAGCGCGCTCGCCACGGTCTCCACCCCGTGCCGTACGGAGAAGGCGCCGCGCGCCTCGAGCACCCGCACGACCTCCTGCTTGGACCTGCGGTCCAGATCCGCGAGCGGCATGCCCTTCCTGCGCTCCATGGCGGCCAGGATGTGGTCGAGCGAGTCGGCGAGCTGGGGCAGGCGTACGGCGACGGCGGCGTCACCCTCCCAGGAGAGCACGACGTCGTCGGGGCCGGCCTCGTCGGGCGGGAGCATCCGGCCGCCGATCGCGTCGACCAGCGGCTTCAGGGCCGCGATGAAGGGCTCCTCGCCGATCACCTCCCGCCCTCCCCGAGCACGGTGACCTGAAGGGAGATCCGGGTGGCGCCGGCCCCCAGGGTCCTGCGCAGCAGGGCGTCCACGGCGTCCAGGACGGCGTCGGCGCCCCCCTCGGCCGTGTTGCCGAACGGGCCGACGTCCACGGCGTCCAGCTCGGCGGCCTCGACGACCTCCCGCGCCACCAGCGCGTGCTCGGGGGCCTCGTCCAGATCGAAGGGTTCGGTCGTGAACTCCACTCTCAATCGCACGCGCACAACCTAACGCGCGGGCCGGATTCCGGGCAGCCCTCCGGGACCGGGATCCGCCCGGGGGCCCGCACCCCCTTGACAAGCCACGACACCCCCCGGCAGTCTTCCATTAGGCAGAAACAAACTTCCGCAATACGGAATACGGCGACAACGGAAGGGAGCGCGGCCCTGATGCCGGCTTTTAAATCGAGCACAGCCGCAGACCAGCGCTTCAACGTCAACCTGTCGATCCTCTTCACGGAACTCCCGCTCCTGGAGCGGCCGGCGGCCGCCGCCGCGGCCGGCTTCACCGCGGTCGAACTGTGGTGGCCGTGGATCGACACCCCCACCCCGGAGCGTGCCGAGACCGACGCCCTGAAGAAGGCGATCGAGGACGCGGGCGTACAGCTCACCGGTCTGAACTTCTACGCCGGAAAGCTCCCGGGCCCCGACCGCGGCGCGCTGTCCGTGCCCGGTGAGGAGTCGGAGCGGTTCCGCGCCAACATCGACGTGGCCGCGGACCTCGCCCGGTCGCTCGGCTGCACGGCGCTCAACGCCCTGTACGGCAACCGGGTCGAGGGCGTGGACCCGGCCGAGCA
The DNA here is from genome assembly GCF_043081205.1 of Streptomyces sp. NPDC014889. Classification (NCBI taxonomy): domain Bacteria; kingdom Bacillati; phylum Actinomycetota; class Actinomycetes; order Kitasatosporales; family Streptomycetaceae; genus Streptomyces; species Streptomyces sp. NPDC014889. Next base: position 63,646 of record NZ_JBIBWH010000008.1, read on the forward strand.
GGACGCGCTCGCGCTGGACAACCTGGTGCTCGCGGCCCGGGCCGCCGACCGGATCGGCGCGATCCTGCTGATCGAGGCGCTCAACAAGCCGGAGTCGCCGCTGTACCCGCTGGTGAGCGCGCCCGCCGCCGTCGAGGTGGTGGACAAGGTGAACGCGGCCTCGGGCCTCGGCAACGCCAGGTTCCTGATGGACCTGTACCACCTGTCCATGAACGGCGAGGACCTGCCGTCGGTGATCGAGCGGTACGCCGCGCGGACCGGCCACGTCCAGATCGCGGACAACCCCGGCCGCGGCGCGCCCGGCACGGGCTCGCTCCCGCTGGAGGACCTCCTCGACCAGCTCGGGAAGGCCGGTTACGACGGCTGGGTCGGCCTGGAGTACAAGCCGGGCGACAAGCCGAGCGCCGAGGCCTTCGGGTGGCTGCCGGCCGGCGCCCGAGCGGCCCGCTGACCCGCCCCGGACACCTTTCTCCGGGCCCCGACTCCCAGACGCAGCACAGAAGTCAGAAAGGCACCCGCACATGACCACCACCCTTCCCAAGGTCGCCTGGATCGGCCTCGGCATCATGGGCTCGCCCATGTCCGAGAACCTGATCAAGGCGGGCTACGACGTCACCGGCTTCACGCTGGAGCAGGCGAAGCTGGACCGGCTGGCCGCCGCGGGTGGCACCGCCGCCGGCTCGATCGCCGAGGCGGTCCGGGACGCCGACGTGATCGTCACGATGGTGCCCGCGTCGCCGCAGGTCGAGGCCATCGCCTACGGCCCGGACGGCATCCTGGAGAACGCGCGCTCCGGCGCGCTGCTGATCGACATGTCCTCGATCACCCCGCAGACCTCGATCGACCTGGCCGCCGCCGCCAAGGACAAGGGCATCCGGGTCCTGGACGCCCCCGTCTCCGGCGGTGAGGCGGGCGCCGTCGAGGCGGTGCTGTCGATCATGGTCGGCGGCGAGCAGGCGGACTTCGACGCGGCCAAGCCGCTCTTCGACGCGCTGGGCAAGACCATCGTGCTGTGCGGTCCGCACGGGTCCGGCCAGACCGTGAAGGCCGCCAACCAGCTGATCGTCGCGGTGAACATCCAGGCGTGCGCCGAGGCCGTGGTCTTCCTGGAGAAGTCGGGCGTGGACCTGAAGGCGGCGCTGGATGTCCTGGGCGGCGGCCTGGCGGGCTCGACGGTGCTGACGCGGAAGAAGGACAACTTCCTCCAGCGCGACTTCAAGCCAGGCTTCCGTATCGACCTGCACCACAAGGACATGGGCATCGTGACGGACGCGGCCCGCACCGTGGGTGCCGCGCTGCCCGTCGGCGCCGTGGTCGCCCAGCTCGTGGCCTCCCTGCGTGCGCAGGGCGACGGGGGCCTGGACCACTCGGCCCTGCTGCGGGCCGTGGAGCGGCTCTCCGGCGACCAGGTCTGACCGGACCCGCCAGACCTCCGGACGGCGCCGCCGCCGACACCTGTCATGTCGCGCCCAGGCGGCGGCGCCGTCCGGATCTCCACCACCGCCTGTTCAACAAACTGTTGACGCGCCGATCGCGCCGCTCCTAGGCTCCACGCCAGCGGAAACTCCACGAAGCGGAAACGTAATTCCGCAGCACTCTGCACGGAAGGTCCCCGATGTCGAAGCGCGTGCTCACGACCGAGTCCGGCGCCCCGGTCGCCGACAACCAGAACTCCGCCTCCGCAGGTATCGGCGGCCCCCTCCTCCTCCAGGACCAGCACCTGCTGGAGAAGCTGGCGCGCTTCAACCGCGAGCGCATCCCGGAGCGCGTGGTGCACGCCCGCGGCTCCGGCGCCCACGGGCACTTCGAGGTGACCGACGACGTCACCGGCTACACCCACGCCGACTTCCTGGGCGCGGTCGGCAAGCGCACCGAGGTGTTCGTGCGCTTCTCCACCGTGGCGGACTCCCTCGGCGGCGCGGACGCGGTGCGCGACCCGCGCGGATTCGCGGTGAAGTTCTACACCGAGGAGGGCAACTACGACCTCGTCGGCAACAACACGCCGGTCTTCTTCATCAAGGACCCGATCAAGTTCCCGGACTTCATCCACTCGCAGAAGCGCGACCCGTTCACCGGCCGTCAGGAGCCGGACAACGTCTGGGACTTCTGGGCGCACTCCCCCGAGGCCACGCACCAGGTGACGTGGCTGATGGGCGACCGCGGCATCCCGGCGTCGTACCGCCACATGAACGGCTACGGCTCGCACACCTACCAGTGGACGAACGCCGACGGCGAGGCCTTCTTCGTCAAGTACCACTTCAAGACGGACCAGGGCATCCGCTGTCTGTCCACCGAGCAGGCCCAGGAGATCGCGGGCGCCGACCCGGCCTCCCACCAGACGGACCTGCTCCAGGCGATCGAGCGCGGGGTGCGCCCGTCCTGGACGCTGTACGTCCAGATCATGCCCGCGGCCGAGGCGGCCGGCTACCGCTTCAACCCGTTCGACCTGACCAAGGTCTGGCCGCACCGGGACCACCCCCTGCGGCGGGTGGGCCGGCTGGTCCTGGACCGCAACCCGGACAACGTGTTCGCCGAGGTCGAACAGGCCGCGTTCTCCCCGAACAACTTCGTGCCGGGCATCGGCCCGTCGCCGGACAAGATGCTCCAGGGCCGGCTGTTCGCCTACGCCGACGCCCACCGCTACCGTCTGGGCGTCAACCACACCCAGCTCGCGGTGAACGCCCCGAAGGCCGTGCCCGCCGGCGCGGACAACTACGGCCGTGACGGCCTCATGGCGTCCAACCCCCAGGGCCGGTACGCCAAGAACTACGAGCCGAACTCCTACGACGGCCCCGTCGAGACCGGCCGTCCGCTGTCGGCCCCGCTGGCGGTGACCGGCCACACGGGCACCCACGCGGCGCCCGCCCACACCAAGGACGACGACTTCCTCCAGGCCGGCGAGCTGTACCGGCTGATGTCCGAGGAGGAGAGGCGGCGTCTGGTCGCGAACATCGCCGGCGGCCTCGCGCAGGTCTCCCGCGACGACGTGATCAGGAAGAACCTCGCGCACTTCCACGCCGCCGACCCGGACTACGGCAGGCGTGTGGAGGAGGCGGTGCGCGCCCTGCGCGAGGACTGACACCGAGCCGCGTACGGGATCCGCCGGGAGGTCATGCCCCGGATCCCGTACGCGTACGGCCCGCCCGGGCCGTCGGGCGACCCGGATGAGGGGTGACCGCCCGACGGCCGTGCGGGCAGGGCCCAGGGACCGCGGCGGCGTGCGAGCCAGTGCGGTGGTGAAAGCGACGGGACCGTCCTCCCGACCGGAGGGAGGCCGTCCCGGAGCCGTCGCACCCGCCGCGGTCCCGGCCCTCCGCCTCGCGGTCCTGCCGTGAGGCCTCCCGATCCCGTCCGGCGGCGCGAATGTCCTGTCGCGCCCAGTCTCGCGCCGTCGGACGGCAACCAAGCGGACGGCGGAGAAGCGCCGGCCCCGGTGAGTTCCCGGGTCCGGCGCTTCTCGGCGTGCGGATGGGAGGCCGGCGCAGGAGGCTGAGGGTCAGGAGGCTTGAGGACATGGACAACCCCACGCAGCATCCGCACATCGTGGTGCACGCGCCGGCCCTGGACGGCTCCCGGCGGGTGACCGAGGGCGAGGTGACCCTCGGTCTCGCCTCCCACCTGGACGACGTGATCGAGATCCTCCGGCTGGCCGACCTGGACCGCGTCGAGGTGGAGGAGAGCGACCTCATCGAGTGGCAGGGCGGCGGCCCGGAGGACTGGCCGGGCCTGCCGGAGCACGACGACATCTGACCGCGCCGGACCACGAAGACGCCTCGGCGGCGGGGGCTGGGGGCGGAGCGGCCGGGGTGTCTACCGCAGTGGGCGTAGCGCGGCTACGGCATGCTCAAATCATGCTCTGAAGCAGGGGCGGCAGGGTGTCGGGCAGCCCCGGGTGCGGGCACATGTCCCTTGACGGGGCCCGCCGGTACGGGGGCGGCGGGTCCCGTGCACCGGCTGCTGGGGGTCCCATGGACAGTGACGCGACGAACCGGCTCGCGCCGCACGAGATCGCGTTTCTGCGGGGCGGCCGCCGCGCCGCCGTCACGGTCGCCGTACTCGCTCTGCGGGCGCGGGGCGCCGTCGGTCCCGGACGCGGCGGCACGATGCACACCACGGGGCCGGCCCGGGGCGCGGGGACGGATCTCCCTGCCCTCCCCCATCTGACGAAGACCGTGCACGCCGCTCTCTACCGACCCGCCGGCATGCGGCAGTTGCTGGACCGGGAGCCCGTCGCCCACGCGCTGACCGACCTGCGCCACGAACTCACGGTCGCCGGGCTGCTGCGCGGCTTCCCGCCCAGGCGCACCCGGGCCGGCCGGCGGGCCCTGAGGGAGTTGCGGGACCGGCACCCGCTGCCCACGAGCGGGAAGGGCCTGTCGTCCGACGACCGGCTACTGGCCGTGGCCCTGTACGGGGACCGGGCGCTGACCCGGCTCATGCCGCGCTTCGCGCGGGAGGCGGGACTCCTCGGGCGGGGCGGGACGACCGAGCGGGAGCTGCGGCAGTCCTGGGGCGGCGGCTCGGGCGGCTTCAGCTGCGCTTCCGTGTGACGGCGCCGCCCTTGGTGCGTCGGAACAGCATGAAGGGGGCGGCCACCTGCGGGCGGGCCGCCCCCTTCCGTCGGTGTGCGCGTCAGTCGGAATGCGCCTCAGACCTTGAGGGCCCTGATGGCGGTCGGGGCGTGGCCGGGCTCGGTGGCCACTTCCTCGAATTCGACGACGTTGCCGATGTCGTTGGTTCCCGACATCGAGATGTTGGTGACGCGCTCCAGGATCGCCTCGACGACGACCGGCACGCGGTGCTCGGCGGCGAGCTTCTTGGCCTGTTCGAGAGCGGCGCCGAGCTCACCCGGGTCGGTCACCCGGATCGCCTTGCAGCCCAGGCCCTCGGCGACCTTGACGTGGTCGACGCCGTAGACGCCCAGCTCGGGCGAGTTGATGTTCTCAAACTCCAGGTTGACCTGGAAGTCGATGTCGAAGGCGCGCTGCGCCTGGCGGATCAGCCCCAGGTAGGAGTTGTTGACCAGCACATGGACGTAGGGGATCTTGTGCTGCGCGCCGACCGCCAGCTCCTCGATCATGAACTGGAAGTCGTAGTCGCCGGAGAGGGCGACGACGGACGCCTCCGGGTCGGCCTTGGCGACGCCGAGCGCGGCCGGGACGGTCCAGCCGAGCGGGCCGGCCTGACCGCAGTTGATCCAGTGCCGCGGCTTGAAGACGTGCAGCATCTGGGCGCCGGCGATCTGCGAGAGGCCGATGGTGGAGACGTACCGGGTCTCCGGTCCGAAGGCCTTGTTCATCTCCTCGTAGACGCGCTGCGGCTTGATCGGGACGTTGTCGAAGTGCGTACGGCGCTGGAGCTTCGCCCGCTTCTCCTGCGCGGCGGCGGCCCAGACGGTGCGGTCGGGCAGCCGTCCGGCCGCCTTCAGCTCGCGGGCCACCTCGACGAACAGTTCCAGCGCGGCCCTGGCGTCGGAGGCGATGCCGTAGTCCGGGGCGAAGATCTTGCCGATCTGGGTGGGCTCGATGTCGACGTGGACGAACTTCCGGCCGGCCGTGTAGACGTCCAGCTTGCCGGTGTGGCGGTTGGCCCAGCGATTGCCGATGCCGAGGACGAAGTCGGACTCCAGGAAGGTCGCGTTGCCGTAGCGGTGCGAGGTCTGGAGGCCGACCATGCCCGCGTTCAGCTCGTGGTCGTCGGGCAGGACGCCCCAGCCCATCAGGGTGGGGACGACCGGAACGCCCGTCAGCTCGGCGAACTCGACGAGGAGTTCGGACGCGTCGGCGTTGATGACACCGCCGCCCGCGACGATCAGCGGCCGCTCGGACTCGTTGAGCAGCGTGATCGCCTTCTCGATCTGGGCGCGGGTCGCGGCCGGCTTGTAGACGGGCAGCGGCTCGTACGTCTCCGGGTCGAACTCGATCTCGGTGAGCTGGACGTCGATCGGCAGGTCGACGAGGACCGGGCCGGGACGGCCGGAGCGCATCAGGTGGAAGGCCTGCTGGAAGACGCCGGGGACCTGCGCGGCCTCCAGGACGGTGACGGCCATCTTGGTCACCGGCTTGGCGATGGAGGCGATGTCGACGGCCTGGAAGTCCTCCTTGTGGATCACGGCGGTGGGGGCCTGGCCCGTGATGCACAGGATCGGGACGGAGTCGCCGATGGCCGAGTACAGGCCCGTGATCATGTCGGTGCCGGCGGGGCCGGACGTGCCGATGCAGACGCCGATGTTGCCCGCGTGGGTCCTCGTGTAGCCCTCGGCCATGTGCGAGGCGCCCTCCACATGGCGGGCGAGCGTGTGGTTGATGCCGCCGGACGCCTTGAGCGCCGCGTAGAAGGGGTTGATCGCGGCGCCCGGCACTCCGAACGCGGCGGTGACGCCCTCGCGCTTGAGGATCTCAACTGCCGCACGGGCAGCGGTCATACGAGCCATCGAGTTCTCCTGCTTCGGCTGTCTTCGGCTGTCGGATTCGCACGCCCGTCGCGCCCTGCGGTTGTGGTTCTTCCGTATAGCGGAAAATACTTTCTACGATCTGGAAGCAATGTAAGTGGGGTCCGCGAAGGCCGTCAAGGGTGGCGAGGGGCGGACCAGCACGACGGAAACCGCCCCCGGCAGGAGTGCCGGGGGCGGTCGGAAGGCGCGGGTGCATGAAGGCGCGGGGTGTATCAGGGAGCCGTCGTCGTTCTGCGCACCACGAGTGCCCGAGGCGCGAGCCGTCCGCTCACAGGGCGTACTTCTCGCGCAGCTCGATCTTGCGCACCTTGCCGGAAACGGTCATCGGGAAGGAGTCCAGGACCCGCAGCCGGCTCGGGATCTTGTAGTGGGCCAGCCGGCCCTCGCAGAAGGCCCGCAGGTCCTGAAGGGCCGGCGGGTCGGCCGCGTCCAGCGGGATGACGCAGGCCAGCACCTCCTCGCCGTACTTTTCGTGCGGTACGCCGACCACCTGGACGTCGCGGATCTTCGGGTGGCCGTAGAGGAACTCCTCGATCTCGCGCGGGTAGATGTTCTCGCCGCCGCGGATGATCATGTCCTTGATGCGGCCGACGATCTCGACGTACCCGTCCTCGCGCATCACCGCGAGGTCCCCGGTGTGCATCCAGCGGCCCGCGTCCACCGCCTCCGCGGTCTTCTCCGGCTCGTTCCAGTAGCCGAGCATCACGCTGTAGCCGCGGGTGCACAGCTCGCCCGCCGTGCCGCGGGGCTGGGTGACCCCGGTGGCCGGGTCGACGACCTTGACCTCCAGGTGCGGCAGTACGCGGCCGACCGTGCCGGTGCGGTGTTCGAGGTCGTCGTCCATCCGGGTCTGCAGGGAGACCGGCGAGGTCTCGGTCATGCCGTAGCAGATGGAGACCTCCTCCATGTGCATCTCGGCGACCACCCGCTTCATCACCTCCACCGGGCAGGGCGAGCCCGCCATGATGCCGGTGCGCAGGGACGACAGGTCGTACGACGCGAAGTCGGGGAGGTTCAGCTCCGCGATGAACATCGTCGGCACCCCGTACAGCGAGGTGCAGCGCTCCCGCTGGACCGCCTCCAGGGTGGCCTTCGCCTCGAAGGACGGCGCCGGGATCACCATGCACGCGCCGTGCGAGGTGGCCGCCAGATTGCCCATGACCATGCCGAAGCAGTGGTAGTACGGGACGGGGATGCAGATCCGGTCCCGTTCGGTGTAGCCGACCGTACGGCCCACCCAGTAGCCGTTGTTGAGGATGTTGTGGTGGGAGAGCGTGGCCCCCTTGGGGAAACCGGTGGTGCCCGAGGTGTACTGGATGTTGACCGGGTCGTCGCAGCTCAACTCGGCCTGCGCCGAGACCAGTTGCTCCACCGGCACCCGTGCCGCGGCGGCCGTCAGCGCGTCCCACGACGGGTCGCCGACATAGACGGTCTCCCGCAGCTCGGGACACCTGCCGCGGACCTGCTCGACCAGCGCCCGGTAGTCGGTGCCGCGGTGGGCCTGCGAGGCGACCAGCAGCGAGATGCCGGCCTGCCGGAGCACGTACTCCACCTCGTGGGCCCGGTAGGCCGGGTTGATGTTCACCATGATCACGCCGATGCGCGCGGTGGCGTACTGGACGAGCACCCACTCGGGGCAGTTGACCGCCCAGATCCCGACCCGGTCGCCCCTGGCCACGCCCTTGGCGAGCAGTCCGCGGGCCACCTCGTCGACGGCGGCGCCGAACTCGGCGTAGGTCCAGCGGCGTCCGGAGGGCACGTCGACGAGCGCCTCGCGGTCGCCGAAGGCGGCCACCGCCCGGTCGAGGTTGGCGCCGATGGTGTCACCCAGCAGCGGTGTGCCGCTGGTTCCGTGGGCGTAGGACAGCTCGCTCACCGGAAGTCCTCCTCGCGGTACTCGTTCGCCGAGCCCTCGGCCGTGGCCTCGCGCAGCTCGATCCGGCGGATCTTGCCGGAGACGGTCTTGGGCAGCTCGCCGAACTCCAGGCGGCGGATGCGCTTGTAGGGGGCGAGCACCTCCCGGGAATGCTCGAAGAGCGCCTTCGCGGTACCGGTGTCCGGCTCCCAGCCCTCGGCGAGGACGACGTACGCCTTCGGCACGGCGAGCCGCAGCGGGTCCGGCGCGGGCACGACGGCCGCCTCGGCGACCGCCTCGTGCTCCAGCAGGGCGCTCTCCAGCTCGAACGGGCTGATCTTGTAGTCGGACGCCTTGAAGACATCGTCGGAGCGTCCGATGTACGTCAGATATCCCTCTTCGTCCCTGGAGGCGACGTCTCCCGTCCGGTAGTAGCCGCCGGCCATCGCCTCCGCGGTGCGTTCCGGGTCGCCGTGATAGCCGGTCATCAGGCCGACCGGGCGCGCGGACAGGTCGAGCGCGATCTCGCCCTCGGCGGCGCCGGGCGCGCCGGAGACCGGGTCGAGCAGTTCGACGCGGTAGCCGGGGCTGGGCCGGCCCATGGAGCCGGTCTTCAGCGGCTGACCGGGGCTGTTGGAGACCTGCACGGCGGTCTCGGTCTGCCCGAAGCCGTCCCGGATGGTCACGCCCCAGGCGCGCCGGACCTGCTCGATGACCTCGGGGTTCAGCGGCTCGCCCGCGGCCACGGCCGCGCGGGGCGGGGTGCGCAGCTGGGTGAGGTCGGCCTGGATCAGCATGCGCCACACGGTCGGCGGGGCGCAGAAGGTGGTGACGCCCGCGCGGTCCATCTCGGCCATCAGACGGGCGGCGTCGAAGCGGGTGTAGTTGTGGATGAAGACCGTCGCCTCGGCGTTCCACGGGGCGAACAGGTTCGACCAGGCGTGCTTGGCCCAGCCGGGCGAGGAGATGTTGAGGTGCACGTCCCCCGGTTTCAGGCCGATCCAGTACATGGTGGCCAGGTGCCCGACGGGGTACGAGACGTGGGTGTGCTCCACCAGCTTGGGGCGGGCCGTGGTGCCCGAGGTGAAGTACAGCATCAGCGGGTCGTCGGCGAGGGTGGGCCCGTCCGGGACGAACTCGGCGGGCGCGGCGCAGGCGTCCTCGTAGGGTTCCCAGCCCTCCTCCGGGAGGCCGCCGACGGAGATGCGGGTGTAGGCGCCGGGGACGTCGGCGAACTTGGCGGTGTCGGCGGCGCGCGCGATCACGTGCCTGACCCGGCCGCGTTCGACGCGGTCGGTCAGGTCGGCGGGGCCGAGCAGCGGGGTGGCGGGGATGACGACCGCGCGCAGCTTCATCGCGGCGAGCGCGGTCTCCCACAGTTCGGCCTGGTTGCCGAGCATGACGAGGACGCGGTCCCCGGCTCCGACGCCACGGTCGCGCAGCCAGTTCGCGGCGCGGCTGGAACGCTCGGACATCTCGGCGAAGGAGAGGCGGGTCTCGCTGCCGTCCTCCTCGACGATGTGCAGGGCGGTGCGGTCGTTCCCCTCGGCGACGGCGTCGAACCAGTCCAGTGCCCAGTTGAAGTGGGTGGGGCGGGGCCACTCGAAGCCGGCGTAGGCGGTGGCGTAGTCCTCACGGTGTTCCAGCAGGAAGTCCCGTGCCCTGCGGAAGAGCTCCGTCGCCGTCGTCATTTGTCCTCCTTGGTCCCGGACCATTGCCGGGCGGCTCTCTGCCATCGTGTAATCCGTGATGTGCGTCTCACTACCCCCGAACGGGGGTGTGCTGGCGGGCAGGTCCATGACGTTCCACGGCGAAGGGGCGAGCGGTGAGGGCGGACGCGGCCGGGGCGGCGGAGATCCGTGGTGCGCTGATACGGCTGCGGCGGGCGACGGGCCTTCCGGTCGCCTTCGGCGGCCTGGTCGAACCGGGGCGGCCGCGGGTGCGGATCAGCGAACTGACCGGCACGACGACGCTCGCGCTCAGGGCGCTCGCGGTGAGCTCGGGCAACGGACTGGGCGGCAAGGCGGTGGCGCTGGCCCGTCCGTGCGCGGTCACGGACTACTCACTGTCCCCGCGGATCAGCCACGAGTACGACGTGCCGGTCGCCGCGGAGGGGCTGCGCTCGGTGCTGGCCGTGCCGGTGGTCGTACGGCGCCGGGTGCGCGGCGTGCTGTACGGGGCGCTGCGCACGGCCCAGCCGCTGGGCGACCGGACGCTGAGCGCGGCCGTGGAGGCGGCGCGTGACGTGGAGCAGGCGCTGGTGGCTCAGGAGCGGGCGCGGGACCTGCTGACGGCGTCCCGTACGGCGCCCGCCCCGGATCCGGCGGACGGGGCGGCCTGGGAGCAGGTCCGCGAGGCCCACGCGGCCCTGCGCGCCCTGGCCCCGCGGATCTCCGACCCCGCCCTGCGCGCCGAACTCCTGGATGCCTGCGGGCTGTTGACCACGGCGGCCGCCCCGGTCGCGGGCGTGAGCCTGGCCCCACGCGAGATCGACGTACTGGCCTGCGTGGCCGCAGGCGCGACCAACGCCACCGCGGCGTCCCGCCTGGGTCTGAGCCCGGAGACCATCAAGAGCTACCTTCGCTCGGCCATGCGCAAGCTCGGCGCCCATACCCGGGGCGAGGCGGTGGCCTCGGCCCGCCGGGCGGGGGTACTGCCGTAGGAGGTCGGGCAGGGGCGACGCCCGACCGTGCGAGCGCGCGGGCGTCCCCGGGTGTTCAATGACAGTGGGGGGCGACAGATGCCCGGAACCATGGAACCCGCCGTTTCCGCCGACTGGAGCCGCAAAACGGGCGTTCCAGGAGAAGGCGACCCCGATGGCCTTCGTATACGGAAAGATCCTCTGCGCAGCGGCCGGAGCGGAAGAACTCGCCGACCCGATTCGCGACCTGATCACGTGGTACGCCGTCATGGTCGCGATCCTGCTCGTGGCCCTCGTGGTCATGTTGCTGAAGACCAGGCGCCGTTGACCTTCGCGGGACCCGCGGGAACAGCCGCTTCGGCGTGCCCGCGCGCGGGTCCCGGCGGATCTTGGGGGTTCCCGTCTCCGGGGCGGCGGCAGGCTCACCAGGGGGTGGGGCACCCGGCAGACACGGCCGGGTGCGCGCGCTCGTATTCATTCAGTGGTGCTTTGAATATGGCCATGCCACGGGCGCTGTTATTTCGCTCACCTCCCCGGCTGTCCGAAATTCACGGGCGGGTTGCCTAGAATTTGGCCCGAACACGACACTCGAGGGGAGCGGTGACCGTGCGACGGGACTTCAAGGGCCCTGCGAACTGCCGTTCCGAGCTGGTCATCGGCCAGGAGGAGCCGTCCGCGGCGGCGCGGGAGCAGCTCGCGCGCGGTGGGAGTGTGCTGCTGCACGGGCCCGCCGGAATAGGAAAGTCGACGGTGCTGCGGGCATTGGCCGCGGAATACGCCCCGAGCGCCCGCACCGTGTTGCGCTGCTCCGCCACCGAGTCCGAATCCCACCTGCCCTTCCTCGCCCTGGCCGACCTCTTCGGTCTGGTCCTCGACGAGGTGTCCGGCAAGCTCCCCGCCGCCCAGCACACCGCGCTGGAGTCGGCGCTCACCGGCCGCGGCGAGTCCACCCTCCAGCGCGACGGACTGGCCCTGCGCCTGGCCGTGCTCTCCACACTGCGCGCGCTCGCCGCGAAGGGCCCGGTCCTGATCGTCGCCGACGACCTCCAGTGGCTGGACCCGGCCAGCGCCGAACTGCTCGGCTTCGCCGCCCGCCGCCTCGGCGAGACGCCCGTGCAGATGCTGTGCGCGGTGCGGACCGAGGAGGAGGAGTACGACCGCCATCTGCGCGCCTGCCCGCCCGACACCCTCTCCGTCCGGCTGGGCCCCCTGACCCGTACGCAGGTCTCCGCCCTGCTCGGCCACCGCGGCTACTTCGACCTGCCCCGCTCCACCGTCCGCGACATCCACCGCACCAGCGGCGGCAACCCCCTGTTCGCGCTGGAGCTGGGCCGCGCCCTGGCCGAGAGCCCCACCCCGCCCCGCCCCGGCGAGCCGCTGCCGGTGCCGACGTCGCTGCGCGCCCTCGTCCTGAGCCGCCTCGAGATGCTCTCGGACGAGGCCCGCCGCACCCTGCTGGTGGCCAGTGCCGGCGCCCGCCCCACCCCCGCCCTGCTGCACGCGGCCGGCCGCGGCAACGCCGAGGCCGAGTGCGCGCAGGCCGCCGAGCTCGGTCTGCTGGCCACCGAGCCGGAGGACCCCGCCGTACGGTTCGCGCACCCGCTGATATCGGCCGCCCTGTACGCGGAGGCGCCCGCCCAGGAGCGGCGTGCCGCCCACGCCGCCCTGGCCACCGCCGCCCCCGACCCCATCGAACGCGCCCGGCACCTGGCGCTCGCCACCACCGGCACCGACCCGGAGGTGGCCGCCCGGCTCGCCGAGGCCGCCGCGCTGGCCCGGGACCGCGGCGCGCCCTCGGTGGCCGCCTCGCTGGGCCTTCTCGCCGCCCGGCACACCCCGCCCGGCAGCGGCCCCGGCCCGGACGGACGGCGGTTGCAGGCCGCCGAGGACGCCATCACCGCCGGCGAGGTGGACCTCGCCCGGGACATCGCCCGCGAGGTGCTGACCCGGGCCACCGTGCCCGCCGAACGGGTGCGGGCCTGGATGGTGGTGATCGAGTCGGCCGGCCAGGCCCTCGGCGAGGTCGACGTGGTCTTCCCGCAGGCGCTGGCCGACGCGGGCGACGACCCCCGGCTGCTCGCCCTGGTCCACTACCAGCTCGCCTGGCGCGGCCTGGTCGTGGCGGGCGACTTCGCCGAGGCCCGCCGGGAGGCCGCGCACGCCGCCGAGTTGGCGGAGCGCGGCCGGGACCGGCGCATCGAGCTGATGGCGCTCGCCTTCCAGGCCTCCACCGAGACCCTGATGGGCCATCCGAACGCCCCCACCACCATCAAGCGGGCGCTGAGGGAGCCTCAGGACCCGTACGTGGCCTGCCATCACAACGGCGTCGGCTCGGCACGCTACCGCTGGCTGCTGATGAGCGACCGGCTGCCCGAGGCCCGGGCGACCATCACCGCGCTGCTGCGCGAGGTGCGGCGGCGCGGCATGGTCGAGAGCGAGGTGCACTTCCTGCGCCTGCTCGGCGAGACCGAACTGCGCTCCGGCCACTGCGGCCGGGCCCTGGACCTGGCCCGCGAGAGTCTGCGGATGGCCCGGGACACCGGCATCGGCGAGAGCGCCTCGGCCACGCTCGCCTCCCTCGCCGAGGCGTCCGGCGGCAGCACCGACCGGGCGCTGGCGCTGGCCCGGGAGGCGGTGGGGCACGCCGAGGAGGACGGCGACCAGATGTATCTCTCGCGCGCCCTGACCGCCCTGGGGCACGCCCAGTTGGTGGCCGGGGACGACCAGGCCGCCGTGACGGCGCTGTGCCGGGTGCGGGAGCTGGAGCTGGGGCTCAACATCACCGATCCGGCGCGCGGCCGCTGGCACGGCGACCTCGCGGAGGCCCTGGTGCGGACCGGGGAGCCGGCCGAGGCCCAGCGCGTCATCGACGCGGCCCGCGAGCACGCGCTGCGGCTCGGCCGCGAGAGCGTGCTGGCCGTCCTCGACCGGTCCGAGGCTCAGGTACGCGCGGCCCGCGGCGAACGGGACGCGGCCGTGGCCCAGTTGACGTCCGCACAGGACCGGCTGGCGAAGCTCGGCAACGGTCTGGAGGAGGCCCGCGCCGCGTTCGCGCTGGCCCGGCTGCGCACCCTCGCCCCGGCCCTGGGAGCCGGCCGGGGCGGGGCCGCTGCCGTGCCGGGGCCGACGGCGTACGACGAGGCGACGCGGCTGTTCCGGCGCTGCCGCGCGCTGCCGTGGCTGCGGCGGGTGGAGGAGGCCGCGGCCGCCCGGCCCGCGCAGCAGCCTGAGGTGGCCCCGGCGGCGCTCGACGGGCTGGCGGCGATGGAGCGTCAGGTGGCCTCGCTGGTCATGGAGGGCGCGACGAACCGGGAGATCGCCGCGCGGCTGTTCGTCAGCGTCAAGACGGTGGAGGCGACCCTGACCCGGGTCTACCGCAAGCTGGGGATCCGTTCGCGCGTCGACATCGTCCGATTGGCGGCGGGCCGGCGCGCGAAGTGAGCGCGGCGCGGGTTGACTGACCGCGTGGACGACCGCAGGGACGCAGTGAGAAGCAGTGAGAACCGGCGCCGGAGCGCGCCGCCGGACGAGAGCGGGCCACCGGTGCCCGCCGGCGGTCACCGGGGCGGGACCGAGGGATTTCCCTGCCCGACTCCCCTAGGGAGTTCCCTCATTGGAGGAGGGTGGGCCCGGTCCTAGCGTAAGGGCCATGCCGCTCGCCCGGGCACACGGGACCCGAGCACGGACCCCACGGCCCCCGTACTCCCCCGCCCGCGCGATCCCCCACCGGCCTGCCCCGAGGAGACGCATGTTCGGCCTCACCCGCGCCAGACGGACCGCCACCGCGGTCGCGGTCGGCGCTGCCACGGCCGCGCTCACCGCACCCTCCGCGGCCGCTGCCCCCCGGCCGGTCGTCGGCGGCACGGCGACCACGACGGCGGAGTACCCGTTCGTCATGCAGATCACGGACACGGCCGGCGGCCAGTTCTGCGGCGGCACCCTGGTCGCGCCCACGAAGGTGGTCACCGCCGCGCACTGCGTGGTCGGCGACAGCGCGGACAGCGTGCGGGTGGTGGGCGGGCGCACCCGCCTCGACGGCACCGACGGCACGGTCGGCGAGGTCGGCGGGATCTGGTTCGACCCGGACTACACGGACGCCGTCAGCGGCGGCGACGTGGCCGTGCTCACCCTGAAGTCGCCGATGCCGTACGCCACGGCGGCCTACGTTTCTCCGACCGGCACCGGTGTGTACGCGCCCGGCATGACGGCCCGCGTCCTGGGCTGGGGCACCACCGGCGAGGACGGCGGCTCCTCCGGCGAGCTGCGGACGGCGGCGGTGCCCGTCGTGTCCGACAGCGACTGCCACGACTCCTACGGCTCCGACTTCGTCGCGAGCGACATGGTTTGCGCCGGATACCTGTCCGGCGGCGTTGACACCTGCCAGGGCGACAGCGGCGGTCCCCTGCTCATCGGGGGCGTCCTGGCAGGGATCACTTCCTGGGGCGACGGCTGTGCCGAGGCGGGCCGGCCGGGTGTCTACACCCGGCTGACCTCCTTCTCCAGCCTCGTGACCGAACAGGTCCTGACCTGAGCCCGCCCCGGTGAAAGCCAGGGGGCGTTGCGAGCCACCACGAGCGGCCCGCAACGCCCCCTCTCCAATCCCCGCGCCCGGCCCTGTCGTCACCCTCCTGCGACGGTCCCGAACCGTATGCCGTACGAGGCTCCCGGGTGCAGGGCGGCGAGCATGCGCTCGGCCTCCGCGGTCACGTCCCGCCGCTGGTCCCTGGTCAGCCGTCCGAAGGGCTCGATCACCAGGGTGTCGCCCTCCGGTTTCCACAGCCCCGCCAGGAAGCCGTCGACGAGAAGGGTGCGGTGGGCCTGGTTGCCCCGCGCGTTGCGGCCCCGGTAGGGCGCGGGCACCACGCGGGCGCGCTCGGCGTGGGAGAGGAGCAGGTTGTCGTACTCGGGCAGGAAGCGGGGCGGTGCCGGGGTGTCCGGGTCGGGACGGGGAGCGTCGGGAAGGTCGAACAGCTCGGTGCCGCCGTCGTCCCGGAAGGTCACGAGCCGGGGGCGGAGCCGTTCGAAGACGGGGCGCAGCCTGGTCAGGCCCGCCCAGGTCTGCGTGTCCCGGACGGAGGCAGGGCCGAAGGCGGCGAGGTAGCGCAGGACGGTGGCTTCCAGGGCGGCGGTGTCCCCTTCCCGGGGGGAGGGGGCCGCGGGGCGGCCGAGCCAGTGCTCGGCGGTGGTGAGGGCGACCTGCCCGCTCCTGTCCCACAGTCCGCGCGGGGTGACCTGCACCAGCGGGAGCAGGCAGCGGGCGGCGACGCCGAGGGCCTGCGGGTCGGCGTCCGGCCACCGGGCGCCGAGTGCGGCGCGCAACTGGGTCATCGTGCGCGGCTCGGCCTCGACGAGTTCGCGGACGAGGGCGGTGAGCCGGTCGAGGTCGACACCGTCCAGGCCCTTGCGGAACTGGCCAAGTTCACGCTCGCGGGCTCCCTGCACGAGCGGCCGCAGGGTGAGGCAGTCCTCGGCGGTGTGGGTGTGGACGGTCGAGCGCAGGGTGACGATGCGGACCACTTCGCGGGCGGCCATCAGCTCCGACAGCCGCTCCGGTGCGAAACCGTCGAGGCGGGCGGCGAGGGCGTAGTACGGCGGCCTGACGTTCTGCGCCTGAAGGCCCACCAGGTGCTCCACGGCCGCCCCGGCCGGCAGCGGCGCGCGGCGCAGCAGCAACTGCCGGGCGAGGGTGGCCCGGTTGAGGGCGCGCACGCCCAGCACGGGGGCCGACGCGGTGGTCGTCGTCTTCGTCATGTCCGCACGGTAACGGCCGATGAGGACAGTATCCGTCCTCTTTCGTCAGGGACCTGGCCGCCCTTCGCCGGGGCCCCGGTCGCCGGCGGCGGGCGGCGGTTCGGTGGCGTACCAGCCCGTCCAGCGGCGGACGGTGATCGCGATCACCGGTCCGTGCGGTGGGATCTCGCGGTACTGCGGGTACTTGCGCAGCAGCCGGGCGAGCGCGGTGCCGTACTCCACCACGGTCCGTTCGTCCTCCGCGCCGGGCGGCACGATCCGGGCGTCGCCGTCGGCGCGGGCCCACCACAGGCGGCCCCAGTCCTCGTCGTAGTCGTCCACCAGCAGGGACACGGACCCGGTGGCCTCGATGTCGCGCAGCCGTCCGAGCCGGGTCGTGGTCTTCGGCTTGCGGTCGACGGCCGTCACGAGGCCGTCGTCGCCGAGCGCGGCGAACACCGTGGGCACCAGGTGCGGGCGTCCTGCCGCGTCCACCGTGGCCAGCCGCGCCACCCGGGCGGCGAGAAACCGGCGGCGCGCCTCGCCGGGGTCCATGCGGGGCACGGGCGTGCCTCCTCTCAGCCGTCCCTCAGGGCCCGCAGCACCTCCTCGTCCGTCAACTGCTCGAAGTCGTCGTACCAGACGCCCACGGCCGTGAAGGAGGGCGGCTGGTGGAGGCAGACCAGTTCGTCGGCCTCGCCGCTCAGCGCCCGTACGGCCTCGGGTGCGCCGACGGGGACGGCGAGGACGGTGCGCGCGGGCGCGGCGCGCCGTACGTGCCGCAGGGCGGCGCGGGCCGTGGAGCCGGTGGCCAGGCCGTCGTCGACGACGATCGCGGTGCGGCCGCGCAGGTCGGGGGCCGGGCGGCCGTGGCGGTAGCGGTGGGTGCGGCGGCGCAGTTCGGCGCGTTCGCGTTCGACCACCGGGGCGAGGTCCTCCTCGGTGAGGCCGAGCAGGTGCAGGGCGGTCTTGTCGAACAGCGGCGGGTCGTCCCCGGCGATCGCGCCGAGGCCGTACTCCTCCTGCGAGGGGGCGCCGATCTTGCGGACCACGACGACGTCCAGCGGAGCGTCCAGCGCCCGCGCGACCTCACGGGCCACCGCGACGCCGCCGCGGGGCAGCGCCAGCACGACGGGGTCGGGCAGTGCGCCCGCCTCGTACCGGGGGCGCAGCCGTTCGGCCAGTCGCCGGCCGGCCTGCGCGCGGTCCTCGAACCTCATGGGCGTCCCTCCTTCCGCCCTGTGGCCGGGTACCCCGGGGGGCCCTTCGGGCCACATGCCGCGGGCGCCGTCCGGCGCGCCGGTTAGTCCGGGGTGGGAGGGGCAGTCGGAGAGGACTCACGGCAGACCGGTTCCCCGTAGGAGCAACAGTGTCGACAGGCCGACTCCCCGATCGCGAACAGCGGATCCTGAACGAGATAGAACGCGCCCTCAGCCGTGACCGCCGTCTGGTCCGGCGGCTGCGGTCCGGGCGCAAACGGCCGGTCCTCTCCCGGGTGGCGTCCTACGTCCCTCCGATGTGGGCCGTGGTGCTGCTGGTGGCGGCCTCGCTCGCTCTGCTGACGGCCGGTGCCGTCACCTCGGAGCCGGGCGTGATCTGGGCGTTCGCGGCGGTGTGGCCGGTGACGCTGTTCTCCGTGCTGCGGCTGCTGTGCCGCCGGGCGGAGTCCTGACGCACCACCCGCCGGGCCCGGTCACCGCCGTGGCGCCCCCTCGGCCGGCTCAGGCCGACGCTTGGATCGTTTATTCGCCCCCACTATGAACCGCGTATATACCCGCAGCGTATAGTCCCGGCATGCCTTGTGCGACCAGGAAGACGAAGAAGACGGGGGCCCGGTTCCGGGCAACGGCGGCTCTGACGGCGCTGGCGGCCGCCTGCATGACACTCACCGGCTGCGCCGCCGACAGCACGGCGCCGAGCGACGCCCGGGCGCACCCCGCGGCGGGCGCGCCGGCCGGATTCGGCACGGTGGACTGCCGGCACGCGAAGTGCATCGCGCTGACCTTCGACGCGGGGCCGAGCGAGAACTCGGCGCGGCTGCTGGACATCCTCAAGGAGAAGCAGGTACCGGCGACCTTCTTCCTGCTCGGCGCCCGGCACATCGAGAAGTACCCGGAGCTGGTCGTGCGCATGGCCGCCGAGGGCCACGAGGTGGCGAACCACACCTGGGACCACCAGATCCTGACCCGGATTCCGGCGGACCGCGTACGCGAGGAGATACAGCGCCCGAACGAGGAGATAGAGCGGCTGACCGGGCGCAAGCCGACCCTGATGCGCCCGCCGCAGGGCCGCACCGACGACACCGTGCACCGGATCTGCAAGGAACTGGGCATGTCCGAGGTCCTGTGGAGCGTGACCGCCAAGGACTACACGACGACCGACTCCGCGCTGATCACCCGGCGCGTCCTCGACCAGTCCTCCCGGGACGGGATCATCCTGCTGCACGACATCTACGCGGGCACGGTGCCCGCGGTGCCCGGGATCATCGACGCGCTGAAGGAGCGGGGGTACGTCTTCGTCACGGTTCCGCAGTTGCTGGCACCGGGCAGGGCGGAGCCGGGGAAGGTCTACCGGCCGTAGCCACGGTCCCTCACCTTTCGCAGGGCGGCCGGTCCGCGGTGCGCCCGGGCGCTCGGCCAACCGTGTGAGCGGGGGACGAACGCGCGGGAGGACGCCCCCGATTGCCTACGATCGTGCCGTGGTCAACTTCTCGCTCGAACGCACCGCGCCGCTCCCCCTCGACGAGGCGTGGCGGCGGATCACGCGGTGGTCGCGGCACGCCGACACGGTGCCGCTGACCCGTATCCACGTGGTCACGCCCGCGCCGACCCGCGAGGGCACGGTGTTCGTGGCCCGTTCAGGGATCGGTCCGCTCGGCTTCGACGATCCGATGGAGGTCACCGTCTGGCGTCCGCCGGCCGACGGCGAGCCGGGGCTGTGCCGGGTGGAGAAGCGGGGCCGGGTGGTGCGGGGCTGGGCCGAGTTCGAGGTGCGGCCCGGCCCCGGGGGCCGTACCCGGGTGGTGTGGCGGGAGGAGCTGCGGGTCCGCTTCCTGCCGGGCCTGTTCGACGAGCCCCTGCGCGGCGCGGCCCGTTCGGTGTTCGGACGGGCGCTGAACCGGCTGCTCAGACAGCCCTGACCGAGCCGACGTGCCGTCAGGCCACCGAGCCGATCCGCCCGTTGGCCGCGGGCACTGCGTCGTGGTGGATCGGGGTGTGCGCTCCGGTGAGGGACACCCCGCTGCCACCGCGCCGGGCGGCGACGATCTCGGAGGCGATCGACAGGGCCGTCTCCTCCGGCGTACGGGCACCGAGATCGAGACCGATCGGGGACCGCAACCGCGCCAACTCCAGCTCCGTCACGCCGACTTCGCGCAGCCGGCGGTTGCGGTCGAGGTGGGTGCGGCGGGAGCCCATGGCGCCGACGTAGGCCACCGGGAGGCGCAGCGCCAGCTTGAGCAGGGGGACGTCGAACTTGGCGTCGTGGGTCAGGACGCACAGCACCGTACGGGCGTCGACCCGGGTGCGGGCGAGGTACTCGTGCGGCCACTCGACGACGATCTCGTCGGCCTCCGGGAAGCGCGCCCGGGTGGCGAAGACGGGCCGGGCGTCGCACACGGTGACGTGGAAGCCGAGGAACTTGCCGATGCGCACCAGCGCCGAGGCGAAGTCGATCGCCCCGAAGACGATCAACCGGGGCGGCGGCACCGCGGACTCGACCAGGACCGTGAGGGGGGCTCCGCAGCGCGAGCCCAGCTCACCGATCTCCAGCGTGCCGGTGCGGCCGGCGTCCAGGAAGGCGGACGCCTCGCCGGCGACCGTGCGGTCCAGCTCCGGGTGGCCGCCGAGGCCGCCCTCACGGGAACCGTCCGGGCGGACCAGCAGTGCCCGGCCCGGCAGTCCCGCCGGTCCGGACACGACCCGTGCCAGGGCCGCCGCCTGTCCCCGCGCGGCGGCGGCCAGCGCGGACGCGGCCACCGCACGGGCCGGATCGGCGGCCCGCAGCGGCGTGACGAGGATGTCGATGACGCCGCCGCAGGTCAGGCCGACGGCGAAGGCGTCCTCGTCGCTGTAGCCGAAGCGCTCCAGGACGGTCTCGCCGTCCTCCAGCGCCTGCCGGCACAGCTCGTACACGGCGCCCTCCACACAGCCGCCGGAGACGGAGCCGACGGCCGTGCCCTCGGCGTCGACCGCGAGGGCGGCACCCGGCCTGCGTGGCGCGCTGCCGCCGACGGCCACCACGGTGGCCACGGCGAAGTCGCGTCCCTGCGCGACCCACCGGTCCAGTTCCTCGGCGATGTCCAGCATCTGTCGGTCTCCTTGCGACGGTCGTGGGGAGGGCACGTCGGCGGGCGGGCGGCGCCGCGGTCAGCGCACGCCCAGCCAGCTCTCGATGGGGTGCAGTGCGAAGTACACGAGGAAGACCGCGGTCAGGCCCCACATGAAGGCGCCGATCTCCCGGGCCCTGCCCTGGGCGGACTTGATGGCTGTGTACGAGACGACACCGGCGGCGACACCCGTGGTGATGGTGTACGTGAACGGCATCAGGACCACGGTGAGGAAGACCGGGATCGCGGTGGACCGGTCGGCCCAGTCCACGTGCCGGGCGTTCATCAGCATCATGGCCCCGATGACCACCAGCGCGGCGGCGGCCACCTCCTGCGGGACGATCGCGGTGAGCGGGGTGAAGAACAGGCAGGCCGCGAAGAACAGGCCGGTGACGACGGAGGCGAGGCCCGTGCGGGCGCCCTCGCCGACGCCGGTCGCCGACTCGATGAACACGGTCTGCCCGGATCCGCCGGCGACTCCGCCGATCGCGCCGCCCGCGCCGTCGATGAACAGCGCCTTGGACAGGCCGGGCATCCGGCCCTGGTCGTCGGCCAGCTTCGCCTCGGTGCCGACGCCGATGATGGTGGCCATCGCGTCGAAGAAGCCGGCCAGGACCAGAGTGAAGACGATCATGCCGACCGTCATCGCGCCGACCTGGCCCCAGCCGCCGAACTCGACGTGCCCGAAGAGCGAGAAGTCGGGCATCGACACCGCGCTGCCGTGCAGGGCGGGCGCGCCGCCCGCCCAGGCGTCGGCCCCGACGACGCCCGCGGCGTTCAGGACGGCCGCCGCCACGGTGCCGCCGACGATGCCGATGAGGATGGCGCCGGGGACGCCGCGCGCCTGGAGCATGAAGATCAGGAGCAGGGTGCAGGCGAAGAGCAGCACCGGCCAGCCGGCGAGTTCGCCGGCCGGGCCGAGCATGAGCGGGGTGGTCTTCCCCTGGTGCACGAAGCCGGACTTGTAGAAGCCGATGAGCGCGATGAACAGGCCGATGCCGATGGTGATGCCGTGCTTGAGCGCCTGCGGGATGGCGTTCATGATCATCTCGCGCAGGCCGGTGACCACCAGCAGCATGATGACCACGCCGTAGATCACGCACATGCCCATCGCCTGCGGCCAGGTCATCTGCGGGGCGACCTGCGAGGACAGCACGCCGGAGACGGAAAGGCCGGCGGCGAGGGCGAGCGGCACCCGGCCGACGAGGCCCATCAGCAGGGTGGTGAGGGCGGCCGCGAAGGCGGTCGCGGTGATGAGGGCCTTCTGCCCGAGGGTGTCGCCGGCGGCGTCCTTGCCGGACAGGATCAGCGGGTTGAGGAGCAGGATGTACGCCATCGCCATGAAGGTGGTGACGCCGCCGCGCACTTCACGCGCGACCGTGGATCCCCGCCGGGATATGTGGAAGTAGCGGTCGAGCCAGGACCGGCCCGCCGGGACTCGGCTGCCCGCGCCCGCGTCCTCGGCGGCGGTCCTCGGCTCCACTGACTGCTGGGTCATGGGCCATCTCCCAAGGTTCACAGGGACACCCGATGCCGTGGACGGGGGCATGCGGGATCTGGGAATGGACGACCCGGGGGACGGCCCGAGACGAACAGTTGGGGTCCCCGGGGGGGGCGAACTCCCCCGGGGGTTCGGCGGTTCGGACGCCGGCGGCTCACATGCCGGTGAGATGCTCCGGCCGGACCGGCGTGCGGTTCAGCTCCAGCCCCGTCGCGTTGCGGATCGCCGCCAGGACGGCGGGCGTCGACGACAGGGTGGGGACCTCGCCGACGCCGCGCAGCCCGTACGGCGCGTGGCCGTCGGCGAGTTCGAGCACGTCGACGGGGATGGTCGGCGTGTCGAGGATGGTGGGGATGAGGTAGTCCGTGAAGGACGGGTTGCGCACCTTCGCCGTCTTCGGGTCGACGACGATCTCCTCCATGACCGCCACGCCCAGGCCCTGGGTGGTACCGCCCTGGATCTGGCCGACGACGGACAGCGGGTTGAGCGCCTTGCCGACGTCCTGGGCGCAGGCCAGCTCGATCACCTTCACCAGGCCGAGTTCGGTGTCCACCTCGACGACGGCGCGGTGCGCGGCGAAGGAGTACTGCACATGGCCGTTGCCCTGGCCGGTGCGCAGGTCGAAGGGTTCGGTCGGCCGGTGCCGCCACTCCGCCTCCACCTCGACGGCCTCGTCCTCCAGGACGTCCGCCAGGTCCGCGAGGGCCTCGCCGCCGTCGGTGACGACCTTGCCGCCCTCCAGCAGGAGTTCGGCGGTGGCCCAGGCCGGGTGGAAGGAGCCGAACCTGCGGCGCCCGATCTCCAGGACCTTCTCGCGCACCAGCTCGCAGGCGTTCTTGACGGCGCCGCCGGTGACGTACGTCTGCCGGGAGGCGGACGTCGAACCGGCGCTGCCCACCTGGGTGTCGGCGGGGTGGATGGTCACCTGGGTGACGCCCAGCTCGGTGCGGGCGATCTGCGCGTGGACGGTGACGCCGCCCTGGCCGACCTCCGCCATCGCAGTGTGCACGGTGGCGACGGGCTGACCGCCGACGACCTCCATGCGGACCTTGGCCGTGGAGTAGTCGTCGAAGCCCTCGGAGAAGCCGACGTTCTTGATGCCGACCGCGTAGCCCACCCCGCGCACGACGCCCTCGCCGTGCGTGGTGTTGGACAGGCCGCCGGGCAGCTGCCGGACGTCGGCGCCCTCGGAGCTCTCCCACTGGCGCTCCGGCGGCATCGGCATCGCCTTGACCCGGCGCAGGAGTTCGGCGACCGGGGCCGGGGAGTCGACCGGCTGCCCGGTCGGCATGATCGTGCCCTGGGACATGGCGTTGAGCTGCCGGAACTCCACCCGGTCCATGCCGACGGCGTCGGCGAGCCTGTCCATCTGCGCCTCGTAGGCGAAGCACGCCTGCACCGCGCCGAAACCGCGCATGGCGCCGCAGGGCGGGTTGTTGGTGTAGAGGGCGATGGCCTCGATGTCGACGTCGTCGACCTCGTAGGGGCCGATGCCGAGCGAGGAGGCGTTGCCGACGACCGCCGGGGAGGCGGAGGCGTACGCGCCGCCGTCCAGCACGATCCGGCACTTGACGTGGGTGAGTTTGCCGTCCTTGGTGGCCCCGTGCTCGTAGTACAGCTTGGCCGGGTGGCGGTGGACGTGCCCGAAGAAGGACTCGAACCGGTTGTAGACGATCTTGACGGGCTTGCCGGTGCGCAGCGCGAGCAGGCAGGCGTGGATCTGCATCGACAGGTCCTCGCGCCCGCCGAAGGCGCCGCCGACGCCGGACAGCGTCATGCGGACCTTCTCCGGCGGCAGGCCGAGCACCGGGGCGATCTGGCGCAGGTCGCTGTGCAGCCACTGGGTGGCGATGTAGAGGTGGACGCCGCCGTCCTCCTCGGGCACGGCGAGCCCGGACTCGGGGCCGAGGAAGGCCTGGTCCTGCATGCCGAAGTGGTACTCGCCCTTGACGACGAAGTCGGCTCTCCGCGCGGCCTCTTCGGCGTCGCCGCGGACGATCGGCTGGCGGTGGACGACGTTGGGGTGCGGGACGTGGCCCGCGTGGTGGTCGGTGCGGTTCTCGTGGACGAGGACGGCGTCCGGCGCGGTCGCGGAGGCCTCGTCGGTGATGACCGGCAGTTCCCGGTACTCCACCTTGATCTTGGCGGCGGCGCGGCGGGCGGTCTCCGGGTGGTCGGCGGCGACGACGGCGACGGGCTCGCCGTGGTGGCGGACCTTGCCGTGGGCCAGGACCGGGGTGTCCTGGATCTCCAGGCCGTAGTTCCTCACCTCGGTGGGCAGGTCGTCGTACGTCATCACGGCGTACACGCCCGGCATGGCGAGGGCCTCGGCCGTCTCGATCGAGACGATCTCGGCGTGCGCGACCGTGGAGCGCAGGATCTGGCCCCAGAGCATGTCCTCGTGCCACATGTCGGAGGAGTACGCGAACTCGCCGGTGACCTTGAGGACGCCGTCGGGGCGGAGCGTGGACTCGCCGATGCCGCCCCCGGTCCGTGAGCCCTGGGTGACCTTGGTGGGGACGCCGGTGGGGCCGCCGTCACGGCCGAACGTGGTGGAGTTCTCGGGAGAGGCCATGCTCAGACCTCCTCGGACTGCCGGGCGGCCGCCAGGCGGACCGCGTCCATGATCTTCTCGTAGCCCGTGCAGCGGCACAGGTTGCCCGACAGGGCCTCGCGGATGTCCGCGTCGCTCGGGTCGGGGTTGCGCTCCAGCATCTCGTCGGCGGCGACCAGCAGGCCCGGGGTGCAGAACCCGCACTGGACGGCGCCCGCGTCGATGAACGCCTGCTGGATCGGCGCGAGTTCACCGCCCGCGCCGGCCTGGGAGCCCCGCGCCTGCCACCGCTGGGCGTCCTCCAGTGTCGTACCGCGGCCCTGAGTGCCGCCGGACCGCTGCTCGGCGAAGTCCGCCAGGCCCTCGACGGTCACGACCTCGCGGCCCTCGGCCTGCCCGGCGGCGACCAGGCAGGAGCACACCGGCACGCCGTCCAGGCGCACCGTGCACGAGCCGCACTCGCCCTGCTCGCAGGCGTTCTTCGAGCCGGGCAGTCCCAGTCGCTCACGCAGCACGTACAGCAGCGACTCGCCCTCCCAGACGTCGTCGGCCTGCTGCGGCCGGCCGTTGACGGTGAAGTTGACGCGCATCACGCAGCGCCTCCCTTCTGACAGGCGGTGCCTCGGGCGCCGCGGTACGACTCCCAGGTCCAGGTGAGCGTCCGGCGGGCCATCACGCCCACCGCGTGGCGGCGGTAGCTCGCGGTGCCCCGGACGTCGTCGATCGGGTTGCAGGCGGCGGCGCACAGCTGCGCGAACTGCCGGGCGACCGACGGGGTGATGATCTCCCCGCTGTCCCAGAAGCCGCCCTCGTCGAGCGCCGCGTTCAGGAACTCCTCGGCGGCCTTCGCCCGGACGGGCGTGGGCGCGGCCGAGCCGATGCCGGTGCGCACCGTCCGGGTCTCCGGGTGCAGGGCGAGGCCGAAGGCGCACACGGCGATGACCATGGCGTTGCGGGTGCCGACCTTGGAGAACTGCTGCGGTCCGTCGGCCTTCCGGACGTGGACGGCGCGGATCAGCTCGTCGGGCTCCAGGGCGTTGCGCTTGACGCCGGTGTAGAAGTCGTCGATCGGGATGCGGCGGGAGCCGCGGACCGACTCCACCTCGACCTCGGCGCCGGCCGCCAGCAGCGCGGGGTGGGCGTCGCCGGCCGGGGAGGCGGTGCCGAGGTTGCCGCCGACGCCGCCGCGGTTGCGGATCTGCGGGGAGGCGACCGTGTGCGAGGCGAGCGCCAGGCCCGGCAGCTCGGCCCGCAGGTTCTCCATGATCCTCGTGTACGGAACGGAGGCGCCGAGCCGCACGGAGTCCTCTCCCACCTCCCACTCGTCGAGGTCGGAGACCCGGTTCAGGTCGAGGAGGTACTCGGGCCTGCGATGGTCGAAGTTGATCTCGACCATCACGTCGGTGCCGCCCGCGATCGGCACTGCGGCGGGGTGCTCGGCCTTCGCGGCGAGCGCCTCCTCCCAGCTTGCGGGGCGAAGGAAGTCCATGACCGGCTCTCTTCTTCGTCTCGTGAATCGTCGTGAGTCGTACGGATTGAGCCAATCCGTGTGCGGCGGGCCCGGCTCGTTCCTGTCCCTTTTACGCGGAGTGGGCCCAGTACACCGTTCACCGCTCCGGCCCGGTCAGTCACCGAAACCATGAAGGGTTTGGCTGGCCAGCGCGGGCATCTTGTAGATTCGTATGAACCGAGGTCTTCAGGAACCTCTTCCGTTCCCCTGGAAACAGCGGCGGCCGAGGGGACGCGGACTCACCTTCTGGCGGAGCTGTCGCCCGGCCGCGCGGCCGGGCCCTCGCCACATGATCCATCGTAGTTTTCTAGACACAGAACGGCGGCGACGAGAATGCGGCTGCGCGCACTGCTGGACACCGATGCGCTGGGCCTGAAGCTGCTCGGCGGGGAAGAGGAGCTGGACCGCACCGTCCGGGGTGTCATGACCACCGACCTGCGCGACCCCAGCCGCTACCTCTCCGGCGGTGAGCTGGTGCTGTCCGGGCTCGCCTGGCGCCGGGACGCCGCCGACTCCGAGCCGTTCGTACGGATCCTGGTGGGGGCCGGTGTGGCCGCCCTCGCGGCCGGTGAGGCGGAGCTGGGGCCCGTGCCCGAGGACCTGGTCGCGGCCTGCGCGCGGCACCGGCTGCCGCTGTTCGCGGTGAACGAGTCGGTGGCGTTCGCGACGATCACCGAGCACGTCGTGCGGCAGGTGTCCGGCGAGCGCGCCGGTGACCTGGCGGCCGTGGTGGAGCGGCACCGCAGGATGATGACGGCCGGCCCGGCGGGCGGCGGTCCCGACGTGGTGCTCGACCTGCTGGGCTCCGACCTGGACCTGCGGGCCTGGCTGCTCTCCCCCACCGGCCGGCTGATCGCCGGCCCGAGGGCGGCGGGTCCGGCGCTCGCCCCCGACGTGTGCGCCCGGCTCGCCGCCGAGCACCTGTCGGCCGCCCGCACCGGCCGGCGCGGGCCCCACCGGGTGGCGCTCGGCCCGACGACCTACTCCCTGTTCCCCATCCGCGGCGGCGGGCGCTCCGCACAGGCCCCCCAGGCGGCGCAGGACGTGCGCGAGACGGTGCTGTCGGACTGGCTGCTGGCCGTGGAGGCGGACGCGGGCGAGTGGCCCGACGAACGGCTGGACCTGCTCCAGGGCGTCACCCAGCTCATCGCGGTCGAACGGGACCGCCGTGAAGCGGCCCGCACGGTGCGCAGGCGGCTGGCCCAGGAGGTGCTGGAGCTGGTGCAGGCCGGCGCGCCGCCCACGGAGATCGCCGCGCGGCTGAGGGTGGCCGCGCCGGTGCTGCTGCCCGGTCTCGGGGCCGCCCCGCACTGGCAGGTGGTCGTGGCGAGCGTCGAGTGGGACGACGGGCAGGGCGGGGGCGGGCGGATCGCCCAGTCGCTCCTCGAGGAGATGCTGGTCGAGACTTCCCCGGGCTCTTCGGGCGGGGGGCAGCACGGCACCGGTCCCGAGCCCTCCGACCGGATGGCCGTCGCCCACACGGACGACGAGGCGGTCGCGCTCGTACCGCTCCCGGCCGTCTCGACCGAGCACGACGGCTCCGAGACCGGGATCCTCGCCGACGCGCTGCTGGAGTCCGTACGCGACCCGCTGTCGGCCGGCCTCGACGGCGACGGGCGGCTCACCCTGGGCGTCAGCGCGACCGTGCACTCGGCCGAGGGGCTGCGCGGGGCGCTGGAGGAGGCCCGGCACGCCCGGCGGGTGGCGGCGGCGCGCCCGGGACGCGTGTGCGCGGCCGGGCACCAGGAGCTGGCCTCCCACGTGCTGCTGCTGCCCTTCGTCCCGGACGACGTGCGCCGCGCGTTCACCGCGCGGCTGCTGGACCCGCTGCGGGAGTACGACCGCCGGCACCGCGCCGAGCTGATCCCCACCCTGGAGGCCTTCCTCGACTGCGACGGCTCCTGGACCCGCTGCGCCACGCGGCTCCACCTGCACGTCAACACGCTGCGCTACCGGGTCGGGCGTATCGAGCAGTTGACGGGTCGTGACCTGTCCCGGCTCGAGGACAAGCTGGACTTCTTCCTGGCGCTGCGCATGAGTTGAGGCCGCGGCGGACGAGGGGGGCGCGCCACCTGCGGCCTCCTCCGTCCCACGACTTTGTGAAATTTTTCACCCATCCTCTTGGCCGGGCCACGGATTTCGTGCTGAGATGCCGCCACCACTCAAGGCTCGATGGCGTGCTCGGGGAGGGCAACGTGGCGCATACCGCCATGTCTGGTAACGGAACGACCCCTGGTGACGATCCACTCCAGACCGCGGTATGGCGGCTGCGCTCACGCGCGTGCTGGGCCGACGCCGCTGCGCTGCTCCAGTCGGCCACCGCGGCCGCGGCGCTCCAGAGAACGGCGCTGCTGGTCGAACGCTGCCTGTACACCGAGGCGGGCTGGGAGGAGGCCGAGGAAGCGCTGCGCACCGCGGAGGCGCTGGCCGACACCGACGAGGAGCGGGGCGCCGCCGCTTGTGAACGCGGGTACCTTGCCTACGCGGCCACGCTGCACGGCGTACGGGACCGGGCGGACGAGGCGCGCTCGGCGCTCGGCCGGGCCGCGGCGCTGGTGCCGCCCGGGGCCCCGGGGCGGGCCCTGCTGGACTTCCGGCGCGGTCTGATCGCGGAGAACCTCACCCGGTCCCCGCAGGCCGCGCATGCCGCGTTCCGCCGCGCGCACGCGGGCGCGCTCGCCCACGCCGACCCGCTGCTGCTCTCCTCCACCTGGCGCCATCTGGCCGGACTGGCGCTGCGGGACGGCGAGTTGACCGAGGCCCGCAACGGCTTCGCCGAATCGCTCCGCATCCGCGAGGAACTGGGCTACCTCGTCGGCACGGCCCCGGCCCTGGTCTCCCTCGCCGACACGGAATCCGAACCGGAGGCCTCCCGCCTCCGCGAGGAGGCCCGCCGCCTCTTCCGCCTCCTGGGCGGCGTACCGACCTGGCTGACCCACCAACTCACACCGGCCACCCCACCGACACCGGGGGCGGCGACGGTCTGAGCAAGCCACGGCCCGCGCCCCGCCGGGGCGGAGGACGCAAGCGCGCGCCCGACAGCCCGAGGCGCACGCACCGCGCTTCGGCCCCGCTGGGGCCCCGGGCCGCACTCGGCCCGGCTGGGGCCCCGGGCCGCACTCGACCGAACGGGCACACGTGCCACGCACGGCCCGAGCGGGGCACGAGGTGCACGCAGTCCGCTCGGAGTACGCGAGCCGCGCTCAACCCGAGCGGGAGGCCTGACCGCACGGGCCGCAGCGGAGGGCGTGGCCCGCGCCGCCCCGAGTAGGGGCCGAGGCCCGCACTCACCGCGAGCAGGGCCCACCACCCGCGCTCACGGCGAGCGGGGCCCGGCAGTCTTCGGTCTCAACGGCGGCGCGAGCCGCACTCGGCCCGGAGCGGGGCCCTGGCGGTGGTCGGCCCGAGCGGGGGCACGGACAGGGCTCGGGTGGCGGCTCTGGCAGCGCTCAGGCCAAGCGGGAACGTGGACCGCTCCCCGCCCGGGCCGAGGACGTAGGCCGCCGCCGGCGGCCCGAGGGCGCCCACCGCACCGCGCTGCGGCCCGGCTGGGGCCCCGGGCCGCACTCGACCGAACGGGCACACGTGCCACGCACGGCCCGAGCGGGGCACGAGGTGCGCGCAGTCCGCTCGGAGTACGCGAGCCGCGCTCAACCCGAGCGGGAGGCCTGACCGCACGGGCCGCAGCGGAGGGCGTGGCCCGCGCCGCCCCGAGTAGGGGCCGAGGCCCGCACTCACCGCGAGCAGGGCCCACCACCCGCGCTCACGGCGAGCGGGGCCCGGCAGTCTTCGGTCTCAACGGCGGCGCGAGCCGCAGACGACCCCAGCGGAGGGCCTGAACCCCAGGCACGGCACGAGCGGGGCGCCGGGCCCGCACTCGACCCCAGCGAAAGGGCCTGGGCCGGGGCTTGACCTGAGCGGGGGGTCGGGCCCGTAGTCGGCACGAGCGGGGGGCGGGGTGTACTCCGTTCGCGCCCTCGGGGCGCTAGTCCGCTCCTGCGAAGTGTTCGGTGGCCAGGGTGCGGACCACGTCGACGTCGCGGGCTACGAGGGCGTCCAGGAGGGCGGTGTGTTCGGAGGCGTCGGCGAGGAGGTCGGCGCGGGCCGGGCGGGCGGGGCCGCCGACGAGCGGCCACTGCGCGCGGCGGTGCAGGTCCTCGGCGATCTGGACGAGCTGCTCGTTCCCGGAGAGGGACAGCACCGCGCTGTGGAAGGCGCGGTCGGCCTCGGCGTAGGTCGCCCGGCAGCCGGAGGACGCGGCCCGCACGGTGGCCTCGGCGAGCGGCCGCAGCTCGGCCCAGCGCTCGACGGGCACGCGGCGGGCCAGCCGCAGCATCACCGGCACCTCCAGCAGGGCCCGCACCTCGGCCAGTTCGGCGAGCTCGCGGTCCCCGCGCTCGATCACCCGGAAGCCGCGGTTGGGCACGACCTCCACGGCGCCCTCCAGCGTGAGCTGCTGCATCGCCTCGCGCACGGGGGTCGCGGACACCCCGAACCGCTCGCCGAGCGCGGGCGCCGAGTAGACCTCGCCGGGCTTCAGCTCCCCCGCCACCAGCGCGGTGCGCAGGGCCTGCAGGATCTGGCCGCGCACGGAGGAGCGCCGTACGAGGGGCCGGGGGCCCGGCACGGGCGGTTCGCCGTGCGTGTGCTCGCCGCGTGCGCCGGTCCCCGGAAGGTCCGCCGCGGCCATCGGCTCCTGCTCGCTCCGCGGGTCCCCGGCCCGCGGCTGGCTCGGCACGCGGGGCACGGCGCCCCCGCCGGCCCGGGAGGTCCGGATGCCGGTGGAGTCCTGCGCGCCCTGCTTCACGGTTCTCCTCCGGGCTTGGGGTGCTTGAGGTGCTTGTGGTCATTACGGCCGGTTGTCGCCCGGCCGTCAAGCACCTTAGGCACTGTAGGCCAAGGCTTCACATTCCGATTCGGTGAAGTAAGGTAAGGCTTACCTACAGTCGATGCGAAAACGGTGGACCCGGCATGCCTGTGCCCCTTTCGGCCGTGGCGGACGCCTACGCCCGTCTCGCCGAGGTCTTCCCCGGCCTCACGGTGACGGAGCCCGGCCCCGGCGAGCCCGTCCCGGACGGCGGCGGCTGGACCTCGGCCGCCACCCTCGCGGCGGGCGGGACCGGCCTGGACGCCTTCCTGGCCTGGGACGACGCCCAGGTGCTGCGGGACTACGGCACACCCGCCCGCCCGGACGTCGTGGCGAGCTTCGGACTGCACCGCTACGCCTGGCCCGCCTGCCTGCTGTTCACCGTGCCGTGGTTCCTGCACCGCCGGGTGCCGCGCCTGCCCGCGACCCACGTCTCCTACGACCGGGCCGCCGGCCGCATGGCCGTACGCCCCACCGCCTTCGCCTGCCTGCCGGGCGACCCCGCGGCCGCGCTGCCCGGCGCGCGCGTCGTGCCCGACGAGGAGGCGCTGCGGGCCGAACTGCGCGCGGCCGTCGCCGAGCACCTGGAGCCCGTACTGGCCGGATTCGGCCCGCGGATGCGCCGGCGCGGGCGCGCCCTGTGGGGCATGGCGACCGACGAGGTCGTCGAGGGGCTCTGGTACGTCGCCCATCTGCTCGGCGAGCAGCGGCGGGCGATGCGCGAACTGGAGCTGCTGCTGCCGGGAGCGACCCGGCCGTACGTCGGATCCGCCGCCTTCCGTGAGCTGACCGGGCCGGACGGCAAATCACTGCCCACCCGCGACCGGGCGAGCTGCTGCATGTTCTACACCGTGCGCCCCGAGGACCTCTGCGTCACCTGCCCACGCACCCGCGACGCGGACCGGATCGCCAAACTGACGGCCGCCGCCGCGGGTTGAACCCCCGTCACACGGGAACGAACCCGCCCCGGCGGTCCGGCGCGCCCCCGCCATCGCGTAAGATCACCTGCGACTGGGACACCCACAAGGTCACAGGTGATTCACAAAACCCTCACCTGCCGCGGGAACTATCCGCGGAACCATCCGTACGGGTAGTCTTATTCGAACTCAACTCCCGCCCCTCAAGCGGCAGTTCGAGCAGAACGCCGCCCCGGGCATCCCCTTGCACCTCCTTGGCGGCCTCTTGCCCCGAAAACCCCTGAGGGCCGACGGGATTGGGCCACTATGGCGGGCGTTACGCCCTATCCCAATGCAAGGGACCCCAGATGAGACTGACCGACATATCGCTGAACTGGCTGCTTCCGGGCGCCGTGCTGCTCCTGGGCGTGCTGACGGCGGTTGCGGTGCTCGTGCGCGGCAAGCGCTCCTCCGGGGAGAACGCGAGCGCGGACGACTCGTGGGAGCGCAGCGAGGAGCGCCGCAGGCGCAAGGAGGCCGTCTACGGCACCGCCTCCTACGTGCTGCTGTTCTGCTGTGCGGCGGTGGCCGCCGCGCTCTCCTTCCACGGCCTGGTCGGCTTCGGCGAGCAGAACCTCGGCCTGAGCGACGGCTGGCAGTACCTGGTGCCGTTCGGCCTGGACGGCGCGGCGATGTTCTGTTCCGTGCTCGCGGTGCGCGAGGCCAGCCACGGTGACGCGGCGCTCGGTTCCCGGATACTCGTGTGGATGTTCGCCGCCGCCGCGGCCTGGTTCAACTGGGTGCACGCGCCCAGGGGCCTCGACCACGCGGGGGCGCCGCACTTCTTCGCGGGCATGTCGCTCTCGGCGGCGGTCCTGTTCGACCGCGCGCTGAAGCAGACCCGCCGGGCCGCCCTGCGCGAGCAGGGCCTGGTGCCTCGCCCGCTGCCGCAGATCCGCATAGTGCGCTGGCTGCGGGCGCCCCGCGAGACCTACAGGGCCTGGTCGCTGATGCTCCTGGAGGGCGTGCGCAGCCTGGACGAGGCGGTCGACGAGGTGCGCGAGGACCAGCGCCAGAAGACGGAGAACCGGCGGCTGCGGCGCGATCAGGAGCGCATGGAGCGGGCGCAGTTGAAGGCGCTCAGCCGGGGCCACCGCGGCTTCGTCGGGCGCGGCGGCCGGCAGACGGAGCAGCAGTCCCTGGAGCGCGGCTCCAGCCAGGTC
This sequence comes from Streptomyces sp. NPDC014889, assembly GCF_043081205.1. Taxonomy (NCBI): domain Bacteria; kingdom Bacillati; phylum Actinomycetota; class Actinomycetes; order Kitasatosporales; family Streptomycetaceae; genus Streptomyces; species Streptomyces sp. NPDC014889. The sequence continues at coordinate 97,204 of NZ_JBIBWH010000008.1, forward strand.
ACCGCGGAGCCTGCCATAGCGGCGGCGGAGCTTCCGGCGCTCACGCGTCCGTCCCTTCAGCCCGTCCGCAAGGGCTCCGAGAGCAGCGCCGTCGACCTCACCGCGGAGGACGACACAATGGCCCTGCCGCGTCTCGACTCCCTGGAGCGCAAGCTCAAGGACCTGGAGCAGCAGTTCGGCTAGGAACGGGCCGAACCGATCGGTGACGGGTGGGGGCGCGGCCGTGCGGGCCGCGCCCCCACCCGTTTCACGCGGCGTCCGCGCCCAGTTCGAACCAGACGGACTTTCCGACGCCGTGCATGCACACACCCCAGGTGTCCGCGAGGGACTGCACCAGGACCAGGCCACGCCCGCCGGTGCTCTCGCCCGTCCCCTGGGCCCGGGGTCTGGGCCGGCGGGCCACGAAGTCCCTCACCTCCACGCGCAGTCCGTGCGAGGAGACGGTGGCCGTCAGGACCGCGTCGGCGTCGGTGTGGACGAGCGCGTTGGTCACCAGTTCGCTGGTGAGCAGTTCCGCGACGTCCGACGTGCCCGGCCCGCCCCAGTGGCGCAGCAGTGTGCGCAGCGCCCGTCGTGCCTCGGGCACCGCCTTGAGATCGGCCCGGCCCAGCCTGCGCCTGAGCTGGGGCGCCACGGGCCGCCCCGGTAAGTCTCCCGCGGGTCCGCCCGCCGCTCTCTCCGTGTGTTCCTCCGTCGTCCGAGCCGAGGAGGCCCCGACGGTCGCGGGACCGCCCCCTCGTGCGCGCCTGTCCATGTCCCCCGTCCGCGTGCCGATGTCGGTTCCCCTCCGGTTCGAACACGTTCACGGAGATCCATGCCCCGTCGGGCGCGGGCCAGTCATGTGGAATGGGCCACGCCCGGTTGTCCTCAGCCGGCGCAGCCCCGACAGGCTTACGGCCGGGGCACGTTGCGCAGGTTGGAGCGCGCCATCTGCACCATCCGGCCGACGCCTCCGTCGAGCACCATCTTGGAGGCCGACAGTGCGAACCCGGTGACCATCTCGGCCCTGATCTTCGGTGGGATCGACAGGGCGTTGGGGTCGGTGACGACGTCCACGAGGGCGGGGCCCTTGTGGCTGAACGCCTCCTTCAGGGCGCCGGCGAGGTGCCTGGGTTTCTCCACCCGGACGCCGTGGGCGCCGCAGGCGCGGGCGACGGCGGCGAAGTCCGGGTTCCTCAGGGCCGTCCCGTAGGAGGGCAGGCCCGCCACCATCATCTCCAACTCGACCATGCCCAGCGAGGAGTTGTTGAACAGGACGACCTTCACCGGCAGGTCGTACTGCACCAGGGTCAGGAAGTCGCCCATCAGCATGGCGAAGCCGCCGTCCCCGGACATGGACACCACCTGGCGGCCACGGTCGGTGAACTGCGCGCCGATCGCCATCGGCAGCGCGTTGGCCATCGAGCCGTGCGAGAAGGAACCGATGATGCGGCGGCGCCCGTTGGGCGAGACGTAGCGGGCGCCCCAGACGTTGCACATACCGGTGTCGATGGTGAACACGGCGTCGTCGTCGGCGACTTCGTCCAGGACGGCGGCCACGTACTCGGGGTGGATCGGGACGTGCTTGTCCACCTTCCTCGTGTACGCCTTGACGACCCCCTCCAGGGCGTCCGCGTGCCTCTTGAGCATCCGGTCCAGGAAGCGCCGGTCGTTCTTGACCCGCACCCTCGGCACGAGACAGCGCAGGGTCTCCTTCACATCGCCCCACACCGCGAGGTCGAGGCGGGAGCGGCGGCCGAGGTTCTCCGGCCGGACGTCGATCTGGGCGATCTTCACATCGGTGGGCAGGAAGGCGTTGTACGGGAAGTCCGTGCCGAGCAGGATCAGCAGGTCGCACTCGTGGGTGGCCTCGTAGGCGGCGCCGTAGCCGAGCAGTCCGCTCATGCCGACGTCGTACGGGTTGTCGTACTGGATGAACTCCTTGCCGCGCAGCGCGTGTCCGACCGGGGACTTGATCCGCTCGGCGAACTCCATCACCTCGGCGTGCGCGCCCGCGGTGCCGCTGCCGCAGAAAAGGGTGATCCGGTCGGCCTCGTCGATCATCTCGACGAGCCTGTCGATCTCGGCGTCGCCGGGCCGGACGGTGGGCCGGGAGGTGACGATGGCGGTCTCGGCGGCCCGCTCGGGCGCGGGCTCGGCGGCGATGTCGCCGGGCAGCGCGACCACGCTGACGCCGCTGCGCCCCACCGCGTTCTGGATGGCGGTCTGGAGCAGCCGGGGCATCTGCTTCGGGTTGGAGATCAGTTCGCTGTAGTGGCTGCACTCGGTGAACAGCCGCTCCGGGTGGGTCTCCTGGAAGTATCCGAGGCCGATCTCGCCCGAGGGGATGTGCGAGGCGAGGGCGAGGACCGGGGCCATGGAGCGGTGGGCGTCGTACAGGCCGTTGACGAGGTGCAGGTTGCCGGGCCCGCAGGAGCCGGCGCAGGCCGTCAGATGTCCCGTGATCTGGGCCTCGGCGCCGGCCGCGAAGGCGGCGGTCTCCTCGTGGCGGACGTGGATCCAGTCGATGGCGGCGTTGCGGCGGACCGCGTCGACGACCGGATTGAGGCTGTCCCCGACCACGCCGTACAGGCGTTTGACTCCGGCGCGGACGAGGATGTCGACGAACTGCTCTGCGACGCTCTGCTTGGCCATGGCTCTCGGGCACCCCTTCGGTCTGCCGCGGATCCTCCGCCTCCATGAAGGCACAGCCCCGGCGCTCACGCCTCCCACACGGCGGCGGCCGTACGGTCGTCCGCGTAGCCCTTGACCCGCACCTGGGCGTCCGCCAGGAACGCGGCGAGGCCCGGCGGGGCGGGGTCGGACCACCGTCGGGCGAGGTGGGCACACAGCTCGGGCTCGCCGCGCAGCGGGTCGGCCAGACCGGCGGTGCACATCAGGAGCGTGTCACCCGGTTGGGCCACGGAGGCGCGGAAGCGGAAGGGCTCGCGGGGCGGTTCGGGCGCCGGTTCGTACGGGTTCGGCGGGGTGGTGATGCCGAGGTCCATGGTGAGCCGGTCGCCGTCCGGGGTCTCGGACGGCGGCGAGCCGAAGCCGACCACGGGGTGGCCGGGGGTCTCGGCGACGCCCGGCTCGATGTCCTGCCACTCGCCCTCGCGCAGCCGGAACAGGCCGCCGGGGCCGACGCCGAAGAACACCCGGACGCGGCATTCGGGGTCGGCGGGCAGGAGCAGGCAGCGCAGGCCGGCCGTGTACTGCTCCGGGTCGACGCCCTGTTCGGCGGCGTCCGCGCGGAGTCTGCCGAGGCTGCGGTCGGTGAGGCGGTGCAGCCCGGACTTCAGGTCGCCGCGCCGGGCGGCGCGGATGTCCTCGGCCAGCCGTGCGTGGCTGCGGCCCACGGCCTCGGCGATCCAGCGGCACACCTCGGCGGCAGCGCGGTGCGCCCCCGGGGCGGCGCGGGCGCCGGTGGCCATGGCGACCAGCACGAGCGCCTGGTCCCCCGTGCCGAAGCGCGCGGTGAGCAACGTGTCGCGCCGCGCCTCGCCGCGGTACCGGGCGGAGTCCCCCCGCACCGACACGGCCCGCAACGTGCAGCTCCCGTACGCGGCCCCGTCCAGCACGGTGTCCGGCACGGTGTCGTCCAACGCCTCCGGATCGGCCGCGGGCAACGCGGTGGGCTCAGCGGCGTAGGTGGGCGGCCCGGACCCGACGTATGCGACGGCGCCCGGGGGTTCCGGCGGCGAGGAGGACCCGGAGGGCCGCGGGGGCGCGGAGGGGGACGGAGGAGCGGACGGGGGCGGTGGGACCGAGGGGGCGGGCGGCGGAGAACTAGGCGGGGGCGAGGACGCTCGCGGGGGCGAGGACGCTCGCGGGGGCGAGGACGGTTGAGGAGCAGAGGGCGAGGCAGCGGACGAGGGCGCGGAGGCCGGCGGAGGCGAAGAAGGCCACGGGGGCGCGGAGGGAGGAGGGGACGAGGAGGGAGAAGGGGACGAGGAAGGGGGCCGCCTCGCGGCGGGGCCGCCCGGGTCGGCGGCGTCCGTGGGCGAGAGGCCGCCCGAACCGGAGCCGGTGACGCCCCACGGCGTCGACTCCGCGGGGCCCGACGCCGGTCCCTCACCCGGAGCGGACGGTCGAGCCGACCGCTCCGACGCCACGCGCCCGTCCTCCCCGGCCGCCCTCGGATCCGCCCCGTCGGCCGGTGGCCTTTCGGCCCCCACCGCCCCGGAGCCCCAAGCGACCCCCGACGCGGGTCCCTCGCCCGGGACGGACGGCCCAGGTGATCCTTCCGGCTTCGCCGGCCCAGAGTCCCCGGCAGCCTGCGATGTCGGGCCCTCGGCCGGTGCCGACGACCAAAGCGACCGCTCGGAGTCCCCCCGCCCCGAATCCCGGTCACCACCCGGAGCCGGGCCGTCGGCCGGGGCGGAGGGCCGGGCCGGCCCCGGTGCCGGGGCCTTGGGTGCCGCCTCGGACTCGGGGGTGCGGCGCCACCAGTCCGGGTCCGGTGTCTGGGTGGATGGCGGCGCCGCCCCCGAGGGGGCGTCCAGTGTTCCGGTCGCTGAGGCGAAGCGGTCGTCCAGGGTGTCGGCCTCGGACGCGGGGCCGGTGTCCCCGGCGGTGTTGTCGTACAACTGGCCCCACCAGTCGTCCTCTTGACCGGTGGGACGTCCCCCCTGCTGGCTCATGCCGCCAATTGTCCACCGCACGGGCCCTGTGGGAACGGGGCATCGGAAAATCCGGAGGGAAGTCGCCGGGCCGCTCCACCCCCCACGGAGGAGCGGCCCGGCGACACCCGGTCCGGGCGGCCGAAATCCCGCCGTCCGGAACACCCCGACGCGGCCATCGGTGTCCGGCCCGGGCGCCGCGGGCCGGGGCGGTCAAAGGCCCCGGCCACCGCACTGGGTGCGTATCCATGCAGGCCACACCGGTGGCCGGACACCGGGCATCCGTCGGTGCCTCGGTGTCGCCACCTTGTCAGAGTGACCGGTGGTACAGCGATGATGTGCGGCGGCGGGTTTGCGCCGTGGCTGTTTCCCGCCACCGCCGACACGCCGCGGAACGTCATGCCGGGGATCCGGAAGGGGAGGGACAGCAGCTGATGCTGGCAGCGATAGGCCTGGACGAGACACACGAGGCGGCGTACCGGGCCCTGGTGTCCGTGGGCGCCGCCGAGGTCCCCGATCTCGCGCGACGGCTGACGCTCGGCGAGCGGGACACCGAGCACGCCCTGCGCCGCCTGGAGCGGTACGGACTCGCGGCCCAGTCCCCGGCCCGGCCGGGGCGCTGGGTGGCCGCGCCGCCGGGGGTGGCCCTGGGCGCGCTGCTCACCCAGCAGCGCCACGAACTGGAGAAGGCGGAACTGGCCGCCGCGCTGCTCGCCGAGGAGTACCGCGCCGCCGCCTCCGAGCCCGCCGTGCACGACCTGGTGGAGGTGGTCACCGGCGCCCCCGCGGTCGCGCAGCGCTTCCTCCAGCTCCAGCTCGGGGCGAGCGAGGAGGTCTGCGCGCTGGTCACGGGCAACCCGATCGCCGTCTCCTCGCTGGAGAACCACGCCGAGGAGCAGGCGGTCGCCCGCGGCGTCCGCTACCGGGTGGTTCTGGAACGGGCCGTTCTGGACCGTCCGAACGGCGTCGCCGAGCTGACCGCCGCACTCAGCCGCGACGAACAGGTGCGGGTCGTCGAGACGGTGCCGACCAAGCTGGTCGTCGCCGACGGCACGCTCGCCATGGTGCCGCTCACGTCGCACACCCCGGAGCCCACCGCGCTGGTCGTGCACGCCAGCGGACTGCTGGAGCTGCTGTACGGGCTGTTCGAGTCGGTGTGGCGGCAGGCGCTGCCGCTGCGGCTCGGGGCGTCCGGCGTGACCGAGGAGGGCCCGGACGGCCCCGACGCCATCGATCTGGAGGTGCTGTCGCTGCTGCTGGCCGGGCTGACCGACGCGAGCGTCGCCAAGCAGCTCGACCTGGGCCTGCGGACCGTGCAGCGCCGGGTGAAGCGGCTGATGGAGCTGACCGGGGTGAGCACCCGGCTCCAACTGGGCTGGCACGCCTACGAACGGGGCTGGGTGGCCCGCGAGCGCCAGGGCTGACGCGCTTACAGGGCGCCCTCCAGGGTGAGCAGCCGCACCTTCCGTTCGAGCCCGCCCGCGTACCCGGTCAGGGAGCCGTCCGCGCCGATCACGCGGTGGCAGGGGCGCAGGAGCAGCAGCGGGTTGGCGCCGATGGCTCCGCCGACGGCCCGAACGGCGGCCCGGGGAGCGCCGATCCGCGCGGCGATCTCGCCGTACGTGGTCGTCGAGCCGTACGGAACGTCGTCGAGGGTGGCCCACACGCGCTCCCGGAACGCTGTGCCGGAGGTGTGCAACGGCAGCCGGAACTCCTTGAGTTCACCGGCGAAGTAGGCCCGGAGCTGTTCCTCCGCCTCGCGGAAGGGCCCGGTGTCCCGTCGCCAGGCGGCCTGGACCTCGCGACCGCCCTTCTGGCCGGGCACGGACAGCGAGGTCAGCGCGCCGGAGGAGTCGGCGGTCAGCAGCAGCGGGCACAGCGGGCTGTCGAGGGTGGTCCAGTACGTCGTACCGGTAGGAGTCGTCATGGGGTCGTCTCCAGCTCTTGGGCGGCACACAGGTGCCGCAGGGCGTACGAGCGCCAGGGGCGCCAGCTTTCGGGGGCGGCCGCGCCGGGCGGGGCCACGTCGGGGTCGCCGAGGGCCCGGGTGCGGATGACGGCGGCCGTGGCAGGGTCCAGGCCGGGCAGGGCGAGCAGCGCCCGGTGCGTGTCGTCGCGGTCGGCGCCCGCGTCCAGCCGCACCGTGCCGTCGGCGAGGGCGGCGGCCAGGGCGCCGAGGGGACCGTCCGGCTCGGCCTCGGCGAGGACGGCCGGCTCGGGGAAGAGGTGGGTCAGGGTGCCGCTGGGCGCGTCCAGCACCTTGCCGTAGCGCCGTACCAGCTCCGCGGCGGCCGTCGGACCCACCAGCGCCCGGACCGCCGTCTCCGGCGGGTCCGCCGAGCCCGGCGAGCGCAGGCCGGGCCTGGCGGCGACCAGCGGGGCCAGCCGCGAGTCCGCGCCGAGCCGCTCGTCGACGGCGTACGGGTCGGCGTCCAGGTCGAACAGCCGGCGCAGCCGCTGCACGGCCGTGGTCAGATCGCGCGGGTCGGTCAGGTGGAGCCGGGCCTCCAGCCAGCCGCCGGGGTGCGCGCCGGACCCGGCCCGCGGCGCGCCGGAGCGCTCGTCCACGGCGACGGTCCCGGTGCCGTACGGCAGCCGCAGGGTGCGGCGGTAGGTCCGCCGGCCGGGCGGGCCGCCGATCTCCTCCACGCCGGGCACGGCCTCGCGCTCCAGCAGGTCGAAGACGGGACCGGACTGGTAGGGGCCCCGGTGCGCGAGCCGCAGCGGGATGCCCGCGGTGGGCGCCGCGGGACGGCGGCCCCGTGTCCTGCGGGCGGTGGCGCGCAGCTCGCTGGGCGTCGCCGCGTAGACGGACCGCATGGTGTCGTTGAACTGCCGCACGCTGGCGAACCCGGCCGCGAACGCGATCCGGGTGACCGGCAGGTCGGTGGTCTGGAGCAGGACCCGCGCGCTGTGCGCCCGCTGGGTACGGGCGAGCGCGACGGGTCCGGCGCCCAGCTCGGCGGTGAGCTGCCGGCGCACCTGCCGCTCGCTGTAGCCGAGCCGCGCGGCGAGCCCGGCGACGCCCTCCCGGTCCATCACACCGTCGCCGATCAGCCGCATGGCGCGCCCGACGGCGTCGGCCCGGACGTTCCAGTCGGCGGAGCCGGGCACCGCGTCCGGCCGGCAGCGCCGGCAGGCGCGGAAGCCCTCGCCCTGCGCGGCGGCGGCCGTGGCGTAGTACCGCACGTGGTGCCGTTTGGGCGTGACGGCCGGGCAGCTGGGACGGCAGTAGATCCCGGTCGTCTCGACGGCGAAGAAGAACTCCCCGTCGAACCGGCCGTCCCGGCTGCGTACGGCCTCGTACCTGGTGTTCTCGTCCATCACGCCGTCCAGTGTCCGTCTCCGCAGGGGGATCTTGCTGGCGGAAAACGGACACCACGCCCGGCGCGGCACACAGGGCTAGCGCCACCGCCCCCGCTTGGCCTCCATCGCGGCCCGGCCCTCGGCGCCCTTGCGCTTCCAGTCCCGTCGGATCTCCGCGCGCAGCCGCGCGTCGGTCTTGGCGACGATCCACTGGTTCTCGCGCAGGAGCTTGCGGTAGCTCTCCAGCCGCCGGTGGGGCAGCTCACCGGCGTCGACGGCGGCCAGCACCGCGCATCCCGGCTCGCTGTCGTGGGCGCAGTCCTGGAACCGGCACCGCCCGGTCAGTTCCTCGATCTCGGAGAACACCTGCCCGACGCCGCTCTCGGCGTCCCACAGGCCCACTCCGCGCAGCCCCGGGGTGTCGATCAGCACACCGCCGCCGGGCAGTGCGAGCAGATTGCGGGTGGTGGTCGTGTGCCGGCCCTTGCCGTCGACGTCCCGTGCGGCCTGCACGACCATGACGTCGTCGCCGAGCAGCACGTTCGCGAGCGTGGACTTGCCCGCTCCGGACGAGCCGAGGAGCACGGACGTGCCCGAGGAGACGACGGCGAGGAGGACGTCGAGTCCGTCCCCGGTCATGGCGCTGACCGGCAGCACGGGCACCCCGGGCGCGCTCGTCTCCACGTCCTGGACGAGGTACCCCAGGCCCGTCGCGTCGGGCACGAGGTCGGCCTTGGTCAGCACGATCAGCGGCTGCGCGCCGGACTCCCAGGCCAGCGCCAGGTAGCGCTCGATGCGGCCGAGGTCCAGTTCGACCGCGAGGGACACCGCGACGATCGCGTGGTCGACGTTGGCGGCGAGGATCTGCCCCTCGGACCGCTTGGAGGAGGTGGAGCGCACGAAGGCGGTGCGGCGCGGCAGTGTCGTACGGACGTAGCGCGGGTTGCCGCCGGGCTCGACGGCGACCCAGTCGCCGGTGCACACCACCCGCATCGGGTCGTGCGGGGTGACGAACGCGGTGTCGGCGCGCAGCACACCGCCGGCGGTGACGACGTCGCACTGTCCCCGGTCGACCCGGATCACCCGGCCCGGCAGCAGGCCTTCGGCGGTGTACGGGGTGAAGGCCGTCTCCCAGCCCTCGTCCCAGCCGTAGGGGGCGAGAGGGTGCGGCGAGACGGAGGAAGGAACGGAGGGAACGGAAGAAGCGGAGGAACGCAAGGGGGAACCCTTCACGAGGGCGGCCCCGACGGCCCGCGCGGATGTGCGCGGGCGTGGCATGAGGTGTCAGCCGGTGGCCGCGGAGGTGGAGTGGATGATCCTGGGATTGCGGGCAGCGCCCATCACCGAGACAGCCATGGGTCACACCTCCTCTTCCTCAACGAGAACTCATGTCGCGCGCCTCACCGTAGGGGAGCGCGGCGAAGCACCGCCACTGATTTTTGCTCCGCCGCTGCCGTCGTCGGAACAGCGTGGACCGTACCGACGACGGCTGGTGGGACAACGCTCACCTCACGCGCCAGGGGTGTGGATCACCTCCCGCGCTGCACTCCGGCGAGGCGGTTCGCACGGTCCCGTCGCGAGTGGGCCATGACATTCACGGCCCTCCCCGCGCCCTGGCCGGGGGCCGCATCCTCCCTGCGCACCTTGTCGGCGAGTTCACGAACCCGCGGGTCGGCAGGCCCACGGTCGAGGTAGAACAGGGACTCGTCGACCAGGGAGTCGTCGCCGCCCCAGCGGACAACACCTTCGCAGTCGGCGAGAATGTCGCGAACCACGATCTCCTGGAGCGGGAAGAGGCTTCCCCTGGCGGCGGCTCCGGGACGAATACGGACCGCGGTGCCGGAGGCCAGATTGGACTCCGGGGCCTTGGCGTCGAGTGTTCTCGCCTGCTGCCAGCCGGCGAGTTCACCGGCCCGGATCTGCGTCACCTCGTAGTGGTACCGGCGCACCACGTACAGCAGGATCGCCTCCGGGTCGCCGATCCACACCGGCACGCTCAGTCCGGTGCCGGCCACCGAGCGGGTCCACACCTGGGAGTCACGGTCGGCGTTGCTCTGCACCGGCCAGCCGTTGACCGTGGTCTGCTGCGGCTTCTTCGCGTGTTGCTCGTTCCTTCCGGCGGCCGTGTCCGCCGCCGAGGCCACGAACGGCACCGCACCGGTGGCGGCCATCGTGCCGAGCACCGCCGCGGCCCTGACCACGTTCCGTCGAGTTATTCCGTTCTCCACGTTTCCTCTTCCTCTTCTGCCTCTGTGATGTCCTGCGGTGCCGTGCCTGCGCGTCACGCCGTGCGGCATCCGTTCAGCCGATTCCGATTCCCACGAAGAAGGGGGCGAGGGTCGCCGTCCCACACACCAGCCAGTACGGGTACGGCAGCGGGGCGGTGAACAGCCTGCGCCGCAGCCAGATGTTGACCAGCGCCCAGATCCCCCCGAAACAGGCCACCACGGGCACGACGATGACCAGCCAGAGCATCATCCCGTCGTCCTCGTTCGGGTCCCGGCTGGTCAGGCCCAGCTCGGCCAGCGGGCCGTTGGACAGGACGTACCAGACCAGGAAGACCGGCACGATCGCCGGAATCCCGAGCAGCAGATTGACCGCCACGGGAACGAAGGACTTCCACGGCTGCGCGTTCTTCACGGGACCTCCGGGCTCAGCTGGCGCGGCTGAGCCTGTTGTAGTTCTCCAGGACGTTGTACAGACCGATCAGCTCCCGGCCGTACTGGGCGGCCTTGTCACCCGTACCGTTGTAGCGGGCGAGCAGCGCCTGGGTGTCGGCCAGGCTGGTGGTCAGGCTCGGCCGGGCGATACCGAGCTGATGGGCGTTGTAGATCGTCAGGTAGGCGACGGACGGGATGTTGTACTCGGGCTCCTGGAGTCTGTCCCAGACCGCACGCGTGTCGCCGCTCGTCAGCGGGCTTCCGTTGATGATGCCCTGTTGCAGGCAGTAGTTACGGGCTTCGATGGTCACCCAGGCGAATATCTGCCCCCAGCCGGTGCTGCAGTCGTCCCGCAGGCCGTGCTTGACGGCCTCGTCCGCGACTGCGTCCAGCGGATTGAGCTTGCGCAGCTCCCACAGAACCGGGGCCTGGATCAGCGCCTTGCGGAGTTTGAGGGTGCGGGCCAGGTTGGTGAAGAGCCAGTCGGCGTCCATCACCATGTTGAAGGCCTCGGTCGTGGTGACCAGGCCGTACGTGACCCAGTCGTCGTCCGCGGTCCAACCCTCGCCACCGGTCTCCGGCACGCCGATGGAGGTCAGGTAACGCTGGACGTCGCCGAGCATGGCCGACTTGTACGCGGCCTTGTCGAGGTCGGTGTCCAGGTCGTTCTCCAGCGGACTGCCCGGGTCGAAGTCGCCCTGGCCGGTGTCGCGCCCGGAAGCGATGTTGTTGTCGATCTCGACCGCACCACTGCCGGAGCCGACCGTGACGGTGGAGATCTGGTCGAACGCCCAGTTGGTGGGAAGCGGGTAGCCGAGGTTGCCGGAGAAACCGGAGGACATGTCGGAGACGAAGCTCGTCGCCGCGTACCCCGCGTCCGCGACCCGTTGGCAGACATTGCGCGGACCGTAGACGCCCACGCCGTAGCTCGAGTTCTCGCCGATGGTCCGCATCACGCCACGGAAGTGCGGGAGGACGAAGTCGGTGATCTCGCCGTCCATGGCGTCGTAGTCGACCGCGAAGTAGATGATGGTGCCCGGTTTGAACCCGTGCATCTTCGCCCACTCGATGGCGTTGGTGGCGTCGATGCAGCCCTGGGAGTAGCGGAAGTAGTCGGCGGAGCGGCTCCAGGTCTGGTAGATCGGGAAACAACGCAGTCCGTATTGCTTGATGACGGCGAGCTCGCCGGGCTGGATCTGCTTCTCCGGCAGGGAAGTGCTGGACGGGTTGAAGAGATAGCGGCCGATGTACGCGTAGCCGGCGTCCTTCAGGGCCTGGGCACGAGGCGGGGTGACCATGGTGACGCCGTCGCAGGCCGTGCCCTTGCGGGACTGGTCGCCGTAGGAGACCAGCAGCGATGCCCAGGTCTGGAAGTCGCCCTTGCCGGTGACCGGCAGCTTCGAGAAGGACTGGAAGCTCTCCACCCCGGACTGCACGGTGGCGGTGAAGTCGCCGAAGGGGACGTTCCGCTTGTTCAGGACCATGGCGGCGGTGAAGAGTTGTGCCCAGACGCCGGTGGTGCCGGTGGAGACGGTGTGCGACTTCAGGCCCGACTGGGTGCCGGGGCCGAAGACGCCGTTGGCAGTGCCGTCGGCCATGCCCAGTTCGTACTGGATGGCGAAGAGCATGGACGTGGCGACGTCCCGGGAGTGGTGGCCGTCGCAGGGGATGACATAGAAGTCCTTGCGCAGCAGATAGCGGCCGTTCAGCCACTGCTGGATGGAACGGATGGTGTCCGAGCCACTGTTGACGGTGACGTAGGCGTCCATGTTGAACAGGCCCTTGGTCGTCTTCGGCCACAGCGAGCCGCCCGGGTAGATCCCGGAGACGCCCATGTTCTGATGCAGTTTGGTGACGGCGGCCTTGACCCGGTCGTTGTAGGTTCCGTCGATCTCGCCGCCGTCGTACCCCTTGCAGTACAGAGCGGACTGGATGATCCGGCAGAAGTTCGCCGAAGGAATGGTCTTCTCGTCGAGCTTGCCGTACTTCTCGCCGATGGTCGCCAGAGTTGTCGGCCCGAACGAGTTCGACAGTGCGGTGATGCCCATCTCGTACTGCAGTGCCCGGGTCAGGGCGTACATGACCGGCCAGCCGGTCTGGCCATTCTCTTCGAGCTTGGATATCCCGAGCGTTGCGCCATTCCCATAGGTCGTGTTGATAAATCTTTGGGCGCGGAGCACCATCTCGTCAGCCATTGATTTCCTTCCGCGAAAAGAGAAGTCGGAGCGGATGAAGATGCCGGCACACCAGGTCGACGGCACCGCCGAAGAAAGGCACGGAGAGCGTTCATGACCCCGTCACGGTGGATGACCCCGCGTGGCCGGCACGACTGTCAGGGCTCACCGGCAAGTCCCGGGCGCACCGCGCCGAGCGGGACAGCTGTTTTCCGGGCGGGCTACGGCCGAGGCGAACCGCAGCGAAGGGAGTGAGTTCCCCAAGGCCGGGCAGGGGACATTCCCGCGTGTACCTGTCGCCCTCGGTCCATGGTGGTCCACATGCCTGAAATCCCCCCGGAGAACAGTCAATTCCGACACCTGCGAGCGACCCTGCGGGCACCTCGTGATCGCCAAAAGCTTAGATCATCCGAGTGGACACGAGAAAGATGCCCGGCGCACCGAAGTCACAAAGTCCGGATGTCGACGTCGATTCGTCAGCGAGGTTCGGTCGCTGATCGGGCCTACGGTTCGCCCGTAATATCCTTGGACGTCATTGCATTTGGTGATGGGTAGCGGGCTGTCACGAGTTCGCGCTCAGCGCCAACGGCGCACAGTGCGGCATGTCGGATGCCGCCCCCTCACCCGATGCGTTCCCAGCCGCGTCGCGGCGGCCGTGTTCCGAGGCGCGGGTCTCGGCTGCGGTAGACGATGTAGGGACGGGTGAGGTAGCCCAACGGGGCGGTGAGCATGTGGACCAGCCGGGTGAAGGGCCAGGCGGCGAAGAGCAGCATGGCGCTGATGGCGTGGAGTTGGAACAGCAGCGGTACACCGTTCATCAGGTCCGGGCGCGGTTGCACGGCGAAGATGGACCGGAACCAGGGGGAGATGGTCTGCCGGTAGTTGTAGCCCCCGCCGACGACGTTGGCGGCGACGGTGGCGGACAGGCCGAGCGCGATGGTCACGGTGAGCGAGACGTACATCGCCTTGTCGTTGCGGGTGGTGGCGGAGAACACCGAACCGACCGTGCGGCGGCGGAAGATGAGGATGGCAAGGCCGCCCACCGTGCACACGCCCGCGATGGTGCCGAGGACGACGGCCAGCCAGTGGTACGTGTTCTCGCTGATGCCGGCGGCCCGTGTCCAGCTCTCGGGGACGACCAGCCCGCCGATGTGGCCGAGGATCACGACGAGGATGCCGAAGTGGAACAGCGGGCTGCCGATCCGAAGCAGCCGGTTCTCGTAGAGCTGGGAGGAGCGGGTGGTCCAGCCGAACTTGTCGTAGCGGTAGCGCCAGATGTGCCCGAGGACGAAGACCGCGAGCGCGAGGTAGGGCAGAACCACCCACAGCAGGGTGCTGCCCGTGCCGGCCTGGGCCGCCGTGGTGAGCGGCTGCGCGGGTGCGGTCGTCATCGCGGGCCTCCTGCCGGGCCGGGCATGAACTGCGGGGGCGTGTACGGGGCGAGCCCGACCTGTTCCTCGGGCGGGCCCTCGGCGGCGAGCCGGGCGACCGCCCGCTGCTCGTCGCCCTTCAGCGGCGGCAGCGTGGCGGAGACGGACTCCAGCAGGGCCGTCCAGGGCGAGTCCTCGGCGCGCAGGGCGAGGCGGAGCAGTTCGAGACCGGCGCGGTGCTCGGTGAGCAGCCGGTGTCCGGTGGCCGGCTCCGCGGCCGCGAACTCCAGGACGACGGCGAGGTGGTCGGGCAGTTCGTCGTCCGCGAGGCGCAGTCCGGCGGCGGCGTACGTCTGCTTCAGGCGGAGCAGCGCGACGCCGCGCCTGCGGGTGTCGCCGTGCGCGTAGTAGGTCAGGTAGGGGCAGCAGCGCCTGCGGTGGTCGAAGGTGGCGACGTACGCGGCGGCGAGTTCGCCGGCCGGTGTGTGCTCGGCGTGCCCGGTGAAGCGGAGCAGGGGCGCGCGGACGCGGTCGGGCAGGGTGGGGGCCGCGCGGCGGGCCAGGGCGAGCCGCTCGGGGAACTCCTCGTCCGGGTAGGCGAGCAGCAGGGACTGGACCTGCCAGGCGCAGGCGTGCCAGGGCTCGGTGCGGGCCGGTGCGGTCCTGGTTCTCCTTCTCATGGTTTCGGCCCGGCCTCCGCGTCGCCGTCGGCTCCGGCGGTCCGGTCCTGGGGCGGGAACAGGCCGGGCGGGGAGCCCTTGCCGTCCCAGTTGAGCAGGTTGACGCGGGTGTCCTTGCCGACGGGGGCGGCCGGGGTGTCGGAGGTCTGCCGGTCGCGCAGGGCCCGGTAGTTCTCCACGGCGACCGGCGCGGCGCCGCCGGAGGTCTCGCCGAAGGGTCCGGAGCCTCCCATGCCGGGGCCGCCCTCGTAGTCCAGGGCGCACTCGGTGACCGACTCCTCCAGGTCGTGGGCCTGTTCGGCGTGCGCGGGCGGGATGACGTACCGCTCGTCGTACTTGGCCAGCGCCAGCAGCCGGTACATGTCGTACATCTGCTCCTCCTCCATCCCGACCGCCCGCGGGATGGCGGGGTCGGGTTCGCGGCCGAGGTTGATGTCGCGCATGTAGGAGCGCATGGCGGCCAGTTTGCGCAGGACGGTGTCCACCGGGGCCGGGTCGCCCGCGGTGAACAGTCGGGCGAGGTAGTCCACCGGGATGCGCAGGGAGTCGACGGCGGCGAACAGGTTGCGGTGGTCCTCGGCGTCGTGCCCGGTCCCGCGCACGGCGTCGACGACCGGGGAGAGCGGCGGGATGTACCAGACCATGGGCAGGGTGCGGTACTCCGGGTGCAGCGGCAGCGCCACCCGGTAGGTGTTGATCAGGGCGTGCACCGGGGAGCGCCGGGCGGCCTCGATCCAGTCCCGGGGGATGCCCGCCCGCTCGCACGCGTCGGCGACCCGCGGATCGTCCGGGTCGAGGAACACGCGGCGCTGCGCGTCGTACAGGCCGGTGTCGTCGGGGGTGGTGGCGGCCTCGAGGACGCGGTCCGCGTCGTAGAGGACGAGGCCGATGTAGCGCAGCCGGCCGACGCAGGTCTCGGAGCAGACGGTGGGCAGGCCGACCTCGACGCGGGGGAAGCAGAAGGTGCACTTCTCGGCCTTGCCGGTGCGGTGGTTGAAGTAGACCTTCTTGTACGGGCATCCGGTCACGCACATCCGCCAGCCGCGGCAGCGGTCCTGGTCGACCAGGACGATGCCGTCCTCGGTGCGCTTGTAGATCGCGCCGGAGGGGCAGGAGGCCGCGCAGGACGGGTTGAGGCAGTGCTCGCAGATGCGCGGCAGGTAGAACATGAACGTCTGCTCGAACTCCAGCCTGATCCGCTCGGAGATCTCGCCGAGCAGGACGTCCTTCTCGCCGTGCTGGGCGGAGCCGCCGAGGTCGTCGTCCCAGTTCGCCGACCAGGAGATCTTCATGTCCTTGCCGGTGATGAGGGACTTGGGGCGGGCGACCGGGATGTGTTCCTGCAACGGGGCGTCGGTCAGCGTCTCGTAGTCGTACGTCCAGGGCTGGTAGTAGTCGTCCAGGCTCGGCAGGTTGGGGTTGGAGAAGATGCTGACGAGCTTCTTGAAGCGGCCGCCGGCCTTGAGCGTGAGCCGGCCGCGCCGGTTCAGGGTCCAGCCGCCCTGCCAGGTGTCCTGGTCCTCGTAGCGGCGCGGATAGCCCTGTCCTGGCCGGGTCTCGACGTTGTTGAACCACACGTACTCGACGCCGGTCCGGTTGGTCCACGCCTGTTTGCAGGTGACCGAGCAGGTGTGGCAGCCGATGCACTTGTCGAGGTTCATCACCATCGCCATCTGGGCCATGGGGCGCATGTCAGTACGTCACCTCCTGGTCGGCGCGGCGGCGGATGACGGTCACCTCGTCGCGCTGGTTGCCGGTCGGGCCGAGGTAGTTGAAGGCGTACGACAACTGGGCGTAGCCGCCGATGAGGTGGCTGGGTTTGATCAGCAGCCGGGTGAGGGAGTTGTGGATGCCGCCGCGGCGGCCGGTGGTCTCGGTGCGGGGCACGTCGATCAGGCGGTCCTGGGCGTGGTGCATGTAGACGGTGCCCCGGGGCATCCGGTGCGAGACGACGGCGCGGGCGGCGACGACGCCGTTGCGGTTGACGGCCTCGATCCAGTCGTTGTCCTGTACGCCGGTCCTGGCCGCGTCCTCGGTGCTCATCCAGATGGTGGGTCCGCCCCGGGACAGCGACAGCATGAACAGGTTGTCCTGGTACTCGGAGTGGATGGACCACTTGTTGTGCGGGGTCAGGTACCGCAGGGTCAGGCCGAGTTCGCCGGTCTCTCCCAGCTCCGGTTCACCGAACAGCGCGTGCATGTCCAACGGCTGCCGGTAGACGGGGAGTTGTTCGCCGAGGGCGGCCATCCAGTCGTGGTCGAGGTAGAAGTGCTGGCGGCCGGTGAGGGTGTGCCACGGCTTTCCGCGTTCGACGTTGACGGTGAACGGCGCGTAGCGGCGGCCGCCCGCCTCCGAACCGGACCACTCGGGGCTGGTGATGACCGGCACGGGGGCTTCCTGGGTGTCGGCGAAGGTGACCTGCTTGCCCTCGTGCTCCGCGGCCAGGTCGGCGAGCCGGACCCCGGTGCGCGCTTCGAGGGTGTGGAAGCCCTGCGTGGCCAGGTGGCCGTTGGTGGTGCCGGACAGGGCGAGGATCGTCTCGCAGGCGTGCACGTCCCGGGCGAGCGTGGGCCGCCCGTCGGCCACTCCCCCGCGCACCGGGCCGTTCTTGTGCCGCAGGTAGTCCAGTTCGCGTTCCAGGCGGAAGGTGACGCCCTTGGTGGAGGCGCCGAGCGAGTCCAGGAGCGGGCCGAGCGCGGTCATCTTCTCGGCGACGGCGCCGTAGTCGCGTTCGACGGTGATCAGCTTGGGCATGGTGCGGCCGGGCACGGGCGGGCACTCGCCGGCCTTCCAGTCCCGTACGCGGCCGTGCGGGGTGGCCAGTTCGTCCGGGGTGTCGTGCAGCAGCGGGGCGGCGACCACGTCCTTGCGCACGCCGAGGCGGGGGGCGGCGAGCCGGCTGAACTCGCGGGCCAGGGTGGTGAAGGCGTCCCAGTCGGTGCGGGTCTGCCAGGGCGGGGCGATCGCCGGGTTGAAGGCGTGCACGTAGGGGTGCATGTCGGTGCTCGACAGGTCGTGCTTCTCGTACCAGGTGGCGGCGGGCAGCACCACGTCCGAGAAGACGGTCGTGCTGGTCATGCGGAAGTCCAGCGTGAGCAGCAGGTCGAGTTTGCCGACGGGCGCCTCCTCCCGCCATCTCACGTCCCGGGGCCGCGCGCCGGGCGGCGCCTCGGCGGCGCTGACGGAGGAGTCGGTGCCGAGCAGGTGCTTGAGGAAGTACTCGTTGCCCTTCGCGGAGGAGCCGAGCAGGTTGGCCCGCCAGATGGTCAGTACGCGGGGGAAGTTGGCGGGGGCGTCCGGGTCCTCGCCCGCGAACCCCAGCCGCCCCGCCGTCAGTTCCTCCACGACGTGATCGCCGACCGGGCGGCCTTCCGCCTCGGCCTCGTCGGCGAGGTCGAGCGGATTGCGGTCGAAGGTCGGATAGGAGGGCATCCAGCCCATGCGCGCGGAGGCGGCGATCAGGTCCGCGGTGGTCCTCCCGGCGAAGGGGCCGCCCGCGCCGGCCGCCGCGAGGGTGTCGGCGGAGAACGGGTCGTAGCGGAACTGGTCGCTGTGCAGGTACCAGTACGCCGTCTGGATCATCTGCCGCGCCGGGCGGTTCCAGTCGGAGGCGGTCGCGAGCACGTTGTAGCCGGTGAGCGGCCGGACCTTCTCCTGGCCGACGTAGTGGGCCCAGCCGCCGCCGTTGACGCCCTGGCAGCCGGTCAGCGTGGTGAGGGTGAGGAACGCCCGGTAGATGGTGTCGGAGTGGAACCAGTGGTTGGTGCCCGCACCCATCACGATCATCGAACGGCCGCGTGACTCCTCGGCGTTGGCGGCGAACTCCCGGGCGATGCGCGCGGCCCGCTCCGCGTCCACGCCGGTGATCGCCGCCTGCCAGGCGGGCGTGTACGGCTCGTCGGCGTCGTCGTACGACGCGGGCCAGCGGCCGGGCAGTCCGGGGCGGCCCACGCCGTACTGGGCGAGCAGCAGGTCGTACACCGTGGTGACCAGCCGTCCGGCGATCCGCCGCACCGGTACGCCGCGCCGCAGCACGCCCGCGGCGCCGTCGGGGGCGTCGAAGCGGGGCAGCTCGACCTCGACCGGGTCCTCGCCGCCGCCGTCGGCCGACAGCAGCGGGTCGACGTCTCCCAGGTCGAGGTTCCACCGTCCGGCCCCGCTCTCGCCGAACCGGTCGCCGAGGGTGCCGCCGGGGACGACCGGGCTGCCGTCGCCGTCCAGCAGGACCGTACGGAACTCCGCGTGCTCGGCGGCGGCCGGTTCCCCACCGAGGTCGGCCGCCGTCAGGAACTTGCCCGGCGCGTACGTCCCCGCCCCCGGCTCGCGCTCGTCCAGGGCGACCAGGAACGGCAGGTCCGTGTACCGCTTCACGTACTCCTCGAAGTACGGGGTGCGGCGGTCGGTGAAGAACTCCTTGAGCACCACGTGGCCCATGGCCATCGCCAGGGCTCCGTCGGTGCCCGGCCGCGCGGGCAGCCACTCGTCGGCGAACTTCACGTTGTCCGCGTAGTCCGGACTGACCGCGACGACCTTCTGGCCCCGGTAGCGGGCCTCGGTCATCCAGTGCGCGTCCGGGGTCCGGGTCACCGGCAGGTTGGAACCCCACATGATCAGATAACCGGCGTCCCACCAGTCCCCCGACTCCGGCACGTCCGTCTGGTCGCCGAAGACCTGCGGCGAGGCGACCGGCAGATCCGCGTACCAGTCGTAGAAGGACAGCATCACGCCGCCGATCAGCGAGTAGAAGCGGGCGCCCGCCGCGTGCGAGACCATCGACATCGCCGGGATCGGCGAGAACCCGGCCAGCCGGTCGGGCCCGTACTCCCCGATGGTGTGCACATGCGCGGCGGCGGCCAGTTCCACGGCCTCCGCCCAGCTCGTCCGCACCAGGCCGCCCCTGCCGCGCGCGGCCTTGTACCGGCGGGCCCGCGCCGGGTCGGAGACGATGTCGGCCCAGGCCGCGACCGGATCGCCGAGCCGGGCCTTCGCCTCCCGGTACATCTGGAGCAGCACGCCCCGCACATACGGGTAGCGGACGCGGGTCGGCGAGTACGTGTACCAGGAGAACGCGGCGCCGCGCGGGCAGCCGCGCGGCTCGTACTCGGGGCGGTCCGGGCCGACCGAGGGATAGTCGGTCTGCTGGGCCTCCCAGGTGATGATGCCGTCCTTGACGTACACCTTCCACGAGCAGGACCCGGTGCAGTTCACCCCGTGGGTGGAGCGCACCACCTTGTCGTGCGACCAGCGGTCACGGTAGAAGTCGTCCGCCTGCCGGCCGCCGGTCCTGTGCAGGGTGCGCAGGTCGGGTGAGACCTCCGCCCGGGTGAAGAACCGGCGCGAGCTCACCAGCGCCTGCGTCAGTTCACCGTCCAGGCCCGGCCACGGGGTTCCGCGGGTGCGCATCGACGCCGGGTCGGTCTCCTTGGCCACCGCGCCGCTCCCTTCCGGGTCGGTCCAGCCCGTTGGTCGCTCGCTTCCCTGGCGGATGGCGCCCGCCCCGTTCACGAACGGCGCGGCCGGCTCCCGCGCACCACAGGATTCCACCGACCCGGCCGTCCCGCCCCCGGAGCGGCCACTTCCGCGGCGTCCGGCGGCACCGAAGATGTGGGCCAACAGGCCCTAACGCCAGGCCGGGTGCGCGGCGACCATGGGAGGGTGTCCGACAATGATGGCTTTCGCTCGATGGACCGGCAGGAGTGCCTGCGCCTGATGGCCGAGGTGCCGGTGGGCCGTGTCGTCTACACGCGGCAGGCGCTGCCGGCGGTGCTCCCCGTCAACTTCGCCCTGGCGGCGGACGCGTCCGTGCTGCTGCGCACCTCCGCGGGATCGGACCTCGTGCGCGCCGTCGACGGGGTCGTGGTCGCCTTCGAGGCGGACGCCTTCGACGTGGAGAGCCGGTCGGGCTGGAGCGTGGTCGTCACCGGCCGGGCCACCGTGGTCACCGATCCCGTCGAGCACGAGCGTCTCCTGCGGACCGGGCCGCGTTCCTGGATGCCGATCGAGGAGGACGTCTTCATCCGCATCGAGGCCACCATGGTCACCGGACGGGAGCTGAACGATCTGCGCGTCCGGGGCTGAACGGTCGCGCGGCGGCGGTCGGGGACCCGGTGGGCCGGGGCGGGCGTTCGGTACGCCGCCCCGGCCCGCGCTCGTCGTGCGGGTTCATCCTGTCCTTTCACCCCATGCGGTGGTCGCGCGCGGGGTGCGGCCTCCGTCCGGGCCGTAGCCGAAGCGGATCAGCAGATGGGGGCGGCAGCGGAGCCTCGGGGCGGCCATCGCCGCCCGCAGGTCGGGCCACTCCATCGCCTGGTGCAGCATCGAGGTGCGCACCCCGTACCGGGTGGCCACCAGCAGGGCCCGCTCCATCGCCTGCCCCGCGCGCAGCCAGTCCTCCCGCCGGTCGTGCGGGGTCCACAACAGGGCCACCTGCGCGTGCCGTTCGAAACGCAGCGCGGGCGGACGCAGCCCCGGCACCGGGCCGGTGAAGTCCCGCACGGGCATGCGCCCGGCCGTGCCCCGCGGGCCCAGCGAGGTGAGCTGCCCGCCAGGACCAGCACTGCCCGCCAGGGCCAGCACCGCCCGGCAGGGCCGGGCGGCCTGGTGCCGCGACGGCGCGTGTGGTGTCATGAGAGTGGCGGGAAGGACCGGAAGACGCGGGGAAGCGGTGAAAAGCCGCGCACCGCGCAATCAGGATCCGCGAGAAGTGGATTGTCCTTCCCGCCCATTCGTGCGCCGTGCACCGGCCCGTAGCGCTCGGAGTCGGTCGTGCCCGGCGGCCCGCTCACCGGTCCGCGGGAGTGATACGGCGTCCCGTCAGACGGACGGGCCGGATGCGCACCCACAGGTTCCGTGGCCCGCCCGCCCAGGGGTCGGAATGGACCCGCTCCCCCAGCCGGCGCACGGCGTCGGCCTCCGTGACCGCTTCGGCGCGGCCGACCGCCAGCACGCTCCAGCCCTGGCTCATCGTCTCGTCGACGTGGTCCACCTCGAAAGCCACCTCGTGGCCGACGGCGCAGGCGGGAGCCGAGCCGGGCGCGGTGCGGAACACGAGGTCGTCGTCGACCACGTCGTAGTTGACCGGGAAGACGGCGGGCCCGTCCGGGCCGGTCAGCGCGACGCGGCCCACTCCGTGCGTGGACAGCAGCGCCCGGCACTCGTCCCGGCCGAGGTCGGTCAGCCGGGGGTGGAGCAGCGCCTGCCCCTGCCCGGGTGGCAGGTCCTGGTCGCCGCCGCTCAGCGTGACCGGTGTGGTGTCGAGAGCGTCGGCCAGCCGCACGACGGTTCCCGTCCCCGGCGCCGAGGGGTGCTGTTCCAGATAGGCGAGGTACTGCGGGGACATCCGGGCCCGGCCCGCCGTCTCCTCCAGGCTCAGTCCCCGCTTCGCGCGGGCGGCCGCCAGACGCCGGCCGAAATCGCCCGGCCGGGCGGGCCCGCCGCCGGGGGGCGCCTCGGAAGCCGGTCCCCCGGCCGTGGCCGGTGTCCGCGCGGTCCCCTCGTCCCCGCCGGGCGCGGCCACGTCGTCCTCGCCCGGGTGCCGGACGTGTGCGTCCGGGCCGGGGAACACCAGCGTGATCTCGCCGGTGTCGGACCAGCGCACGTCGTACGGCGGGGTGCCGTCGTCGTGGTGCAGGCCGACGATCTCGCCGTCCCGCCGGACGTCGCCGGTGACCGGGCTTTCGACGACCAGTCGGTCGCCCCGCTGAGCGTGCATGGCCATGCCTCCCTCAAGGCGGTCCGCCTCCAGGATCGCCCGCTCCCGCCGCCCGCACCAACGGGCCCGAGGTCCCTCACACGAGGGACGAACGGCGCCGTCCCCGTACGCGAGGGGCCCGAGCCCGCGCTGACCCGCGTCAGGAGCTCCCGCGCAGCCGGTCCTTGGCCTGGGTGGCGATGACGGCGGCCTGGATGCGCCGCTCCACGCCCAGCTTGGCGAGCAGGCGGGAGATGTGGTTCTTCACCGTCTTCTCGGCCAGGTAGAGGCGCTGGCCGATCTGCCGGTTGGTCAGGCCCTCGCCGATCAGCCCCAGGATCTCCCGTTCCCGGTCGGTCAGTCCGGGCAGCGCGTCCGGCGCCTCCTCCGCCTGCTGTCCGCCGCGCAACCGGGCCATCAGCTTCGTGGTGGCGCTGGGGTCGAGCAGCGACTGGCCGCTCGCCACGGTGCGCACCGCCGAGACCAGGTCGGAGCCCCGGATCTGCTTCAGCACATAGCCGGAGGCGCCCGCCATGATCGAGTCCAGCAGTGCCTCCTCGTCGTCGAACGAGGTCAGCATCAGACAGGCCAGTTCCGGCAGGCGGGAGCGCAGCTCGCGGCAGACCGTCACGCCGTCGCCGTCGGGCAGCCGTACGTCGAGCACGGCCACGTCCGGGCGCAGGGCGGGGACGCGCACCAGGGCCTGGTCGGCGGTGGCGGCCTCGCCCACCACCGTGATGTCCGGTTCGTCGTTCAGCAGGTCGTGCACCCCGCGCCGTACCACCTCGTGGTCGTCGAGGAGGAAGACCCGGATCGGGGTGTCCGGTCCGGCCTGCTCACGGTCCGCCATCGGTCGCTCCTTGTGATGTGTCGGCTTACATCAAGGATCCTTCCCCGCGGCGCGTGACCGGACCAGGGCCGGTCGGCCCTGGTCCGCGCGTGACCGTGATGGGATCCTGTGCGCCGCCCCGCGCGCCGGAGGGGGAACGTCCGGGTCAGCCGTCCCAGGACCAGTCCGCCACCTCGGGCAGGTCCACGCCGTGCTCCCGGATCCAGGCGTGGTGGCGCAGCCGGGTGTCCTCCATGCGCTGGCGGACGGCGGCGGCGCGCACCGCGAGGCCGGGGACGCGGTCGATGACGTCCATGACCAGCCGGTAGCGGTCCAGGTCGTTGCTGACCACCATGTCGAACGGTGTGGTCGTGGTGCCGATCTCCTTGTAGCCGCGCACGTGCAGGTGGGGGTGGCCGGCCCGCCGGTAGGCCAGGCGGTGGATCAGCCACGGGTAGCCGTGGTAGGCGAAGATCACCGGCTTGTCCCGGGTGAACAGGCCGTCGTACTCGAAGTCGGTCATGCCGTGCGGGTGCTCCTCGCCGGGCAGCAGCCGGGCGATGTCGACGACGTTGACCACGCGCACGGCCAAGTCGGGCAGGTGCCGGCGCAGGAGCTGGGCGGCGGCCAGCACCTCCTGGGTCGGCACGTCGCCCGCGCAGGCCAGCACGACGTCCGGCTCGCGGATGCCGTCCTCGGTGCCGGCCCACTCCCAGACGCCGGCGCCGCGCGCGCAGTGCACGGTGGCCTGCTCCATGGAGAGCCAGTCGAAGCAGGGCTGCTTGCCGGCGACGATCACGTTGACGTAGTCGCGGCTGCGCAGCGTGTGGTCGGCCACGGAGAGCAGGGTGTTGGCGTCCGGCGGGAAGTAGACCCGGACCGCTTCGGGGCTCTTGTTCAGGATGTGGTCGACGAAGCCGGGGTCCTGGTGGGAGAAGCCGTTGTGGTCCTGGCGCCAGACGTGCGAGGTCAGCAGGTAGTTGAAGGAGGCGATGGGGGCACGCCAGGACAGGCGGCGGGTGGTGCGCAGCCATTTGATGTGCTGGTTGACCATCGAGTCGACGATGTGCACGAAGGCCTCGTAACAGGAGAACAGTCCGTGCCGGCCGGTGAGGAGGTAGCCCTCGAGCCAGCCCTGGCAGGTGTGTTCGGACAGGATCTCCATGACCCGGCCGTGCGGGTCGAGGTGCTCGTCCACCGGCAGGGTCAGGGCCTGCCATGCCTTGCCGCTGGCGCCGTAGACGGCCTGGAGGCGGTTGGAGGCGGTCTCGTCGGGGCCGACGAGCCGGAAGTCGCGCCGGTCGGTGGTGGCGGCCATGACGTCCTCGAGCAGGTCGCCGAGGACGCGGGTGGGCTCGTGCAGGGTCGCGCCGGGCTTGTCGACCTCGACGGCGTACTTCTCCAGCGGGGGCAGGGGCAGTTCGCGCAGCAGGAGTCCGCCGTTGGCGTGCGGGGTGGCGCCGAGGCGGCGGGCGCCGTGCGGGACGCAGGCCAGCACGTCGGGGCGCGGGGCGCCGTGCTCGTCGAAGAGTTCCCCGGGGCGGTACGAGCGCAGCCACTGCTCCAGTTGCCGCAGGTGCTCGGGGTTGTCCCGGACGCCGGCCAGCGGGACCTGGTGGGCGCGCCAGGTGCCCTCCACGGGTACCCCGTCGACCTCGGCGGGTCCGGTCCAGCCCTTGGGGGTGCGCAGCACGATCACGGGCCAGCGGGGCCGCTCCGTGGCGCCGTCGGTGCGGGCGGCGTGCTGGAGGGCGGCGATGCGGTCGAGGGCGGTGTCCATGGCCGCGGCCATGGCGCGGTGCACGGCGGCCGGGTCGTCCCCGGTGACGTGGATCGGGTCGTGGCCGTAGCCGCGGAGCAGTTCGCCGAGTTCCGCCTCGGGGAGGCGGGCAAGGACGGTCGGGTTGGCGATCTTGTAGCCGTTGAGGTGCAGGACCGGCAGGACCGCTCCGTCGTGGACCGGGTCGAGGAACTTGTTGGAGTGCCAGGACGCGGCCAGCGGGCCGGTCTCCGCCTCGCCGTCGCCGATCACGCAGGCCACGACCAGGTCCGGGTTGTCGAGCGCGGCGCCGTACGCGTGGGAGAGCGAGTAGCCGAGTTCGCCGCCCTCGTGGATGGAGCCCGGTGTCTCGGGGGCGACGTGGCTGGGCACCCCGCCGGGGAAGGAGAACTGCTTGAACAGCCGCGCCATGCCGGCGGCGTCCCGGGTGATGTCCGGATAGGTCTCGGTGTACGAGCCCTCCAGCCAGGAGTTGGCCAGCACGGCGGGCCCGCCGTGGCCGGGTCCCCAGATGCAAAGGGCGTTCAGGTCGCGGGCCTTGATGACGCGGTTGAAGTGGGTGTGGACCAGGTTGAGGCCGGGCGAGGTGCCCCAGTGGCCGAGCAGGCGCGGCTTGATGTGCTCCGGGCGCAGCGGTTCGGCCAGCAGTGGGTTGCCCATGAGGTAGATCTGGCCGACGGAGAGGTAGTTCGCGGCACGCCAGTGGGCGTCCAGCGTCGCGAGTTC
Organism: Streptomyces sp. NPDC014889; assembly: GCF_043081205.1. Classification (NCBI taxonomy): domain Bacteria; kingdom Bacillati; phylum Actinomycetota; class Actinomycetes; order Kitasatosporales; family Streptomycetaceae; genus Streptomyces; species Streptomyces sp. NPDC014889. Next base: position 123,020 of record NZ_JBIBWH010000008.1, read on the forward strand.
CTCGTCCGTGAGTCCGGCGGCTGCCTGCTGCGTCTCGACGGACATCGGGTTTCCTTCCGGGTCGGGACGGCGGTCGGGGTACCGCGTGCGGAGGGGGGTACCGCGTGCCGGTGGCACACGGTTCCACCCTCCATGTCCCGCCCGGGTACCCGACAGGGCCGTTCGGGTCACCCTTGAGGCCGGGCCGCCGGGCCGCCGGTCCGTCCGCGGGCCCGGGATCAGCCCGTCGCGCAGCCGTGCCCGTTGAGCGTGAAGTCGTTCGGCGTGGAGTTGTGGCCGTGCCAGGTGCCGAGGAAGCCGAAGGACAGGGTGCCGTTCGCGGGGACGGACTTGTTGTACTCGGCGGCGGTGGCGGTGACGCGGGTGCCGTTCTGGGCGACGGTCGCGTCCCACATCTGGCCGACCTGCTGCCCGTCGCGGAAGGACCAGGCGACGCGCCAGGTGTCCAGGGAGCGTGCGGTGGTGACGGTGACCTTGGCCTGGAAGCCGTCGGTCCACTGGTACGTCAGGTCGTAGTCGACCCGGCAGACCCCTGTCCCGCCGCTGTCCGGCCCACCGGTTCCCGTACCCCCGGACGCCGTACCGCCGGACGCCGTGCCGCCCGTGCCGGAACCGCCCGTCCCGGATCCGTCCGTCCCCGGGTCGGGCGAGTCGCCCCCGTCGGCGGTGGCCGAGGCGGTGCCCTGCGGCTCCGGGTCGGGGTTCTCACGCCCCGACCGGGTCGCCGCGCCGCTCGCGGACGACTCGTGGGCCGCGGACACCGAGGCCGCGACGGAGGCGGACGGCAGCGGCTCGGCGGCCGGCGGGCCGGCGTCCGGGTCGAGGGCCGGGCGGCCGTCGGTGACCGGCCGGCGGCCGGCGTCGCCGCTCGCGTCGTCGTTCGCGGAGCCGCCGAACGGCATCATCGACACGGCCAGCGCCAGCCCGGACAGGGCGACCGCCGCGGCGAGCAGGCCGCCGCGCACGAGCCGCGCCCGCGCGGCGCCCCGCTGCGGCTCCTCGCCGCTGTCCGCCGCCGCGGGGCGGCGGGCGACGAGGCGCACCTCGGCGGCCCGGCGGCGGCGCTCCAGGTAGGCCAGTCCGCCCCAGCCGATGACGCCGCCGGCCAGCGCGGCGGGCAGTCCGCCGCCACGCGGCCGCAGGCAGGCGGCGGCCTGGGCGCATCCCTCGCAGGTGGCCAGGTGCCGGGAGAGGTCCTCGGGGGTCTCGGCGGCGGACGCGGGACGGGTGACCGCGTCCAGCAGTCCGGCGTAGCCGCGGCACTCCGCGTCCATCGGGGTGTCGAGGTGGTTGCGCCGGCAGCGGTCCCGGAACAGGGTCCGCACCTGGTCGAGTTCCTCGGACACCCGCGCGGGGTCGAGGCCCAGCCGGCGGGCCACCACGGTCGACGGCAGCGCCTCCACCTCGGCCAGCCACAGCAGCGCGGCGTCCGGTTCCTGGAGGTCCCGCAGGGTGCGCAGGGCGAGCGGCCGCTGCGGCGGCGGGCCGGCCCAGCGGGCGGCCTTGTCGGAGTTGAGCCACAGCCGCAGGTCCGGGTCGAGCCGGTCGCCGAGCCCGCCGGCCTCCCAGGACGCGGCGGTGGTGCGCACGGCGGCCAGCGTCAGCGGGATCGCGGGCAGCCGGGGCGTACGGCGGCCCCGGGACGCGCCGGCCTCGGCGGCCCGGACCTCGCGCACACCCGCGGCGAAGGCCTCCGCGGCCAGCTGCCCGGCCGCGCCGGACCCGGCCGTGCACAGGTCGGCGTAGGAGAGCACGGCGTCCCAGCACTCGGCAAGCAGCGCGGCCTCGGTCGCGTCCTTGGGGCTCGGCAGGTCGGGCATGGGTCTCCTGCATCCACGGGCGAGGTCAACTCTCTGCGCTCAGGGAGAAGTTGGGGGGTACCTCGGGGTAGAGCACGAGCTTTTCACGCCTTTGACACAACTGACAAGCCACGTATGCAATTGTCGTGACGGATCCCGTGGTCCTCAACTCCGCTCCGTAGTACGGACGGAAGCCCCCATACGACTCACGGGACCCGCAAACGCGCCCGCGGAGGGCTACCGCGCCGCGCCCTCGGTCTCCGCCGGCGCCTCCTGCGCCGCCGGCAGGCTGTCCATGAAGGAGCTGACCGAGAACACCGCGTGGCCGGGGCCGGCCGGGCCGTAGCCGGGGGGCGAGGGCAGCCCGAAGTCGTCCATCGTGGCGCGGTAGGCCTCCAGGAGCCGGATGTGGTACTCCAGCGGCGCGCCCTGCGGGTTGGCCTTGCCCAGCGGGGTGGTGGGCTCCGGGCACCAGGTGGTGAAGCGGGGCGTGATGCCGTGCGACATGAAGAAGCGCAGGCCCTCGGTGGTGGACGCGATGGCCTCGTCGACGGTGGTGAAGCCGAAGGGCTCGGCCATCTCCACGCCCGCCACGAAGTTGGGGATCACGTTGCGCGCGCCGAACACCTCGGCGGAGTCCAGGATGCGGCGGTGCCACTCGTCGCGGCCGACGTAGCGCTCCTTGCCCGGGCAGTACAGCTCGAACAGGCGGCGGTCCCACACCTCGAAGTTGGGGTGGTAGATCTGCACGCCGTAGTCCTTGAACCGCTGCACGTCCGGCTTCGGCAGCGCCTGCGCGACGACCTTGCCGATCCAGCGGCCCGGGAAGCGCTCCTCGATGGCCTTGGCGTAGTGGCCGTAGAAGTCGGCCTCGTCGCGGCCCGCCACCTTGGAGGTGACGGCGCCTCCGGTCAGGGTGTAGGCGGTGGACGCCTTCTGCGTGTCGTACCGGTCGATGATGTCCAGTGCCTCCAGGACCTCCTCGACGTCCTTGACGCCGGTGTAGGGCCGGCCGGCCGCCTTGTGCTGGCGCCAGTTGTGGTTGATGTCGCAGTACTGGCACTCCTCCTTGGCGCCGAAGTACTGGCAGACCCGGAAGACGGTGAGGTAGATCAGGTAGCCCCACTGGATGGTCGGGGCGACCTCCATCACGGACTTCCCGTTGGACAGCGTGTGCCGGTAGTACTCGGGCATGGGCGGCACACCGACGTCGGCGATCCGCTTCCCGTCCAGGTAGAGCCCGAGCAGCCCCTCCTCGTCGGCGGCCACGCGGTAGGGCGAGGCCGGGTTCACCCGTACGGAGACGACGGTACGCCGCAGGTCGTACGGTCCGCCGGTGAGGATGATCTCCTCCGGCGGCCGCCGCAGCGCGGCCTCCCCCAGCTCGGGCAGGGTGCCGTGGTCGAAGGAGAAGATGAAGTACGACTTCGGCTTGACCTCGCCGCTCTCGTTGTCGCTGAGCGCGGACGGGTCGAAGGCCACACCGCCCCGGAGCAGATCCTCCTTGAAGACGGCCTCCCGCGGCACGTGCGGGAAGCGCTCCATCAGATCCTCGACCAGCTCGGTACGGCTGCCCATCCCGTTGACTCCTCCCGACTCGCGTGTACGACTTCTCACGGTATGCCTCCGCTCGCGCGCAGGTCGTGCCGGGTCCCCCGCACGGAGGCGGTGAACCTCTGTCCGGCGGCCGTCGGGTACGTTCCCCGTGACCTTGTGGGCCGTGGTGTGAGGGCGAGGAAGAGCGGGATGACCGGGACGACCGTGACCAACTGGGCGAAGAACATCACCTACAGTGCCGCGGAGGTGGAACGGCCGGGCTCGCTCGACGCGGTGCGGGAGCTGGTCGCCCGCAGCGCGCGGGTGCGGGTGCTGGGCAGCGGGCACTCCTTCAACGAGATCGCCGACCCGGGCGCCGGGGGCACCCTGCTCTCCCTGGAGGCGATGCCCGCCGAGGCCGACGTCGACACGGCGGCCCGCACGGTCCGGGTGGCCGGCGGCCTTCGGTACGCGGAACTGGCCCGCCACGTGCACGCGCGCGGTCTCGCCCTGCCCAACATGGCCTCCCTGCCGCACATCTCGGTGGCCGGGTCGGTGGCGACCGGCACCCACGGCTCCGGGGTGAGTAACGGTCCGCTGGCCGCCGCCGTGCGGGAGGTGGAGATCGTCACCGCGGACGGCTCGACGGTCACCATCGGCAGCGGCGACCCGCGCTTCGGCGGGGCCGTCACCTCCCTCGGCGCGCTCGGAGTGGTCACCGCGCTCACCCTCGACCTGGAGCCCGCCTACGAGGTCGAGCAGCACCTGTTCACCGAACTCCCCCTGGAGGGACTGGACTACGAGACGGTGGCGGCCGCCGCGTACAGCGTCAGCCTGTTCACCGACTGGCGCGACCCGGGCTTCCGCCAGGTATGGCTCAAGCGGCGCACCGACCAGCCGCTGCCCGCCTTCCCCTGGGCGGTACCGGCCAAGGTCGCGCTGCACCCGGTGCCCGGCATGCCGGCCGAGAACTGCACCCAGCAGTTCGGCGTGCCCGGACCCTGGCACGAGCGACTGCCGCACTTCCGCGCCGAGTTCACCCCCAGCAGCGGCGCCGAGCTGCAGTCCGAGTACCTGCTGCCGCGCCGGTACGCCCTCGACCTCCTGCACGCGCTCGACGGAATCCGGGGGACGGTCGCCCGGGTGCTCCAGACGTGCGAGATCCGCACCGTCGCCGCCGACGAGCAGTGGCTGAGCCCCTGCCACGGCCGGGACACCGTCGCCGCGCACTTCACCTGGATCGAGGACACGGCGACGGTCCTGCCGGTGGTACGCCGACTCGAAGAGGCCCTGGCCGGCCTCGACGCCCGCCCGCACTGGGGCAAGGTGTTCACCACCCCGTCGGCCGTCCTGCGCGACCGGTACCCGCGACTGGACGACTTCCGCGCGCTGGCCCGGGAGCTGGACCCGGCCGGCAAGTTCACGAACGCCTTCCTCGCCGACCTCCTGGCCCCGTGACCCGCACCTGAGCCCACACCACCTTGTAGGCGCGGTCCGCCGCCTGCTCCACGCCCCACCGCTCGGACACGGCGGCCACCAGCACCAGCCCACGCCCGCCCTCGCCGTCCGGCAGCGGGTCGAGGAATGGAGCGACGGAGCGCGCCGCGGTGGACACATCGCTGGGAACCGGACATGCGGGCGTGAACGGCTGAAACAGCGCGCTCCGCACTCTCTTTTTTTGTCTCACTCACACTCTTGTCAGGGACATGAATCGCTTCCTATAGTCCGTTCCAAACGATGGGAGCGCTCCCACGGAAGCGCGAACGGGAGCACCCCTCCTCCCTCCGACGTCGCCCCTCGAAGAGGCCCCCTATGCGACTGCTGCCCCATCGGCTCGACACCGCGCGCGGTGTGCTGTGCGCACTGCTCACCGCTCTCGCCCTGGTCGCCGCCTTCCTGGCGGCCGCTCCGGCGGCGCACGCCGACACCCAGATCTGCGACGCCTACGGAACGACCACGATCCAGGGCCGCTACGTGGTCCAGAACAACCGCTGGGGCACCAACGCCGCCCAGTGCATCACCGTGACGGACTCCGGCTTCCGGATCAACCGGGCAGACGGCTCGGTGGCCACCAACGGCGCGCCGAAGTCGTACCCGTCCGTCTACAACGGCTGCCACTACACCAACTGCTCACCCGGTACGGCGCTCCCGGCCCGGCTTGACACCATCTCCAGCGCGCCCACCAGCATCTCGTACGGCTATGTCAGCGACGCGGTCTACGACGCCGCCTACGACATCTGGCTGGACCCGACGGCCCGCAAGGACGGCGTGAACCGGACCGAGATCATGGTCTGGTTCAACAAGGTCGGCCCGATCCAGCCGGTGGGCTCGCAGACCGGCACGGCCACGGTCGCCGGCCGGTCCTGGCAGGTGTGGTCGGGCAGCAACGGCTCCAACAACGTGCTGTCCTTCGTCGCCCCATCGGCGATCAGCAGCTGGAACTTCGACGTGATGGACTTCGTCCAGCAGGCGGTTTCCCGTCAACTGGCGTCGAGCAACTGGTACCTGACGAGCGTGCAGGCGGGCTTCGAGCCCTGGCAGAACGGCACCGGGCTCGCCGTGACGTCGTTCTCCTCCGAGATCCGCACGGGTGGCAACGGCGGCGGCGGAGGCAACGGTGGCGGCGGGGGCGGCAACCCCGGTGGCCAGACGGCCTGTTCGGTGACGTACGCCACGAACGTCTGGACGGACGGGTTCACCGCCGACGTCACCGTCCGCAACACCGGTTCCGCGGCGGTGAGCGGCTGGCAGCTCGGCTTCACCCTGCCCTCAGGGCAGCGCGTCACCAGCGCCTGGAACGCCACGGTGAACCCGTCCTCGGGCGCCGTCACCGCGACCGCCCTGTCGCACAACACGCAGATAGCGCCGGGCGGCAGCCAGACGTTCGGCTTCCAGGGCACCTACAGCGGCACGTTCGCCGCGCCGAGTGCCTTCACCCTCAACGGCACTGCCTGCACCAAGGCCTGAGACCTACACGGAATACCCGATCACCCCAGCAGGAAGGAAGGACCGAAAGTGGCTCGACGCAGCAGACTTCTGTCGGTGGCGGCGGCCTTCGCCACCCTCCTCGCGGCACTTGGCCTGACCCTTCTCGGTCAGGGCCGCGCCGAGGCGCACGGCGTGGCGATGATGCCCGGTTCGCGCACCTATCTGTGTTACGTGGACGCCCGCACGGCGACCGGCAGCCTCGACCCGACGAACCCCGCGTGCCGGGACGCCCTGAACAAGAGCGGTGCCACACCGCTGTACAACTGGTTCGCGGTGCTCGACTCCAACGCCGGCGGCCGGAACCAGGGTTACGTGCCGGACGGCACCCTGTGCAGCGCGGGCGACCGCTCGCCGTACGACTTCTCCGCCTACAACGCGGCCCGCGCCGACTGGCCCAGGACGCATCTGACCTCCGGGTCCACGATGCAGCTCCAGTACAGCAACTGGGCCGCGCACCCGGGTGACTTCCGGGTCTACATCACCAAGCCGGGCTGGTCGTCCGCGTCCCAGCTCCGCTGGGCCGACCTGGACCTGATCCAGACGGTCAGCAACCCGCCGCAGGTGGGGTCGCCGGGCACCGACGGCGGCCACTACTACTGGAACCTCGCCCTGCCCTCCGGCCGTTCGGGCAACGCGCTGATCTTCATCCAGTGGGTGCGCTCCGACAGCCAGGAGAACTTCTTCTCCTGCTCGGACATCGTCTTCGACGGTGGCCACGGTGAGGTGACCGGCATCCGCGACTCCGGCTCGGGGACTCCGACCCCGACGCCCACTCCCACCCCGACTCCGACGCCCACCCCGACGCCGACTCCGTCCGGTCCGCAGACCGGCTCCTGCATGGCCGTGTACAACGTGGAGAACTCCTGGAGCGGCGGCTTCCAGGGCTCCGTGGAGGTGATGAACCACGGCACGGCACCGCTGAACGGCTGGACGGTGACCTGGAAACCCGGCACCGGTACCAAGATCGGCACTGCCTGGAACGGCAATCTGACCACGGCCGGGGACGGCACGGTCACGGTCAGGAACGCCGACTACAACCGGACCGTACCGCCCAACGGCAGTGTCTTCTTCGGATTCACGGCCACGTCCACGGGCAACAACTATCCGGTCGGCTCGATCAGCTGCACGGCGAGCTGACACCCGCACCACGGGCGCGCCGGAACCCCACCGGCGCGCCCTCCCTTCCGCACCTCACCGCAGGATCAGCACCGCCAGCGTCCCGATGACCGCGTCAGCGGCCACGTGCACCAGGTAGGGGACCAGGATGCCGCCGCTGCGCACGCGCAGGACACCCAAGGCGAATCCCCAGGCGCCCGCCATGAACACGCCGGTGAAGCCGGACGGGAAGCCGCCGAAATGCGCGGCCCCGAACAGCAGGGCCTGAAGCACCACGGCGGCCCCGGTGCCCCAGGCCGAGGCGGGTTCGGTCAGCAGCACTCCGCGGAAGAGCGCCTCTTCCCATACCGCGTTGACCAGGGCGAACGCCACGATGCCCAGGATCGCGAGGCCGAGTGGGAGGCGTTGCAGCTCCCGAAGGTACTCCGCCGGCTCGGGCCGCACCCCGAGCGCCCAGGCCGTGAGTGCCAGGGCGCTGAGCACGACCGTGGCCAGGCTCAGCCAGAGGGTCCCGGCCGTCGGCGAACCACGCCTCAGCCAGGGCGCGGCCGGGCCGAGGGCAGCGTGACGACCGGCGAGCAGGAGGCATCCCAGAGGCAGGACGCACACCAGGACCGTGGTGACGGCGGGCGGCCAGCCGGAGAGCATCCCCACCGCGAGACAGCCGAAGAGCGGCCCGGCGAACACCGCCGCCCGGACCGCCGCCGCCGATCGCAGAACCCCGGCCCAGGCGGCCAGCAGCACGACTCCGAGGCCCACGAGGGCCATCCGCACCGGCACCCCCGGCCCGACCGGAACGACCACGCAGGCCCCGAGCCCGACGACGCAGGCGCCCGCACGCCCGGCGCGGACGGGCGGGACGCCGGTCTCGGCACCAGTCCCCGACGACGCCGAGCCGTCCAGTCCGGAGGTCATGGCATGTCTCCATCCGCGGGCTGGCCAGGTCCCGCACATCCTGCCGGACGGCCCGTCACTGACGAGACCGGGACTCTTGTCCGACAGCCGACGTGGAGCCGTCGGGGCGGTTTCGCCCGATCGCCGCCTTCGAACTTCGCGAGCGCCTTCGAACCTCGCGAGCGGTTCGATGCCCTCCGCACGGCGCTGACCCTAGGCTGCGGGGATGACCAAGCCGATTGAACTCGTCATATTCGACTGCGACGGCGTGCTGGTGGACAGCGAACGCATCGCCGCCCGCGTCCAGGTCGCCCTCGGCGCGGAACTGGGTTGGCCGCTCACCGAGGACGAGGTCGTCGACCGGTTCATCGGCCGCTCGCATGCCGCCATCCGCGAGCAGATCGCCGCCCGGCTCGGCGAGGAGACCGCCGCGATCTGGGCCAAGCGGTTCGAGCAGCTTCACCGCGAGGCGGTGGACGCCGATCTCGCCCCCGTCGAGGGGCTGCCCGAGGCACTCGACGCGATAACCCTGCCGACGTGCGTGGCCTCCAGCGGCTCCCACGAGAAGATGCGCCACACCCTGGGCCGCACCGGGCTCTACGACCGCTTCGCGGGCCGCATCCACAGCGCCACCGAAGTCGCCCGCGGAAAGCCCGCCCCGGACCTGTTCCTGTACGCCGCCCGGCAGATGGGCGCCGACCCGGCCGCCTGCGTGGTGGTCGAGGACAGCCGGCCCGGCGTCCTGGCCGCCCGCGCGGCCGGCATGCGCGCCTTCGGCTACGCCGGCGGGCTGACCCCGGCCGAACGCCTCGAAGGCCACGGCACCACCGTCTTCCACGACATGCGCGAACTCCCCGCCCTCATCACCGCGACCGTCCCCAATCCTCGACGGGCTGCCGGCGGGTAATCCGGGTGCACCGGTCGGCCGGCTTGGGGAAGACTGTGCGGATGAGATCCGCGGCCTCTCCCACAGCGCAGGAACTGGCCCTTCGTCATGTCGCGGAACTGGCGTCGGGCCCGCCGATGGATCCGATGCTGCGGGTGACGCTCAACTTCCACCCGGACCGTCTGCTGGACGGCAGGCCGATCCTGGACGTCATGGCCGAAGACGGCGTCTACCGCTCGCAGTTCGTCACGGGGATCAGCAACGGCGGACTGACCGCGTTTCCCGGCGGCGACCGGTGGCGCTGGGAGAGCCGGATCTTCAACGGGGCGTACGACGAGGCGCCCGCTCATGAGCGGCCGGTCTACGGGGCGCTGAACTTCCGTCGCAGGCCGCTCGGCGGAGCACCGCGGTTCGGCTCCGCGCACTTCCGGCTGACGGCCGAGACGCTGCCGCGGACCACGTTCTGTTACCCGGACAGTTTCCTCGAGCCCTCGGATTTCGGTGTCGCGGACCGCATGGGCCTCATCGCGCTTGCCCTCGCCGACCGCCAGGACGATCTGGACGACTACGTCGAGGCGCAGGTGCATGGACCGGTCCGGCCGGACCGCCATGTCGAGGCGTTGGTCCTGGACCCCTGCTACCGAGGCACGACCGTCGAGGCGGCGGCCCTGCGCCTTGGCTGCCCCGTGGAGTGGCACCCCGGTTTGCGGATCGCCGTCGAGGAACTCCGCCGTCATCCCGGCTACCGCGGTCAGGAATACGTCGATCTGGGCGCGCGGATCGCGGTCGACGGCGTGCTCGATCCCCGCATCGTCGGAGACGCGGCGCGGTCCGGCCGCCATGACCCTCAGGCAGTCAAGAAGGTCTGGCACTACCTGGCGCGCTACGGGGCGCCCCGGAACAACCGGGCCCGGCCTCCCGGAGCGGCGACGTCGAGGGCCGTGGAGCTGGACGCCGGGTGAGTAGGTGAGCCCCTCGAGTCTGTGGCGGGATGGCGACTTCCGCGGGCTCTGGGTGGGTCAGACGGTCTCCCAACTCGGCGAACACGCGAGCCTGGTGGTTCTGCCGCTCTTCGCCGTCCTGACGCTCGGCGCCGATGCCGGCCAGTTGGGCGTCCTGCGCGCGGTGGGGCAGGCGCCGATCCTGTTGCTCTCGCTGTTCGTGGGCGCGTGGGTCGACAGGTGGCGGACCCGCACGGTGATGGTGCTGGCGGACGCCGGCCGGGCCCTGGCACTGGGCGCCGCCGCCGTGGCCGGCCTCCTCGGCCGGCTCGGCCTGCCCGCGCTGTTCGTGGTCGCCTGTGCCGTCGGGGCCCTGTCCGTGTTCTTCGACGTGGCATACCAGGCGTCTCTCGTACGGCTGGTCGCACGCGATCAGTTGGTGCGGGGCAACAGCGCGCTCGAGGGAAGCCGGTCCGCGGCCCAGATCGGCGGTCCCGCCCTCGGTGGCGCCTTGGTGTCACTGCTGTCGGCGCCGATCGCCGCCGCTGCCGGCGCGCTGTTCTTCGCGTTGTCGTTCCTGTCGGTCCGACGGATCCGCCGGACCGAATCACTCCCGAAGCGCTCGGAACGCCCCCCTCGGGTCTGGCGGCGCATCCATGAGGGCCTCCGTTTCGTCGCCGGCGACGCCTCGTTGCGGACCGTGTGCCTCGCCTCGGCCGCCTTCCAGTTCTCCTTGGCGGCCGCGATGACTGTCTATCTGCTCTTCCTGCCGCGGGAACTGCACCTGTCGGGCGCCGTCGTCGGGCTGGCGCTCGCCGCGACGGGGCCGGGCGCGCTCCTGGGTTCGGTCCTGGCCGCCCGTCTGCCGCTCCGGTTCGGCCATGGCGCGGTGCTCGTGTCCGCGGCGGCACTCGGGGACGGCGTGTTCCTGTGCGTGCCCGCGGTGCACGGCTCCTCCACGCTGACTGTTCCCGTGCTGCTCGTGATCAACTTCGTGTTCGGTGCCGGCGGCCAGTTGGTGAATGTCACGGTCATGGCTGTCCGGCAGGCCCTCACCCCGGACGGGATGCAGGGCCGCGCGGCCGCGACGATCACATTCGTCGGCATGGGCCTGACCCCGCTCGGCTCGTTGCTCGGCGGATTCCTCGCGCAGGAGTGGGGGCTGCGCACCAGCCTCCTGGTGACGGCCGCGGGCATGCTGCTCTCCCCTGCGCTGATGGCCCTGTCCCCGCTCGCCCGCCTGGGACGGACGCTTCCGGCCTCGTAGCCGGCCCGGACCCCGTTCCCGGGTGCCAGGTCATCGATTAGCGTCGAGGCATGGACGGCGTCACCTCCCCCGCCCTCGCCGACGCGCTCGCCGGTGGGGCTGTTGTGCTCGACGGGGGGATGTCCAATCAGCTGGAAGCGGGCGGGTACGACCTGAGCGACGAGTTGTGGTCGGCGCGGCTGCTGGCCGAGCGGCCGGAGGCGGTCGCCCGGGCGCATCTGGCGTACTTCGAGGCGGGGGCGAGCGTCGCGATCACCGCGAGTTATCAGGCCACCTTCGAGGGGTTCGCGAGGCGGGGAGTCGGGCGGGAGCGGGCGGCCGGACTCATGAGGCTGAGTGTGGGGACGGCGCGGGAGGCGGCGCGGCGGGCGCGTGCGCTCGGGGTGGTGCGGCCGTTGTGGGTGGCCGCGTCGGCGGGGCCCTACGGGGCGATGCTCGCCGACGGCTCCGAGTACCGGGGCCGGTACGGGCTCACCGTCGACGAGTTGGAGCGCTTCCACCGTCCCCGCCTGGAGGTGCTGGCCTCCGCCCGGCCCGACGTGCTGGCGCTGGAGACGGTGCCGGACACGGAGGAGGCGCGGGCGCTGCTGCGGGCGGTGCGCGGGCTGGGGGTGCCGGCCTGGCTGTCGTACACCGTCGCCGGTGACCGTACGCGCGCCGGGCAGCCGCTGGAGGAGGCGTTCGCCCTGGCCGCCGACGCGGACGAGGTGATCGCCGTCGGCGTGAACTGCTGCGCGCCCGGTGACGCGGCCGCCGCGGCGCACACGGCCGCCCGCGTCACCGGCAAGCCGGTCGTGGTCTACCCCAACAGCGGTGAGTCCTGGGACGCCCGGTCCCGCTCGTGGACCGGCCGCTCCACCTTCACCCCGGACCAGGTGGCACGCTGGCGCGCCGCCGGTGCCCGGCTGATCGGCGGCTGCTGCCGGGTGAGGCCGGACGCGATCGCGGAGATCGCCCGCGTGCTGGCGCCCCGGTAGCGGTCCCACGGCACCCTTACGGGGCCGGCGGCCGACCGGCCGCGTGGACGGAACACCCGTGCGCCGGCCGACACCTGCGTGCCGGTTGGCTCCTTCGGAGACGTCCCGAGCGGAGGGCCGGGCATACGGTCGTACGCCGCCAGGGCGAGGACGCGGACCTGTTCCGAAATTCCTTGCTCAGACCACTCCTTGTTCCCAGCGTGCGAATTCGGGCTGGGGACGTATGAGGGTTGGCCGGTGGATTGCGTTCATTGACTCGACGTGAGCGATCTTGCTTTAATCTGCGCGTCTGTGGCGGATGTGTGCCTGCCGAGTGAAGGAAAGGGGCGGGCCTGATGTGTCTTCCCTTGCGCCGCTATCGGATTGCGCGGGCGGAGCCGGCTTTTCTGTTGAGGCCCGAGTTGATCAGTTCGTCCCGGGTGGCCGCACGCGTCGGGGTGTCCTGGAGCTGACTCGGCATCGTGATGGGTGCTCCAAACGAAACGACCAACCGGCTGGAGCCGGCATTCGCGCTTTCTTTATGAACAACACATGAACTTTGAGGATATGAATAATGCTTCATTGGAGAGCGGCGGTGGGTCGGCCCGACCGGCCGCCATCGCGCTGGTCACGACGGATAGCGGGCGTGTTGGTGTTGGCCTTGGCGCTGGACACCGGTGCGGCGGTGGGCGCGCCAGTTCAGGCTTCTTCCCGTTCCGCCCCTGAGCCTGCCGTCGGCTCGATACCTGCACCGGTGCGGGTTGAGGGTCCGGCCGAGGCGGAGGACCTTTCCTGGGCGCGGTACATGGCTCAGTCGCAGGGGCGCGGGATTGAGGCGTTGTCGGAGCGGACGGCGGACTCGACGACCTTCGTCAACCCTGACGGTTCGCTGACGACAGAGGCGTTCACCGGCCCGATCCGTGTCCTGCGGGAGGACGGCGTCTGGCGGCAGATCGACACCACGCTGGCTCTGGAAGCCGGAGATCTGAAGCCGGTAACTACGGTGGCGGACGTGGCGTTCTCCGACGGCAGGGACCGGCGCCTGGCGGCGGTACGGTACGGGGGTCGCACTTTCGGGATGGACTGGCCGACTGCTCTGCCCGAGCCGGTGGTTGACGGCAGCAGCGCCGCCTACGCCCTGGGCGGTGGCGCGACGCTGAATGTGACAGCTCTGCCGCAGGGCTTCGAGCAGACCATCGTGTTGGACGAGGACCCGGGCAAGGCGCCGTCGTACCGGATCCCGATGCGTCTCGAGGGCTTGGAGCTGTCCAAGGACGCAAGACCTCGATCGAGAAGACTCCGGACGGTTCCACGACCCTGGTGCTCACTCCGGATCCGGCCTTCTTCGAGCAGGACCTGACCTACCCGGTCACGGTGGACCCGACCTCCACCTTGGCGGTCACCACCGACACCTGGGTGCAGAAGCCCGACTATCCGGACTCCCAACAGGGATCTCAGGAGCTGAAGTCCGGCAGCTACGACGGCGGCACGCACGTCGCCCACTCCTACCTGAAGTTCGACGTCTCGAAGTTCAAGGGCACTCACATCCTCAAGGCGACCATGTCGCTCTACTCGTACTACTCCTCCTCATGCGACACCACGAAAGCACCGACCGTGGCGAAGCGGATCACCTCCAGCTGGGACTCCGCCAAGATCACCTGGGCCACCCAGCCCACCACCAGCGACACCAACTCCTCCAGCAACACCGGCCGCTGGGGCTACGACAGCACCTGCCCGCCCAACTGGTCCAACTGGGGCATGACCAAGCTGGTTCAGGACTGGGCCGACGGCCAGCCCAACTACGGTCTCCAGATCTCCAGCGCCGACGACAAGGACGTCACCGCCTGGCGGCGCTTCCGCTCCGCCAACTACACCACCGTCGGCTACGCGCCCAAGCTGGTCGTGGACTACAACACCAAGCCCGGTACTCCGACCCTGGTCGCACCTGCCACGGGGGCAGTGACGACCAACGGCAAGCCCACCCTGCAGGCAAAGGCCACCGACGCGGACGGCGACACCGTCCAGCTCACTTTCGAGGTCTGGAAGTCCGACGGCACCGCCGCTCTCCAGACGGGCAAGTCGGCGTCCGTGGCCTCCGGCACCACTGCGAGTTGGACCCCAGCCACCGTGCTCGCAGGCGGCGCCTACAAGTGGCGCGTCCAGGCGTACGACGGCACGGACACTTCCGCCGCCTGGTCAGGGTGGAACACCCTCACCGTCGACAGTTCCGCACCCGCGTCCCCCACGCTCACCAGCACCAGCCATCCATCCATCCTCCAGCACTTGGTATGCGGCCAAGGACTTCACGGGTACGCTCGCGGCCACCGCGACCAGCGGCATCTCCGGCTATGCGGTGAAGCTCGACCAGTCGTCCTCCACCGCACCCGGCACCACGGTCACGCAGACCGGAACCGCCCTCAGCTGGACCGGCCGCACCGACGGCACGTGGTGGGTGCACACCGCTGCCAAGAGCAACGCCGGCCTGTGGTCCCCAGCCAAGCACTTCAGGTTCAACGTCGACACCACTGCGCCCGGAATAGCCACCGACCTCAAGTCCCCCACTCATCCGCTCAGTACCAGCGCCTACAACTCGCGCAACGCCTCCTTCAGCTGGGCGGCGCCGGCGGACCTCTCCGGTATCGCGGGATACGCGGTGAAGGTGGACAGAACCGCGACGACTTTGCCGGCCACCACCGACGCCTACCAGTCAGGAACCTCCTACACCACCACCGGCACCGGTGACGGCACCTGGTACCTCCACGTACGGGCCAAGGACAACGCCGGCAACTGGTCCACCGCCGCGGCTCACTTCGCGTTCACAGTCGATTCCGCCGTGAACCCGCCCGTGATCACCTCCAGCACTCATCCCGACCAGACCGACGCGTACAGGTCCGGCGACTTCCGTGCCACCTGGACGCCCCCTGTGGGCGGCGCCGGCGGGTACAGCGTGCTGGTCGATGCGACACCCACCACGGTGCCGCCCGCGACGATCACCACGACCGGCACCACACACAGCACCAGCAAGACCGACGGCACCTGGTACCTGCACGTCCGCGGCATCGACAACACCGGCACGTGGGGTGACACCGCCCACTACCGCTTCACCGTCGACACCACTCCCCCAGCCGCCCCGCTCGTCGACTCCGCCGACTATCCGGCGGACGCCTGGAGCGGCGACGCAGGCCTGCCCGGCATCTTCACCGCCACCTCCCAGGACGCCCGGCTGGCGAGGGTGAGTTACCGCCTCGACGGGGGCACCACGACCACCCTGAACACACGCAGTGCGACCACGAGGATCACGCTCACACCGGACACCACGGGAAGCCACCTGCTCTCGGTGACCGCGACCGACACTGCCGGCAACACCTCAGCCGCCACCACCTACACCTTCCATGTCGGCACCGCCGGCCTCACGGCTCCCCTCAGCGGAGAGCAAGTAGGTCACATCGTTTCCTTGGCCGCAGCCGGCCCCGACGACCTCACCGGTGCGACCTTCCACTACCGGCGCAGTGAGGCGAACACCTGGGCAACCATCGATCCCAGCAGTGTCACGCTGGCCGCCGGCGGGAAAGAGGCCACTTGGCCCGTCGGTATGACCGAGGGCAAGACCCCAATGCTGAACTGGAACACCGACGCGCTCACCGCCGACGGAGAACTCCGGATAAGAGCCGTGTTCACCGGGGCCAACTCGCCCGCCCCCTCGGACGAGGTGACCGTCGAGCTCAGACGTGTCACAACCCTGAGCCCCGGCCGCACGCACACCCTCGTCAACCCGACCGTGGTCCAGGCCTCCGCACTGAACATCGCCCAGGCCCGGGCCGAAGCCTCTCCCGAGACCCTCGCCCCGCCCTACCTCGACCAGACCAGCGGCGAGATCATCGCCCCGGTCACCACCGCCGCCGCCGAGAACACCGCGACCGCGCCGATCGAGGTCACGGATGTCCCCGCCGACCAGGGCAGCGACGACGCCAGCCTTCCCGACGCGCCCGAGGAGCCCGACGGCAGCACCACCACCGAGGACGGCGTCGCCGATCCGGCCGAGACCACCAGTGCCACCGTCACCCCCGACACCAGGATCGTCGCCCACAGCCAGTCCGAGCTCGAGCAACGGATCGGTGGCTCACAACATCACTGAGGCTGTCAAGAGCTCGGGCAAGTGCGTCATCGGCGGAGACTCCGGCGGTCCGGTCTACACAGTGCTGCAGTCGGGCAAACAGCCGGGCTACGTGTACGCGAAGGGAATCATCTCGGGTGGGAGATGCTCCAGCCTCTTCAGCAGCAACAACAGTGACCACGACTGCAGCGATGCCACTGACCTCGACTGCGTGGTGGATTTCACGGACATCGCACTCGCCGAGAAGGCCCTCCCCGGAGGAGTGAAGAAGTGGTGACCGCTGCTAAGAGGAGCACCGCACTGCTGGCCGCATGCGGAGTTCTCATGCTGACCTCCGCATGCGGAACCGAAGATTCCTGCACAATGGCCCAGGCCGCCTCCTCCGTGAACGTGCGCCTGCTGAGGGCCGACTACCCGGATCTCGCGGGCGGCTCCTTCCAGCTGTGCGCCGCAAGCCACTGCGCCCGCGGGACACTCCAGCCGGCGTCGCTTCTGAGTACCCACGTGTTCCTCCCGAGCGACGTGGGAGCTCGCGCCGTCACCGTCCGTCTGCGCCTCACCGCACCCGGAGCGCTCTCGCCCAGCGTCGACCAGAGCACGACGACCACGCTCATCAGGACCGACACGATCTGTGACGGGACGTACTACTGGCGTGAACTGGCGCTGACTCCGGCCGGCGGTTTGAGCGAGTCGGTGCCGACAACAGGTCCGTGGGACTTGAAGAACGCCGCGAGGCCTACCGCACCCCCGGCCCCGCCCTCGACGGCTGGTACCTCGCAAGAGCCAACGGACCGCACAACGGTGAGCCCCTCGCCGTGATCCGCTGACGTCCCGGACCAGGGCCTGCCCCTTCGGGCGGGCCCTGGTTGCGGGCCGGCGGGACACGGCGGTGGCCCGCATGCTGTCGAACCCGTGGGAGGCGCACCACCGCGCCCCGTTCAACGCCCGCCCAGTTGTCAGGCGGTTCGTACCGGGCGCGGCCCCAGGACGAGACGGAACCCACCCGGTCGCCGTCGGCAGGCCGGTCGTGCCGGGCCCGCCCGGTTCCGGACACGGCTCCCCCGAGCTAGGGGCTCGTCAGCGGCCGCCCACACCCCCCGGGCGGCGCAGGCGGCGTACGACCGCTCGGAGTTCCGCGGCGCGGGGCCGGGCGCCGTTCGAGGCGGGGAGCGGCTCGGGGGCGGTCGTCCACAGGGCGAGTTCGGCGTCGCGTGGGCCGTGGGTCGTGTGTGGGGGGCCGTCGCCGAAGACGCGTACCGGGTGGGTGGCGTCCCAGGGCTGCCAGCCGGGGTCGCCGTCGGTGGCGAAGCGTACCCAGGCCGCGTGCAGGGCATCGGCCAGCTCCTGCGGGGCGCCCTCCCCGGCGAGCCTGCGCGAGTCCGGGGTGTCGCCGGTGTCGAAGACGAAGCCGAGTTCCAGGGCGTGGCAGGCGCCGAGGTCGGGCAGCAGCGAGGGCCAGGCGAACTCGTAGACGTACGAGGAGCCGGGGCGGGCGTCGGCCAGGCTGTGCAGCGGACGGCGCAGCAGGTGGTCGGTGACGAGCTGGCCGACGATCTCGGCGGTGCCGGCCCCGGGGCGCAGCGCCCGGTAGCCGCGCATCACCTCGTGCCCGCAGTGGCAGCGGGCCATGGCGCCGGCCAGCGCGACCGGGCCGAGCCGGTCGACGCGCTCCAGCAGCGCGCCGGGGACCAGCCACAGCCGGTACTCGTCGCGGGTCCAGCCGAAGAGGAGCTCCGCGCCCCGTGCCGCGTCGCCCTCCACCAGGGCCCGGAGCGGGTCGCGCGGGACGAGGTCGCCGTCGACGACGATGCCGAAGGCGGGCCCGCCGAGGACCGGGCTGCTGAGCCGGCCGACCTCGGCCTGGGTGCGCAGCAGCAGGTCCCGGTCGACGGCGGCGAACGCCTCCGCGGTGGCGGGCACCTTCAGCCGGGCCGCCATGCGGCGCACCATCCGCCGTACGTTGCCACGGTCGGCGGCCTCCGGAGGGCCGCTCTGCAGGACCGCGCGCCGGAACAGGCCCTGGGCCTGCGGGGCGGCGATCAGCGCGCCGATGCTGATGGCTCCGGCCGACTGGCCGCACAGGGTGATCCGGTCCGGGTCGCCGCCGAAGGCCCCGATCGACTCGTGGACCCAGCGCAGGGCGGCGAGCTGGTCGCGCAGGCCGGGGTTGGCGGGGGCGTCCGGGAAGAGTCCGTAGCCCTCCACGCCGAGCCGGTAGTTGACGGACACCAGGACGACGCCGTCACGGGCGAAGGCCCGCCCGTCGTACACGGGCACGGCGGAGGAGCCGCGGGTCAGCGCGCCGCCGTGCAGCCACACCATGACGGGGAGCCGGGCGCCGGAGTCGGGGACGGGTGTCCACACGTTGAGGTTGAGGCAGTCGTCGCCGGGGACGACCGGGTCGGACAGGTACCGGGCGAAGGCCTCGGAGTACGGGGGCTTCGGCGCGGTCGGGCCGAAGGAGGCGGCGTCGCGCACACCGTCCCAGGGCTCGGGCGGCACCGGCGGGCGGAATCGCCGGGGGCCGAAGGGGGGCGCCGCGTACGGAATGCCGCGGAACACGGCCACGCCGTGCTCATGTCTTCCTCGCACCGCCCCGTAGGGGGTGGTGACCACGGGGTCCGATCTGTCGCCTCTGCCGGCTCCGTCGGCCGTCATGCGTCCACCAGCCCTTCACCGCGCGCGGCACCGGTATCAGGGAAGCGCTCCGGCGCCTCCCGGTATTCCGGCGCGCGGGCCGTCGGCACGGCCGGCTGGTGGACCGCTACCGGTTCTCGCTGCGGCCGAACCTGAGGTAGGCGGCCAGGCCGATCACGTTGCCGAAGGCGCAGAGGGCCAGCCACGCCTGGGGCGGGAGCTGCCGGGTGTCGGGGTGCCGCGAGATGTCGATCATGCAGTAGATGGCGGGGATGAGCGCCACCAGCGGCACGAGGGCCATCCACGGGGTGGGGAACGACGCGGGGAAGGAGTCGGCCGGCACGGGAGGTTCCTTCTCGGAGGGCGGACACGGTGTTCAGGGACGGGTACCGGATCAATTCCGAATCGATGCCGATCAATCCCAGCGGTGGGAACATTACCAACGCTGGGAAGATATGGCTACTAGGGTGACGTCGTGACCACCGCTGATCTCCTCCTCCATCCGGTCCGGCTGCGGATCGTGCAGGCCTTCCTCGGCGACCGGGCGCTGACCACCGGCGCGCTCAGGGAGGAACTGTCCGACGTGCCCTCCACCAGCCTGTACCGCCATGTGGCGCGCCTGGTGGACGCCGGTGTGCTGATGGTCGTGGCGGAACGGCAGGTGCGGGGCGCCGTGGAGCGCACGTACGTGCTGCGGGCCGCCGCCGCGAAGATGTCCGCGGACGAGGTCGCACGGATGAGCCCCGACGACCACCGCAACGCCTTCATGGCGTTCGTCGCGGGCCTCCTCGACGACGCCGACCGCTACCTCGCCCGCGAGGACGCCGACCCGGTCCGGGACGGAGCCACGTACAACCTGGCCGGGATGTGGCTCGACGACGCGGAGTACGCCGCCATGCTGAACGACCTGGTCCGGGTGCTCCAGCCCCGCCTGGCCCTGCCGCCCGGTCCGGGACGCAGGCGGCGCATCCTCGCGACGGTCCTGCTGCCGGGCGAGGACGGCCCGCAGGGCCCTGCGGGCGGGCACGCGCACGGTCCGACGGACCGTACGGCGCCGTAGCGACGGCCGCCGAGCCCCCGTCCCGCGCCTCAGCCGGTCGCGAGTCCCGCCGCCCACTCGATGCCGCCGCGCAGGTGGGCGCGGAACTCGGGGTCCGTGTAGGCCTCGGAGGCGTGGCCGAGGGCCGTGTAGAAGACGCGGCCCCGGCCCTGTTCGCGGCACCACACCAGAGGGTGGTCGGCGCCCATGCCGCCGCCGCGGTACGACGACTCGTCGGCGCGGGCCAGGACCCGTACGGTGTCGCGCGGGTTGGTGCGGAAGTCGTACCACTCGTCGGTGAAAGCCCACTCGGCGGGCAGGTGGCGGGTGGCCGGATGGTCCGCGTCCTCGACCAGGACCCGGCCCGGCTGGTACTCCGGGTGCCGGGCGAACCGGGCGCCGAGCAGTTCGCCGTAGTACGGCCAGTCGTACTCCGTGCAGGCCGCCGCGTGCACCCCGACGAACCCGCCGCCCTGCTCGACGTACGCCGCGAGGCGCTCCCGGCCCGCCGGGGTGAGCACCTCGCCGCTGGTGGAGAGGAAGACGACGGCGTCGTACCGCTCCAGGGGCCGCGCGAGAGCCTCGGGGGCCTCGGTGTGCTCCACCTCGAAGCCGTCGAGGGCGCGGAGTGCCGCGACGGCGTCCGGGATGGAGTCGTGGCGGTAGTCGGCGGTACGCGTGTGCACGAGGAGTCGGCAGCCCATGGCGGACGACCCTACGTCCCCGGAGATCCGCGCGGCAGGCCCAGGGCCACGGGTCCGCGGGCGAGCGGCGCGGACCGGGGGTCAGGTCACTCTTTCGACGGGTTCGAACGGTTCGACGAACCGTTCTGCTCGTCCTTGTGCGGGCTCCGCGCGTGCGTGCTGCGCACGTGGGACCGCAGCCGGGCCGTCACGTCCTCCGGGGGCAGGAAGCGCGACCAGCGTTCGGGGAACTCCGCGGGCATGTCGGGGTCGTCGGGGTCGTCGGGCTCGTTCTCGCGGGTCGCGGCGGCGCGGGCGACGTACTCGGCGATCTGCGCCTCGCGCACCCGCTCGTTGGCGGCGCGGGCCGAGGCCGTGGCGGCGGCCGGCCAGACCCGGTCGATGGCGGCGTTGACCGCCGCCCCGACGAGCACGGCGAACGCGGACACACCGATCCACAGCAGCACGGCGACCGGCGCGGCCAGTGAGCCGTAGATGGTCGGGCCCTCCACGGTGCTGGTCAGGTAGATGCGCAGCAGGAAGCTGCACACCACCCACATCGCCAGGGCGACCAGCGCGCCGGGCACGTCCTCGATCCACGCGGAGCGCACCGGCACGGACACGTGGTACAGCGTCGTCAGGAAGACGACGGACAGCACGATGACGACCGGCCAGTACAGAACCTGGACCACCGTCGTCGACCACGGCACGATCCGCACCACCGCGTCCGGTCCCGCCACCATCAGCGGCAGCGCGATCGAACCGATCAGCAGGGCCACGATGAACAGCCCGAAGGCCAGCAGCCGGGTCTTGACGATGCCGCGCACGCCGTCGAGGCCGTACATGACGGTGATGGTGTCGATGAAGACGTTCACCGCGCGCGAGCCCGACCACAGGGCGAACACGAACCCGATGGAGATCACGTCGGGCCGGCCGCCCTTCATGACGTCCCGCAGGATCGGCTCGGTGATCTCCTTGACGCCCTGGTCGGACAGGACCGTGCGGGAGGCGTCCAGGATGTTGCGCTCCAGGCTGGCGATGGTGTGCGCGCCGGTCCAGGTGTCGACGTAGAAGAGCAGTCCGATCAGGCTCAGCAGCAGCGGCGGCACGGACAGCAGGGAGAAGAACGCCGCCTCGGCGGCCAGACCCAGGATCCGGTACTCCATGCACGAGTTGACCGTGTCCTTCAGCAGCAGCCAGGCGGTCCTGCGTTTGGATACGTTCCGGTAGAGGGCTCGTGCCCGGTGGAGGCGGCCGGAGGGCCTTTCGGGGGAATCGCTGGCTGACTGCTGCACGACCCAAAGGTATCTCCGTCCGTCCCCCTCACCTTCACCCGCCAAGGGGACGGGCCACCAGGCAGGACCCGGGAAGGACCCATCCGGACCCGGCCTGCCCGGTGCGGGGCGGCTCCGTGGTGGCCCGGCGGCCCCGGTGTCCGGCGTCCGTGTGATGCCCGGAGCCGTACCGCGCGGTAGGTTCCGTTCCATGGCACCCAGCACGCACACCGTGACCAACCAGCCGCCGCCGCTGGTCGGCTACGACGTCTTCGCCGCCGACCGGGCCCTGGCCGAGGCGGTCGGGCGGCACGTGGAGCCGGGACTGCTCGACGAGGTGCGCGGGGAGCTGTCGGCCCTCGGGCGGGCCGCCGGCTCGGCGCAGGTGCAGGAGTGGGGAGCGCAGGCCAACGAGAACCCGCCGCGGCTGCGCACCCACGACCGCTACGGCCACCGCGTCGACGAGGTCGAGTTCCACCCGGCCTGGCACCGGCTCCTCGGCAAGGGCGTCTCGTCCGGGCTGACCGCGGCCTGGACCCGGCCGGCCGGGCATGTGCGGCGGGCGGCCGCCTTCCTGATGTGGACGCAGGTCGAGGCCGGCACCTGCTGCCCGTTGTCGATGACCCACGCGGCCGTGCCCGCGCTGCGCACCGACCCGGAACTGGCCGCCGAGTGGGAGCCCCGGCTGACATCCGTCGTCTACGAGCGCGAACCGCGGCCGGCGCACCTGAAGGCCGGGGCGCTGTTCGGGATGGGCATGACCGAGAAGCAGGGCGGCAGCGACGTACGGGCGGGCACCACCGCGGCGCGGCCGCTCGCCGAGGACGGCGCCTACGAGCTGACCGGGCACAAGTGGTTCTGCTCGGCGCCGATGTCGGACGGGTTCCTGGTGCTCGCGCAGGCCCCTGGAGGGCTCACCTGCTTCCTGGTGCCGCGGGTGCTGCCGGACGGCACGCGCAACGTGTTCCTGATCCAGCGGCTGAAGGACAAGCTCGGCAACCGGTCGAACGCCTCCGCCGAGGTCGAGTTCGACGGGACCTGGGCGCGCCGGGTCGGTGAGGAGGGGCGCGGGGTGCGCACCGTCATCGAGATGGTCGCGGCGACCCGGCTGGACTGCGTGCTCGGGTCGGCCGGCCTGATGCGGCAGGCGGTGGCGCAGGCGGTGCACCACTGCGGGCACCGCGAGGCGTTCGGCGGCAAACTCGTCGACAAGCCGCTGATGCGCAACGTGCTGGCCGACCTCGCGCTGGAGTCGGAGGCGGCGACGACGCTCGCGCTGCGCCTGGCGGCCGCCTACGACGACGGGGGCGAGCAGGAGCGGGCGCTGCTGCGGATCGCGGTGCCGGCCGCCAAGTACTGGGTCACCAAGCGGTGCGCGCCGCTGACCGTGGAGGCCTCCGAGTGCCTGGGCGGCAACGGGTACGTGGAGGAGTCCGGGATGCCCCGCCTGGTGCGCGAGTCGCCGCTCAACTCGATCTGGGAGGGCGCCGGGAACGTACAGGCGCTGGACCTGCTGCGGGCGCTGACGCGGGAGCCGGAAGCGCTCGACGCCTATCTGCGGGAGGTGGCTCCGGCGCGCGGCGCCGACCACCGTCTCGACGCGGCGATCAAACAGTTGCTCACCGAACTCGCCGATCTGGCGGGCATGGAGGCCCGGGCGCGGCGGCTGGCCGAACGGCTGGCGCTGGTGCTCCAGGGGGCGCTGCTGGTGCGGTTCGCGCCGCCGGAGGTCGCCGACGCCTTCTGCGCCTCGCGGCTGGGCGGCGAGTGGGGGGCGACGTTCGGTGCGCTGCCGCACACGCTGAACCTGGCGGCGGTGGTGGACCGGGCACGGCCCGCGCACTGACGCGGGGGTGGTGCTGCGCCGACACGGCACCACCCCCGCTCGTCGGCCCGTTGCAGGCCGGGACGCCGCGCGCGGCGGCGTTGCACAAGTTTCAACGAACCCCATGCTGTTCACCAGGGTTGCAAGGGGTTGCAACGCGCGGGCCGGATTGAGCGGATCGCGGCCTTCCGGGACGGCCGTGCGGCAGGGTGGACGGGGCGGCCGCGGTGACTCGGCGGCATGGCCCCGGCGCGGTGGGGAAGTCGGTTGCCCGACCCCTTTCATGGGAGGACTCAGTGGCCAAGGCGCCGGTGGACGTGGCGCGGCTCGTCGCCGTCGATCCGGCGCAGGCGGCAAGGGTGCTCAAGGAGACACGCGCGGCGACGCTCGCCGGGCAGCGGGCGCGGGTGGCACCGCGTCCGGTGATCGGGCAGTCCTGGGAGCGGCTGCTGCGCGGCGGTCTCGACCCCAAGCGGGACGCCCGTTCCGGGCTGTTGGCCGGTGAGGAGGTGACGCTGCGGCGGGAGGCGTCCCCGCTGCGGCATGTGCTGCCCGCACTGTGGGAGGGGCTGCTGCCGGCCGCGGCCGCCACCCCTCATGTCGCCGTGGTCGCCGACGCGGAGGGCCGGGTGCTGTGGCGGGAGGGCGGTGCGCAGGTGCTGCGCCTGGCCGACGGGATGGGTTTCGAGGTCGGCGCCGACTGGCGGGAGGAGGCGGTCGGCACCAACGGGGTGGGCACGGTGGCGGTGCTGCGCCGGCCGGTGCAGGTCTTCGGCTCGGAGCACTTCCTGCGCGCGCACGCGTCGTGGACGTGTGCCGGGGCGCCCGTCACGGACCCCCGGGACGGGCGGCTGCTCGGCGTGGTGAACGTCAGCGGCCCGCTGGAGACCATGCATCCGGCCTCGCTGGCCTGGGTGGGCTCGGTGGCGAAACTGGCCGAGGCGACGCTGCGGGAACTGCATCTGGCCTCGCTGGAGCGACTGCGGGCGGTCGCGGCGCCCGTACTGGCCCGGCTCGACCGCCGGGCGGTGGTGGTGGACGCGGACGGCTGGACGGCGGCGGTGACCGGAATGCCGTACACGGCGCGGATCCCGCTGCCCAAGTCCCGTTCGGCGGGCCCTGTGTGGTTGCCCGGGGTCGGCCCGTGCTCCCTGGAGCCGCTGGCGGACGGCTGGTTGGTGCGGGTCGGCGCGGAACCGGCGCCGCCCGACGGCGCCCGGATCGTGCTGGACCTGGCCCGGCCGCGCCGCTGGTCGGTGACCGTGCTGGGCGACGAGGGCTCCTGGACCCACGAACTGAGTCCACGTCACGCCGAGTTGCTCTATCTGCTCGCCGCGCAGCGCTCCGGCCGCAGCGCCTCGCAACTGGCGGAGGACGTGTTCGGCGATCCGGCCCGCAAGGTGACCGTGCGCGCGGAGATGTCGCGGGTACGGCGCTATCTGGGTCCGTACCTCGAGCACCGCCCCTACCGCTTCCGCGAGGACACCGACGTCGAACTGCTCCTGCCGGACGACCCGGCCGACCTGCTCCCCCACTCGGCGGCGCCGGCGGTCCGAGCGGCGCCGGCGGCGGGCGGGGAGCATGTCGTCACCGTGCCGCGAGTGGCGCGGGTGGGTGACCCCGGCGGCCTCCGGTAGGTCAAGGGTTCGGCCGCCGGTGGCATCTTCCGCATATTTGCAGGGTCTTCGACCTCTCGCGGGCCCGACTGCCGTAGCATCGCCGCAGGGCCGCCCCAACCGCTCCTCGGTCAACGCTCGGACCTTCCGAAGCAGTTGGCCCGTGTGTGCGGAACCCGGCGTCCCGGAGGCGGACCGAGCCCTGAAAAGGGGGCTGTATGAAGCAGCGCGGCAGACACCGCAGGCGCAGACGGGGCAGGGCGCTGCGCGCGCTCCTGGCCGGGGCCGGCCTCGCGCTGACCGCGACCGCCACGATGATCAGCACCTCGCAGGCCACGGTCGCCGACGACCCCGGGGCGCTCAGGCCCCTCACCTCGTCCGCCGAACTCGACCGGCTGCGGCTGACCGAGCAGCCGGTGCCGCAGCGGTCCCTCGACCGGCTCGCCAAGGCGATGGGCCGGCCGGTCGGTGTCGACACGGTGCTCAGCGGCACCGACCGCTCGCTGCGCCGCGCCGACGCGTGCGGCGCCGAGGAGAAGAAGGCACTGCCCGTCGAACCGGCGGCCACACGCGCGTACTGCTGGGACCCCGCCGACTCCGCCACCCGCCTGTGGCGGCCGGAGTCGGTGACCACCTCCGGGGACGCCGAGAGCGACGGCCGCTGGGGCGACCACCGCGTGATCCTCTCCGGCTGGACGCACGAGGCCGGCGACGGCCGCGGTCTGGCCCGGGTGGCCTTCGTCAACGCCGACGACCCCGGCCACCTCACCTACACCTGGGCGCTGCTCGCCGTCCCGGTCGACGGCGGACGCGACTTCCGCGGGCTCGTCTCGGACGTGTCGGGGATGGTCTGGTACCGGGACAAGCTGCTGGTCACCACCTCGGGCGACGAGCGCGACGCGCTGTACGTCTACGACCTGCGCCGCATCCACCGCGCCACGGTCGGCGGCGAGGAGGTGGGCCGGGTGCCGGGCGGCTGGTCGGCGCACGGCTACCGGTGGGTGCTGCCCGCGGTCGCCTCCTACCGCCCGGCCGACGGCAACTGCGTCCGGGAGGCGGGCACGGACCTGTCCGCGCCGCCCTGCCCGGACGGCCTGTCCCTGGACCGCAGTTCCGCGCCGGCCAGCCTGGTCGCGAGTCAGGCCGCGCCCACGGAGGGCGGCCACCACACCCGTCTGTGGCGTTACTCCTTCAGCCAGGACCCCGGCCGCTCGGGTCTGCTGGACACCGACGCCGGCTCCACGGTGACCTCCACCGAGGCCTACGGGACGAAGGCGGAGGACGTCCGGGGCGTCCTGTCGCACCGCCCGAGGCCGTTCGCACCGCCGGACTGGTATCTGGGCCGCCCCGCGGACGAGGGCACCCACGGCACGCTGTGGCGGCAGGACGAGCGCGGAGCGAAGGCCGCCACGTGCGGCTCCGAGGACACCCACCGCTGCTGGGGCGAAGGCACCGGCTCCCTGTCCTACTGGCAGGAGACCGGCGACGTCTGGTCCCTGTCGGGCCGGATGCTGTTCGCGCTGCCGCTGGCCGCGGTCGAAAGGGAACTGCGGTAGGCCGCACGGGAGCCGCGACAGGTCCGGGTCGGCGGGCGCGTCCCGAGTGAGACCCGGCACTCCCGATCGACAGCGGACCGGCGCGGATGATTTTCTGACCGGCATGACGAGCATCGCCGTGACCACCTGGTCCCTGGAGCAGACCTCCCCGACCGACCTCCTGCCGGCCGCCGTGCCCGAGGGGGACGTGCGGGTCGTTCGCTCCGAGATCCCCTCCCCCGAGTTCAGCCGGTTCCTGTACGCCTCGGTCGGCGGCGACATCCGCTGGACGGACCGGCTGGGCTGGTCGTACGCGCGGTGGCGCGAGTACCTGGAGCGTTCGGGTGTCGAGACGTGGGTGGCGTACGACCGCGGCACTCCGGCGGGTTACGTCGAGCTGGAGGCGCAGGACGAGGGCGTCGTGGAGATCGTCTACTTCGGGCTGATCGCGCCCTTCCGCGGCCGGCGGATCGGCGGCCACCTGCTGTCCTGCGGCACGGCCCGCGCCTGGGACCTGGCCGAGCGCTGGCCCGGGCGGACGCCGACGAAGCGGGTGTGGCTGCACACGTGCAGCAAGGACGGCGAGTACGCGATGGACAACTACCAGCGCCGTGGCTTCACGCTCTTCGACACCAAGGTCGAGGAGGAGCCGGAGGTGGCCACCCCGGGACCGTGGCCGGGGGCGTACCCGGCCTGAGCCCCTGGTGGCCCACGACAGGTGGGCGCAACGACGGCGGCCGCTGCGCCGCACAACACCCCTGTCCCGCATCCCGGGACAGGGGTGTCCGCATGTCGGACGATGCTGGACGCTGTCCAGATCGCCGTGCCAGGCTTTCGGCATGTCTGGAACTGGAGTCGCCCTGGTGAGCCGACGGCACGTCGACCACGGCCGCATGTCCAGCGCCATCTGTCCGGGGAGCTGACCCCACCCGCCGTGGCCTGACGGCCACGCGCCCCGGCACCGCCGGCTCTCCCGTCTTCCCTGGTTGTCCCGCTTTTCCTGCTGCCCCGCCCTGCGCACAGACGCGCCCGCCGGCGCGCCTGCCCATGCGCTTGCACACGCGCAGGTCCCAAGCCGCATTCCAGAGCCGCATTCCCGCTGTCCCGAAGGACGTATCGACCATGGCCGCCTCCCCGCAGAACCCCGCCGCGTCCCGCCGCAAGGTGAGCCGTCACCGCGGCGAGGGACAGTGGGCCGTGGGGCATCTGACCCCGCTCAACGGCAACGAACAGTTCAAGAAGGACGACGACGGTCTCAATGTGCGGACACGTATTGAGACCATCTACGCCAAGCGCGGTTTCGACTCGATCGACCCGAGCGACCTGCGCGGCCGGATGCGCTGGTGGGGGCTGTACACCCAGCGCAAGCCCGGCATCGACGGCGGCAAGACCGCGATCCTGGAGCCGGAGGAGCTGGACGACCGCTACTTCATGATGCGCGTGCGCATCGACGGCGGCCGGCTGACGACCCGGCAACTGCGGGTCATCGGCGAGGTGTCGCAGGAGTTCGCGCGCGGCACCGCCGACATCACCGACCGGCAGAACATCCAGTACCACTGGATCCGGATCGAGGACGTGCCCGAGATCTGGCACCGCCTGGAGTCCGTCGGCCTGTCCACGGTCACCGCCTGCGGCGACACCCCGCGCGTGATGATCGGCTCCCCGGTCGCCGGCATCGCCGAGGACGAGATCATCGACGCCACCCCGGCGCTGGAGGAGATGCAGCGCCGCGTCCTGGGCAACAAGGCGTACTCGAACCTCCCCCGGAAGTTCAAGACGGCCATCTCCGGCTCCCCGCTGCTCGACGTGGTCCACGAGATCAACGACGTCGCGTTCGTGGGCGTGCGCCACCCCGAGCACGGGCCCGGCTTCGACCTGTGGGTCGGCGGCGGCCTGTCCACCAACCCCAAGCTGGGCGTGCGGCTGGGCGCCTGGGTGCCGCTGGAGGAGGTCCCGGACGTCTACGAGGGCGTCCTGTCGATCTTCCGCGACTACGGCTACCGGCGGCTGCGCAACCGGGCCCGGCTGAAGTTCCTGGTCGCCGACTGGGGCGCGGAGAAGTTCCGCCAGGTGCTGGAGGACGAGTACCTGAAGCGCGGGCTCGTCGACGGGCCCGCCCCCGAGGAGCCGGTCCAGCAGTGGCGCGACCACGTCGGCGTGCACCGGCAGAACGACGGCCGGCACTACGTCGGCTTCGCCCCGCGGGTCGGCCGCGTCGACGGCGCCACCCTGACGAAGATCGCCGAACTGGCCGAGGCGCACGGCTCGGGACGGGTCCGCACCACCGTCGAGCAGAAAATGATCATCCTCGACGTCGAGGGTGACCAGGTCGACTCGCTGGTCGCCGGTCTGGAGGCCCTGGACCTCACCGCCCGGCCGTCCACGTTCCGGCGCGGCACCATGGCCTGCACGGGCATCGAGTTCTGCAAGCTCGCCATCGTCGAGACCAAGGCGCGCGGCGCCACGCTGATCGACGAACTCGAGCGCCGCCTGCCGGACTTCGAGGAGCCGATCACCATCAACCTCAACGGCTGCCCCAACGCCTGCGCCCGTATCCAGGTGGCGGACATCGGCCTCAAGGGCCAGCTGGTCGTCGACGACCGCGGCGAGCAGGTCGAGGGCTACCAGGTGCACCTGGGCGGCGCACTGGGCCTGGAGCCAGGCTTCGGCCGCAAGGTGCGCGGACTGAAGGTGACGGCCACGGAGCTGCCCGACTACATCGAGCGGATCCTGACCCGCTACCAGGAGCAGCGCAAGGACGGCGAGCGGTTCGCCGCCTGGGCCGCGCGGGCATCCGAGGAGGAGCTGTCATGAGCGAGCGTGCCGCCCCCTTCTACTGCCCGTACTGCGGTGAGGAGGACCTGCGTCCCAGCGAGGAGGGCCACGGCGCGTGGGAGTGCGCGGGATGCAACCGGGCCTTCCGGCTGAAGTTCCTCGGCCTGCTCGCCCGGGGCGTGAGGCACGCCGGCCACGAAGGGGGCGAGGGGATATGACTGCGGCCACTCAGGAGGCGGTGGGCGAAGCCGAGTTGAAGGCGCTGGCCGAACGGGCGGGCCGCGATCTGGAGGACGCCTCCGCGCTGGAGATCCTCCAGTGGGCGGCCGGCACCTTCGGCCGCCGGTTCTGCGTCACCTCCTCCATGGAGGACGCGGTGGTCGCCCACCTCGCCTCCCGGGCGATGCCGGGCGTGGACGTCGTGTTCCTCGACACCGGCTACCACTTCCCGGAGACCATCGGCACCCGTGACGCGGTCGAGGCCGTGATGGACGTCCACGTCATCACCCTCACCCCGGAGCAGACGGTCGCCGAACAGGACGCCGAGTACGGCCCGAGGCTGCACGACCGCGATCCGGACCTGTGCTGCCGGCTGCGCAAGGTGCGGCCGCTGGAGGAGGGCCTGAAGGGCTACACCGCGTGGGCGACCGGGCTGCGCCGCGACGAGTCCCCGACCCGGGCGAACACGCCGGTCGTCGGCTGGGACGAGAAGCGGCGGAAGGTCAAGGTCTCCCCGATCGCCCGCTGGACCCAGGACGACGTGGACGCCTACGTCGCCGAACACGGCGTGCTCACCAACCCGTTGCTGATGGACGGCTACGGCTCCGTGGGCTGCGCGCCCTGCACCCGGCGCCTGCTGGAGGGCGAGGACGCGCGCGCCGGCCGCTGGGCCGGCAGCGCCAAGACCGAGTGCGGACTGCACGGCTGACCCATGACCGTACCGACGACACCGCCGACGACTGCTTCCACCCACAGGGAGACACACGTGACGACCGGAGCCACCGTCTGGCTCACGGGTCTGCCGAGCGCCGGCAAGACCACCATCGCGCACGAACTGGCCGGACGGCTGCGTGCGCAGGGCCATCGCGTCGAGGTGCTCGACGGCGACGAGATCCGCGAGTTCCTCTCCGCGGGCCTCGGCTTCAGCCGCGCCGACCGGCACACCAACGTGCGGCGCATCGGCTTCGTCGCCGAACTCCTCGCCCGCAACGGGGTCACGGCGCTGGTTCCGGTGATCGCGCCGTACACCGACAGCCGCGAGGCGGTGCGCGAGTGGCACGCCAAGAACGGCACGGCGTACCTGGAGGTGCACGTCGCCACCCCGGTCGAGGTGTGCTCCGTGCGCGATGTGAAAGGTCTGTACGCCAAGCAGGCCGCGGGCGAACTGACGGGCCTGACGGGCGTCGACGACCCGTACGAGGAGCCGCTGGCGCCGGACCTGCGCATCGAGTCGCAGCACCAGACGGTCCGGGAGTCGGCCGATTCCGTGCACACGCTGCTCAGCGAGAGGGGACTGGCATGACGACCGTCGCCAAGACCAAGGCGGGCGACGAGGGCACGGGCAGCCCGTACGCCCTCTCCCACCTGGACGCGCTGGAGTCCGAGGCGGTGCACATCTTCCGGGAGGTGGCCGGCGAGTTCGAGAACCCGGTGATCCTGTTCTCCGGGGGCAAGGACTCCATCGTCATGCTGCACCTGGCGCTGAAGGCGTTCCGGCCCGCCGCGGTGCCCTTCTCGCTGCTGCACGTGGACACCGGGCACAACTTCCCCGAGGTACTCGAATACCGCGACCGCACGGTGGCCGGCCACCGGCTGCGGCTGCACGTCGCCTCCGTGCAGGACTACATCGACCGGGGCGTCCTCAAGGAGCGCGCGGACGGCACCCGCAACCCGCTCCAGACCCTCCCGCTGACCGAGAGGATCCGGTCCGAGCGGTTCGACGCGGTCTTCGGCGGCGGCCGCCGCGACGAGGAGAAGGCCCGCGCCAAGGAGCGGGTGTTCTCGCTGCGCGACGAGTTCTCCCAGTGGGACCCGCGCCGCCAGCGGCCCGAGCTGTGGAACCTCTACAACGGCCGGCACGCGCCCGGCGAGCACGTCCGGGTGTTCCCGCTGTCCAACTGGACCGAGCTGGACGTGTGGCAGTACATCGCCCGCGAGGGCATCGAACTGCCCGGCATCTACTACGCCCACACGCGCGAGGTCTTCTCGCGCCACGGCATGTGGCTGACCGCCGGCGACTGGGGCGGCCCCAGGGACGGCGAGAGCGTGGAGAAGCGGCTCGTGCGCTACCGCACCGTCGGTGACATGTCGTGCACCGGCGCAGTCGACTCCGACGCCGACACCATCGAGAAGGTGATCACCGAGATCGCCGCCTCGCGCCTGACCGAGCGCGGCGCCACCCGGGCCGACGACAAGCTGTCCGAGGCCGCGATGGAAGACCGCAAGCGCGAGGGGTACTTCTAGAGATGACCACCACCACGGACCTGGCGTCCACCACCCTGCTGCGGTTCGCCACCGCCGGCTCCGTCGACGACGGCAAGTCCACCCTCGTGGGCCGGCTGCTGCACGACTCCAAGTCGGTCCTCACCGACCAGTTGGAGGCCGTGGAACGCGCCTCCGCGAGCCGCGGCCAGCAGGCCCCGGACCTCGCCCTGCTGACCGACGGGCTGCGCGCCGAGCGCGAGCAGGGCATCACCATCGACGTGGCCTACCGCTACTTCGCCACGCCGCGCCGCCGGTTCATCCTCGCGGACACGCCGGGCCATGTGCAGTACACGCGGAACATGGTCACCGGCGCGTCCACCGCCGAGCTGACGGTGATCCTGGTGGACGCCCGCAACGGCGTGGTGGAGCAGACCCGCCGGCACGCGGCGATCGCCGCGCTGCTGCGCGTGCCGCACGTGGTCCTGGCCGTGAACAAGATGGACCTGGTCGACTACCGCGAGCCCGTGTTCGCCGCGATCGCCGAGGAGTTCACGGCGTACGCCACCGAACTGGGCGTCCCGGAGGTCACCGCCATCCCGATCTCGGCGCTCGTCGGCGACAACGTGGTGGAGCCGTCCGCGAGCATGGACTGGTACGGCGGCCCGACCGTCCTGGAGCACCTGGAGACGGTCCCGGTCAGCCACGACCTGGCGCACTGCCACGCGCGGCTGCCCGTGCAGTACGTGATCCGGCCGCAGACCGCCGAGCACCCCGACTACCGCGGCTACGCCGGCCAGATCGCCGCGGGCAGTTTCCGGGTCGGCGACGAGGTCACGGTGCTGCCGTCCGGCCGCACCAGCTGCATCTCCGGCATCGACCTGCTCGGTGAGCCGGTGGACGTGGCCTGGACGGCGCAGTCGGTGACGGTCCTGCTCCGGGACGACATCGACGTCTCGCGCGGCGACCTGATCGTGCCCAGCGAGGACGCGCCCGACACGACCCAGGACGTGGAGGCGACCGTCTGTCACGTCGCCGACCAGCCGCTGACCGTCGGCCACCGGGTGCTCCTCAAGCACGGCACCCGCACGGTCAAGGCGATCGTCAAGGACATCCCGTCCCGGCTCACCCTGGACGACCTGTCCCTGCACCCGCACCCCGGGCAGCTCGTCGCCAACGACATCGGCCGGGTCAAGATCCGCGCCGCCGAGCCGCTGCCGGTCGACTCCTACGCCGACTCCCGCCGCACCGGCTCGTTCATCCTGATCGACCCGGCCGACGGCACCACGCTCACCGCGGGGATGGTCGGCGAGTCCTTCGCCGCGCCCGCGCCGGTCAGCGACGCGGCGGACGAGGACGGCTGGGACTTCTGACCATGAACTCTCGCGATTTCTACTCGACGTTCGCCAAGGAGGGCGGCCGGGTCGGCAGCGGCGCCCTCGGCAGCGGACAGGGCGGGGTGGCGCGATGTGCGCGCTGACGTACGCGCACTGCCCGCGCGCCCTCACCCCCCACCCCCGCTTACTTGGACCTGCCGACTTCCCGGCCACGGCCTGACCGGCCGTGACCGCCGGGCCTGCGAGAGGACAGCCTCCCGTGCCTGCCAGCCTTCCCCCGTTCCGCCTCCGCCCGGCCGGGGGCTCCCCCGGGCCCGTACTCCGCCGCGGCCTCGCCGTGGTCGCCGCCCTGCCCCTGCTCACGCTCGCCGCCTGCGGCTACGGCTCCCAGGCCGACGACGGCGCCCAGCAGAAGGTGGCCGCCGGGGCCGAGAAGACCGACGGTCTCGACTCGGTCAGGATCGGCTACTTCGGCAACCTGACCCACGCGACCGCGCTGGTCGGGGTGCAGAAGGGCTTCTTCCAGAAGGAGTTGGGCGCGACGGTCGTCAAGCCGTCGGTCTTCAACGCCGGGCCGTCCGAGATCGAGGCCCTCAACTCCGGCTCCATCGACATCGGCTGGATCGGCCCGTCCCCGGCGATCAACGGCTACACCAAGTCGGACGGCAAGAGCCTGCGCATCATCGGCGGTTCGGCCTCCGGCGGGGTCAAGCTCGTGGTCGACCCGAAGAAGATCACGTCCCTGGCGGACGTCAAGGGCAAGAAGATCGCGACCCCGCAGCTCGGCAACACGCAGGACGTGGCGTTCCTCAACTGGATCGCGGAGCAGGGCTGGAAGGTCGACGCGCAGAGCGGCAAGGGCGACGTCTCCGTCGTCCGCACCGACAACAAGATCACCCCGGACGCCTACAAGTCCGGCTCCATCGACGGCGCCTGGGTGCCGGAGCCGACCGCGTCGAAGCTGGTCGCCGAGGGCGCCAAGGTGCTGCTCGACGAGTCGTCGCTGTGGCCCGACAAGAAGTTCGTGATCACGAACATCATCGTGTCGCAGAAGTTCCTCAGGGAGCACCCGAAGGCCGTCGAGGCGGTCCTGAAGGCCTCCGTGGAGACCAACAAGTGGATCAACGCCCACCCGGACGAGGCGAAGACGGCGGCGAACAGGCAGCTCGGGGTCGACTCCGGCAAGGAACTGCCCGAGAACGTCCTCGACCCGGCGTGGACGTCCATCCAGATCACCGACGACCCGCTGGCCTCGACCCTCGACACCGAGGCGAAGCACGCGGTCAAGGCGGGTCTGCTGCAGAGCCCGAAGCTGGCCGGCATCTATGACCTGGCCCCGCTGAACAAGGTGCTGAAGGCCGCGGGCGAGCCGACCGTCGACGACGCCGGCCTCGGCGCCGAGTAGAGCCCGTAGCCGAAGAGTTCCCAGGAGGTGACGACCATGGCCTCGACCCTTGCCAGGGCCGCGGAGACCGTAGAGCACGCGGCCCGCCTCGAGAACGTCTCGAAGTCCTTCGCGGCACCGGGCGGGCAGCAGCTCGTGCTGGACGGCATCAGTCTCGATGTCGCTCCGGGCGAGTTCGTCACCCTCCTGGGAGCCTCGGGCTGCGGCAAGTCCACCCTGCTGAACCTGGTGGCGGGGCTGGACCGGCCCACCGCCGGGTCCATCACGACGGACGGCCGCCCCGCCCTGATGTTCCAGGAGCACGCCCTCTTCCCCTGGCTGACCGCGGGCAAGAACATCGAACTCGCCCTCAGGCTGCGCGGGGTGGCGAAGCCCGAGCGGCGCGGCCGGGCCGAGGAGCTGCTCGGACTGGTCCGGCTGAAGGGCGCGTACGGCAAGCGCGTCCACGAACTGTCCGGCGGGATGCGCCAGCGGGTGGCGCTGGCCCGCGCGCTGGCCCAGGAGAGCAACCTGCTGCTGATGGACGAGCCGTTCGCGGCGCTCGACGCCATCACCCGGGACGTCCTGCACGACGAGCTGACCCGGATCTGGCAGCAGACCGGCGTGTCGGTGCTGTTCGTCACGCACAACGTGCGCGAGGCGGTGCGGCTGGCCCAGCGCGTGGTGCTGCTGTCCTCCCGTCCGGGCCGGGTGGCCCGCGAGTGGGCGGTGGACATCCCGCAGCCGCGCCGCATCGAGGACGCGCCCGTGGCGGAACTGTCCCTGGAGATCACCGAAGTCCTGCGTGGGGAGATCCGCCGACATGGCCAGCACTGAGACGAAGACGGCGCGGGGCGCCGAACTGGCCGACGTCGAGGCCGGCCTTGACGCCCTGGAGGCCACCACGGCCGGCCGTGCGCCGCTGCGTCGGACCCTGGTCGACAAGGTCCTGCCGCCGGTCGTGGCGATCGCGGTGGTCCTCGTGGTCTGGCAGGCGCTGATCTCCCTGAAGGTGGTCGACGACCCGAGCCGGCTGCCCTCGCCCGCCGACGTGGGCGGCGAGTTCAAGGACGCCTGGTTGCAGGGCAAGCTGCTCGGCTTCATCTGGACGTCCGTCTCGCGCGGTCTGCTGGGCTTCCTGTTCGCGCTGGCCATCGGCACCCCGCTGGGACTGCTGGTGGCCCGGGTGAAGTTCGTGCGGGCGGCCATCGGCCCGATCCTGTCGGGCCTGCAGTCGCTGCCGTCGGTGGCGTGGGTGCCGCCGGCGGTGATCTGGCTGGGCCTGGACAACTCGATGATGTACGCGGTGATCCTGCTCGGCGCGGTCCCGTCCATCGCCAACGGGCTGGTGTCCGGCATCGACCAGGTGCCGCCGCTGTTCCTGCGGGCGGGCCGCACGATGGGCGCGACGGGTGCCCGGGGCGCCTGGCACATCGTCCTGCCGGCCGCGCTGCCGGGCTACCTGGCCGGTCTGAAGCAGGGCTGGGCGTTCTCCTGGCGGTCACTGATGGCGGCGGAGATCATCGCCTCCTCGCCGGACCTGGGCATCGGCCTGGGCGCGCTGCTGGAGAACGGCCGCAACGCGAGCTCCATGGCCATGGTCTTCGAGGCCATCATCCTGATCCTGTTCGTCGGCATCGCCATCGACCTGCTGATCTTCAGTCCGCTGGAGCGGCGGGTACTGCGGAGCCGCGGTCTTCTCGTGAAGAGCTGAACGCCCGTGATCCACCAGCCCGTTCTCCTCGTCGTCGCCCACGGCAGCCGCGACCCGCGCCATGCCGCGACCGTCCACGCCCTGGTCCGCCGGGTCCGGGCCCTGCGCCCCGGACTGCGGGTGGAGACCGGCTTCCTGGACTTCAACGTGCCGTCCGTGCCGGGCGTGCTGGAGGCCCTGGCGGCCGACGGGGTCCGGGACGTCGTGGCCCTGCCGCTGCTGCTGACCCGGGCCTTCCACGCCAAGGCGGACATCCCCTCGGTGCTGCGCCGCGCGCCGTCGCGGCTGCGGATCCGGCAGGCGGAGGTCCTCGGCCCCTCACCGCTGCTGACGGACGCCCTGGAGCGCCGTCTGTACGAGGCGGGGCTCGACCCCGCCGACAAGTCCTCGACCGGGGTCGTCCTGGCCTCGGCGGGGTCCTCCGACCCGGAGGCGATCGCAGTGATCGCAGAAACCGCGCGGGAGTGGCGGCACACCGGCTGGTGCGCCGTGCGGCCTGCGTTCGCCTCCGCCTGCCCGCCGCGCACCGAGGACGCGGTGCGGGAACTGCGGGAACTGGGCTGCGCCAGGGTCGCGGTCGCCCCGTACGTGCTGGCGCCGGGCTTCCTGCCGGACCGCATCGCCCGCGGAGCGACCGAGGCCGGGGCCGACGTGCTGGCCGGGGTCCTCGGTCCGGCACCGGAGGTGGCCCGGGTCCTGCTGAAGCGCTACGACGCCGCCCGGCTGCCGCTGTCGGCGGCCCTGGGCGCCTGACGGACCGGCGGACGGGAACGGGCTCCGTCCGCGTCCCGGCACTCCCCCGTGGTGCCGGTCCGCGAACGGACCCACCACCACCCGCCGTTGACCGGTGAGCAGTGGTGCCGTTCAGTTCAGCGTGCGGCGACGCGCAAGTGTCACTGCCCTGCCTCCGCCGGCCCCCCGAATGTGGATCATCCCGCCCATGCCGTACGCGAGGGACGCGCGGCCGGGGCTCAGTCGAAGCGGAGTGATCCGGTTCGGGTGCGCTTGAGCTCGAAGAAGTCCGGCCGGGTGGCCAGCACCCGGAAGGCGTCGAACAGCTCCGCCGCCTCGGCGCCGCGCGGGACGGCCCGCAGCACCGGCCCGAACCACACCGTTCCGTCGACATGGAGGGTGGGCGTCCCCACGTACGCGCCGGTGTCCGTCTCGGCGCCGGACTCGTGACTGCGCCGTACCGCCTCGTCGTACGACGGATCGTGCGCGGCCGCGGCGAGGTCCCGGTCGAGTCCCAGCTCGGCCAGGGAGCCGGTGACGACCGCGTCGAAGTCCTCCTCCCCGCGCTCGTGGATGCGGACGCCGAACGCGGTGTAGAGGTCCCGCAGCACCTTCTCGCCGTGCCGCTCGGCCGCGGCCACCGCGACGCGCACCGGGCCGATCGACTTGCCGACCAGTTCCCGGTACCAGTCGGGCAGTTCGTTGCCGGTGTTGTGCAGGTACAGGCTCATGACGTGGAACCGGAGGTCGAGCGGACGCTCGCGTTCCACCTCGAGCAGCCAGCGGGAGGTGATCCAGGCGAAGGGGCAGGCGGGGTCGAAGTAGAAGTCGACGCGGGTCGGCGAGTCGGGCGAGTCATGGGTCATGCCGTCGACGCTAGCGGCCGATTGGCACAGGATCCCGGTCCAATCAGGGGGTCTTTTCGTGGGCCACCTGGACCGCCGGTCCGCCTGGGCCGCTCAGCCCGCCGCGTCCGCCGCGTCCGCCAGCCGTACCAGTTCCGTCACCGGCATCGAGCCGGCCGCCCGGCGCTCTCGCGCGAAGGTGTTGGCCAGGTGCTGGAGGAGTTCGTTCAGCGGCGCCGGTACGCCGTGCAGCCGGCCCAGGAGCACGATCTCCCCGTTGAGGTGGTCGGCCTCGATGGAGCCGGTGCCACGGGCGAGGGACTGCCAGGAGGAGCCGCCGCCGCGCGGGGCGCCGGGCAGCGGCACCGGCGTGATCTTGTCGCCGCGGACCTCCTTCTGCTCCTCGGCGCCCGCCCAGGTGATCCCGGCGGCGGCGAGCACCGCCTCGCCCTCGGCGCGCACCCTCCCGTACAGCGCGTGCGCCGCCCCGCTGTCCAGCGGCCCGCTGACCGCCTCGATCGCGTTGGCGAGGTTGCCGAGCAGCTTGGCGTACTGCCAGCGGTTCACGTCCGGCACGACCGGCGCCTCGAAGTGCGCCGACTCCAGGTCGGCGGAGATCCGCCGCAGGGTGTCGTCGGTGCCGCCCGGGTAGCGGCCCAGGTGCAGTATGCCGGTGAGCGGGGCACCGGCGGCCGAGACGGCGCCGGGTTCGACGTGGGCCGCGGGCAGCCAGACGCAGACGCCGTACACGTGCCGGAAGCGGCGCAGGGCGAGCCGCTGCCCCTCCACCCCGTTCTGCGCGCACAGCAGCGGCAGTCTCCGCTCGGCCGTGCCGCCACCCGCGACCGGCGCCGGACCCCAGGCCGCCAGCGCCGCCTCGGTGTCCTGGGTCTTGACGGCCAGCACGAGCACGTCGTCGGCGCGCAGTTCGCCGAGCGCCTCGGGCCCGTCCACGGCGGGCAGCCGGTACGTGAGCTCGCCCTCCGGCACCGTCAGCCGCAGCCCGCCCTCGCGCAGCGCCGCGAGATGCGCTCCGCGCGCGACCAGCACGACCTCGCGCCCGCTCTGCGCCAGCCGGCCCCCGACGGCGCCGCCGACCGCCCCTGCCCCGATGATGATGTATCGCATGGGGCGAGCCTGCCACAGCCCTCCGTACGCCCCACCGGACCACCCAGGAGACCGTGTGACCCCGCAGCTGTTCACGCTCGGCGGCGACCTGCCCGTACGGCGCCTCGGCTATGGCACCGCGCAGCTCACCGGCCCCGGCTACTGGGGGCCGCGCGGCGACGCCCGGGACGCGGTGGCCGTGCTGCGGCGGGCGGTGGAGCGCGGGGTGACCCTGATCGACACCGCGGACAACTACGGCCCGTCCGTCGCCGAGGAACTGGTGGCCGAGGCGCTGCACCCCTACCCGGAGAACCTGGTGATCGCCACCAAGGGCGGGGTGGTCCGCACCGGCGACAGCGCCTGGCACGTGGACGGGCGGCCGGAGCAACTGCGGGCGATGTGCGAG
The DNA here is from genome assembly GCF_043081205.1 of Streptomyces sp. NPDC014889. Classification (NCBI taxonomy): domain Bacteria; kingdom Bacillati; phylum Actinomycetota; class Actinomycetes; order Kitasatosporales; family Streptomycetaceae; genus Streptomyces; species Streptomyces sp. NPDC014889. Next base: position 162,847 of record NZ_JBIBWH010000008.1, read on the forward strand.
GCGAGCCTGCGCAGGCTGCGGCTGGAGAGGATCGACCTGTACCAGTTGCACCGGCTCGACCCCGCCGTGCCGATGGCCGAACAGCTCGGAGCGCTCGACGAGTTGCGCGATGAGGGCAAGATCCGCCACCTCGGCCTGGACACCGTCTCCGCCGAACAGCTCGCCGCGGCACTGGAGTTGACGTCCGTCGCCTCCGTACAGAACCGCTACAACCTCCTCGACCGCGCGTCCGAGCCGCTGTTGGAGCTGTGCGAGGAGCGCGGGATCGCGTTCCTGCCGTGGTTCCCGTTGGGCAACGGCGCGTTGACCGGGCACCCGGATTGCGCCCGGGTCGCCGCCGCGCACGGCGCCACACCGGGGCAGGTGGCCCTGGCGTGGCTGCTGCACCGCTCCCCCGTGCTCTGTCCGACCCCGGGCACGGGGACGCTCGCCCACCTGGAGGAGAACCTGGACGCGGCGGGGGTGTCCCTCGGCGCCGCCGAGCTGTCCCGGCTGGCCGCTCTCGGGTGAGCGCGACCGCCTCGGTCACGCCGGTCGCGTCGATCGCGTCCGTGCGCGAGTCAGGCGTCCGGCGCGGTCAGCTCGACGAGTTTGAGCACCGTGTTCCAGTTCCGGCTGGTGGCGATCAGGTCCTTGTTCAGCCGCTTCCTGGACAGGTGCTCGGCCAGCCTGGAGCGGCCGAGCCCGTCCGGCGCGTACAGGTACAGGGCCCGGTCGCCGAGACGGAACTCCTCGGGCAGGTAGGCCTCCTGGTCGATCTCCGCGTAGCGGTCGGCCCGGACGGGCGCGGAGAAGTAGGTCACATGGAGCTGCCGTCCCTCCAGCTCCGCGGCCGGGAACGGACAGGACTCGGCGACCGCCCGCAGATAGGCGTGATCGCGCACGATCACGTCCACCGGGAAGCCGAACCGCTTCTCCAGCGCCGCCGTGAGCTCCGCGGCCAGCGACTGCTCGTCGCTGTGACCGGCGTCGAAGACGGCCTGGCCGCTCTGCAGATAGGTGCGCACACGCGTGTGGCCGAGCTCCGCCACCAGGGTGCGCAGCTCGGCCATCGGAACCTTCTTGCCGCCCACGTTGATTCCGCGCAGCAGCGCGGCGTACATCGTCATCCGCCCACGATAGAGCGGCCGCCGTGCCCCGTGGGGGCGGGCACGAGGGCCGCCCTTCGCGGGCGGGGTCCGACGGAACGATGGCGGATCGCGGCGTGCGGTTCAAGCGCTGCACGCGGCTGTGACTTGTTCAACAAGGCTGCGTATTCGCCGGACGGGCCCCTCCCGGCGGACCGGACACCCTGATCCGCGCCCCCGAGAAGCCCGGATAGGTGTAAGGGGTCGGCGTCCTCCCCAGTGCGGAGGAAACGGGGTCCGGCAGGAGGAGCCTCCGGGGCGGCACTTCACCGGTCAGCACGACGAGCGGGCTACCGGGCCGGCCCTACCTTCGATGCGGAGGGCGACGGCAGGGGGCTGTCGCCGCGCACGAGGTCCGCAGGGCCTTTCAAGAAGGGGCAAGCCCGTCATGGTGAACGGAGAGACACGGGCGCGGGGCCTCGCCGCGCGAGCCGGCGGCTGGAGCGCCCGGCATCGATGGGCCGCGGTCGGGATCTGGGTGCTGTTCGTCGTACTGGCGATGGGGCTGGGTTCGGCGGCCGGCCGGCTGGACGTCAAGGAGAGCGACCAGCTCAAGGGCGAGACGCACACCGCGGCGAAGATCATCGAGGACGCGGGGATCAAGGAACCGGCGAGCGAGACCGTCCTGATCCAGGCGAAGGACGGCTCCGGCAGGGCCACGGACGCCGGCTTCCGGGCGGCCGTCGGCGACGTGATCACGGCCGTCGAGGGGACCGGCCTGGTCACGGATGTGACCTCGCCGTACGACACGAAGACCATCTCCGGGGACGGCCGCAGCGCGCTGGTGCAGTTCTCGCTGCGCGGGGAGGCGGACACCGCGGGCGAGCGGGTGGAACCCGTGCTCGACGCCGTGGCCGGGGTCCAGAAGGACCACTCGTCGCTGCGGATCGAGGAGATCGGCGGCGCCAGCATGCAGAAGCAGTACTCCGACGCCTTCGGGAACGACTTCCAGCAGGCCGAGTTCTCCGCCGTGCCGGTGGCCCTCGGCATCCTGCTGATCGCCTTCGGGGCGCTGGTGGCCGCGCTGCTGCCGGTGGCGCTGGCGATCACCGCGATCATGGCGACGATGGGCCTGATGGGCATCGTCAGCCACCTCCAGCCGATGAGCGACACCGCCAACTCCGTGATGCTGCTGGTCGGCATGGCGGTCGGCGTCGACTACTGCCTGTTCTACCTGCGCCGCGAGCGCGAGGAGCGGGCGGCCGGGCGGGACCCGGGGACCGCGCTGCGCATCGCCGCCGCGACCAGCGGGCGCGCGATCATCGTCTCCGGCGTCACGGTGTGCGTGGCGATGGCGGGCATGCTGTTCACCGGGGTCGCCGAGTTCGAGGCGATGGGCCTGGCCTCGCTGATGGTGGTGGCCGTGGCCATGGTCGGCTCGGTGACCGTGCTGCCGGCGCTGCTGTCGCTGCTGGGCGAGCGGGTCGAGAAGGGGCGCCTGCCGTTCCTGCGGCGGAACCGGGGCGGCAACGGGGAGAGCAGGTTCTGGACGGCCGTGCTGCGGCGTGTGCTGGCCCGGCCCGTGGTGTCGGCCGCGGTGGCCGTGGGCGCGCTGCTCGCCGTCGCGGCCCCGGCGCTGGGCATGAAGACCTCGCAGCTCACGCTGGACCAGGAGTTCGGTGACTCGCTGCCCATCGTGCAGACGTACCAGCGGCTCAACGAGGCCTTCCCCGGCGGTTCCGAGCCGGCCCAGGTGATCGTGAAGGCCGACGACATCAACGCCCCGGAAGTACGGCAGGCGCTGGCCGCGTTCAAGGAGCGGGCCGTCTCCTCGGGCGCCTCGCGCGGCCCGGTCGACATCCGGCTGCACGAGGACCAGAACGTCGCACTCGTCTCCGTCCCGCTGGTCGGCGGCTCGGACCTCGACAAGGCCGGCAAGAGCCTGGAGAAGCTGCGCGACGAGGTGCGGCCCGCCACGCTGGGCAAGGTCGACGGCGTCCAGGCGCCGATCACCGGCCAGGTCGCAGGCTCGCACGACTTCAACGCCCAGCTCATCGGCTCCGTCGTCCCGGTGTTCGTCTTCGTCGTGGTCTTCGCCTTCCTGCTGATGCTGCTGTCGTTCCGCTCGCTGACCGTCGCGATCACCTCGATCGTGCTGAACCTGCTGTCCGTGGGCGCCGCCTACGGCATCCTCGTCGCGGTCTTCCAGCACGGCTGGGGCGCGTCCCTGGTGGGCGCCCACGGTGTCGGCGCGATCGTCACCTGGCTGCCGCTGTTCCTGTTCGTGATCCTGTTCGGCCTCTCGATGGACTACCACGTCTTCGTGGTCTCCCGGATCCGCGAGGCGCGGCTGCGCGGCCGCGGCACGAAGGACGCCATCCAGCACGGTGTGGTCACCACGGCGGGTGTCGTCACCAGCGCCGCGGTCATCATGGTCGCCGTGTTCGCGATCTTCGGGACGCTGTCCATGCAGTCGATGAAGCAGATGGGCGTGGGTCTGGCGGCCGCGGTGCTCATCGACGCCACGGTCATCCGCGGTGTGCTGCTGCCCTCGGTGATGTCCCTGCTGGGCGAACGCAACTGGTACCTGCCCCGATGGCTGCACCGCCTCCCGGACCTCTCCCACGACGAGCCCCTGGAGCCGGCGTCCCTGCCGCCCGCTCCCAGCAAGGGTGAGCCACTGGGCGTCTGAACCGTCCCACGAGCGGGGCCCGCCGGCTTCGGGGAAGCCGGCGGGCCCGTCGTGTGCTCCCGCGGCAGGCGCCGCGTCAGGAGGCCAGTACCTCGTGCAGGGCCAGCCAGCGCTCCGGCGGCACCTCCCCCACCAGAACGCCCGGGTCGAGCCGGGCGGCGCGGAACGCGGCCGACACCCGCCGTCCGGGGTGGGCCCGGCGCAGCGAGGCGTGCAGCGAACCGCCCACTCCGGTGAACCCCAGCTCGACCAGCCGCCGCCAGCTTTCGTATCCGGACGGGTCGAGCAGCGGGGCGCGACGGCGCTCGATACGGATGATTCCGGCGTCGACTCCCGGCACGGGCCTGAACCGGGTCCGGGCCACCCGCCCCACCAGACGCCATTCGAAGCGCGGCCAGCTGCGTACGGTCAGCAGCGTCCAGCGTCCGTAGTCGCCGGTGCGCTTGCGGGCGTACTCGAGCTGGGTGAGGAGCGTGGCGTCGGTGAGGGCGGGGGCGCGCAGGCACCAGTCGACGATCTCCGCGGTGCGGGAGTAGGGGACGTTCCCCGCGACGGAGAACGGGGTGCGCGGGGGCCTGGCCCGGAGGAAGTCGCCGCCGACGATCGTCACCCGCGGTGCGTCGAGGAAACGGGCGCGCAGCAGGGGCAGGAGCCGGGGATCGATCTCATAGGCGCGCACCTCGCGGCAGCGCGGGGCGAGCGTCGTGGTCAACGCGCCTTTTCCGGCCCCGACTTCGAGCAGAAGCGGCGGCCGGCGACCGTTCGGGACGGCGAGGCGGGCGAGGTGTTCGGCGGTGGCGCGGTCGGTGAGGAAGTTCTGCGAGAGCGCGCGCGAGGGCTGAAAGGGGCGGGCCATGGCCTGCGGTCCTTGTCTTCCGTGGGAGTGGAGAGGGCAGCCGAAGCCCTGACCGGAAGACAGGAATGGGGGGAAGGAGGCGCGATGCGGCGCTCAGCAGGTGTGGCTGCTCCCCGGGCCGGTCAGGGCACCAGGACCGCGTCGCACCCGCTGGGAGTGCGCGCAGCCCCGGCCGAGACCGGAGATGATGATCGCGTTGAAAGCCGCCACGGAGGTGACGCTAGGTCCCGCCCGAGTGCCCCCGCAAACGAATTACGCCGAGCCCGGCACCGGGCACCGGCCCCGACCTGTGCGGATGCGACACTGACCCGGCGAAAAATGCGGGCTCCGGCGTGGTCGCCGGGGTCCGGACGAGGACACGGAGGCTGAGGATGGACGAGGCGCGGGCTCGGGAGGTACTGGGCGGGGCGGGCGTGTTGACCGGTCCGGTGCGCGACGCGCGGCTGCTCGCGCTGGGTGAGAACGCGGTGTTCGCCGCCGGGGACGTCGTCGTCAAGGTGGGCCGGGACGCGGAGCTGTGGGACCGGGCGCGGCGCGAGCTGCGGATCGCGCTGTGGCTGGCCGACGCCGGCGTCCCGGCGGTGCGGGCCGCCGACACGGAGGCGATCCTCGTCGAGGGGCATCCGGTGACCGTGTGGCACCGGCTGCCCGATCCGGTACGGCCCGCCGAACCGGCTGACCTGGCGGAGCTGCTGCGCCTGGTCCACGCCCTGCCCGTCCCCGACTTCGCGCTGCCGCCCCGCGAACTGCTCGGCGGCGTGAAGCGCTGGCTGCGGCTCGCGGGCGACACGATCTCCCCGGCCGACGCGGCGTATCTGCGGGAGCGCCGCGACGGCTTCGCGGCGGCCGCCGCCGCGCTCACCCCGCACCTGCCGCCCGGCCCGATCCACGGCGACGCGCTCCCGCGCAATGTGCACATCGGTCCGGACGGGCCGGTCCTGGTCGACCTGGAGACCTTCTCGGCCGACCTGCGCGAGCACGACCTGGTGGTCATGGCCCTGTCCCGGGACCGCTACGGCCTGCCCGCCGAGGCCCACGACGCCTTCACCCGGACCTACGGCTGGGACGTACGGGAGTGGGAGGGCTGCGCCGTGCTGCGCGGCGCCCGCGAGACGGCGAGCTGCGCCTGGGTCGCCCAGCACGCCCCCACCAACCCCAAGGCCCTGACCGAGTTCGAGCGCCGGGTGGCATCCCTGCGAAACGGTGACACCACGGTGCGCTGGTACCCGTTCTGATCCTTGCCCGCCCCTGTACGTCCCGGCCCTTCCCGGCCCGGGCCGAGCGGGAGCCCCCGCGGTCACGACGACCGCGACGGGACCGTCGAACCGGTTGCTCGGGGGACCACGTCCCCGGTGACCACGACCGGCCCAGCACGCCGACGGCGACGAGCGGACCCCGGCCCGCGGACGCGACGACCATGACCGACGAGGCAAGCCGACCGCGACGAGCCGGAGCAGCCGACCCGCGCCCACACCAACCGTGACGGGACAGCGAGCCGGTCCGCAGGGGCGGCGACCGTGGCCGGAACGGCGAAGTCGGCCGTCCGGGCCGCGTTTTCCGCGCCCCGGGTCAGACCGTTTCGTCCGCCGGCTGCCGGAGTGGCCAGGCGCCGTCGATCACCGCGTGGGGGTCGCCCTTGCGGCGCAGGAAGGCCTGGAAGTCCGCCGCCCAGGCTGCGTGCCACTCGATCTGGCGGCGGTGCAGCTCCGCCGGGCCGAGGGTCGCGACCTTGGAGTGGCGGCCGGCTATCGCGGTGGCCAGCCGGGCCGCCGCGAGGGCGTCGGCCGAGGCGTCGTGGGCGGCGTCCAGGACGACTCCGTACTCCGCGCAGACCGCCTCCAGGTTGCGCTTGCCCGGGCGGTAGCGCTCGGCCCAGCGGTCGATGGTGTAGGGGTCGACGACCGGTCCCGGCTCCGCTCCGCCCAGGCGGTCGCTCAGGGACGGCAGCCCGTACCGGTGCAGTTCGGCGGAGAGCAGGGTCAGGTCGAAGGCCGCGTTGTACGCCACCACCGGCACGCCGGTCTTCCAGTAGCCGGTCAGGACGTCCGCGATGGCGTTCGCGACCCGGTCGGCCGGTTCGCCCTCGGCGGCCGCGCGTTCGTTGCTGATCCCGTGCACCGCCACCGCGTCCGCCGGGATCTCCACTCCGGGGTCCGCCAGCCACTCCCGGCGTCCCCCCGGCTCCCCTCCCCTGACCTCGATCACGGCCCCCGTGACGATGCGCGCCTCGCGCGGATCCGTCCCGGTCGTCTCCAGGTCGAAGCCGATCAGCAGCTCCCGGTGCCAGCCCATGGCGGCCCCCCTTCTCGGTGGTGCGTTCCCCCAGTGGCCTCCACGATCGCACGCACCACTGACAATCCGAGGACCACGTTCCGCTTACCGCCCGGGGAGTGAGGGCGTATCAGGACACCGGGCGCGAATCCACCCACATCAGCTCGAACTCCTCACGGTAGGCGGAGAAGAGCCCGCTTTCGTCGATCTCGCCGGGTTTGACCACCTTGTTGTCGTTCCGCAGGACGAAGACGGGGGCCTCCATGCCCCGGCTGCGCCGCAGATAGGACTGCACGACCGCGATGCCGTCCGAGCCGTCGCCGTCGACCAGGTAGGCGGAGACGCGGGGGGTCTCGTCGTAGACCTGGATCTCGAAGGCGCCCGGGTCGCGCAGCCGGCCGCGCACCCGGCGCATGTGCAGGATGTTCATCTCCACCGAGCGACTCAGCTCACCGCGCTTCAGCCCGAGTTCGCGCTCGCGGCGCTTCACCGCGCTGGAGGCCGGGTTGAGGAACAGCAGCCGCACCCGGCAGCCGGACTCGGCGAGCCGCACCAGGCGGCGGCCGGAGAAGTTCTGCACGAGCAGGTTCAGGCCGATGCCGATGGCGTCCAGGCGGCGGGCGCCGCCGAACATGTCCTCGGCCGGGAACTGGCGCAGCAGCCGCACCCGGTCCGGATGCACCGCGACCACGTCCGCGTACCGGTCGCCGACCAGGTCCTCGACCGCGTCGACCGGCAGCCGCCGGGCGGAGGGCACGTCGCCGCCGGTGCCGAGGATGTCGAGCAGCCGTGCGGAGGCCCGCTCGGCCTGGCTCAGCACCGCCTCGGACAGGGCCCGGTTGCGGGAGACGACGTTGCGGGCCACCTCCAGCTCGTCCAGGGCGAGTTCGACGTCCCGGCGCTCGTCTATGTAGGGCGCGAAGCACGGCCAGTGCTGCACCACCAGCTCACGCAGCTGCGGCAGGGTGAGGAAGCTGATCACGTTGTCGTCGGCCGGGTCGAGCAAGTAGCCCTTGCGGCGGCTGACTTCGCGTACCGCGACGGCCCGCTGCACCCACTCCTGGCCGGCCGGTCCTGCGGCGGCCACCGCCCAGTCGTCGCCGTGCACGGGCTCGTAGACGGGGCGCAGCACGGCGGCCACGACGGCGCGCAGCCGCTGTTCGACGAGGTTCAGCCAGATGTAGGCGCGGCCGGCCCGCTGGGCGCGTGTGCGTACCTCGCGCCAGGCGCCCGCGTCCCAGTCCAGCTCCGGCCCGATGGCACCGGCGTCCATCGGCCGGGCCAGGGACACCGCACCGGACGGGACGTCTGCGGAGTGCCCCTCGTGACCCTCGTCACCAGGGGGCAGCTCCAGGCCTCCCGAGCCCACCCGTGCACCGCCTTCCGCTCCCCCGGGCACTCCCCGTCCCAACGATCAAGGAAGGGTACTCCGGGAGCGGCGCGCGACGCAGCCGGATGCGCAGCTCCTTTCTCAACTTCCGCACGGTACTTGCGCGTTCCGGAGATCCTGGGCCGGCCGAGTGAGCTGATTCATAGCCGCTGACCGGCACCGGCGGCCGTCCGGGTCCCGGGCGGCGCCGCGGAACCCCGCGCCCGTCACCTCACCGGGTGAGGGCCGCTCCACCCGTTGACCTGCGGGCCCGTCCGGGCCCGGCCGGGCCCCGCGGCCCGCTCGGCCCACCCCGCGCACCTGCCCTTCCTGTCCCGCGGGCACCGCCTACCCCACCAGTTCGGCACACGGACGTGCGTCACAGGTGCTTCCCCGACTTTCCTGGAGACTCGTTGCCAAGGCGCCACCCGCGGCGCCGCACACCTGAAAGAGTCTGGTCCATGCAGGTCTGGCCTGGAGAGGCGTACCCACTCGGCGCCACGTACGACGGCGCCGGCACCAACTTCGCGGTCTTCACGGAGGCCGCGGACCGAGTAGAGCTGTGTCTGCTGCACGACGACGGCTCGGAGACGGCGGTGGAACTGCGGGAGAGCGACGCGTTCGTCCGGCACGCGTACGTGCCCGGTGTCATGCCGGGGCAGCGGTACGGGTTCCGGGTACACGGCCCGTACGCCCCGGAGCGCGGGCTGCTCTGCAACTCGGCGAAGCTGCTCCTCGACCCGTACGCGCGTGCGATCAGCGGCTCGATCCGGTGGGGCGAGGAGGTGTACGGCTACCACTTCGACGACCCCGGCCGGCGCAACGACCTTGACTCGGCGCCGCACACCATGACGTCCGTCGTGGTCAACCCGTACTTCGACTGGGGCGACGACCGGCTGCCGCGCCGCGGCTACCACGAGACGGTGATCTACGAGGCCCATGTCAAGGGCCTCACCATGCGGCACCCGGGACTGCCCGAGGAGTTGCGCGGCACCTACGCGGGGCTCGCCCACCCGGCGCTCATCGAGCATCTGACCGAACTCGGCGTCACCGCGCTCGAACTGATGCCCGTGCACCAGTTCGTGAACGACCACCGCCTGGTCGACCTGGGCCTCAACAACTACTGGGGCTACAACACGATCGGTTTCTTCGCCCCGCACAACGCCTACGCCTCCTGGGGCGACCGCGGCCAGCAGGTCCTGGAGTTCAAGTCGGCGGTCCGGGCGCTGCACGAGGCCGGGATCGAGGTCATCCTCGACGTGGTCTACAACCACACCGCCGAGGGCAACCACCTGGGTCCGACGCTGTCGTTCAAGGGCCTCGACAACCCGCGCTACTACCGCCTCACCGACGACCCGCGCTACTACATGGACACCACGGGCACCGGGAACTCCCTGCTCATGCGGTCCCCGCACGTGCTCCAGCTGATCATGGACTCGCTGCGCTACTGGGTTACCGAGATGCACGTCGACGGATTCCGCTTCGACCTGGCGGCGACCCTGGCACGGCAGTTCCACGAGGTGGACCGGCTGTCGTCGTTCTTCGACCTGGTGCAGCAGGACCCGGTGGTCTCCCAGGTGAAGCTGATCGCCGAGCCCTGGGACGTCGGCGAGGGCGGCTACCAGGTGGGGAACTTCCCGCCGCTGTGGACCGAGTGGAACGGCAAGTACCGCGACACCGTGCGGGACCTGTGGCGCGGCGAACCCCGGGCGCTCGCCGAGTTCGCCTCCCGGCTGACCGGTTCCTCCGACCTCTACCAGGACGACGGCCGCCGCCCGCTGGCCTCGATCAACTTCGTCACCTGCCACGACGGCTTCACCCTGCGCGACCTGGTGTCGTACAACGACAAGCACAACGAGGCCAACGGCGAGGACAACCGGGACGGCGAGAGCCACAACCGGTCCTGGAACTGCGGCACCGAGGGCGAGAGCGACGACCCCGAGGTGGTCCGGCTCCGGGCGCGGCAGACGCGGAACTTCGTCGCGACGCTGATGCTGTCCCAGGGCGTGCCCATGATCAGCCACGGCGACGAGTTCGCGCGCACCCAGCGGGGCAACAACAACGCCTACTGCCAGGACAACGAGCTGTCCTGGGTGCGCTGGCCCGAGCCCGGCGAGCCCGACGCGGAGCTGCTGGACTTCGTCCGGGCGATGGCGGCGCTGCGCCGGGACCACCCCGTCTTCCGGCGGCGCCGCTTCTTCCACGGACGGCCGGTGGAGGGCACGCACGACGAGCTGTCGGACATCGCCTGGTTCACCCCCGAGGGCCGGGAGATGACCCAGCAGGACTGGGACTCGGCGCGGGCGTCCGCGCTGACCGTGTTCCTCAACGGCAACGCGATCTCGGAGCCCGGCACGCGCGGGGAGCGGATCAGCGACGACTCCTTCCTGCTGATGTTCAACGCCGCGCCCAAGCCGCTCGACTTCGCCGTGCCGGTCGATCACGGGCGCCAGTGGCAGGTGATGGTGGACACCGCCCGCACGGACCCGGTCCCACCGGGCACCGGCCCCACCGTACGGGCCGGTGACCGGCTCACCCTGACCGACCGCAGCCTGACGGTGCTGCGACGACCGGTCTAGGGCCTGTTGCGAGCGGGCAGCCGGGGCGGCGCTCACCCGTCCGGGCGAGGACACGCACCCGCCCGGGTGGGGCGCCGGGCACATGGCGGGTGGGTGACACCAAAGGCGGTCGGGCGGGTACGTAGGTCTCCATGACACCCGAGACATCCGAGCGTCCCGAGCCCGTCGTGCCCACGGCCACCTACCGGCTCCAACTCCAGCCCGAGTTCCCGTTCGCGGCCGCGGAGCGGGCCGTGCCGTACCTGGCCTCGCTCGGCGTCTCGCACCTGCATCTGTCACCCGTCCTTCAGGCCGTGCCGGGCTCCGCGCACGGCTACGACGTCGTGGACCCCACACGGGTGCGCGACGAGCTCGGCGGAGAGGAGGGCCTGCGGGCGCTCTCGCGCACCGCGCGGGAGCACGGGCTCGGCCTGGTCGTGGACATCGTGCCGAACCACATGGCCATGGCCCCGCGGTACAACCACGCCCTGTGGGAGGTGCTGCGGGAGGGCCCCTCGTCGCCGTACGCGCGCTGGTTCGACATCGACTGGGAGGCCCAGGGCGGCAAGGTGCTGCTGCCCGTGCTCGGCCACCCGGTCGGCCGGGAGGCCGGCGAGCTGAAGGCGGACGGCGACGTCCTGCGCTACCACGACCACGCCTTCCCGCTGCGCGAGGGCACCGGGAGGCTGCCGCTGCCCGAACTGCTGGACGCGCAGTGGTACCGGCCGGTGTGGTGGCGGCTGGCCCGTACGGAGCTGAACTACCGGCGGTTCTTCAGCATCTCGGAGCTGATCGGGGTGCGGGTGGAGGACCCGGAGGTGTTCCGGGCGACCCACGCCACGATCCTCCGGCTGCTGGCCGAGGGGGTGGTCGACGGGCTGCGCGTCGACCACCCGGACGGGCTCGCCGACCCCGACGCCTACCTCCGGCAGTTGCACGAGGCGACCGGCGGGCGCTGGACGGTCGTCGAGAAGATCCTCTCCGACGGCGAGCACCTGCCGGCCTCCTGGCCGGTCGCCGGCACCACCGGCTACGACGCCCTGCGGCACGTCGACGGCCTGTTCACCGACCCGGCCGGGGCGGACGAGCTGGCCGGGCGGTACCGGCGGTTCGCCGCTCCGCGCGACGACGAGGGCGGGGACTGGGAGGCGACGGTACGGCGGGCGGCGTACACGGTGATCACGCACGAGCTGGCCGCCGAGACGGAGCGGCTGACCCGGGTGGCGAGCCGGGTGTGCGCCACCTCGCCGGACCCGGCGCTGCGCGACCGCGCGCCCTGGGCGCTGCGCACCGCGCTGCGGGAGCTGCTGGTCCGCCTCCGGGTCTACCGGCCCTACGCCTCCGTGGACCCGGCGTCCGTGGTCACCGAGGAGGCCGCCGCGCAGGCCCGGCTCGCCTTCGTGGTGCCGGAGGAGGGCGAGGCCGTCGACGTGGTGCGCGACCTGGTCCTCGGGCGGGCCGGGTCGGGACCGGACCCCGAGGAGTTCCGTACCCGTTTCGCGCAGGCCGCCTCCGCGCTGCGCGCCAAGTCCGTGGAGGACACGGCCTATTACCGGTACGTACCGCTGCTGTCGGCCAACGAGGTGGGCGGCGACCCCGGTCGCCCGGCGGTGTCCCCGGAGGACTTCCACGCGTACTGCGCCCGGGTGCAGCGCGACTGGCCGGCAACCGGGACGGTGGTCTCCACGCACGACACCAAGCGCAGCGCCGACGTACGGGCGGCGCTGGCCGTGCTCACCGAGTGCCCGCGGGTCTGGGCGGACCTGCTGGACGTGCTGGGCGGCGGCGAGGGCGTGCCGGACAGGCAACTGGCCTGGGCGGCCTGGCAGACGGTGTTCGGCCTCGGCCCGGCGGACACGGAACGGGTGCTGCGGGCCCTGCTGAAGCACGTGCGCGAGGCGGGCCTGCGCACGAGCTGGACCGAGCAGCGGCCCGACTACGAGGAGGCGGTGGCGCGGTTCGTCGCCGATGGACCGTGCGGGGCGCCGGCCGGGCCGGTGACCGCCCTGCGCACCGCGCTCGGACCGCACATCCGGGCGAACGTGCTGGGCACGGCCCTGGTGCATCTGACGATGCCCGGTGTGCCCGACGTGTACCAGGGCACGGAGGCCGAGTACCGGGCCCTGGTCGATCCGGACAACCGGCGCCCGGTGCGGTTCCCGCCCGCCGACGCCGGCGACAAGGGCGCGGTGACCATGGCGGCGCTGCGGCTGCGCGCCCGGCGGCCGGAGGTCTTCGGACCGGCGGCGACGTACGCCCCGCTGCTCGCCGAGGGGCCGGCGGCGGCCCACTGTGCGGCGTTCGGGCGCTCAGGGGAGGTGGTCACGGCCGTGACCCGGCTGTCGCTGCGCCTGGCGGAGGGGGGCGGCTGGCGGGACACCCGGCTGCCGCTGCCGCCCGGTCGGTGGGCCGACGCGCTGACCCCTGGGCGGGAGTTCGAAGGGCAGGTGCTCGTGTCGGAACTCTTCGAGCGGCTGCCGGTGTCGCTGCTGGAGCGCGCTTGACAGGACCCGGCGTCCGTGGGGTACTGCGGAATGCGAAGCCGGGAGGACAGGTCGGGGGTGAGTCTCCTGCCGGAGTTGCGCTACCCCAGTGTTGCCGAACTGGTGGCCACCGCCCGGGCGTTGGCCGCGTACCGGCCGGACCGGTGCGTGCTGAGGCAGGTCGGCCACTCGCGCGCGGGACGACCGCTGCACCTGCTGTCCGTCGGGCACGCCCGGCGGGCGGTGCTGGTGGTCGCGGGCGCCCACGCCAACGAGCCCACCGGCGGCTCCACCCTCCTCGCCGTCGCGCGCCGGGTGCTGCACGAGGAGCGGTTGCGGGCGGACACCTCCTGGCACTTCCTGCTGTGCGCGGACCCGGACGGGGCGAGCCTGCACGTCACTCCGGCGCCGCGCAGCCTGCTCGACTACCATCTCGGGTTCTTCCGGCCCGCCGGGCCCGAGCAGCCGGAGTGGTCGCCCTCCGTGCTGCCGCCCGACCGGCTGCCGCCCGAGACGCGTGCGCTGACCGGGGTGATCGACGAGCTGCGGCCCTACCTCCAGGTGACGCTGCACGGCACCGACCTGGGCGGAAGCTGGGTGCAGTTGACCCGCGACGTGCCGGGACTCGCCGAGCCGTTCGGCAAGTCGGCGGCGCGGCTGCACATCCCGGTGGAGACCGGCGCCTCGGACGCGGCGGGCTGGCCGGCGTCCGGGCCCGGGGTGCGGGTGATGCCGGGGCCCGGCGCGGGACCGGCGTATCCGAGCATGCCGGACGACGCCCGGCACAGCACCTGGTTCCGTCCGCACCGGTACGGCGGCATGACCGCGGTCGTGGAGGTGCCGATGTGGGCGAGCGACCTGGTGGACGACCCCGCGCCGCATCCCGCCCCGGCGGCGGCGATACGACGGCTGGCGCAGCGGCTGCTGCGGGACTCGCGGGAGGTGGAGGCGGTGCTCGCCGACGCGCTGCCGCGCCTGCACGGCCCCGACGGGCCGCTGCTGCGGGCGGCGAAGTGGGGGCTGAGCCTGGTGCCGGGGCTGGCCGCGGACTGGCTCCACATGCCGCCCGCGGACACCACGATGGCGTACGTCGGCAGCGTGGACGCGTTCGGCCGCCGGCTGCCGCTGCGGGCCGCGGCGATGCTCCTGCGGACCCTGCGCGAGACCGACGACCGCGCGGCGCCCGGCCTGGAGCGCCTGGTGACCACCTGGAGCGAGTCCTTCGCCCACCGCTTCCACGCCCGCTGGGTCCCCCTGGAGCACCAAGTGGAACACCAGAGCCACACAGTCCTCACCACAGCCCACCAGGCCGGCACCCGCCCCACCTGACCGGCCCCGCCCGACACGGCCCCGCGCGGCGCGACACCGCCGGCGGCCCCGGACCGGCCCGCCCACGGGTCGCCGGCCGCCCGTACCGGCGTTCCGGGCAGGCACACCGGACACCGCACGCCCCGCACCCCGGCCACGCGCGCGTGCCGGTCGCGTGCTCGACCCACGCGCGCACCCGCGGGTCAGCCGGGCGTCACGACGGGTGCGGGCACTGCCCGCGGCGCACGCCCACCACCGCGGCACACACGGCCGCGGGCCGACCCCGCCCCCACCACCCCGGGCACGGGCACGGGGCCGTCGGGCCTCCGCCGCGGACCGAAGAGGGCACCACCCGTCCGGACGTCACTGCGTCGTACGTCGTACGCGTACGGGCCGTGGGGGTCAGGGAGCGACGTCGAAGACTACGCCCGTTCGGGCGGTCATCTCGCAGCTGTTGGAGAAGGTTTCCGTGTAGTCGACCGGGTGGCCCTTCCACTGGCCGCGGGCGTGGGCCGTGACGGGGCGGTAGATCATCGGGCAGAGGACGTCCCTGTGGGGGAGGCCGTGGATGTCTCCGCCGGACGAGCGGAGCTGGGTGCAGGCGTCGGACGCGTGGGCGTGGCCGCGGGGCGGGTCGCACAGGAGCAGGGCACCGCGCACGTTCCCGGAGCGGCCGTCGCCGTCGGTGACCGTGACGTAGAGC
This sequence comes from Streptomyces sp. NPDC014889, assembly GCF_043081205.1. NCBI lineage: Bacteria > Bacillati > Actinomycetota > Actinomycetes > Kitasatosporales > Streptomycetaceae > Streptomyces > Streptomyces sp. NPDC014889. The sequence goes on from NZ_JBIBWH010000008.1 coordinate 178,154, forward strand.
CAGTCGGACTGGGCGGCGGGCCGGTGGGCGGCTGCGGCCGGGGCGGCGCCGGCGCCGGCGAGCAGGAGGGCGGCCGCGGCCGTCAGGCCGTGCCGCAGGCGGGCCGTGGCCGCCTTGGTGGGATGGGTCGTCATGCCCGGTGTATCGGCACGGCCGCCCGCACGCCCCACCCCCGCTCACCCGATCGTGAGCACGCGCGCGTGAGGCCCGCCGCGTGCGCCGCTCAGTTCGCGGAGAGCCGGAACGCCACCTGCCCGAACCCCACCTGGTCGCCCTCGCGCACGACGGCCGCGCCGACCACGCGCCGCCCGTTGACGGTCGTGCCGTTGGTCGAGCCGAGGTCCCGCAGCACCCACATCCCGCCCTGGTGGCGCAGCTCGGCGTGCACCCGGGAGACCGTCTCGTGGGTCAGCCGCAGACCGCAGACCGGATCGCGCCCTATGCTCAACGGATGACCGCTCACGGCAAGCGGCAGCAGCAGCTTGGGCAGCCGCTCGGCCTGCCACGCCCGCCGCAGCCGTACGCCGAACCCGGACACCGCCTCGACCGAGCCGAACACCAGCCGGGACACGCGCCCCTCGGTGCGCAGGTCGGAGGTGAGCGCGGCGAGTTCGTCCGACCGGCGGGCGGCCAGGGCCAGCTCCATCCGCCGTACGAACGTGTCGTGGGACAGCCGGCCCATCGCGACGCCGTCACGGAGCACCTTCAGCGCCTTGTCGCGCTCCGCGTCGGACAGCCGCGCGGGGGACGTGTGGGACTCGGAGGGCGACGTCACGCTGCTGATTGTCGGTCAGCCGATCCCCCCGTGTCCAGCTGTCACGAAGAGGCACACCGGGCCCTCGGATCCGGCGACACCGCCGTAAAAGGGGGATTCAAAAGCGGATTGATCTCTTGTGGCGCACCATGGACGGCGACGTCACGGTGAGCGAACGAAGGGGAACCGTCCGTGCAGTTCGAGGTGTGGGCACCACAGGCCGGCCGTGTGACGCTCCAGTGCGACGGCGCCACGCGCGCGTTGGAGCGCGATCCGGAGCGGGAGGGGTGGTGGACCGGTGAGGCCGGGGCGAGCGACGGCTCGCGGTACGGATTCGCGCTGGACGACGGTCCGGTGCTGCCCGATCCGCGCTCGCTGCGGCAGCCGGACGGCCCGGACGGGCTGAGCGCGGTCGTCGAGCACGCCCGCTACACGTGGCGCTCCGCCGACTGGCCCGGACGCCCGCTGCCCGGCGCGGTCCTGTACGAGCTGCACATCGGCACGTACACGCGTGAGGGCACCTTCGACGCGGCCGCCGTGCACCTGCCGCACCTGGTGGAACTGGGCGTGACCCACGTGGAGTTGATGCCCGTGTGCCCGTTCCCCGGCCGGCACGGCTGGGGATACGACGGCGTGTCGCTGTGGGCCGTGCACGAGCCGTACGGCGGCCCGGAGGGGCTCAAGCGCTTCGTCGACCGGGCTCACGAGCTGGGCCTCGGCGTGGTCCTGGACGTGGTGCACAACCACCTGGGCCCGTCGGGCAACCATCTGCCGTCCTTCGGGCCGTACTTCACCGACACCCACCACACCCCCTGGGGCGCCGCCGTCAACCTGGACGCGCCCGGCTCGGACGAGGTGCGCCGGTTCCTGGTCGGCAGCGCGCTGTCCTGGCTGCGCGACTACCGCCTCGACGGTCTGCGTCTCGACGCGGTGCACGCGCTGGTGGACACGCGCGCGTGCCACTTCCTGGAGGAGCTGTCGACGGCGGTGCACGCGCTCTCCGCCGACCTGGGCCACCGCCCGTTCCTGATCGCGGAGTCGGACCTGAACGACCCGCGGATCATCACCCCGCGCGCGCGGGGCGGTCTCGGCCTCGACGCCCAGTGGAGCGACGACTTCCACCACGCGCTGCACTCGGCGCTGACCGGCGAGACCCAGGGCTACTACGCCGACTTCGGGCGTGCCCCGCTCGCGGCGGTCGCCAAGACGCTCACCGGCGGCTACTTCCACGACGGTACGTACTCCGGTTTCCGCGGCCGCCACCACGGCCGCCCGCTGGACCGCACCCGGGTGGCCGGGCACCGGCTGCTCGGCTACAGCCAGACCCACGACCAGATCGGCAACCGCGCCCGGGGCGACCGGCTGTCCACGCTGCTCGCCGGCTCCCCCGGGCTGCTGGCCTGCGCGGCCACGCTGACGCTGACGGCGCCGTTCACGCCGATGCTGTTCATGGGCGAGGAGTGGGCGGCCGGCACGCCGTGGCAGTACTTCACCGACCACACCGACCCGGAACTCGCGGAGGCGGTGCGCCGGGGACGGCGGCGGGAGTTCGCCGAGCACGGCTGGGCGGAGGAGGACGTGCCCGACCCGCAGGACCCGGCGACCCGCGACCGCTCCTGCCTGGACTGGTCGGAGCCGGGGCGCGAACCGCACGCGCGCGTGCTGGCCTGGTACGGCCGGCTGACCGCCCTGCGGCGGGAGCAGCCCGACCTCACGGACCCCGATCTCGCCGACACCAAGGTGGCCTACGACGAGGAGGCCCGCTGGTTCGCCTTCCGGCGCGGGGACGTCCTGGTGGCGGTCAACCTCGCCAAGGCGCCTGCGGAGATCCCGCTCGGCAACCGCCCCCTGGAGGTGCTGGCCGCCTGGGAGCCGGTCGCGGCGCCCGCGGCGGACGGGGTGCTGCACGTGCCCGCGGAGTCGTGCGCGGTGCTGTTGCAGCACTGAGCACCGCGCCCTGCCGGACGGCGGCCCCTACTCCCCGGTGGCCCCGGTGCCGCCGACGCCCCCGGTGTCTGCGCCGTCCTCCCGGAACTCCGTCACCCGCTCCAGCAGGATCGCCTCCCAGGCGTGGCGCCGCTGGGCCCTGAGGAGCGGCAGCGGGGCGTCGTCGCGGCCGTCGAGGCGTGCGGCGAGGCGGATCACGGTGTCGCAGCGGGCCAGCCACAGGCCGCGCAGGCAGGGCCGGGCGCTGTAGCCGGCGAGGGTGGCGGCGCGCACGGCGGCGGGGGAACCGACGGCGACGGCGACGCCGGCGATGTCCTCGGCGGGGTCGCCGACCACGGCACCGGTCCAGTCGAGGACCCCGCGCACCCGGCCGTCGGCGCTCACCACCAGGTGCTCGCCCCTGAGCTCGTGGTGGACGAGCACGGCGGTGCCGGGCTGGGCGGCGAGCTGGGCCGCGGCGGGCGCGGTGAGCTGGGCCATCCTCGCGGGGTCGAACTCGTCGGCGGCGCCGAGGCGTTCGGCGGCGTGCACGGCCATGCGGCGCAGCGCCTCCAGGGAGCGCGGCGCGGTGCGCGGCACGCCGAGGGCCTGGGCCTGCCGGGCGGGGATCTCGCGCAGCCCGGTGAACAGTCCGGCCAGGTCGTCCTCGCCGACGGCGGAGACGTCGTGCTCGCCGGTCGTGCCGCCGGCGATCCGGGTGTCCAGCGTGTACGTCAGGCCCGGCGCCCACTCGCCGTTCGCGACGCTGGCCGGGACGGCGACCGTAAGGTGCGGGCGGACCAGTTCGCGCAGCCGCAGTTCGCGGCGCTGGCGCGCCGCGGCCTCACGGTCGGGGGCGAGGCGCAGCACATGGCGGGCGCCGACCCACCAGGTGGAGTGCTCGCCGCCCTCGGCGACGGGCCGGATCTCGGGTCCGTGGGCGGTGTCCTGGCCGTCCTTGAGCAGGGTGCGGAGCAGTCTGCGGACGGTGTCCGCGGTGGGTGTCGGTGCCTGGGTCATCGTCGCGCCGTGTCGTTGCGGTTGCGGGGTGGGGACTGCCGGTGGTCAGTCCACTATGACCATCTCCCGGGTCGTGTCGTTGAGGCGGCGGCCCCCGTCCCCGGTCACGGTGACGATGTCCTCGATGCGCACCCCGAAGCGGCCGGGCAGGTAGATGCCGGGCTCCACGGAGAAACACATGCCGGGTACGAGGGGCTGCTCCTCGCCCTCGATCATGTACGGCGGCTCGTGCGTGGTGACGCCGATGCCGTGGCCGGTGCGGTGGATGAAGAACTCGCCGTAGCCGGCCCGGTCGATGACCGCGCGGGCGGCGCGGTCGACCTCCTGGCAGGAGACGCCGGGACGTACGGCCCGGAAGCCGGCCTCCTGGGCCTCGCGGACGATGTCGTGCACCCGCCGCTCCTCCTCGGTCGGCTCGCCGACGTGCACGGTGCGGGTGGTGTCGGAGCCGTAGCCGTCCTTGAGGCCGCCGAAGTCGAGGACGACCATGTCGCCGCGTTCGATGACGCGGTCGCCGACCTCGTGGTGCGGGTTGGCGCCGTTGGGTCCTGAGCCGACGATGGTGAAGTCGACCTGGGAGTGCCCGAAGCGCCGCAGCAGGCCGGCGAGGTCGGCGGCGACCTCCGATTCACGGCGGCCGGAGAAGCGCACCGTGCGGATCTCCTCGAACGCGGCGTCGGCGGCCGCGCCCGCCGCCGCGAGCAGTTCCACCTCGGCGGCGTCCTTCACCGCGCGCAGCATGGGCAGGGCCTCGGTGAGGGAGGCGTAGGAGGTGCCCGGCAGTGCCTGTTGCAGGGCGAGCAGGTGCAGGGCCCAGGTGTTGTCGCTGATGCCGAACCGGCCTCCGTCGTCGAGGAGGGCCGCGGTGACGGCGTAGGGGTCGGTGCCGTCGGTCCACTCCCGCAGGGCCAGGGCGGACGCGCCGGCCGCCTTGGCGGCGTCCGGGGCCTCCAGCGCGGGCACCACGAGAACGGGCTCGCGTCCGGCGGCGAGGACGAGCAGCGTGAGCCGTTCGGTGACGGCGGTGGGCGCGTACCCGGTCAGCCACACCAGGTCCGGGCCGGGTGCCACCAGCAGTCCTGCCAGCCCGGCCCCGGACGCCGCCCGGCCGGCACGTTCCAGCCGGACGCTGTAGTCCTCGGCGCTGAAGGGCGCGAGCGCGATGCCGGTCATCCGGGCCTCCGTATACGGCTGAAACGGTGAGAAACACTACGGGCAGCATCCTGCCCGCCCCCGCCCCACCACGCGAGCCGGTTACGGATCCTGCCCACGGTCACGCCGCCCGACCGCCCCGGCCGGGGCCGGGTCACGGGCCGGGGCGCGGCTCGGGCCGGGAGGCCGTCATGTGACGATCGCCGGTGTGACCGTGAGCTGTTGTCGGCCGCCGGTGGCGTGGCGGACGGTGAGGGGTACCGCCTGGCCCGGGTGGGAGGCGGCGACCGCACGGGCCAGGTCCGTCGCCGTGTCGAGGCGGGTTCCGGCGAAGGTCAGGAGTACGTCGCCGCGGACCAGGCCCGCCGTGTAACCCGGGCCGGGGACGTGGACGCCGACGACCCTGGCTCCGGATCCGCCGTCGTCCACCACCTCCAGGCCCAGGGTGGGCCCTACCGGCACCGGCACGGAGGCCGGCGTCGGTTCCGTGCGCGTCTCCGGGACCGGCTGCCGGTGCGGCTCGGCCCGGGCCGGCCGGCTCGTGCCGGTCAGCGTGGCGAGGCCGACGCCGGACAGGATCAGGGCGATCCCGGCGAGCACCCCGCACGCCACGGCCGCCAGACGGCGGCCACGGCGGCGGCGCGGGGCGGGCGGACGCCGTACGGGGCCGTGCCCGCCGCCGGGCTCCCGTCCGGGCATCGGCTTGGGACGCAACGCCGTCTGTTCCCTCGACTCCATCGGCGGCCTCAGGTCAGCCCACGGGGAGGACGGAAGCCGGAGCGCGGTCCGGCAGGAAGGCGTGGGCCCGGCTGCCCAGCCACTCGGCCTTGTAGCGGTCGACGTTCCGGTGCCAGTTGAGGATGCCCGCCATCCAGTTCTGCAGATCGGTGACATAGCCGAGCATGGCCGCCCGCGCCTCCTCGGACAGCTCGAAGTCGTCGTAGACGACGGGGAGTTCGTTGGCCACTACGTGCTCGAACTGCCGCATGCGCTGGTTGATCAGATCCTGGACGACCTTGAGCGCCGCCGGGTAGTCGATGCCGAAGAAGTGCTGCACGACGAGGATCGCGTTGTGGATCTCGCCCTCGTACTCGATCTCCTTCTGGTACGAGAAGACGTCGTTGAGCAGGCAGGCGTAGTCGACGGCCGCGTTCTCCAGGGAGCGGACCGGGCCGCTGCGGTAGACCTCCGCGGGGACGGCCGGGCCGTATCCCATCCTGCACAGGCTCAGCGTGAGGTCGGAGCCGAAGGTGGCGCGCCGCATCTCCAGGTAGTCGACCGGGTCGGGGACGCGGTTCTGGAGCTGGTTGGACAGCTCCCACACCCAGCTCTCGGTCATGGCGTCGATCGCGTGCTTCAGGGTGCGCCGCTGGTCGGGGATCATCTCCGCGGTGGTGCGCGCCCACAGGTCGGTCAGGCTCCGCTCCATGGCGTTGAGCGGGACGGGCGCCGCCTCCCCCGCCACGGGCATGCAGGCCGACAGGCGTGCCGTGGTCGCCCTCGCGGCGACCAGGTCCCGGCGGTGGCCGTACACCAGCGGGTAGTAGTCGTCGCCGTAGGTGCCGAAGGCGAGCCACTGGGCGCTCAGGTCGAGCGCCTCGGGCGTGGCGTCCGGGTCGATGCCGGCCGAGCACAGCGCCAGGTCGTAGGCGGCGAGCTTGTCCTCGTCCCACACGCCCTCCTCGAGGATGCCCATGCGGTGGCACCAGTCGACGAGCGTGGCCCGGGAGCGGTCCAGATGGGGGCTCAGCCCCAGCGGGTAGGGCATGCGGAGGTCGGGGATGCGGGACGGGCCGACCTTCTGGAAGGGCACGTGCGTGTACGCGCGCATCCTCTCCGTCCCGGCCGCCGCGAGCAGCGCGCCCACGTCGGCCGCCGAGGTGCCGGGGCCCGCGAGCCGCTGCCAGGGGCTGGTGGGCCGGGCCCGCTGGTTCATGTACCGGCTGGAGCGCATGTGCCACTCGTGGCCGCCGGACTGCCAGTCCTGGAGGCCCTTGGTGTACGCCGCCACCGCCGCCGTCCCGGCCGGGGTGAGGCCGTTCTCCAGGGCCAGCGCGGGTACTTCGGTGAGCGCGGTGTGCTCGAACTGGTGCAGACGGGAGGTCAGGACGTCGTTGACGGAATCGGCGGCCTCCTGGGTGGTGCATCCGAAGAAGGTCTCCAGGACCAGGACGCCGTTGCTCAGTTCCCCCTCGTCCTCGACCTCCCGCTGGTAGGAGAACAGGTCGTTGCGCAGGTGCACGGCGTCGGAGAACGTCTCCATCAGCACCCTCAGCGGCCGGGACTCGGCGACGGAGGCGGGCACTTCCGCGGTCGCGTACTCCACCAGGCCCGCCGACCAGGGCGCGCCGCCGACCTTGCGGCGCATCTCGATGTACTCGACGGGGTTGGCGATCCGCCCCTCGTTGATGTTCGACAGCTCCCACAGGGACTCGTTGAGCAGGTGCTCGGTCGCCACCGCGAACCGGCGGCGCCAGTCGGCCGACATCGACGGGACCGTACGCGCCCACAGGTCGGCGAGGCCGGCCTCGACCGGGTTGCGGGGCTCGGGTACGGCGGTTTCGAGGTCGAGGGGCATGAACAGGGGAAGCCGGTCCAGGTACGCCTTGCCGCCCTCGCGGTCCTGGCTGCGCTTGAAGGTCTCCAGGAAGTGGTCGTCGAAGAAGAAGACCCACACGTACCAGTCGGTGATGAGCGACAGGGCCGGTCCGTCGCAGTCGGGGTGGGTGTAGGCGCAGAGCAGTCCGTAGTCGTGCGCGTCGAGGTCGGACTGCTCCCAGATCCCGGAGCCCTCCAGCATGCCCATGTCGCGCGCCCAGCGCGTCGAGTGGGCGCGGGCCTCGTCGACGTGCGGGTTGAGCCGCGCGGGATACGGCATGTAGAAGTGCGGGAGTTCGAAGGGCTGCTGCGTCATGGCCGGGCCCTACCCGCGACACTCCGGCACCATCCGTACGCACCAACGCGATCACTCCATCGCGTGAATCCGCATGTGAACCGGGTGGTCGCGGGGGTGGGGCGGCCCGGCCGGTCAGGGGCTGACCTGGATCAGCGCGTGCGTGCCGGCGACGCGCCAGCGCTCGCCCTCGGCGGCGTCCAGCGCGGCCTCGGTGTCCGCGTCCAGACCGGTGATCACGTCGGACTTCAGGGTGCGCAGGGCGGCGACGGGGCCGGGGAAGAAGGCCGTGGTGTCCGCGAACGGCGTGGTCGGGGGCCACAGCCGGTCGCCCACCAGCCGCCGGTAGTTGAGGTCGCCCTTGAACACGGTCAGCGTCGCCGCGGCGAACTCCTCGCGCAGGTCCGCGGGCATGTCGGCGTACGGCAGCGGGGAGCAGGAGAAGGGGTGCGCCCGGACCGTGAGCCGGCCGTCGGCCATCGCCGACCACAGGCGGCGCCCGTGGTCCGCCGCCGCGCCGCGAGCCGCCGTCAACCGGCGTACGGCGTCGACGACGTCGGCGGTGGTGGCGTCGGAGACGTAGTACGGGTACGGCTTGACGTGCAGGACCGCCCGCCGGACGCGACCTTCGGCGAGGAGGTGGGCGACGAGGAGCAGGTCGGGGACGAGTTCGCGGCCGGCGTTGTCGGCGACCAGGCAGAGCGTGCCGGTGCCGGAGGGCGGCAGCAGCGACCAGAGGGCCGCCCTGTCGTCGGCGACCAGGGCGGGGACGGGCGGTCCGGCCTCGGCGCCGCCCGCCGACAGCCGGAAGCCGAGGTCGGCGCGGTTGCCCCAGAGGGAGCCGTGCAGCAGGGCGTCGGCGCGCTCCGCCGCCGGTCTGCTCTCCAGTTCGTCGAGCGCCGCCAGTTCCCCGTCGGTCTCCGGGGAGTCGAGTTCGGCGAGCTTGGACGGGCGGAACGGGTCGATGCCCTGCCAGGGGCCGGGCCCGAAGTAGCCGACGGCTTCGAGGAGCCGGCGGTAGAAGTAGCTCTCGGACCACAGCCACGGCACGTCGAACCAGGAATGCCCGGCATACCGATCCAGGCCCCAGGTACGCCAGCGGTCGCGGTCGGACTCGGCGGCGGGAAGGTCCTCGATGACGCCCTCGGCGCAGCTCTCCAGCAACGCGTCCAGGGCGCGGTGCTGCTCGGGGCCGTAGGGGAAGGCGTCGCGCACCTGCCGGACGATGGCCGGGTGCCGTTCGGCCAGCACGCTGTGGGGGAAGGAGCCGGGTTCGTCGCCGAGGATGACGGGCGCGGACGGGGTGGCGGGCATGCGCCTCACCGTACCCGGCGGGTCAGAGGACGACGATCTCCCGCTCCAGGCGGGTGGCGAGGCTCAGATAGCGGGGGCGCCGGTGCACCGGGACCAGGCCGCGGATCAGCAGGTGCCACATCTCGGTGGTACGGCGCGGCAGCCGCGCCATGGGTTCCAGGCGCCGGCCGGCGACGCGGGTGCCGACGAAGAAGCAGACGAGGGAGTGCGCGACGGCGTGGACGTCGACGTCCTGCTGGATCTCGTACTCCTTGACGGCGCCGAGGAGTTTGCCGGTGGCGATGTCCAGCCATTCGGTGAACGGGTGCCGCAGCGGCGGCCGTACCTCGACCCCTCCGGTGGCCAGCCGCAGGCCGGCGCGGGTGACGGGGCCCTCCACGGTGAGGCGGGTGAGCGCGTAGGTGATGCGTATCAGCGCTTCGAGCGACGAGTAGCCCTGCTCGTCCACGCGGTTGGTGACCTGCTGGGCGGCCCGGGACTGCAACTCCAGGATGGCGTGGGCCAGATCCTCCTTGGCCGCGAAGTGGAAGTACAGGGCGCCCTTGGTGACGTGTGCGTGTGCGACGATGTCGCTGAGGCTGGTCCGTTCGTAGCCGTGCCGGTCGAACAGGTCGGCGGCGGCTGTGATGATCGTCGCGCGGGTCTGTTCGGCGCGTAACTGCCTCGGCATGAACAGAACACTCCCGGGGCCGTAACGAACGGGGCGGACCGTTTGTTTCTCACTCCGCGTACACGATAGCTCACGGCTACAAGGCGCCCACCAGGGCCCCTTGGGCCTCACCGGTCACCGGCCGCGCTCGGGAGACCCCCGTGAACGCTCGGCGCCCGCCGTCCGTACTGGACCGGACAGCAGTCCGTTTCCCCGCCGGCCCAGGAGTCGCCCCCCGATGACCCGGACGACCGCGCCCCTCAGGGGCACCGCAGCCGCCGTGGCGGTGTCGGCCCTGCTCACGTTGTGGGCGGCGGGGCCCGCCCGGGCGCACGGCGCCCCGACCGACCCGGTCAGCCGGGTGTACGCCTGCTCGCCGGACGGCGGCCCGGCGGGTACGGCTGCCTGCCGGGCGGCCGTCGCCGCGAACGGCGGCGTCCCCTTCACCGCGTGGGACAACCTGCGGGTGGCGAACGTGGGCGGCCGGGACCGCCAGGTCGTCCCCGACGGGAAGCTCTGCAGCGGTGGGCTGCCCGCGTACAAGGGACTCGACCTCGCCCGCGCCGACTGGCCGTCGACCCGGCTGGCGCCGGGCGCGCGGCTCACCATGTCGTACGCCTCGACGATCCCGCACGAGGGCACGTTCAAGCTCTATCTGACCAGGCCGGGGTACGACCCGGCGAAGCCGCTGACCTGGTCGGACCTGCCCGACCGGCCCTTCGCCGAGGTCAAGGACCCGCCGCTGACGGGCGGGGCGTACCGCATCGGGGCGACCCTGCCGGCCGACCGGACGGGCCGTCACGTCCTGTTCACCGACTGGCAGAACAGCAGCACACCGGACACCTACTACTCGTGCTCGGACGTGGTGTTCGCGAAGGCGACGACCGCGACGACCGCGGCGGCCGGCACGGGCGGTTCCGGCGGCACGAGCGGAACGGCCGGAACGGCCGGGCAGGGTGACTCCGGTCGCTCTGCCGGCAGTCCGGCCGCCGGTACGCCGAAGCCGGGCACCGGGAGCCCGAGCGCCATCCACGCGCACGAGCCGCAGACGGCCGCTCCGGCGGGGCAGGCCCCCGACTCCGCCGCCGCGCAGGCGCGTTCGGCCGCTCCCGACAGCAGCCCGGTGGCGTCCGCGACCGACGCGGGCCAGGGCCCCTCCGCGCCCCTGCTGGCGGCCGGCGCCGCCGCGGTTCTGGTGCTCACCGCGGGCGCCGCCCTGGCCCTGCGGCTGCGGGGCCGCTGAAGCTGCCCGTGGCGCTGGTCAGCCGACCCGCGCGGGCGCGTCCGGCGTCTCCGCGCCGGGCGCGACGGCTTCCGGCCCGCGCTGCTCGTACCGCCGGACCGCCGCCGCGAGGGCGAGTCCGTACGGTACGAGGACGGCGGCGAGCAGGAGGTAGTAGGGCAGCGGGAGTTCCGTCATGCCGAGCGGCGGGCCCAGCGGACTGGCCGGGAGCAGCAGCCCGACGAGGGCGAGGACGGCCGCGGCCCGGCCGACGGGTCCCGGCAGCCGCCGCCGGCCGCACTCGCCGCGCCCGGTGCGCAGGAGCACCATCACCAGGGCCTGGGTCAGCAGGTTCTCGGTGAACCAGGCCGAGTGGAAGACGGCCTCGTCGTTCAGCGCGTCCGGCCCCCACAGGACGAGGGCGAGGACGGCGAAGGTGGCGAAGTCCGCGACCGCGTTGAGCGCGCCGAACCCGGTGATGAACCGCAGGAAGGCCCGCGGCCGCAGCGCGGTCGGGCGGCGCAGCGCCGCCCTCCCCGGACGGTCGTGGGCGAAGGAGGCCTGGGCCGCGTCGAAGCAGAGGTTCTGCACGAGCACCTGCACCGGGAGCATCGGCAGGAAGGGCAGCAGCAGACCCGCGACGAGCATCGCTATGACGTTGCCGAGGTTGGAGGAGAGCGTGACGCGCAGGTAGGAGGCGATGTTGCCGCTGGCCCGCCGGCCGGCCGTCACGGCGTGCCCGATCGAGGTGAGGTCCTTGTCGGCGAGCACCACGTCGGCGCTCTCCCGGGCGATGTCGCGGGCCGCCCGGGGTGCGACGCCGACGTCGGCGGTCCGCAGTGCGGGCACGTCGTTGGCGCCGTCGCCGAGGAAGCCGACGGTGTGTCCCGCCGCCCGCAGCGCGGCCACGACCCGGGCCTTGTCGTCCGGTGTGCAGCGGGCGAAGACCGTGGTACGGGCGGCGGCGGTCGCGAGGGCGCGGTCCCCGCCGGGCCCGGAGCCCACGGTGTGCACCTCCCCCACCTTCAGCCCCAGGTCACGGCAGACACGCGCCGCCGTGCCCGGATGGTCGCCGGTGAGGATCTTGACGGTGACACCGGCCTCGGCGAGCCCGCGCAGGGCCTCGGCCGCGGTCGGCGCGAGCGCGTCGCGGAAGGCGATCAGGCCGCGGAAGGTCAGCCCGCGCTCGTCGGCGGGGGTGTAGTCGCCGGTGCGGGCGGCGCGTTCGGCCGTGGCGAGGGCCAGCAGCCGCAGCCCGGCGTCCGCCTCCCGCGCGGCCAGCCCCCGCAGCCGCTCACGCTCGGCGGGCTCCAGCAGGCAGCGCTCCAGTACGTCCTCCACGGCGCCCCGGACGACGAGGACGTGCCGGCCGAACCGGCCCCGCACCACGGCGGTGGCCAGGCGCCGCACCGGGTCGAAGGGGACGGCCGCGACCCCGTCGTGCTCCTCGCCGACCGCTCCGGCGGCCTCCAGGAGCGCCTCGTCGAGCGCGTCCGGCGCGGGCAGTTCGGCGAGCTGGAGGCTCCACCAGGCACCGATCGCGGCCCAGCGCAGCACCTCCGGGTCGTCGTGGCCGTCCGCGTCCAGGGCTCGTTCGACGACCGGCCGGTCCTGGGTGAGGGTGCCGGTCTTGTCGACGCAGAGCACGTCGACGGCGCCCAGGTCGTGCAGGGCGGGCAGCCGCTTGACGATGACGCCGTGCGCGCCCGCGAGTTGCCGGGTGCCGCGGGCCAGGCAGAGGGTGACGATGACGGGCAGCATCTCGGGCGTGAGCCCGACGGCCACCGCCACGGCGAAGGGCAGGGTCTCCAGACCGCGCCCGCGCAGCGCCGCGTTGGCCATCAGCACCAGCGGCGGCGTCAGCAACATGAACCGGATGAGCACCCAGGAGATGCCCCGCACGGAACGGTCGAAGGCGCTGGGACCCGCGCGTCCGCGCCCCGTCGAGCCGTGGGCGGCGGCGAACCGCGTCCGCGCCCCCGTCTCCACCACCACGGCGGTGGCCGTGCCGGTGGCGACGCTGCTGCCCTGGAAGCACAGGTGCGGCTGCCCGAAAGGGCCCCGCTTTCCGAGCCCCGGCTCCTCCACGGCCGCCTTGGCGACCGGGGCGGACTCGCCGGTGAGCGGGGCCTGATGCACGGTCAGGCCCCGGGCCCGCAGCAGTCGGACGTCGGCCGGTACGAGGTCGCCGGGGCCGAGCCGGAGCACGTCGCCCGGCACCAGTTCGGCGACGGGGACCTCCCGGGCGCGCGGCTCCTCCCCGTCGGCCGTGCGCCGCAGCACGGTGGCGGTGCCGGCGACCAGTTCGCGCAGGGCGGCCATGGACCGGTCGGCCCGGTGCTCGCCGGTCGCGCGCAGCACGCAGCTCACCACGACCAGGCTGAGGATGACGGCCGCGGTCCCCCAGGAGGCGACGAGGGTGGAGACGAGGCCGAGGCAGAGCAGTACGGCGGTGAACGGGTCCCGCAGGGAGCGCACCCACAGCAGGGGCCAGGACGGGGTGCGCAGCTCGCCGACCGTGTTCTCGCCGACCACCGCGAGCCGGGCCTCCGCCTCGGCGTCGGTCAGGCCGCGCGGGCCGCTGTCGAGCCGCCGCAGTACCTGGAGGGGAGTGCCGTCGGGCGAGGCCGGGCGGGCCGCCGCGAGTTCAGAGGCCACGGAGGCGGCGCGCCGGGGCGGCGGCGCCCCGGTCGGTGAGCCGGGCCACCGTGAGCCGTACGACGTCGACCACGTCGGGGTCGTCGACGAAGTAGACCTGCCGCCGGCCCTCGCGGCGGGAGCGGACGAGCCCGGCGAGCTTCAGCTTGGTCAGGTGCTGGCTGACCGCGGGAAGCGCGCCGCCGACCCGCTCCGCGAGCCCGGTGACGTCGCTCTCGCCCTGGGCCAGTGCCCACACGATGTGCAGCCGGGCGGGCGAGGCGAGCAGCCCGAAGGCCGCGGCCGCCTCCGCGAGCACGTCGGCGGGCGGATCCTCGAAGCCACTGCCGGCTGCCGCCACGGTCGTCTTCCTCCTGTTCGCGCACACGGTTCGCGCGCTGTCCGCTCAGCCCGCACGCCTGGTACGGGCTGCCCCAGTCTAGGCCGCCCGGCGCGGACGGAACCCGCCGGAACCCACCGGAAGACTTCCGCCGGAACTTATCCGCCGCCCCGTCAGTTTCTACGTTGCTGTAGATGCAGCACGGACGTGTCAGTCCACCCGACCACCACACTTGGAGAGCACATGGCCCTGTGGGACCGCATCAAGGACTCCGCGACGCAGATGCAGACCCAGCTCGTGGCGAAGAAGAACGACCTGAAGAGCGGTGCCTTCCGGGACGCGAGCATGGCGATGTGCGCCCTCGTGGCCGCCGCCGACGGCACCATCGACCCCTCGGAGCGTCAGCGTGTCGCGCAGCTGATCGCCACCAACGAGGTGCTGCAGAACTTCCCCGCGGACGACCTGCGCCGCCGCTTCGAGGACAACCTGAACAAGCTGACCGCCGACTTCGACTTCGGCAAGGTCAGCGTGTTGCAGGAGATCGCCAAGGCGAAGAAGAAGCCCGCCGAGGCGCGTGCCGTGGTGCAGATCGGCATCGTCATCGGCGGCGCGGACGGCGACTTCGACAAGACCGAGCAGGCCATCGTGCGCGAGGCCTGCTTCACCCTGGGCCTGCCGCCGCACGAGTTCGACCTCTGAGCCGGCGGGGCCTGACGGCTCACGCCTCGCCGGGTGCCGGACGGTCGTCCGTCCGGCACCCGGCGAGCGGGCGGTTGCATCAGTCGAGACCCACGGACTTCAGCCAGGCCTTGGCCACGTCGAGCGGGTCCTTGTTCTGCGACTGCACCTGGGTGTCCATGTCCAGCAGGGCGGCCGTGTCCAGCTTGGCGGAGACCGCGTTGAGCGCGTCGACGCCCTTCTGGTCCAGGCCGGACTTGTACACCAGTGGCTGGACGTTCTCGAAGCCGAAGAGGTTCTTCGGGTCCTGAAGGACGACGAACTTCTCCTTGGCGATGGTCGGATCCGTGGTGAACACGTCGGCGACCTGCACGGTGTTCTTCTTCAGCGCCGCCTGGGTCAGCGGGCCGCCCGCGTCCAGCGCCTTGAAGGACTTGAACTCGAGGCCGTACTCGGACTTCAGGCCCTTCAGACCCTGGTGCCGGGCCTGGAACTCCGGCGAGCCGCCGATGACCAGGTCCTTGGCGGCGTCCTTGAGGTCCGCGATGGACGACTTGTCGGTGAGGCCGTACTTCTTCGCCGTCGCGGCGTTGACCGTGACGGAGTCCTTGTCCTCGGCGGGCGCCGGTTCGAGCAGCGTCAGACCGGAGTCCAGCTTGGCGCCGATGGCGGCCGTCGTCGCCTCGACCGACTTCGGGGCGGCCTTGGAGTCGAGGTAGGCCAGCAGCGCCCCGTTGTACTCGGGCAGCACGGTGATCGAGCCGTTCTTGAGCAGACCGTAGGTGGTCTCCCGGCTGCCGATGTTGGGCTTGTACTCGACCTTGACACCCTTGGCCTTCAAGGCCTCGCCGTAGATGTCGGCGACCAGGATGCTCTCGGCGAAGTTGTTGGAGCCGACGACGACCTTGCCGCCGCTCGCCCGGCCCTCCGCGAGTGGGTCCTTGCCGGAGGAGCCGCCGGACGAACACCCCGCGAGGAGCGCCGAGGTGGCGGCGAGCGCGACCGCGGCCGCCCCGAAGTGGCTCTTGCTGGACCTGGTGCTCTTCGTGTTGGAAGTCACAATTCCCGTTCCCGGCTGAGAGGTTGTTCGGGCGCATGGCAGCGGCGGCGGCACGCGGGGCGCGATTGCCGCGGTTTGATCCAATCCAGCCGCTTCTTCGTCAGTCAAGAGGCGCCGGGTCACCGATCGGCCTCGATGCGCGTCCGGCGGTGACGGCGGAGCGCCCCCGGGGCGGCCGGTGACCCACCCCGGTCCCGGTGTGCCGCTTCGTCTTCCGGGGTCAGCCGCCATGGCGCACCCCGGGCGACACCGTCACCCGCGCGACCGCCCAGAACACCGCGAGCGTCGCCAGCGCCAGCACGGCGACGAGCGCGGCCCCGCCCACGACCTTCTCGTAGTCGTGCTGGTAGAGACCGTCGACGATGTACCGGCCGAGGCCGCCGAGGCTGACGTACGCGGCGATGGTGGCCGTGGAGACGATCTGGATGGCCGCCGAGCGCAGTCCGCTGAGGATCAGCGGGAGGGCGACGGGCAGTTCGACCTGGAACAGGACACGCGACTCGGACATGCCCATGCCGCGGGCGGCGTCCACCGGCGAGGGATCGACGGAACGCATCGCCTCGTAGCTCGTGATCAGGATCGGCGGGACGGCGAGGACCACCAGCGGGATCATCACGGGTGTCTTGCCGAAGCCCAGCAGGATGACCATCAGCACCAGCAGGCCGAAGCTGGGCAGCGCCCGCCCGGCGGTGGCGATCAGGGCCAGGGCGTTGCCGCCGCGCCCGTAGTGCCCGGTGAGCAGGCCCACCGGCAGCCCGATGGCGGCGGCCAGGGCCAGGGCCATCAGGGAGTACTGGATGTGCTCGACGAGGCGGGTGGGGATGCCGTCGTAGCCCTTCCAGTGGGTGGCGTCGCTGAAGAAGGCGTTGATGAAGTGCAGTACGTTCACCGGGCTGCGTCCTCCAGTGCGGGCGTGGCCGGTTCGGGCCGGGCCTCGGCGTCCACCGGGGTGCGGCGGCGGGTGCCGCGCGGCATCCAGGGGGTCAGCAGCAGCCGGACGAGAACGAGCGCGGCGTCGACGACGACCGCCAGGGCCGCCGTGGTGAGGACGGAGTTCCAGGCGAGTTCGGGGCGGTTGTAGATCTGGGCGTCGTGCAGCAGATTGCCGAGGGCGCCCTGGTTGCCGATCAGCATCCCGACGCTGACGAGCGAGATGCTGGAGACGGCGGCCACCCGCAGCCCCGCGATGATGGCGGGCACCGCGATCGGCAACTGCACCTGGAGGTACCGGCGTACCGGCCCCAGGCCCATGGCGGTGGCCGCGGCCAGGGTCTCCTGCGGCACCGAGCGGACGCCGTCGACGATCGCCGGCACGAGCACGACGAGGCTGTAGACGGCGAGCGGGATCATCACGGTGAGCTCGGTCTGGCCGGTGTAGTCGATGAGGACGACGAAGAACGCCAGCGACGGGATCGCGTACAGCACGGTCGTCAGGCCGAGCACCGGCGGGTACATCCAGCGGAACCGCACGCAGAGCTGGGCGAGCGGCAGGGCGGCGACAAGACCGGCCAGCACCGGCAGCAGGGCCTCGCGCAGATGCAGGCCGATCAGGCCGAACCAGCTGTGCTGGAGGTCGCTCGGGATGTCGAAGAATCGGTTCATCCGGCGACCCCGGCCTCGGCGCCGGCCTCTGCTCCGGCGTCGGCGCCGGCCTCCGCCGCGGTCCCCGTGCCGGTCTCCGCCGCGGTACGCCCCTCGGCGTGGGCGCTGCGGATCGCCTCGCCGATGGTCTGCTGCGAGACGACGCCGACCGCGCGGCCGTTCCCGTCCACGGCGACCGCCCAGCCGGTCGGCGAGAGCACGGCGCCGTCGAGGGCGGCGCGCAGCGAGTCGGTGCCGTACTCGAAGGGCCGCCCGTACGGCAGGAGCCGTGCCACGTCGAGGGGGCCGTCGGCCAGGGCGGCGGGGTCGCTCCAGCCGAGGGGCCTGCCCTCGGCGTCGGTGACGAGGAGGTAGGGCACGCCGGGGGTGGCGCGGGCGGCGATCTGCTCGGCGGTGGAATCGGCGGCGATGATCGGGGTCTTCGTCAGCTCCAGTCCCCCGGAGGCGAAGAAGGACAGCCGGCGGATCCCGCGGTCGATGCCGAGGAAGTCCTCGACGAAGTCGTCCGCGGGCGCGGAGAGCAGTTCGGCGGGCGGCGCGTACTGGGCGAGCCGGCCGCCGGTGCGCAGGACGGCGACCATCGTTCCGATCTTGACGGCCTCGTCGATGTCGTGCGTGACGAAGACGATGGTCTTGCCCAGCTCTTCCTGGAGGCGCAGAAGTTCGTCCTGGAGTCCCTTGCGCACCACCGGGTCCACGGCGGAGAACGGCTCGTCCATCAGCAGCACCGGCGGGTCGGCGGCGAGCGCCCGCGCCACGCCGACGCGTTGCTGCTGGCCGCCGGAGAGCTGGTACGGGTAGCGCTTGGCGAGCGAGACGTCGAGGCCGACCCGCTCCATCAGCTCCGCCGCCCGCGCCCGGGCCCTCTGCTTGCCCCAGCCCAGCAGGCGGGGCACGGTCGCGATGTTGTCGACGATGGTGCGGTGCTGGAAGAGCCCCGCGTTCTGGATGACGTACCCCATCGACCGGCGCAGGGTGTTGACGGGCTGGTCCTGGATGTCGACGCCGTCGAGGAGGATGCTGCCCCCGGTCGGCTCCACCATCCGGTTGATCATGCGCAGAGTGGTGGTCTTGCCACATCCCGACGGTCCGACGAGGACGGTGATCGAGCGGTCCGGTATCTCGAGCGAGAGCCGGTCGACCGCCAGCGTGCCGTCCGGATACCGCTTGGTGACTGAATCTATCCGTATCAAAACGCCGAATACCCTTCGGGTCTGGCAGGAGCTGTCCGCTCTCGGCCAAGGTCGCGCGGGCCGTTGCGGGAAGAGTCCGGGCACCTCGTGACGTGCGAGATCCGCACGCGACACCCCCGTCCCCCGTAACCGCACTGTGCGCAAGCTGTGAGCCCGGCGCGCGGGCCCGCCCGAACGGACGGCTCCCAGGCCCCGTGGCGCCTTTCGACACCGACGCCTACCCAGCATCGCGCTCCCGACACCGGTCGGCCGACGCGATCCGCGCCACGTACCGCGCCTTCCGCCCCACCGGGGGCCCGTCCCGGCCCCGGCATGGGGCGGGGGCGGGCCCCTGAAGGCCCGTCCCCTTGACGGGTGCGGCGCGGGGCCGGGTCAGGTCCGGCCGGGGCCGCCACCGCCGAACGATCCGCTGCTGCCCGGGTGCCAGCGCCGCCGGTGCTGGTCCTGGCTGCGGCGGGTTCCGGTGGCGTGCAGCTCATAGGGCATGAGCCGCTCCCCGCCGTCCGGGTGGAGCTCGTCCAGCTCCCGCATCTCGCTGATCTCGTGGACGGCGCCGGTGACCGGCAGGTGCGGCTGCTCCCTCTCGGTCGGCCGTTCCGACTCCCGGCGCATCACGCGGATGCCGATCACGACGGCCCAGACCAGGGCGGCGGCGATGACGATTCCGGGAACGAAGGCGCCGTAAATGACCCAGGGATGGGTCCCTGTGTCCGCTGCGAAGAAGGAAGCTGTGTCCATGTGTTCCACCCGCCTCACTGAGCAAAGCGAAGTGCGCTGGTGGCGCGGGTAGACGCCACCTTTGCCTCATATTGTCCCACCGCAAGAGTGCCCCGCAAAGGGTCCGCGACTCCCGGGGGCTCTCTGCGCCCCGGCAGCCGCCGCTGACTCCGTGATGGCCGCCATTGCTGGAAAATGAACGCATGGCCGGATTTCTGCGCAGGTCAGCGAGGCGGCGGCGTCCAGTGCCCGGCGTGCGCAGCTTCGCCGCGCAGGCGTTCGCCCTCCAGATGGTGATGCTGCTGGTGCTCATCATCGCCGCGGGCGCCGTCCTCGTGCTCCAGACCCGGAGCAACATCCTGACCGACGCCCGGCACCGCACGCGCTCCGTGGCCGACGCCTTCGCCAGCGCCCCGGGGACGGCGGCGGCCCTCGACAGCCGCGATCCGACGGCGATCCTCCAGCCGCGCGCCGAGGAGGCCCGCAAACGGACCGGGGTGGCCTTCGTGGTCGTGTACCGGCCGGACGGGATCCGGCTCACGCACCCCGACACCGCCCTGATCGGCAAGCACGTCATCGGTCCGTACAAGCAGGCGGTCCAGGGACGGCCCTTCACGGACGTCGTCACCGCGAGCCGCGGGCCCGCGGTCGACTCGCTCGTCCCCGTCTTCCGGCCGGACGGCTCGGTCGCCGGCGTCGTGGATGTCGCGATCACGCTGGAGACGGTGAACGCCATGGTCATGGACCAGCTGCCGGTCCTGCTCGGCGGCGTGGGCGGAGCACTCGTGCTGGCCACATGCGGATCGGCGTGGGCAAGCAGGCGGCTGCGACGGCAGACCCACGGTCTGGGCCACCTGGAGCTGACGCGGATGTACGAGCACCACGACGCCGTCCTCCATTCCGTGCGGGAGGGAGTCCTCGTCGTCTCGGGCGAGGGCCGGCTGCTCCTGGCCAACGACGAGGCACGGCGGCTGCTGGACCTGCCGGCGGACGCGGAGGGACGCCGGATCGCCGAGCTCGGTCTGGAACCGCGGGTGGCCGGGCTGCTGTCCTCCGGACGGGTGACCAGCGACGAGGTGATACCCGCGGGAGACCGGCTGCTGGTCGCCAGCACCCGCCTCACGGACCGTGGGGGAGGACCGGCCGGCAGTGTGACGACGCTGCGGGACACCACGGAGCTGCGCGCTGTCTCGGGCCGGGCCGAGGAGGCCCAGGAGCGTCTGCGGCTGCTGTACGACGCCGGTGTGCGGGTCGGCACCACGCTGGACGTCGTACGGACCGCCGAGGAACTGGCGGAGGTGGCCGTCCCCCGGTTCGCCGACCTGGTCACCGTCGAGCTGCTGGAGCCCGTCCTGCGCGGCGACGAGCCGACGGACATGGCCGACATGTGCCGCGCGGTCATCCTCGGCGACAGCGTGGACCCGCCCGTCTTCCCCGTGGGCGGGCGGGTCACCTGGCTGCCCGGCACCCCCATGGCGGTGGCGCTGGAGAGCGGTCGAGCGGTGCTGGAGGCCGATCTGACCACCCACGACTGGCTGCTCAGGAGCCCGGAAACGGCCGGAAGGATCGTCGACCACGGCATCCGCTCACTCATCGCCGTGCCGATGCGGGCGCGGGGCGTCGTCCTGGGGCTGGCCGACTTCTGGCGGACGGACCGGCGCGGCCCCTTCGAGGACGAGGACCTCTCCCTCGCCGAGGAACTGGTCGCGCGGGCCGCCGTCTCCGTGGACAACGCCCGCCGCTACACCCACGCGCACGGCGTCGCCGTGACCCTGCAACGCAGCCTGCTGCCCCGGGGGCGGCCCGAGCAGGACGCCCTCGAGGTGGCCCACCGCTATCTGCCCGCGCAGGCCGGTGTGGGCGGAGACTGGTTCGACGTGATCCCGCTGCCGGGCGCCCGCGTGGCCCTCGTCGTCGGCGACGTCGTCGGGCACGGGCTGCACGCCGCCGCCACCATGGGCCGGCTGCGCACCGCCGTGCTCAACTTCTCGGCCCTCGACCTGCCGCCCGACGAGATCCTGATCCACCTCGACGAACTGGTCGCCAGGATCGACCAGGACCGCGCGGCCGAGACCGACCCGATCACCGGGGCCACCTGCCTCTACGCGATCTACGACCCGGTGGGCGGACACTGCACCGTGGCGAGGGCGGGCCATCCCGGACCCGCGCTGCTGCGTCCCGACGGCACGGTGTGCTTCCCCGAGGTGCCCGCCTCCCCGCCGCTCGGCCTGGCGGCGGGCCTGCCCGTCGAGACCGCCGAGCTGGACCTGGCGCCCGCATCGCTCCTCGTCCTGTACACCGACGGGCTGGTGGCGGACCGGGACCGGGACATCGGCACCGGTCTGGCCCTGCTGCGCGACACCCTGACCGGCCGGCCCGCCCGGAGCCCGGAGGAGACGTGCCGGGCGGTGATCGGCGCCGTGCTGCCCCCGGACCCCAGCGACGACGTGGCGCTGCTCGTGGCCCGCACCCGGCTGCTCGACCCGGCGGACGTCGTGGAGTGGGACGTGCCCCGCGACTCCGCGTCCGTCGCCCGGGTGCGCGCGGCGTGCGCCCGGAAGCTGGACGCGTGGGGGCTTCAGGAGGTGGGTTTCGACACCGAGCTGATGCTCAGCGAACTGGTCACCAACGCGATCCGCTACGGCAGCGAGCCGATCCGGGTGCGGCTGCTGCGGAACCGCGCCACCCTCATCTGCGAGGTCTGCGACGGCAGCAGCACCTCACCGCACCCGCGCCGGGCCGCCCTGACGGACGAGGGCGGACGCGGCCTGTTCCTCGTCGCCCAGCTCGCCCGCCGCTGGGGCACCAGGTACACCCCCCACGGCAAGGTCATCTGGACCGAACAGCCCCTGCACGGCGACGGCGGCCCGCAGACCGACCGTGACCTGAGCGACCTCCTGCTCGACCGGTGGGACGACGAGGCACTGTGACGGGCGCACCCGCCCACGCCCGCCGGCCCGGCGCCGGTCAGTCCTCGTCGGGGGCCAGGCGCAGGGAGATCGAGTTGATGCAGTACCGCTGGTCGGTCGGGGTCGCGTAGCCCTCGCCCTCGAAGACGTGGCCGAGATGCGAACCGCAGCGGGCGCACCGCACCTCGGTGCGGACCATCCCGTGGGAGCGGTCCTCCAGCAGTTCCACGGCGTCGGTGTCCTTCGGGTCGTAGAAGGACGGCCAGCCGCAGTGGGACTCGAACTTGGTGCCGGAGGTGAACAGTTCCGCGCCGCAGGCCCGGCAGGAGTAGACGCCCTTGGTCTTGGTGTCGGTGTACTCACCGGTGAAGGCGGGCTCCGTGCCGGCCTTGCGCAGCACGGTGTACTCGGCCGGGCTCAGCTCGGCCCGCCACTGCTCGTCCGGCTTCTCGACGTCGTACGGCATGGTTCTCGCGCCCCTCACTTCGACAGACGGTCCAGGATGCGCGGTCCGAGGTCGGTGACGTCGCCCGCGCCCATGGTGAGAACGAGATCACCGGCCTTGGCCATTCCCGCCACCGCGTCGGGCACCTCGGCCTTGTCGTGGACGGCCGTCACGTCGGCGTCCGCCGCCCGCGCGGCGGCGATGACCAGCTCGCTGGTGACGCCGGGGACCGGGTCCTCGCGGGCCGGGTAGATGTCCAGGACGACTGAGGCGTCCGCGAGGGCCAGCGCCTGGCCCATCTCCTTGCCCAGTTCCTGGGTGCGGGAGAACAGGTGCGGCTGGAAGACGACCAGGATCCGGCCGTCGCCCGCGGCCGCGCGCATCGCCTCCAGGTCGGCGGTCATCTCGGTCGGGTGGTGCGCGTAGGAGTCGACGACCTGGACGCCGGCGGCCTCGCCCTTGAGCTGAAGGCGCCGCTTGACACCGGTGTACGCGGCCAGCGCGGAGGCGAGTCCGGCGGCGGGCACGCCCAGTGCGGCGCCCGCGGCCAGCGCGGCGACGGCGTTGTGCGCGTAGTGGCGGCCGGGCACGGAGACGGCGAAGGTGAGCTCGGTGCCGTCGAGCAGGACCGTCACCTCGCTCTTCAGGCCGTGCGGCACGACCGACAGGATCCGCACGTCGGCGTCCTCGGACTCGCCGTACGTCACCGTCCGCACCGCACCGGCCACGCGCCGGGTCAGCTCCCGCGCGCCGGGGTGGTCGGCGGCGATCACCAGGGT
Organism: Streptomyces sp. NPDC014889; assembly: GCF_043081205.1. NCBI lineage: Bacteria > Bacillati > Actinomycetota > Actinomycetes > Kitasatosporales > Streptomycetaceae > Streptomyces > Streptomyces sp. NPDC014889. The sequence continues at coordinate 201,444 of NZ_JBIBWH010000008.1, forward strand.
GCCGCCGGGGACGATCCGGTCCACGAAGGTCTCGAAGGACTCGTAGATCTCGTCCATCGAGGCGTAGTTGGCGTGGTGGTCCAGCTCGACGTTGAGGACGATGGCGACCTCGGGCGCGTACTTGTGGAAGCTGCGGTCCGACTCGTCCGCCTCGGCGACGAAGATCTCTCCCTCGCCGTGCAGCGCGTTGGAGCCGGGGGCGTCCAGGTCGCCGCCGATGGCGTACGACGGCCGCAGGCCCAGCTCGCCGAGGGACACGGCCAGCATCGAGGTGGTGGTCGTCTTGCCGTGGGTGCCGGCGACCGCGATCGGGCGCAGGCCCTCCATCAGGGCGGCCAGCGCGTCGGAGCGGTGCACGACCGGGATGCCCAGCTCGGCCGCGCGGGCCAGCTCCGGATTGTCCTCGCGGATCGCCGAGGAGACGACGACGCAGCTCGCGTCGTCGGCGAGGTGCGCGGCCGCGTGCCCGATGTGCACGGTGGCCCCCAGCGCGCGCAGCGCCTCGGCGGTCTCCGACTCCTTGGCGTCGCTGCCCGCCACCTTGGCCCCGCGCTGGGCGAGGATCTTCGCGATGCCCGACATCCCGGCGCCGCCGATGCCGATGAAGTGCGGTCGGTCCATGGCGGTAGGAAGGCCGGGTGCCATGCGCTTTTCTCCCCAGGTGGTGCGGCTGCGGTACGACGGTGCGGGCGCCCCCGCGCGGGGACGCCGCCCCAGCCTATGCCTTGCTGTGGGAGAAGAGCTTCAGGACCGGTACGCCCACCTTGTGGCGGGCCCGGGAGGCCCAGTCGCGGTGGAAGAACTCCTCCACGTAGTGCGGGTCGGTCAGGACGATCACCTCGTCGGCGCCGACCTCGGCGACCAGCGACTTCAGGGCGTCCAGCGGATGGTCCTCGACGAGCCGGCCCTCGGCCCTGCTGCCCGCCGCGCGCAATGCGAGGAGGGACACGTCCAGGGCCTGCTCCCCGGCGCCCTTCGCGGCCGCGCCCTCGGGGGTCTCGCCCTCGCGCGTCGCCTCGTCCAGTTCGCCGAGCGCGATGTCGTCGATGGCCCGCAGCAACCGGTCGGCCTGATCGCCGCGCGGCTGGAGCAGCACGTGGAAGAACACCGGCTCCTCGCCGTGCAAGGTGGTGACGAACTCCACGTCGGCGGACGTCAGGGCCTTCTCGATCATCAAAACGCTTGTGAACACCAGGCGCCCTTTCTCCTCCGAGGGTCCCCGGACCCTCCGTCTCCCGCCACGGGCCGCAGCGGCCCCTGCGGAAACCATCCTGCCCCGTGATCGCACGGGTATCGCGGGAATTGCGGCGGCGGTGCTCCGGTCAGGGGCGGCGGTACCTGCCGAACAGGAAGCCGTCGTCCTCGATGAGGGACGCCAGGGTGAAGCGCTGCGGGACCGTGACGGAGGGCCCGCCGGCGATGCGCTGGGCGTCGCCCGCGGTGAGCATCGGGGAGACGGTGAGGCACATTTCGTCGAGGACGCCGGACGCCACCATCTGACCGAGCAGGCGCGGCCCGCCCTCGGTGAGCAGACGGGTGTGACCGAGTCCGGCGAGCGCCCGGACGGCGCGGGCGGGGTCGACACCGACGCCGTCACCGGCGATCACCACCCGCGCGCCCGCCTTCTCCGCGGCCGCGATCCGGTCCGGGGCCGCCGCCGCGCCCGTGAGGATCAGCGTGGGCACCAGCGGCGAGCCGAACAGCGGCAGCGAGAAGTCCAGCTCCAGGCTCGCCGTGACGACGGCGATCGCCGGAGCGGGCCCCTGCCCGGCCGCCTCCCGCAGCGCCGCGAACTCCGCCCGGGCCCGGGCCGGGCGGTACCCCTCCTGGCGTACCGTCTCCGCGCCGACCACCACCACGTCGGCCAGCGCCCGCAGGGTGCCGAAGATCCTCATGTCGGCGGCGCTGGAGATGGGCTGGGAACGCCCCTCGTGCTGGGCGGCGCCGTCGAGGGTGGCGACCATGTTGGCGCGCAGCCACGGTTCCCCGGCCGCGGGCCCGCGCTCGGGGTAGGCGTAGGCGGCGGCCAGTTCGGCGAAGGTCCACTCCCGGTCCACGAGGGGGCCGGGCACGCCCGTACCACCGGCCACGTGCGTCCCGGCCCCGTGCGTCCCTTCCGGGGGACGGGCTGCTGTTTCGTCGGTCACAGGGAACAGGCGTCGCATGAGGTGCAGTGTTCCACGCCGCTTACCATGGGGAACCGTGTCGTCCTCCACAGCCGCCTCCGGGCTCAGCTCCCTGACCACCACGGCCCCGCTGTCCCTGTGCGCCCGCGAGCCGCACGTCCCCGCGGACCGGCTGGTCGCCGAGATGGTGCCGCCGCCCCGCTTCGACGCGGTGCGCTTCGCGACGTACCTCCCGGACCCGAAGCAGCCCAGCCAGACCGAGGCCGTCGAGGTCCTGGACGACTTCGCCGCCGGCCTCGGGGCGCCCGCGGCCGGCTCCGGCAGGCGCGGCCTGTTCGGCTTCGGCAGGAGCAGGGGCAAGGGGAGGGCCGCCGGCGCGGGGCCCCGCGGTGTCTACCTCGACGGCGGTTACGGCGTCGGCAAGACCCATCTGCTGGCGTCCCTGTGGCACGCCACCCCGGCCGAGCCCGCCCGCAAGGCGTTCGGCACCTTCGTGGAGCTGACCAACCTGGTGGGCGCCCTCGGCTTCCAGAAGACCGTCGAGACCCTCTCCGGCCACCGCCTGCTGTGCATCGACGAGTTCGAGCTGGACGACCCGGGCGACACCGTGCTCGTGTCCACCCTGCTCGGCAGGCTGGTCGACGCGGGCGTCGCGCTCGCCGCCACCTCCAACACGCTGCCGGGCAAGCTCGGCGAGGGCCGTTTCGCCGCCACGGACTTCCTGCGCGAGATCCAGGGTCTGTCCGCGCACTTCCGCGCGCTGCGCATCGACGGCGAGGACTACCGCCACCGCGGCCTGCCCGAGGCGCCGGCGCCGTACTCCGAGGCGCAGGTGACGAAGGCGGCGTACGCCACCGAGAACGCCTCGCTCGACGACTTCCCGCACCTCCTGGACCATCTGGCCAGGGTGCACCCCAGCCGTTACGGCGCCCTGACCGACGGGGTGGCGGCCGTGTGTCTCACCGACGTGCGGCCGGTGCCGGACCAGTCGACGGCACTGCGGCTCGTGGTGCTCGCGGACCGGCTCTACGACCGCGAGGTGCCCGTACTGGCCTCCGGGATGCCCTTCGACCGGCTGTTCAGCGAGGAGATGCTGAACGGCGGCTACCGCAAGAAGTACTTCCGCGCGATATCCCGCCTGACCGCCCTCGCCCGGGACGCCAAGGGGCTCGTCGAGACGCACTGACCGGGACGACGCCCCGGCGGACGGCTTCCCGGGGTTTACCGTGTCTCCTGCCGGCTCATGATCGTTCGCCGGCCCTGACCGTTGGCTGGTCCGCGCCAAAAGACACGGAGTCGCCCCATGCAGCCCCTGATCCACAATGCCCGTACGTTCGGACGGCGCCCGGAGGACTTCGCCCGGCTCGCCGAGGGCCAGTCCCCCGAGGTCCTGTTCATCACCTGCTCCGACTCCCGGGTCGTCCCGGCCCTGATCACCGGCGCCCGGCCGGGCGAGCTGTTCGAGCTGCGCACCGCGGGCAACATCGTGCCGCCGTACGCCTCGGCCGGGCCCACCGCCGAGGCGGCCACCATCGAGTACGCGGTGGAGGTGCTCGGCGTCGGCGACATCGTCGTATGCGGCCACTCCCACTGCGGCGCGGTCGGCGCCCTCGTCCGCGGGGACGATCTCGACGCCGTACCCGCCGTACGGGACTGGCTGGCGCAGGCGACGCCCCGGCCGGCGGGCGCCGCCCAGGACCCGGCGGTCGCCGAGGGCGTCCAGAGCCACGCCCTGACCCAGTTGCTGCGGCTGCGCTCGTACCCGTGCGTCGAGAAGCGGCTCGCGGACGGCCGGCTCACGCTGCACGCCTGGTACTACGAGGTGCACACCGGCGCGGTGCTGGCGCACTGCCCGCGGACGGACGCGTTCACGGCCCTGTGAGTCGCGGGGCCCTCTCTCGGTCCTCTGGGCCGGGGCCGTCCCGCTGCCCTGTGGGCGGTGCCCGTCCCACGGCTCGACCCTGGCGTCGGACCGGGCATATCGTTGAAGGGAGCGCACAGCACGCATACCGGCGACCGGTCGAGGAGTCCTCGTCATGGTGCAGGAACTGGTGACCGCCGTGATCACCGCGGGCTGCGTGGGGTTCGTGTACCTCACCGCGGCGATGCGGGTCGTCAAGCAGTACGAACGCGGGGTGGTGTTCCGCCTCGGGCGGCAGACCGGTGAGGCGCGCCCGCCGGGCCTGGCGGTGATCATCCCGTTCGTGGACCGGCTCTACAAGGTCAACATGCAGATCGTCACGCTGCCGATCCCGGCCCAGGAGGGCATCACCCGGGACAACGTGACGGTACGCGTGGACGCGGTCGTCTACTTCAGGGTGGTCGACGCCGCCAATGCGCTCATCCGCGTGGAGGACTACAAGTTCGCGGTCTCGCAGATGGCGCAGACGTCGCTGCGCTCGATCATCGGCAAGAGCGACCTGGACGATCTGCTGTCCAACCGCGAGAAGCTCAACCAGGGCCTCGAGCTGATGATCGACAGCCCGGCCGTCGGGTGGGGCGTGCAGATCGACCGCGTGGAGATCAAGGACGTCTCCCTGCCGGACACGATGAAGCGGTCCATGGCCCGGCAGGCGGAGGCCGACCGTGACCGGCGGGCCCGCATCATCAACGCGGACGCGGAGCTCCAGGCGTCCAGGAAGCTGGCCGAGGCGGCCCAGCAGATGGCGGACACGCCCGCCGCGCTGCAACTGCGGCTGCTCCAGACGGTGACGGCGGTCGCCGCCGAGAAGAACTCCACCTTGGTCCTGCCCTTCCCGGTCGAGCTGCTGCGCTTCCTGGAGAAGGCCCAGCGGGAGCCGGAACCGGAGCCGGGTCCCTCCAGGAGCCGTGACCGGAGCACGGCACCCGCACCCCGTCCGCCCGAGCAGTTGCCCGAGGGCACGGAGACGTCCACGGACGGCCCCGCCCCCGAGGCGGCGCCGATCACCCCCGTCCGGAGCAGCGCCGACGCGGTCACCCCGGAGGCGGACGGCAGCACGGCCGCCGGCTCCAGGATGTAGCTCCCGTGCCCGTCCCCTGGGCCCGTCCCCTGGACGGGTCTGCGCGGTCGCGGCGCGGTGAGGGAGTCGTTAGCGTGCGAGGCATGCGCAGCCGGCTCGTGGGGGTTGTCCTGATCGTGGTGCTGGGGGGCCTCGCGGGGTGCGGGAGCGGGGGCCGGGGCGCCGCCGGCACGCCCAGCGCCGACGGCACCGTCTCCCCCGGTGCCACGGGCCGGATCGCCGTGTCGAGCCCGGCGTTCGCCGACGGCGGCACCGTTCCGGGCCGCTACACGTGCGGCGGTGCCGACGTGTCGCCGCCGCTCTCGTTCTCCGGGGTTCCCGCGCGCACGGCGGGGCTGATCCTGCTGGTCGAGGACCGGGACGCCCCGGGCGGCACGTTCACGCACTGGCTGGTCTGGAACATGGACCCGCGCACCAGGAGCCTGCCGACGGGCGCGACCCCGCCGGGAGCCGCCCAGGGACGCAACGACTTCTCGAAGACGGGCTACAGCGGTCCCTGCCCGCCGCCGGGCCGGCCGCACCGCTATGTCATCACGGTGTACGCCGCCGACCGCCGTCTCGACCTGAAGCCGAATGCCACGGCCGCCGACGTGCGGCGCGCGCTGAGCGGTCACACCCTGGCCTCCGGCACCCTCACCGCCCGCTACGGCCGCTGAGCCGGGTCCCGCGTCTGCCCCGGCCACCGGGTGGGTGACCGTACGGCCGTGCCGCCGTTCCCGTGATCGAAGATGGTCATATGTTCATCGGGTGATCCCACTTGTACGACGCATCACCGCCGTCTGCGCCCTCGGCGCCGCCCTGGCCGCCTGCGGCGGCAACGGAGCCCCCCGCGCCGGGCTGACGGCCCCCTCGAAGTCCGCGTCGGCCCCACCCTCCGCACCGGCCAGTCCCTCGCCCTCCCGGCCGCCGGCCCTCACCCCGGGACCCGGCGGTCTGACCCCTGTCTTCAGCAACGGCCCCCGCACCAAGGGGAAGACGGTCGCGCTCACCTTCGACGCGGACATGACCGCCGACGAGGGACCGCGCGCGGCGGCGGGCGAGCACTTCGACAACCCGGAACTCATCGCCACCCTGCGCGCCCTGAAGGCGCCGGCCACGGTGTTCATGACCGGCCGCTGGGCCGAGCAGTACCCCGACCAGGCCCGCTCCATCGGCAGCGACCCCCTGTTCGAGCTCGCCAACCACTCCTACAGCCACTACGCGTTCACCGCGAACTGTTACGGCCTGCCCCGGGTGCCCGCCGACCGGATGCGGTCGGACGTGGAGGGCGCGTACGAGGTGTTCCGCAAGGCGGGCGTGCCGCACCCGATGCCGTACTTCCGCTTCCCGGGCGGCTGCTACGACCAGCAGTCCCTGCGGGCGCTCAGCAGTCTCGGCGTCACGGCGGTGCAGTGGGACGTGGTGAGCGGAGACGCGTTCGCGACGGACGCGGACGCCGTGGTCCGGCAGGTCCTGAACGGGGTCAAGCCGGGCTCGGTCGTGGTCATGCACTGCACCCGCAGCGCCGCCCCCACCACCGAGCGCGTGGTGCGTGCCGTCGTACCGGAGCTGCGCAAGCAGGGCTACCGCCTGGTGAAGGTCTCCGACCTGATCGCCGCCTCGACCGACCGGGCCTGACGGGTCGGCCGGGGTGGGGCGGTGACGCCCGGCGCCGGTGACGGCCGGGGGCCGACGACCCGGCTGGCAGACTGGACGCCGTGAGCACCGACGAGAGCACCACGGCCACCGCCCCGCAGGACAGCCCGTTCCGCGCCGAGCCCGGCGCACGCGACCAGGCGCCGCAGTTCGTGCTGCCGCTGGTGGTGCGGATCGAGCGGGCCGCTCCCCCGGCCCGTACGGACGCCCTGGAGACCGCGGCCCGAGCGGTCCTGGTGCTGCTCGCCGACGAGCGCTCGGCCGGTGACGGGGAGTGGGCGGGGGCCGTACGCGACTGGCAGGACGCCCGGATCCGCAAGGTGGTGCGGCGGGCGCGCGGCTCCGAGTGGCGGCGGGCCGAGGCCCTGCCCGGCATCACCGTCACCGGAGAGACCGCGCAGGTGCGGGTCTTCCCGCCCGTACCGCTGGACGGCTGGCCCAAGGACCTGGCGAAGCTCCAGGTCTCCGGCACCGAGCTCGACGACCCGGAGCCGCCCGCTGCGCCGGACCCCGGCGTCCCGGTGCTGTGGACGAGCCCCGGGCTGGACATGTCCGCGGGCAAGGCGATGGCCCAGGCGGGCCACGGCGCCCAGCTCGCCTGGTGGGAACTGGCCGACGAGCAGCGTACGGCCTGGCGTGACGCGGGCTTCCCGCTCACCGTCCGCACCGCCGAACCCGCCCACTGGGCGGAACTCACCTCGGGCGGGCTGCCGGTGGTCCGCGACGCGGGCTTCACGGAGATCGCCCCCGGCTCCTGCACGGTCGTCGCCGACCACCCCGCGCTCCGCCGGGTCCACGCCCACGGCGGGGCTTAGCTCAAATGTTGCTCTGAAGGTGCGGCGGCGGGGTTCGGGGCCCGGCGCCCGGGGCCATACCCCCCTCACGTGCACCGGTATGGAGGCAAGAGGGGGCGAGGGCACGATGGAGCGGCTCGGGACGGGGATCGGGTGGCGGCCGGAGATCGCGGACGCCGTGGAGGCCATGCCGGGCATCGACTGGGTGGAGGTCGTCGCGGAGAACGTGTGCGCCGGGCATCTGCCCGAGTCGCTGCTGCGGCTGCGCCGCCGCGGGGTGACCGTGGTGCCGCACGGGGTCTCGCTCGGCCTCGGCGGGGCCGAACGGCCGGACCAGGGCCGGCTGACCGCCCTCGCCGAGCGGGCGCTGGCGCTCGGCTCGCCGCTGGTGACCGAGCACATCGCGTTCGTCCGCGCGGGCGGCGCGCTGACCGCCTCGCCGCGGCTGGAGGCCGGGCATCTGCTGCCCGTGCCGCGCACCCGCGACGCCCTGGACGTGCTGTGCGAGAACGTCCGTATCGCGCAGGAGGCACTGCCCGTGCCGCTCGCCGTGGAGAACATCGCCGCGCTGCTGAACTGGCCGGACGATGAGCTGACGGAGGGGCAGTTCCTGTACGAGCTGGCCGACCGCACGGGGGTGCGGCTGCTGATCGACGTGGCCAATCTGCACACCAACCACGTCAACCGGGGCGAGGATCCGGCCCGGGCGCTGGCCGAACTCCCCCTCGAAGCCCTCGCGTACGTCCATGTGGCGGGCGGCTTCGAGCGTGACGGCGTCTGGCACGACAGCCACGCCCACCCGGTGCCGCGCCCGGTCCTCGACATCCTGACCGACCTCGCCTCGCGGGTCGCGCCACCGGGGGTCCTCCTGGAACGCGACGAGAACTTCCCCGAACCAGCCGAACTGGAAAGGGAGTTGGCGACCATCGGAACGGCGGTGGAATCGGGACGCACGACGGCCGTAGGGTCGGCCGACTCCGACCCGGCACCCGCCGCTGCCCCGGACGCCGCGCCCGCGCGCGGCACCGCACCCGCACCCGACGGCGGCCGTGGCGCGCCCGGACCGGAACGGCAGGCGGCCGGCTCCGAGTCCGCGCGGCAGCGGCTCGCGCTCGCGCAGACCTCGTTGCTCTCGGCGCTCGTCGCCGGGACGCCCGCCCCGGAGGGGTTCGACCGGGTGCGCATCGGCGTGCAGGCGCGGTCGCTCGCCGCGAAGCGGGCGGACGTCGTGGCCAAGGTGGCGCCCGAACTGCCGGTGCTGCTCGGCGAGGAGTACCGGGCCGCGTTCCTCGCGTATGCGCAGAGGCACCCGATGACCGGGGGCTACCGGCAGGACGCCCTGGAGTTCGCGGAGTCCCTGCTGCTCGCCGGCCGGCCTCACCACGCGGGCGCCCGGCGGGAGTTGCGGGAGTGGTGGCTGGACCGCTCGGGGCCGGCGCCGCGGTCGCGCCGCCCGGCGGCACGGGCGGCCCGCGCGGCCCGGCGGGTGCTGCTGCGCCGCTGAGTCCGGCCCCGGCGTCCCGGTGCCCTGACCTCGGGAAACAAGCGGAACGTCACATACCGGCAACACTCTGTCCGGATGGCGAACAGGGCATGGCGTTTCCCAGGCCTCTGGCATAGAAACGCGTCATGTTCTGGGTCCTTCTCCTGCTTCTGGCCTGGGCCTTCACGGGCACGGCGTGCCTGCGGCTGTGCCTGGCCGCGGTACGCGCCGCGGTCGTCGACGTGGACGCGGGCCGGGGCCGCGATCTGACGCTCTACGAGGCCGCGTTCCTCTCGGGCGGACCGGCGCGGGTCGCCGAGCTGACCCTGGTCTCCATGGCGCGCCAGCGCCGGCTGCTGCTCGCGCACACCGGCTGGGCGACGGTCGTCGATCCGCGCGGCCGTGACGAGATGGAGCGCTCCGTCATAGGGGCGATCGGCCCGGAGGGGCAGTCCCGGATCGCGCCGGTACGCGCGGCGGCGGCCACCGCGGACGCGGTGCGCGGCCTCGCCGACCGGCTCGTCAGGGCCGGTCTCGCCGTGCCGGACGGGGACGCGTCCACGATCGCGGCCGGGGTCCGCCGGGTGCGGGTGGCCGCGCTGGGCGTCGTCGCCCTGGGCACGACCGCGCTGCTGCTGCCCGGCCCGACCGGGATGCCCCGCGAGCTGATCGCCCTCTGGTTCGCGCTGCCGCTCGCCCTCGCGTTGAGCTGCCTGGCCCTCGCCCGTTTCGAGGTCCACCCGTACTCGCGCTGGGCCTCCCCGGCCGGCCAGCGCCTGCTCGGCGGCCTGACCCGCCGGATGAACGGCGCCGGGGACGATCGTACGTACCTGGCGTCCGTGGCCGTACGCGGCATCCACGCGATCGGCGAACCGGACCTGCGCGCGGCCTTCGCCCACCACGACCGCCCCGCACGCGACCGGCCTCCGCACAACCGTCCCTCGCAGGGCCGGGCTTCCCAGGACCGCTAGGCCCCACGGCGGCTTCGGAGCCGGGACCGCGGGCGTGCGGACGGCGGCGCGTGCCGGAGCGTGCGCCCGGCACCGGCGCCCGGTCGGGGCGCGTCGGGGGCATCGGGGGCGACACCGGTGGGCGGTGCTTGCCCTCGCCGTCGGGGTGGACGAAACATCCCTTCTGTCGCTGCCGTGCACCGAAGGGATACGCGATGACCGCTGCCGCCGTCTGGACGGCCGCCGGGTCCCTGGTCCTCACCGCTCTTACCGGCGCCCCGGCCACGTCCGCCGCGGCACAGCCGCGCGGCACCGTCGTGGCCGCGGCGCGTGCCCGGGCCGCCGGGATCGAGTTCGGCGCGTGCCCGAAGGCGCGGGAACTGCCCCGGACCATGGAGTGCGGCACGGTTCAGGTGCCCCTCGACTACGCGCACCCCGACGGCAGGCGGATCCGGCTCGCCGTCAGCCGGGTGCGGGCCACCCACAAGGACCCGCGCAACAGCAAGCGCAGAGTGCCCCGTCAGGGCTCCCTGGTGTTCAACCCGGGCGGGCCGGGCGCCGATGGCACCTCCTTCCCCCTCATGGGCCTGCTGCCGGAGTGGAGGCGTGTCGCCTCCGCGTACGACCTCGTCGGCTACGCCCCGCGCGGGGTGGGCCGGTCCGCCCCGCTGTCCTGCCAGGACCCGAAGGAGTTCTTCAGGGCGCCCACGCCCGCGCCCGCGCATCCCTCACGGGCGTACAAGGAGCAGCGCGTCGCCGAGGCCAAGGCGTACGCGGGCGGCTGCGCCCGGCGCGCGGGCGAGGACCTGCGCCACTACAACTCCCTCAACAACGCCCGTGACCTGGACGTGCTGCGGGCGGCGCTGGGCGAGGACCGGCTGACGTTCGTGGGCGCCTCGTACGGCACCTACTTCGGCGCGCTGTACGCCACGCTGTTCCCCTCGCACGTACGCCGGATGGTCTTCGACGCGGCGGTGGACCCGGCGCCCGACCGGATCTGGTACCGCGCCAACCTGGACCAGTCGGCCGCGTTCGAGACCCGCTGGGCGGACTTCCGGAAGTGGGCGGCCCGTCATGACGACGTGTACGGGCTGGGCCGCACGGCCGGGCAGGTGCAGAAGAGCTACGACAGGGCACGGGAGCGGCTCGCCGCCGAACCGGCGGGCGGCAGGGTGGGGCCGGGGCAGTTGCAGGGTCTGTTCCTGACCGCCGGGTACTACGACGACTACTGGCCCGGCAGTGCCAAGGCCCTGTCGGCGTATCTGAAGGGCGACCCGAAACCGCTGGTCGCGCTGGCGGCGCCGCACCGGGAGGGGGCCGCCCGGGCGGAGAACGGCAGCGCGGTCTACACGGCCGTGGAGTGCGACGACGCTCCCTGGCCGACGGACTTCGCGGTCTGGGACCGGGACAACACACGGCTCGCGCGGGTCGCGCCGTTCGAGACCTGGAGCAATGTGTGGGCGAACCTGCCGTGCGCCTACTGGCCGGCGCCCCGGCAGCGGCCCCTGGACGTGCGGACCGCCCCCGGCGAGCTGCCGCCGACGCTGATCCTCGCCGCCGAACGGGACGCGGCAGCCCCGTACAGGGGCGCCCTGCAACTGCGCGCGCGGCTGGCCGGTTCGGTGCTGGTGACCGAGCGGGGCGCGGGCACGCACGGCATCGCGGGCGGACCGAACGCCTGCGTCAACGCGTACCTGGACGCCTACCTGCTCCAGGGCCGCCTGCCGTTGTGGCAGGCGGCGTGCGCCCCGCGCGCGGAGCCGCGGCCGGACGGCCCGACCTTCCAGGAGTCCCGCGCACGCCGGTTGCGCGAGTCCCTGAAGAGCGCGACCGGCCGCACCGGCGTCACCCGCTGACCAGGCCGGGGCCGGTTCCGGGGGCCCGTCGGCCCGGGACGCACGGAGGCGTCAGGCCAGGCCCGCCACCAGCTCGGCGAGGTCCTTACGACGCCCGGTGAAGAAGGGGATCTCCTCACGGACGTGCCGGCGCGCCTCGGAGGCGCGCAGGTGACGCATGAGGTCGACGATGCGGTGCAGTTCGTCGGCCTCGAAGGCGAGGACCCACTCGTAGTCGCCGAGGGAGAAGGACGCGACGGTGTTGGCGCGCACGTCCGGGAAGCCGCGGGCCATCTTGCCGTGGTCGGCGAGCATGCGGCGGCGGTCCTCGTCGGGCAGCAGGTACCAGTCGTAGGAGCGCACGAAGGGGTAGACGCTGACGTAGTTGCGCGGCGTCTCGTCGGCGAGGAACGCCGGGATGTGCGAGCGGTTGAACTCGGCGGGGCGGTGCAGCGCCATGTTCGACCACACCGGCTCCAGCGCGCGGCCCAGCCTCGTACGTCGGAAGAGGTTGTACGCCTCCTGGAGCTGGTCGCTCGTCTCGGCGTGCCACCAGATCATGAGGTCGGCGTCGGCACGCAGGCCCGAGAGGTCGTACGTGCCGCGGATGGTCACGTCCTTGGCGGCGAGCTGGTCGAACAGCTCCTGGACCTCGTCCGCGTAGCCCGCGCGGTCCTCGGGGAGCAGGTCCTTCAGCTTGAAGACGGACCACAGCGTGTAGCGGATGACCTCGTTGAGGTCCTTGGCCAGCTTGCCCTTGTTCGGGATCCTGCCGGACTCGGTGGTGGGGGCGTCGTCACTCATGAGGCTATTCTCCCGCTCCGCCGTGCAGACTCTGCACCGGGGCCGCGGTGAGATCCCGCACGGCCCGCAGGTCGCCCCGCAGCTGATCGACGGCCGCGTACGCGCTCGCCACGCACGCCGGGATGCCCACCCCGTCGTACACCGCGCCGCACACCGCGAGGCCCGGCAGCTTGCCGACGTGCTCGCGGATGCGGGCCACGCGCGCGTGGTGGCCGACCGGGTACTGGGGCAGTCCGTCGGTCCAGCGGGTGACGCGGGTCTCCAGGGGCACGGCGTCCAGGCCGGTCGCCTCGCGCAGGTCGTGCCGGGAGACCTCGACGAGGCCGTCGTCCTCGCGCTGCAGGATCTCCGTCTCGCCGTACCGCCCCACCGAGGTGCGCACCACGACCACGTCCGGGTCCTCCTCGGCGATCCATCCCCACTTACGGGAGGCGAAGGTGGACGCCTTGATGGTGCGCCCGTCGACGGGGGGCACCAGGAAGCCGCTGCCCTCGGGCAGGGCGGCGTCGGCGCGGCGGTAGGCCAGGGTGATCAGGGCCATGGAGGCGTACTCGACGGCCCGCAGCTCGGCGGCGGCCTCCGGGGACTCGGCGCGCAGCAGCCCGGCGGCGGCCGGCGCGGGCACGGCGACGACCACCGCGTCGGCGTCCAGCACGCGGTCGCCGGCGGTCACCCGCCAGGACGTGCGGTCCTGCCTGCGCAACTCCGTCACCGGGGCCCCGGTCAGGATCTCGCCGCCGCGGGCCCGCACCGACTCGGCGACCGCGAGCGGCAGCCGGCCCACCCCGCCCTCGACGCCCATGAACACCGGCCCGGTCTGCTGCGCGGCGGCCGCCGCGGCCTGGATCTCGCGGACCCCTTCCAGCAGTGAGTCGTGGGTCTGCGCGGCCCGGAAGAGCTGGGGGACGGCCGAACGCATCGAGATGCGGTAGGCGTCACCGGCGTAGACCCCGCCGAGCAGGGGCTCCACCAGACGGTCGACGACCTCGCGGCCCAGGCGGGCGGCCACGTACTCGCCGACCGCCACGTCGTCGCCGACCTCCGTGCGGGGCAGCCCGGCGTCGCGCTCGATACGGGCCAGGCCTTCCTCGGACAGCACCCCGGACAGCGCGGAGGCGGTGCCGGGGACGCCCATGACGTGCCCCTTCGGCATGGGGCGCAGGGCGCCACGCGTCCAGATGGCGGCGCTCGCCGTGGCGGGCGGCTGGAGGTGGTCGGCCAGTCCCGTCTCACGCGCGAGGGCCACGGCCTCGGGCCGGCGGGCCAGCATCGACTCGGCGCCCAGGTCGACGCGGACGCCCGCGATCTCGCCCGGCAGCAGCTTGCCGCCGACGCGCTCGGCCGCCTCCAGCACGGTCACCCGCGCCCCCTGCTGCAACAGCCGGTGCGCGGCGGCCAGCCCCGCGATCCCGGCCCCGATGACGACTGCGTGGTCCGTGCCCGTACGCGCTGCGCTCATGAGCCCACTCTCTCAGACCGTTCCGGCACACCTGCCGCGCCCCGGCGCCCGGGCCCGAGTCTCGCCCGAGTCATGAACGTGACCGCATCGGAACCCTTTCCGCCCAACGTCTCGCGCCGGCCGGGAGTCGAAGAAGCGTCAGTGGTCACAACGACCCTCGGGGGTATGCCACATGCGCACACGACGTTCCGTCCGGCCCGCTTCCGCCCTTGCCGGGCTTCTGCTCGCCGCCGCCCTCTCACTCACCGGGTGCAGCGCGGACGACGGCGGCGGTTCCTCCGCCAAGTCCGCGGCGGACGCCGCCGCCGCCGAGGACCAGCGGGGCGCGCCGGACAGCGGCAGCGGTGGCGGTCCGGCTTCCGGCGCGAGGGCCACCGCGCCGCCCAGGGTCGCCGCGACCCACATCATCCGCACCGCCTCGCTCACCGTGCAGGTCAAGGACGTGCCGAAGGCCCTCGACACGGCCCGCGCCACCGTCGAGAACGCCGGTGGGTACGTCGGTGACGAGAACACCAGCCGCGACGGGGACGGGCACGAACGCACCCGCGTGGTCCTGCGCGTGCCGGTCGAACGGTACGACGAGGTGCTCAGCGGCCTGGAGGGCACCGGCAAGCTGATCGAGCGCACGGCGAAGGCGCAGGACGTCACCGACCAGGTCGTCGACGTGGACAGCCGCGTCAAGTCGCAGCGCGTGAGCGTGGCGCGGGTGCGGGAGCTGATGGACCAGGCGACAAGGCTCAGCGACGTGGTCAGCCTGGAGGGAGAGCTGAGCCGCCGCGAGTCCGACCTGGAGGCGCTGCTGGCCCAGCAGGCGTCGCTGAAGGACCGTACGAGCCTGGCCACCATCACCCTGTCGCTGTCCCGGACACCGCCGCCCGCGCCGGCGGTCGCCGAGGACGACGAGCCCGGGTTCGTGGACGCGCTGGCGGGCGGCTGGCACGTGTTCGTCACCGTGCTCCGCTGGATCGCCCTGGCCGTCGGTGCGCTGCTCCCGTTCGCCGCGGCGGCGGCTGTCGCCGCGGCGCTGTGGCTGCGGGTGGTACGGCCCCGGCTGCCGCGCCGCCCCGCCGCCGACGCGCCCGTCATGACCGCGCCGGGCGCGCTGCCGGACTCCCGGCCGGCTACTCCTTCGGCCGGGGAGCCGGGCGGCGAACCGGACGCCGAGGACTGAGACGACCCCGGGACTGGTGACGGCCCGTCCCCGTAGCGTGGGCGCATGGACGTGAACGCTGCGCGTGAGGGCCGGGGTACGAAGGAACGCCTTGTCGTGATCGGCGGCGACGCCGCGGGGATGTCCGCGGCGTCGCAGGCACGCCGGCTGCGCGGGCCGGACGAGCTGGAGATCGTGGCGTTCGAACGCGGCCACTTCGCCTCTTTCTCGGCGTGCGGCATCCCGTACTGGGTGGGCGGCGACGTCGACGAACGGGACCGGCTGATCGCCCGCACGCCCGAGGAGCACCGCGCGCGGGGCATCGACCTGCGGATGCGCACCGAGGTGACGGAGATCGACGTGGCCGCAGGCCGGGTGCGCGCGCGGGACGTCGACTCCGGCGCGGAGACCTGGACGTCGTACGACAAGCTCGTGATCGCCACCGGGGCCCGCCCCGTCCGGCCCGACATGCCCGGCGCCGACGCGCCCGGCGTGCACGGGGTGCAGACCCTCGACGACGGCCAGGCCCTGCTGGACACGCTCGCACGCGCGCGCGGCCGCCGGGCGGTGGTGATCGGGGCGGGCTACATCGGAGTCGAGATGGCGGAGTCGCTCATCAAACGCGGCTACGAGGTGACGGTCGTCAACCGCGGCCGGGAACCGATGTCCACGCTCGACCCGGACATGGGCCGCCTGGTGCACCGGGCCATGACGGGCCTGGGCATCACCATGGTCGACGACGCCGAGGTGACCAAGGTGCTCACCGGCGACGACGGGGCGGTCCGGGCGGTGGCGACCGCGGACGCCGAGTACCCGGCGGACGTGGTCGTGCTGGGCATCGGGGTACGCCCGGAGACCGCGCTCGCGCGGGCGGCCGGGCTCCCGGTCGGCGCGCACGGCGGCCTGCTCACCGACCGGGCGATGCGGGTGCGCGGCCACGAGAACATCTGGGCCGGCGGCGACTGCGTGGAGGTCCTGGACCTGGTCTCAGGACAGCTCCGCCACGTCCCGCTGGGCACCCACGCCAACAAGCACGGCCAGATCATCGGCACCAACGCCGGCGGCGGCTACGCCACCTTCCCGGGCGTGGTCGGCACCGCGGTGAGCAAGGTGTGCGACCTGGAGATCGCGCGCACCGGGCTGCGCGAGAAGGACGCCCGCCGGGTGGGCCTGCGGTTTGAGACGGCCACGGTCGAGTCGACCAGCCGCGCGGGCTACTACCCCGGCGCCTCCCCGATGACCGTCAAGATGATCGCCGAACGCCGTACCGGCCGGCTGCTGGGCGTGCAGATCGTCGGCCGTGAGGGCGCGGGGAAGCGGGTCGACATCGCCGCGGTCGCCCTCACGGCCGGTCTGACGGTGGAGCAGATGACGGCCCTGGACCTGGGCTACGCGCCACCGTTCTCCCCCGTGTGGGATCCGGTGCTCGTGGCGGCCCGGAAGGCCGCGGCGAAGGTCCGCGACAGCACGCCGTGAGCCCTGTGCCGCTCCGGCCGGCCGTGGCAGCGGGCGGACCGGACGAGTGGTCCGCCGCGCGGCCCGCCTTCCCCGGGCCGCGGGCGGTCGAGGAGGGATACGTACACGCGGACGGCGGCGTTCACCGGTTCGGCGAGCGCATCGCGGGCAGTACTTTTCTGTGGTCATTCCCGTCCATGATCTGAACCCGGTGCGGCGCACCGCGTGGGTGACGTACGCGCTGATCGCCGCGAACTTCGTCGTGTTCCTGCTCACGCCCGGCATCGCCGGATCCGTCACGGGCAGCAGTTCGCTGGCGCAGCTCTGCCATCTGGAGGCCTTCACGCAGCAGTGGGCACTGGTGCCGAGGGAGCTGATCCACGGTCAGCTCCCGTCGCTGGTCCCGACGGGCGCCGTCGGGGTGGGCGTCCACGGCCCGGGATGCGTGGTGGCGCCGCCCGCCTACGACAAGTCGCCCGTGCTGTCGGTCCTCACGGCGATGTTCCTGCACGGGAGCTGGCTGCACCTGCTGGGCAACATGCTGTTCCTGCTCATCTTCGGCAACAACATCGAGGACCGCATGGGCCATGTGCGGTACCTGCTGTTCTATCTGGTCTGCGGGTACGCGGCCGGGTACGGCTTCGCGCTGCTCAACGCGGACTCCGCCGAGCCCCTGATCGGCGCGTCCGGGGCGATCGCGGGCGTGCTCGGCGCCTACCTGCTGCTGTATCCCACGGCACGCGTGTGGGTGCTCGTCCCCTTCCTGATCTTCCTGCCGCTACGCCTTCCGGCCTGGGTGGTGCTGGGCTCCTGGTTCGTGCTCCAGGCGTTCTACTCCTCCGGCCAGGCCGTCGCCGAGTCGGGCAGCGTGGCGTACCTGGCCCACGTGGTCGGCTTCATCGTGGGCATGCTGCTCGCCTGGCCCCTCAAACCGGGCACTCCCCCACCGCCCGAACCCCGCGGCATCCTCTTCGGACGGCAGACGCGACGGGCCTGGTAGGACCACACGCGAGGGACCAGGCCGCGCAAGGAAAACCTGAACGGCTTTGCATTAGCGATGCATCGCGCCCGCCATCACCGTCGACGACGCCGGATTGGAGGTGCAGGGCAGCCGAACCCAGCTCTCCCGCGTGCTCGGCAACCTGCTCGACAACGCCCAGCGGCACGCCGCCACCGCGGTCACCGTGACCGTGCAGGCGGCGGGGGACGCGATCGTTCTGAGCGTCGCCGACGACGGTCACGGCGTCGCCCGGGCCGACCGTGAGCGTATTTTCGAACGCTTCGTCCGCCTCGACGAGGCCCGCGGCCGCGACGACGGCGGCGCGGGCCTGGGCCTGGCCATCGCACGCGACGTCGTCCAGGGCCGCGGCGGGGCACTCACCCTCTCTGACGCACCCGACGGCGGCGCGCTCTTCCAGGTCAGACTCCCGCGCGCCCGCTGACAGCCGACACACCCAACCGGCCGTCCCGTCCAGAGTGGTTCACCACCTGCTGGCATCGGTGGTGAAACTTTGGTCGTCTGCTGGGCTCCTGCTCTCCGTTTGCTGGGCGGTTGCTGGAGGGCACTACTTCGGCCCCACCAAGACTCTCGACGCGCACGTCGCGGCCCTGCGCCGCAAGCTCGGCGATCCGGCGTGGATCACCACCGCCCGTGGGGTCGGCTTCCGCCTCACCATCCCCGGCGAAGACACCGCGTCCCAGGCGGCCGGATGACCCGGCGCCTGCTGCTCAGCTATCTCGCCCTGGCCCTGCTGGTCCTGGCCGGACTGGAGATACCGCTCGGCTACATCTACGCCCGCGGAGAGATCTCCCGTGCCTCCCAGAACGTGGAACGCGACGCCTCCATGCTCGCCGAGATCACCGAGGAGAACATCGAGAAGGGCAACTTCGGCGTGCTGCCCGATGTGGTCGGCGACTACGCCACCCGCACCGGCGGCCGGGTCATCGTCACCGACAAGCAGGGCATCGTCCTGGCCGACTCCCAGCCGGCCGGCCGCACCGGCGTGAGCCTCGCCGCCCAGCCGGACATCGCCCGCGCCCTGCGCAACCGGCCCACCGTCACCACCACCACGGACACCGACGGCAGCGAAGCGCTGTCCGCAACCATGCCCGGCTCCTCGGGCACCACGATCCGCGGCGCCCTCCGCCTGACCTACCCCATGGCCGAGGTGACCGGCCGCATCCACAACATCTGGGGCGCCCTCGCCCTCGCCGGGGCCTGCATCCTGGCCGCCGTCGCGCTGGCCGCCTTCACCCTCGCCCGCTGGATCACCCGCCCCCTGCGCACCCTGGAACAGGCCACCACCCAACTCGCCGACGGCCATCTGGACAACCCGCCCGACGCCACCACCGGCCCGCCCGAACTCCGAAGCCTCGCCGCCTCCTTCACCCACACCGCCATCCGGCTGCAGCACCTGCTCAAAGCCCAGCAGGCGTTCGCCTCGGAAGCCTCCCACCAGCTGAAAACCCCGCTGACCGCACTCCGCCTACGCCTGGAGAACTTCGAGCCCTACCTCGACCCACGCGCCCACGAAAGCCTGGAGGAGGCAGTCGCCGAGGTCGAACGCCTCAACCGCATGGTCCACGGCCTGCTCGCCCTGGCCCGCCTGGAGAACACCGCCACCACTGCCGAACCGGTCGACCTGGACGCCGTCATCGCCGACCGCGTCGCCACGTGGGAGCCACTGGCGGCGGAACAGTACGTCACCCTGGCCATCACCGGCAGCCCGGCCGGCCGGGTGTGGGCGATCCCCGGGGCACTTGAGCAGATCATCGACAACCTGGTCGCCAACGCCCTTCGCGTCTCCCCACCCGGCACCACCATCACCCTCCACCGCACCCAGGGCGCCGAACTGCACATCATCGACCAGGGCCCCGGCATGACCGAGGCCGACCGGGCACGCGCCTTCGACCGCTTCTGGCGCGCCTCCGGCTCCCACCACGACGGCACCGGCCTCGGTCTGCCCATCGTCCGCCACCTGGTGCACGCCTCCGGCGGCGACATCACCCTGAATGCCTCACCCGGTTCGGGGCTGGACGTCGGGGTGCGGCTGCGTCCGGCGGTCAGCGGCCGGTCGCGCGGCGGGAGCGGACCGTCTCGATCAGCGAGGGCGGTTTCGACAGCACCATGACGGCGGGCCACAGGCCGCGGATACGAGAGTCGACGGCCCTATGGATGTGCGGTCCGTGTCCGTTCGGGTGCGGGGTGCCGCTGTCACGCTGAGTCTCTGACAGCATTCCGGCAGGCCGTGCCACACCGTTTTTTTCACCAAACGGCAATCCAAAAAGACGCCGCTTACGTAACCGAAGCAAAGCTGCAACCTGGGGATACGTTCCCTGGTCGCTGGTTCCCGTGCAGCGGGGATCTTGGATGTGAGACGTGCTCCTCGAACGCGCGGGGCGAGGCCCACGACCGTGCCGCTCCCTCGCGGCCGCAGTCATCCCTTTCGTGCCGCAAAGACCACGCCGCCCAGCCACACAGGCCGACGCGGCAGAAGGAAAAGTGCATTCACCATGCGAGTAGAAGGCGCTACGCGTCTCGTCGCGACGTCAGCCGCCATTTTGATGGCCGGCGGCGCTGCAATCGGCGCAGCCAGCACGGCCGCAGCAGCAGCCCCAGCCGTGCACACCCATGTGACCACCAGCCGGTGCTTCGGCGACGACTGGCGCTGCTTCGACCACGGCGGGTTCCGCTTCGATCGTGACTTTGACCACGGCGGGTTCCGCTTCCACCACCGCTTCGACCACGACTTCGACCATGGCGGGTTCCGCTTCCACCACCGCTTCGACCACGACTTCGACCATGGCGGGTTCCGCTTCCACCACCGCTTCGACCACGACTTCGGCGGCGGCCCCGTCGTGATCATCGTGCGCTGATAGCGGTTGCCGCTGGAACCCAAGAGGGGCGCGCTCATAGCGGGCGCGCCCCACATGGCTCGTCCTCACCCTCGACCGAGTACGGCAGCAGATCGCCATAACCGAACGCCGCAAGGAGGAGCGCCAACGCGGCGAGCAGGCCCGGCCGGCCACACCGAAGGCGGCCTGAACCGCGGCACTCCGCCTGTCGCCGTCCACATGGCGTTTGCATTTGGCATGTAAGCGCCGGGAAGGCGTACCCCGGGGGTCGCCCTGCGAGCGCTGAGCGAAGGCATCGAGGCCTGCGGGCACTGCCGGAGTGAAGGCGCAAATGCCACGCGCTGGACGGTTGGCGTCCCCTCAGTAGCTGCCACAGATCGCTGCGCGGGGAACTCGAGCGGCTCCACCGGCGGCAGCCGCTGAGCGCACGCCCCCCGGGTAACAGTCCGCGGCGACTGTTGACGTCCTGACCTGCGGAAGTTCACCGTCAAGACCGTCGCCCGCCCGCTGGACACCTCCGGGTTCGTCTTGCTGCGCCGCCGCTGGGTCGTCGAACGCTCCCAACGGTCTGGACGATGAACTCCCGCCGCATGCGCGCGACTACGAACGGCTCATCCAGCACTCCGAAACCCTGATCGCCTGGGCCGCGATCACGCTGATGACCCGCCGTCTCACCCGCTCACCCGGGATGTCCACCACCGAGCCTGACTGGGATCCGGCGGCGGCTAAGGCTGCGCGGTCCTGCCCTTCACCCGCGTTCATGGGCGAGTGAACGCGGGGAAACGATCTCTGCTGATGGCCCCATGAGACGGTAACTGAGACGGCCTGGCTCGAGGCCAGACCGTCTCCACTTGGGGCAACCCTCTTGTTCCCTGGCGCTACGGTCAACGAAGGTCATGGAGGCCGCCACGCTGTTCCTCAGAGGCGCTGTTCGATCACCGTCGGTTGCTGTACTTCATCATCAACCTCGGCTCTGCTGCCACAGACGTGGGAAGAACTCACGGACTGGCAGCAGCAAACCCACGAGCGACAGCACGATGAACACCACCTGATGGACGTGATCCTTGCCCGGCGGCAGGCGAACCACCAGATGCACCACCCAGAAGACCGGATAGAACCACTGCGTGAGCCACGCCCAGCGTTCCTGACGGCGGAACGGGCCCAGCGTTGTCGCCATCCCGAACAGGCCCATGCCGATCGACGCCATGCCGACGGCGCGCATGAGTGGTTTGTCCGGGGAGGTTGGCGCTACGACCGTGACGATGCCGAAGATCAGGATGCCGGCACCAACGGTAGCCAAGCAGACCCAACTGACCTTCATCCGGGCGCTTGTGTGCGGCACGTGGGAACCCCGCCTTCGATGGTGATGCATCAGGTTCCAAGTGGTTGGCAGCCCTGTCAATCCCCTCAGGCAGGGCTTTATCCTCCGGCTCCCCGACCAGTTCCGTCGCGGGGCTGCAGCCGCAGCGTGGACGCAAGCATGACGAGGCGACACAAGAACCATCGTCCATTTGGTCAGGGCACAGACTAGACGACTTCAAAGTTGGCCATCATCGCCATGTCCTCGTGCTCCAGGTTGTGGCAGTGGAAGACGAAACGCCCCCGGTAGCCGGTGAATCTCGCGATGACCGCGACCGCTTCGCCCGGGGTCAGGTCGACGGTGTCCTTCCAGCCCGCGTCGTAGGGGCCGGGGGCCTCGCCGTTGCGGGCGAGCACCTGGAAGTGCACCAGGTGCAGGTGAACCGGGTGGTGGAAGTCGCTGGTGAACCGCCAGACCTCCAGCGCGCCCAGCCGGGGGGTGGCGTCGGCCCGCATCGGGTCGAAGGGGCGGCCGTTGATCGTCCAGCCCTCGTCGCCCTGGTCGCGGAAGGCGAAGGTGCGGGTCGCCGTCGCGCGGACCGGGTCCAGGCGCTCGATGTCCGACAGCCGGGCGGGCACGGCGCTGTCGTCGGGGGCGCGCCGGGCGATCCGGAAGCGCATGACCGCGGCGGTGGTGCCGCTGCCGAGCCGGTTGACCAGGGTGACCTCCTCGCCGACCCGGTAGCGGGAGAAGTCGACGACGACGTCGAAACGTTCCGCGGGCGCCAGTACGATCGCGTCGTGCGCTCTCGGGGCCGCCAGCAGACCGCCGTCGGAGCCGATCTGCACCAGGGCGCCACCGCCCGCGGGCTGGGGGTCCAACTCCAGCCGGTAGCGGCGTGCGTTGGAGGCATTGAGGATGCGCAGCCGGTAGCGGGCGGCGTCGACTTCCAGGACGGGCCACGGCGCGCCGTTGACCAGGATCACGTCGCCCAGGACCCCTTCGACGTAGTCCGGCCGCACGCCCGGGGTGTGCAGCAGGGTTGGGTCGGTCGCGGGGTAGCGGAAGGAGCCGTCGGCTTCGAAGGCCCGGTCGGTGATCATGAGGGGGATGTCCCGGTCCCCGCGCGGCAGGGGCAGGGCCTCCTCCTCGTCGTCGTGTACGAGATGAAACCCGGCCAGTCCGCGCCAGACGGAGGCGCCGGTGAAGTCCATGCGGTGGTCGTGGTACCAGAGCGTGGCGGCCCGCTGCTGGAGCGGGTACTCGTAGTCGCGTGAGCCGTGGGCCAGGGCGGCCCGGTGGTCGTGGTGCGGGAGCGGGCCGGTGAACCCGTCCGGCACGATCAGGTCGGTGGGGTAGCCGTCGCTGGCAGACGGGGTGCGGCCGCCGTGCAGGTGCACGACGGCGGGCACAGGAAGCGTGTTGCGGTGGCGGACGACGGTCCGCCGGCCGCTGCGGGAGACGAGGGTGGGTCCGGGGAAGGTCCCCTCGTACCCCCAGATCGCGGTGGTGTGGCCGGGCAGGATCTCCTGGGTGGCGGCCTTCTGCGTCACCTCGTAGTAGTCGGTGGTGGCGTCCTGCCGCGGGGTCAGCACCGGCGGGACCGGCAGCGGCACCTGGTATGGGGAGGGCAGCGGCAGCAGGCTGCGGAGCAGTTCCCCGGTCTGGACGCCGGCGGCCAGTCGCGGGATCTGTGTGCCCACCGCCGCCAGGGCGGCCGCGCCACCCAGGGCGCCGAGGAGGCGGCGGCGCGGTATCGCCGGCCTCACGAGACCTCCTGTGCGGGCCGCGACGTCTCCGGGGACGTGCCGGGCGGCGGCACCCTCCCGGACGCTGACCCGGCGTCACCGGACGTGGCCGGGACGGGGCCCCGGGGCAGGGGGCGCCACACCTGGACCAGGAGCAGCAGCCCGGCGGCGATGAGCATCACGCCGAGCGGGACGTGCACCCCCAGGGTCCGCTGGTAGCCGAGGACGGCCTGCCCGGCCTCGCCCACGAGCAGCACGGCGCTGACCGCGGCCGGCCAGCCCGGACCGCGGCCCGGGCGCCAGTACAGCACTGCCACCATGACCTGCACGAGGCCGACGGCGACGATGACGTTGGCGTTGACCGCGTGCGCGGTGAGCATGTCGTAGTCGCCGGACAGGAACCGCCCGGCGAGGACGGCCTGGGTGAACAGGGTCGCCGTGTGCACCGTCGTCACCGCGCGCAGTGCCCCGCGGGCCCACGCGGGGTGCCGTCGCGCGTCCGGCGACCCGCGTGTGCCGGAGCCACCCGGCTCGGCGGCGGCCGACGACGGTTGCATGGACGTCCCCCTCGGCAGCGGATGATCAGCACGCAACCGTAGTCCGCACCCTCATGCGCGTCTACACCTGGACACAGCGGGGCCGAGCCGTTCGCTCCCCGGACCGGGCCCCTACGGGGCATCGCGGAGGGCGGCACAGCGACGCCTCCGACCCATCAGCCGGCTTCGCGCTCACGGCGGTTGTGGCAGGAGCCGCAGCGGATCGCCGCCGCGATCATGATCGCCGACTTCGCGGTCCGGGGCACCGCCGCCCGAAGCCCCTCACCGACGCCACCGGAGTCGCCGACGCTCTCGGCCGCTGGGCGTGCTGTTCGCGATCGTCCTGCCGGACGCCGGCATCATCGGAGCGGCCGCCGTCACCCTGGCCAGCAGCTACGCCTTCGACATCTTCAACCGAGATCGTGCACCGTGCGCGCAAGGCCGGGCTGGTCGGTGCGCCGGTGTTCTGCGGCGTGGAAGGCTTCGGTGCCTCGTCGCTGGTCCACACCTCGCGGCTGCTGTCGCTGAGGGAGGATCTGCCGGTGGCGATCGTCATCGTGGACGCCGCCGATCGGGTCCGGGACTTCCTGCCCCAGCTAGTGCTGCTCCGCGCAAGTTCGTGGAGGGTCGGGCTCATGGTCCGTGTTGGAGCGGGTGGGGTTGCTCCGGGTGCTTGCATGCCCGGCCAAGATCACACGCAGCCAACGCCGACGCCCTGAGCGCGGTGGGCTCCCGTCCGGATCACGTCGTCCGCTCGGTGATCTATGTGGTCAGCGGCGATGTCGCGGTTCTGGGTACTGCCTGGCAGCGCTTGACCGGATCGGTCATTGGGTCGGCGTTCACCACCGCGAGCACGCTGCTGGGAGTCGCCCAACTCGGCTTCCCCGGACAGCTGATCGAGGTCGACCTCACAGCGGCCCTGCCCGGGTAGGCGCTCACCCGCGGACCGGGTCGGGGGGCTCACCTGCTGGTGAAGTCGCCGTGCCGGAGGGCGGGCCCGCACTGCGTGGGCAGGCCGCGGACACCCGTGTGCCGGGCACACGGGTGTGGAGCTGCTCGCGCGGAAGGGATGACGAGAGGGAAAGGCGGACCGGGGCCCTTCGCGGACCGGCCGGGAGGCCGCAGTGCGGCGGCCTCCCGCGGGCTCAGCGGGCCGGGGTGCCGGTCAGAACTTGGTGCTGCAGGTCATCGGGTACTCGTTGCCCACGAACGCGATGCAGACCCGGTAGTAGTAGCTGCCGCCGCCGAGCATGTTGGACCAGTCGATGCTGTTGGAGTCCGGGATGCGGACGTCCAGGGAGCGGATCAGCTTGCCGGCCGAGTCGTACTTCTCGATGTAGCCGAACGAGTTGTAGAAAGATTGAGCGGTGCCGGTGACCCGGACCCACGCGGCCTGGCAGCCGACCGACCAGCGCAGTTCGGCTTTGCGGCCGTTGTTGATGAGGGTGCGCTCGGTGGACACGTTGGCCGTCTCGCACGCTGTCGCCTTGGGCCCCTGGTTGTCACAGCCGCTACCGCTGCAGCCGGCCGCGTACGAGGTGCCGGCCAACGGGATGAGGCCCAGCGCCACGGTGGCCGCGGAGACAGTGGCGATACGGATGGCTGCGGTCTTCACGTACTTCTCCTGAAGGACGAGCCGACCCCGCGCCTGCGAGAGCAGGCCCGCGGACCGGCGGTGAGCGGAGGCGGCGGACGCCCCTGATCCCGCTGATCGCGCGGGCGCCCGCAGCTGACCTTATTGCCGTGCTGCCGGCATAACCAGGGAAAATATTTTGGGCATTTACAGGTTTTTCCGGGCAAGAAAGGTTGATCTTCCATAGAGATTGGCGCAGAAATGGCAAGCAGATGACCAGAATTGATCGCGTCAATCGTTCCCAATCCGGGAGCGCCACCCCGCCAGCGCAGCCGTCGGCGCACCCGGCGGACCCCTCGGGGCCGCGAGGCGCGGAGGCTAGAGGCTGTCCCGTAACTGCTGGTCAGCAGTCCAGCGCACCTTCGGTGCGCGCCGGGGGCGTGGTAAATGCTGTGGCGCGCGCCGGAGGTGCTTCTGTCTGCCCTTTCGAGGGACTGGCCCCGTTCGGGATCATGAAGTGTTCGTTCCGGCCGAAACCGATGCCTCTGTGATGCTGTGCAGCTCGCTGGTCAGCATGGTGCTGAGGGCCGACCACGGGGACCGTGGAGCGTTGCTGTGAGCACGTGCGTCAGAATTCCTGATTCACCCTGGCCCTCCCGGGACGGCGTTCCTCCTGGCCCTTCATGGATGGAAGGAGCGGGCCGTGGACGTGCTGCACGAACGCTGCGCGGGGATGGACATCAGCAAGAAAGACGCCAAGGTGTGCATCCGTACGCCGAATGCCCGGCGCCGGGGGTCGTTCACGACCGAGACCACGACCTGGGGCGCCACGACCAATGCGGTCCTCGCCCTGCGGGATCATCTGCTTGCCGCGCAGGTGACCCTGGTGGTGATCGAGGCCACCTCGGACTACTGGAAGCCCTACTACTACGTGCTGGCCGAGGATCTGAACGTCATTTTGGTCAACGCGCGCCAGGTTAAGAACCTGCCCGGCCGCAAGACCGACGTCTCAGATGCCGCCTGGCTGGCTCAGCTCGGCGCCCACGGGCTGGTCCGCCCCTCCTTCGTCCCGCCACAACCGGTGCGTGAGCTGCGGGATCTGACCCGAGCCCGCACTGTCACCACTCGCGAACGCGGCCGCGTGGTCCAGCGCCTGGAGAAGCTGCTGGAGGACACCGGGATCAAACTGTCCGCGGTTGCTTCCGACATCATGGGCGTCTCCGGCCGGGCCATGCTCGAAGCCCTCATCCGCGGAGAGCGCGACCCGCAGATCCTCGCCGACCTGGCCAAACGCAAGCTCCGTAGCAAGATCCCCGAGCTCACCGAGGCGCTCACGGGACGCTTCCGCGAACACCACGCGTTCCTGGCCCGGCTGTATCTGGACCAGTACGACCAGCTCACCGCGATGATCGACCAGCTCACGGGGCGGATCGAGGAGGCGATGGCCCCCTTTCGTCCCGCACTGGACCTGCTCGACACCATCCCCGGAATCAACCGGGGAGTCGCCGACGTGATCATCGCGGAGACCGGCGGGGACATGGCCCGGTTCGCCTCGGCCAAGCACCTCGCCTCCTGGGCCGGGGTCTGCCCGGGCCACCATGAGTCCGCCGGCCGCACCAAGAGCACCAAGGTCCGGCCCGGCAACCCCTACCTCAAAGGCGCTCTCGGACTCGCGGCGTTCAGCGCGGCGAGAACCAAGGACTGCTATCTGCAGGCCCGCTACAAGCGGCTGGCCGCACGTCGCGGCCCGCTGAAGGCCCTGGTCGCCGTCGAACACTCAATCATCACCGCGGTCTGGCACATGCTCACCGATCACAAGCCGTACCACGAGCTCGGCGGTGCCTACTTCACCCAGCGCGACCCTGAACGCGCCACCCGTCGAGCGATCACCGCGTTGAACCAGCTCGGCTACACCGTCACGCTCAACCCAATGGGAACCCCAGCCTGACCGCCCCGAGCCCGGATACCCGACAGCCTCCACGGCGACCGGGCACCCAGCCGTGCCCACATGCACCTTGACGTGCTCCTATTTACGCGTCAGAGGTGAACAAGCTGATCACCGCCTTGCGGCGTGAGGGAGCCGATCCGGTCCGCAAGGGCCGGCCGTGGCCGCTTCCGTTGGAGGACCGGGTGTCGGCGGCCGACCAGGCACCGGACTCCCGCCAGCCGTTGTCCAGCACCACGTGGATGTTCGTGTCCTTGGGGATGAGCGCGTCCAACTGTCCTTCGCGGGCGCCTCGGTCGCGCTCCTGCTGGGGACGAACATCGTGGCGGGCTCGATCACCGGCTCCCTCCTCGCGGCCGGCGCGATCGGCGTCCTGGGCGCGCGGGCCCGGGACCGCAACTCGGCGATCGGCATCATCATGGCGTCCGGCCTGGGCCTGGGCGTGCTCTTCCTCGCCCTCTACAAGGGCCGGGCGGCCAACAAGTTCGGCCTCCTCACCGGCCAGATCGTCGCCGTGGACACACCCCAGACGACCTGGCTGCTCGGCACCTCCGGCGTCGTACTCATCGTCCTCGCGGCCATATGGCGACCGCTTGCCTTCGCCAGCGCCGACCCCGACGTCGCCGAGGCGCGCGGGGTGCCGGTGCGTGGCCTGTCGATCGCCTTCATGCTCTTGCTCGGACTCGTCATCGCCCTGTCGGTACAGGCCGTCGGCGCGCTGCTGGTCCTCGCCCTAGTCACCACACCCGCCGCGGCGGCCGCCCGGGTAACCGCATCGCCGGTCCTGCTGCCGGTGCTCAGCGTGGTCTTCGCCGTGGCCTCGATCGAGGGCGGCATCCTGCTCGCACTGGGCAGCAGCATCCCCATCAGCCCTTACGTCACGACGATCTCGTTCACCCTCTACGCCGTCTGCCGACTGACGGGCAGCTACCGCGCCCGGCGGTGGGGAGCCAGGAGGCCGACGCCGCAATCCGCCTGACCGACCGGAGCGCCTGCCGGCCGACGGGTGTGCGCGTCCGCACGCACGCGCTGCCGCCCACTCCCCAGGCTCGTCAGCCGGCGCGGCCAATTAGTAATGAGATTCGTTTTCATGTAGCGTCCTGCGTGCTCACCGATCCAGGAGGACCCCATGGCCGTGCCCAAGCGCAAGATGTCCCGCAGCAACACCCGCCACCGCCGCGCCCAGTGGAAGGCGGCCACCCCGGCGCTCGTGCCGGTCACCGTCGACGGCGTCCCCTACCTGGTGCCCCAGCGGCTGGTGAAGGCGTACGAGCGCGGCCTGCTGCGCCCCGAGGGCTGACCGTTCATGCGCTACGACCGACTGCCCGTCACGGTCCTGTCCGGATTCCTCGGCGCGGGCAAGACGACTCTCCTCAACCACGTGCTCGGCAACCGCGAGGGACTGCGCGTCGCGGTCATCGTCAACGACATGAGCGAGGTCAACATCGACGCTGCCCTGGTGCGCGGCGGCGAGGCCGCCTTGTCGCGCACCGAGGAACGCCTGGTCGAGATGACCAACGGCTGCATCTGCTGCACCTTGCGCGACGACCTGCTCGAGGAGGTCGACCGGCTGGCCCGCGAGGGCCGTTTCGACTACCTGCTCATCGAGTCGTCCGGCATCTCCGAACCCATGCCGGTGGCCGCCACCTTCGCCTTCGCCCGCGACGACGGCGCCACCCTCGGCGAGATCGCCCGCCTGGACACCATGGTCACGGTCGTCGACGCCGCCAACTTCCTGCCCGAGCTGACGAGCGGCGACGAGCTCGTCGAGCGCGGCCTGGACCAGTACGAGGACGACGAACGCACCGTCAGCGACCTGCTGATGGACCAGGTCGAGTTCGCCGACGTCATCGTGCTCAACAAGCTCGACCTCGTCGACGACGAGTCGGCGGACCGGCTGCGGGCCACGCTCACCCGCCTCAATCCGGTCGCGCGCGTCGTCCCGGCCGTCCACGGCCGCGTGCAGGCCGCCGACGTACTGGGCACCCGGCTGTTCGACCTGGAACGCGCCCAACAGGCCCCCGGATGGGTGATGGAGCTCAACGGCGACCACGTCCCCGAGACCGAGGAGTACGGGATCTCCTCGACCGTCTTCCGCGCCGAACTGCCGTTCCACCCCGATCGGCTGTGGACGTTCGTGACCCAGGAGCTCGACAGCGGCGCGTACGGGCAGATCCTGCGCTCCAAGGGGTTCTTCACGCTGGCCAGCCGCCCGCAGGTGACGGGCCTGTGGTCACAGGCCGGCTCCGTCGCACGCTTCGAGCCCTCCGCCGCCCGCGACACCGACAGCCGCGACGGCCAGGAACTGGTCTTCATCGGCACGCATCTGCACGCGGACGCACTGCACGCGGCACTGACCGACTGCCTCATGACCGACGGCGAGAGCCTGCCGCCCGTCGACCCGTTCCCCGCCTGGGACACCTACGGCATCGACGACACCTGCGAGCACGAGCACCCCGAACCCGTGGCGGGCGTCTGAGGACCCCGGGTCGGGCGGCGAACGCAGCCACGGCGCCGCCCGGCCCGGCACGGACACCGATCCGCCAGACCGCCATGGGTGAGGACCGGTACGCCCGGAGCCCCGAAGAGACCGGCGCACAGCCTCCGTCGCTACCATGCGGCGCGTGCGTGGTGTCGCACGGCGAAGCGAGTGACGTGAGCGGTCAGGAGTACATCGAGAGCCGGTACGGGTTCCTCGACACCGTCCGCCTCGCCGTCCGGACGCTCGTGCAGGTCGTCGTCGGCGGCCTCGCGCTCGCCACGATCGTCGCGGTCGCGCTGGTCCTCGGCCAGTGATCGCACTCGACCTCTACACCCCGCCCGTCGCCGCCTGGTGGACGGTGTTCACCGCCGTCGTCGTCCAGGGAATCCCCTTCCTGCTGGGCACGCTGGTCTCCGCGGCCATCGGCGCCTTCGTGCCCGAGCGCGTCTTCAGTCGGCTGCTGCCGAGGAACCCGGCGCTCGCCGTGCCCGCAGCGGGGGCGGCCGGAGCGGTGCTGCCCGGGTGCGAGTGCGCGTCCGTACCGGTGGCAAGAAGCCTGATGCGGCGCGGGGTCGCCCCGGCCGCTAGGTCCTGGACCTCTTCACCGGATCGCTCTGGCTGTCGGTTCTGCTGCTGGCGCATTCACCATCCGGTTCTCGTCGGCGACCTGGGTGGTCGCCATGGTGAGCAGTGTGCTCGTGGGGTGGTGGCTGCTGTGAGGCGGTACGGGCAGGCCGTGCTGCAGCGCGGTGGCGGGAAGGGCGAGCAGCCAGGCGAGGCGCGGGCCGGTCGTGTGGGTGTGCCCGTGCCCGTGCGGGTCCTCCCGCGCTCGGCTCCTACAGCGCGGACCGGGAGGACGCGCAGCGCGCGGCCCAGGGCGTCGGAACGTTCCCGCCACTGCCGTCCGGCGACCCGGTGGACCTGAGCGTCGCCGCCTTCACCTCCCAGGCGGTCTACGACAGCGATCGCTCGTTGAAGGGCCGTACGGTCCGGCTGACCGGCTTCGTCACTCACGGGGGCGACGGCACGTGGTACATCACCCGGCTCCTGGTCTCGTGCTGCGCGGCCGACGCGACCACGAGCAAGGTGGAGGTCCGCGGCGTGGACGCCCCGGCGACGGACACGTGGGTGACGGTCACGGGCATCTGGCACCCCAAGGGCAGGCTGGGCTCCTCGGCGGCCTGGCCCCCGCTGCTGGACGCGAAGGCGGTCAGACAGGTCGTGGTGCAGCGCGACCGAGCGGGGCACCGTGCGCAGGATCTCCTCGACGGCGGCCCGGCGGGCATCGGCGTGCAACCCGGCGACGATCGCGACCGGCAGCCGCGCCTGGTCCCTGCTCACTGCCGGCCCTGTCCGCGGCCGTAGCGCCGCTCGAAGCGCTCGACGCGCCCCGCGGTGTCCAGGACCCGCTGGGTGCCGGTGTAGAAGGGATGGCTCGCCGAGGAGATCTCGACGTCGATGACCGGGTAGGTGTTGCCGCCCTCCCACTCGACGGTCCTGTCGCTCGTGGCCGTCGACCGGGTGAGGAAGGCGAAGTCGGCGGCCCGGTCACGGAAGACGACCGGGCGGTAGGCGGGGTGGATTCCGGGCTTCACGGCTCTCAGCGCCACAAGAGATTGGTTTTCATTTTCATCTAGCTGCTACTGTGCTGCCCCGTACCGGGTCGCAATCGCCCGACCTCGCAAGAACCGCACACGGGACCACGATCCACGCGACGAGGAGGAAACATGTCCGCCCACTGCCAACTCACCGATCGACAGCCCGGCTTCGGCCATCACATCTCCCACTCCCACCGGCGCAGCAAGCGCCGCTTCGACCCCAACATCCAGCGCAAGCGCTACTGGCTGCCGAGCGAAGGCCGCCACGTCCGGCTCACCCTCTCCGCCAAGGGCATCAAGACGGTCGACACGATCGGCATCGAGGCCGCGGTGGCCCGCATCCGCGCCCGGGGCGGGAAGGTCTGATGGCAAAGAAGAGCAAGATCGCGAAAAACGAAAAGCGGCGCCTCGTCGTGGCCCGCTACGCCGCGCGCCGCGCCGAACTGAAGGCGATCACCTCGTCACCCCAGGCGTCCGACGACGAACGCGCCGCCGCCCAGAGGGAACTGCGCCGACAGCCCCGCGACGCCAGCGCCACGCGCCTGCGCAACCGCGACTCCGTGGACGGCCGCCCCCGCGGCCACCTGCGCGCCTTCGGCCTGTCCCGCATCCGCGTACGCGAGATGGCCCACGCAGGCGAACTCCCCGGCGTGACCAAGAGCAGTTGGTGACCCACACCGCTTCCTCGGCCGTCCGGGCACGCCTGGCGTGCCCGGACGGCCGTCCCAGAGCAACGGCGAACCGTGCGCACCCCCGAGCAGCGAAGCACCAGCCGGAAGCACTCGCCCGGCGGAGCGCGGGAAGAGCACTCCAGCCGCACCAGACCCCGCGTCGCCGCACGTCCTCATAGGCCGCCGCCAGTCCGGGGGTCTCCGCGCCGCCCAGCGCCCACGCCACGACCCCTTCCTCACCGGCAGCGTCGACGTAGTCCGCGCCGTGCCGCGGCTCGGCCTGTGCGACCACATCGAAAATGCGGCATGAGTGCCCCCGTACCTGTGTTCCTCGCCTTCCCCACCGCCAGCCGGTAACTGAAAATGATAATTATTATCAGAGCTACAGTGGCGTACTACGGAGGAAGACAGACGATGTACGACGTGATCGTGGTCGGCGGCGGGCCTGCGGGCCTCAACGCCGCGCTGGTGTCAGGGCGTCAGCGCAGGCGGGTCCTCCTGCTGGACTCGGGCCGCCCGCGCAACGCGCCCGCGGCGCAGATGCACATGTTCCTCAGCCGTGACGGGTTCCCGCCCGCAGAACTGCGCCGCATAGGCCGGGAGCAGCTCAGCGCCTACCCGAACGTGGTCGTACGTGAGGCGACCGTCACGGCCGCCGTGTCCGAGCCGCCGGGGTTCGCCCTGACGCTGACGGACGGCGCGGTGGAGCGGACCCGCAAACTGGTCCTCGCCACGGGGCAGGTCGACGAGCTCGACGAGCAAGTGGAAGGGCTGTCCGCGCTGTTCGGCCGGGGGGTGTACCACTGCCCGTTCTGCCACGGCTGGGAGACCAGCGGGATGAGCCTGGCCGTCCTCGGGCATGAACTGCCGCAGGTCATGCAGGCCCTGTACGTGGCCGACCGCTTCAGTGACGACGTGGTCGTGTGCACCAACGGGCACCCGGTGCCCGAACAGGCCGCGGGCAAGCTCGCCGATGCCGGTATCACCGTGGAGGAGACGGCCGTGACCCGGATCGAGGGCGAGGCAGGTGCACTCCGCCTGGTCCTCGCCGACGGCCGGGTCCTCGAACGGCAAGGCGTCTACCATCGGGCGCCCACCCGCCAGCACTCCCTGCTGGCCCAGCAGTTGGGGTGCCGAATCCTGCCGGACGGCTGTGTGCGGGTGGACGAGTTCCAGCGCACGTCCGTGCCGGGTGTGTACGCGGCCGGGGACACCGCCCGTCTGGAGGCGTTGCCGGACGCCCTCACCTTCGTGATCACGGGAGCCGCCGACGGCGCCCGTGCCGCGGTCTGGCTGGACCAGGAACTCTTCCGCGAGGACGCCGGCCTGGGCGGCTGACCCCGGAGTGCGGCGGGGACGGCCTCCGCCCCGCCGCACTCCACTCACCGTTCGTCCGGTTCCCGCAACGCGGCGGCGAGTCCCGCCACCGTCGGCTGCCGGAGGAAGCGGCGCGGTGTCACCCGCCCCAGTCCCTCCCGGGCGAGTGATGCGAGCATCCGCACGGCGAGCAGCGAGTCGCCGCCGAGCGCGAAGAAGTCGGCGCTGCGCTCGTCCACCGCACAGTCCAGCAGCTTCTGCCAGTGCGCGGCGACGGCCCGTTCCACCTCGTCCCGGGGCGGTCCCGGCTCCGCTCCGCCGGCCGCCGTCGCGGGTACGGACAGGCGTCGTCCGGGTGCCGGCCGGGTCGTCTCCGCCTGCTCACCGTCGACCGCCTCCGGCAGTTCGACCAGGGCGGACCAGCCGTCCGGCTCGACCAGCGACTCCACGGTGGCCATGAGATCGCCGAACATACGGTCGACGTCCTTGCCCGCGAACAGTTCCTCCACCAGCGAGAAGGCTACGACGAGTTCGCCACGCAGCTCGAACAGCCGGAGTTCAAGGGCCACCTGAGGCGTCCGCAGCTGCTGGTGGTGGCTCAGCAGGTCGATCACTCCGAGCGGTCCGGCCTCCTGCGGCACCTCGCTGCCCAGCGCCGCGTCCACGCCCAGGGTCGACTGGAAGACGACGGGGGCCACCGGACGGTGGGTGCCTCGCCGGCGGCCCAGTTCGCGGGAGACCTCCACCCCGGTGATCAGGTTGTGGGCGAGCGCGTCGCCGATCTCCTGCTGGGCCCGGGTGGCGAGGTCGGCGAAGACCGGGGCCGGCGGCAGGTCGACGGGCAGCAGCATGGTGGAGGAGAAGGCTCCCACCAGCCTGGACACGTCGGGATGGAGCGGGAGCCGGTTCAGCTGAAGGGTGTTGAGCAGGAAGCGGCGGTGGCCGCAGGCCCGGGCGACGGCCGCGGAGAAGGCGGCGAACATCGCCGCGGACGGGGTCACGCCGTGTTCGGTGCACAGACGGCGCAGCGCCGACCAGCACTGCGGGTCCAGCACCGCCTGCCGGGTGCCCATCAGGGTAGGGCGCACCTCCCCGGGGTCGGCCACCAGCGGCAGGGCCGGCGGCAGGGGGAAGCCGTCGACCCGGTCCCACCACCAGTCGCGGTCCTGCTGCCACGCCCGTGTGCCGGGCAGGTCCCGCAGGGTCGTCACGTAGTCGCCGTAGTCGATGTCCAGGGGGGCGAGGACGGCGTTGTAGTCGGAGACCAGGGCGAACAGGTCGCGGTAGAAGACGCTGGAGGACCAGCCGTCGATGATGAGCAGGCTGGTGGAGGAGTGCAGCCGCGCGCGGTGGCCGGGCATCAGAGTCAGGCGCATGTCCAGGCCGCAACCCTGGGACGGGTCGGGGCCCTCGGTGCTCATCTCGTGCCGGATCTCGGCGAGCCGTGCGGCGGCCGTCTCCTCGTCGGCGTCGCGGAGGTCGGTGACCCGCAACTGCGGTATCGCCTGCGGATCGTCCAGGGGCAGGATGTGCTGCCGGCCGTCGGGCAGGATCCGGGCCCGCAGGACGGCCTGGTGCTCGGCCAGTCTCTCCAGGGCGTCCTGCAGCGCTTCGGGGGCTTCGTCGGCGTCGATGTCCTCCAGCCCGATGTCCACGTAGTGGTGGGCGGAGCGGTAGGACAGCTCCCAGGCGTCCTGCTGGCCCACGAAGTAGCCCTGCTGGAGCGGCAGGAGCGGGAACGGGGCGTCCGGGTCCTCGCGTCGGCGCAGGTCCAGGGGCAGCGGGCGCAGCGCGCCGGTTGCGGAGCCGGTGCTGCGTTCGTGGACGAGCGCGGCGAGCTGCGCGGCACTCTGCTCGACGCGGACGTCCGCCAGGGCCAGCGGCGTGCCCAGCCGCTTGCGCAGCATCGCAGCCATGCGGACGGCCAGGACGGAGTCGCCTCCCAGACTCAGGAAGCTGGCATGGGCCGGTACGGCGGTGAGGTCGGTCTCCAGGGCGTCGGCCCAGACGGCGCGGACGGCGTCGACGAGATCGGCCGGGGCCGTCCGCGCGTCGGCGGTGAGGTCGGGGGCGGAGGAGGAGGTCAACAGGAAGCTCCAGTCGGGAGGGTGGTGCGGATGATGTCGTCCACGGCGTGGACCCGTGGGAGGGGAACGGCAGGTGGCAGCCGGTCGGCGAGCGCGGCGCGAACGCGGCCGGGGTCCGGTCTGGTGCCGTGGGCCCTGACACGACCTGCGATGACACGCTGGCCCGCGGCCGCGGCCAGGGGATGTCTTTCGTGCGGCAGGATGGGGAGCGGGTCGAAGCCCGCCGCGTCCAGTTGCCGCGTCCACTCATCGGCGGTGAGGAAGACCCGGTCCTGGTCGGCTCGCAGGTCCGTGAACCAGCCCTGCTCGTCGGGCGCGGGCGACATCAGCAGGTACATGGAGGTGAGCGCCTGGTAGTGCTCCTGGCACGACTCCACCAGGACCAGCAGTCCGTCGGGGGCCAGCAGCTCCCGCAGGGCCGCCAGGGACCGGCCGGCGTGCCGTGCGTTGTGCAGGACGTTCGCCGCCAGGACGACGTCCTGGGAGCCTGCCTCGAAGCCCTGCGCGAGCGGGTCGGCCTGGATGTCGAACAGGGCGTGCCGCAGTCCGGGGCGGTCGCCGAAGACGTCCTTGGCCGCCCGCAGGAAGAACGGGGAGACGTCCGTGAAGAGATAGTCGACGGGAGTGCCGCCGAGGGCTTCCAGGACGGTGCCGGTGGTACCGCCCACTCCGGCCCCCGCTTCCAGGACGCGCAGAGGAGTCGGTGCCGTCCGTCGGCGGGTCTCTTGGGCGATCAGGGAGGCAGCTGCGTGATTGGCCCAGCGGCTGGGGACGCTGTCGCGGTAGTTGCCCTGCGCGGTGTTCGTCTCCCCGTCGGGGAAGAGCACCTCGTGCAGGGTTGCGCGGTCCTGGAGGAGCAGCGGCAGCCGTTCGGCCGCGGCCCGGAAGAAGCGGGTCATGGACGCCGGGTAGCCCAGGCCCCGGCAGGCGGCGTCCAGCTCGCGCAGCGCCCGGGCGTGGTCGCGGCGGTCGGGCACCTCCAGGGAGTGGTGGCGGCTCGTCGACGCGTCCAGGCCGAGCCGGCCCTCGGCGGTCAGGGTGCGCAGCCAGCGCCGTACGATCCACGCGTGCCGGGGGGCGACCGCCAGGGCTGCGAGGACCTCGTCGGTGCCGTGTCGGCCACCGTCGCGGAACAGGCGGGTCCGGTCCAGCACCCGGGCCATCGTCAGCAGTGCCGTCTCGTCGAGCTGCCGCATCAGTGCCGGGAGAGCGGCCAGGTCGGTACCGCGTACGGCGGTGTCGCCGGCGTCCGCGGCCCGGCTCGCGGCGCGGGCGTCGTCCCGGCCGGGACCAGATGTTTCCCGCGTCGCCGGGAGCGGTCCCGCCACCAACAGGGTGTCCTGCCCGCCGCCGCGCAGGAGCTGCCAGTCCGTCACGTTGGGCAGCCCGGTGAGGACGGCGTCGTTGAGCGCCTCGTTCACGGGTGACCGTCCTCGGTGCCGTCCACCACGGTGATCGCCGGCGGTGTCGCGTGCGGGTCGGCTTGGCGCAGGTGGTCGCGCAGTACTTCGGGCAGGCGGCGCCGTACGAACAGGGGGAACGGCTCGTGGGCGGCCGGGCCGGAGGGCATCGGGGTGTCCTCGGCCGCGGCAGGGGCGCAGTGTGCGGGAGCCGCCACGGCCAGCATGCGGGGGTCGGCGACGTCGAGCAGTACGGCGGCGTCCACTCCGTCCAGGGCCTGGCGCAGGGCGTACGGGGTCACCGCCCCCGGCGCGTCGCGGAGCAGGGCGTTGGGGATGCCGTGGACGACGACGGGGCCGCCGCCGAGCGCACCGCGCAGCACTTCCCGCACGTCGCTCCCCCGGTGTTCGTCCCAGGACGTCCGGCGCACACGTTGAGCGCCTGGTCCGCCGGTGTGCGGGCCGACGTGCAGGACGACGTCGTAGCGGTAGCGGGTGAGTTCGGTGTCCTCGGACATGGTGCGGGCGTGGACGCTCATGCGGACCGGCCGCGGCTGGGCGGCGGCCGCGGCGGCGACGGCCGCGGGAGTGAAGGACAGTTCCTCGTCCGCCTCGGCGGCGGCCGCGGCCCTGGCGGCGATCGTCGTGTCGTCCGCCTCGGGGTCACGCGCCCGTTCCAGCCGACCGAAGTGGTCGAGCAGCAGGCCGGAGTGCCGGATGTCCCCCACGACCACGGTGCCGCCGTCCTGGACGGCGGACAGCGCGCCGTGCAGAACGGCCGTCAGATAGGCCAGATCGGGGAAGCACTGGGTGACCGAGTTGAGCAGCACGCAGTCGGGGAGCACATCGGGACCGAAGACCGCGTCCATGGCGTCCCACACCTGGGAGGAGGCCGTCTCGTGGGCGGCGGCCCGGACGAACCCGGTGCGGGGCAGGCCCGCGGCGGTGAGGCGGTCCACCGCGACCTGGGCGACGTCGGTGCCCACGTACCCGTCCAGGCGCGGGTGCAGGCGGTGGGCGAGCAGGCCGGTGCCGCAGCCGAGTTCCAGCAGTCTGGTCGGGTTCTGGGACAGGACGAGGTCCACGGTGCGGTCCACCCAGTCGCGCATGTGGGCCTCGGGCAGCGGCGCCCCGGTGTCGGAGGCCCGCCATCCGGACAGGTCCAGGTCGTCGGCGTGCCGACCCTCCCCCGTTTCGTACACCCATTCGTAGACTTCGGCCCATTGTTCGAGGTGCTCGCGCAGCAGGGGGCCCGGCTGGGGTGAGGCGGCCACCGCGCTCGGGTGCGGGACGACCAGGGCGCCGCCGTCGGGTGCGGGGCGTGCCCGCGCCACCCAGGGGTGGGCGGACAGCAGGTCCGCCATCCGTGCGGTGTGGTCAGCCGTGCTGTTGTCGGACACCGGGGTGCTCCGTTCGATCGTGGTGGGGTGGTCGGGGGCCAGGGGCGACCCCGTGGTCAGGCGGCGCCCGGTCAGGTGCAGGACGCGGTCGGCGCGGGCGGCCGTGCCGGCGTCATGGGTGACGGTCAGGACCGCCGGGCCGCTCCTGCGCAGCCGGTCCAGCAGGTCGAGGACGACGCGCGCCGCTGCCGGGTCCAGGCCCGCGGTGGGCTCGTCGAGGAGCAGCACGTCGGGGCCGGCGGCGAGGGCCCGGGCGAGGACGACCCGACGGCGCTGGCCACCGGAGAGCGTCGACGGTCTGCGGTCGGACAGTTCGGCGGGGATTCCCACGGCTTCGAGGAGTTCTCTCGCCCGTTCCCGCCCGGCGGTTCCGGTCATGCCGTGGAACACCTTCAGCGGCCGGGCCACCGACCGGCCGGCGGTGTGCGCCGGGTTGAGTTCCGTCACCGCGTCCTGTCCGGCCAGTTGGACGGCTCGCAGCATCCGCCGGCCACGCAGGCGGGTGGCCCAGGGCAGCGGGCGTCCGTGCAGCAGCAACTGTCCGCCGGCCGGTGGGCGGCGGCCTGCCAGGGCGTGCAGCAGGGTCGTCTTTCCGGTGCCCGACGCTCCCATGACGGCAAGCCAGCCGCCTGCCGGCAGTTCCAGTTCACTGGGGTGGAGCAGCGGTGTGCCGTCCGGGGTGAGCAGAGTCAGGCCGTGCGCCGACAGCAAGGGGGACGGTGACGGGACGGTGGCGGCCCGCGCAGGCGGGGACGGATGCCCGGTCACCGGGGGTTGGGTGGCCGGCCGGATCGGATTCCGTACCGAACGTGCCTGGGGTGCCGGGCCGGGGGTCGGCCGCGGGTCGGCGGCGAGCACCAGGGTCCGGTCGGCCAGTTCCGCGGCCAGCCGGGCCTCGTGCGTGACCAGGACGACGCCCCGGCCGGGAACACCTCGCCGGGAGCGCACCACT
The DNA here is from genome assembly GCF_043081205.1 of Streptomyces sp. NPDC014889. Taxonomy (NCBI): domain Bacteria; kingdom Bacillati; phylum Actinomycetota; class Actinomycetes; order Kitasatosporales; family Streptomycetaceae; genus Streptomyces; species Streptomyces sp. NPDC014889. The sequence goes on from NZ_JBIBWH010000008.1 coordinate 241,001, forward strand.
TCGGCGACCAGATCGGCCGTGGCGCGGTCCAGCGCCGAGGTCGGCTCGTCCAGTACCAGCAGTTCGGGGTCGGCACACAGGGCTCGGGCCAGGGCGACCCGCTGGGCCTGCCCGCCGGAGAGTTCCCCCGCGCGCAGGGAGGCGAGCCCGGGCGGAAGGCCCAGCTGGTGCATCAGGGCCTCGACCCGCTGTGCGCGGGCGGCGGCGTCGCCGGTGAACTCCTCGCCGATCAGCCGGTCCACCCGCCACAGCGGGCTCAAGGCCGCGCCGGGGTCCTGGCCCAGCACGCCGCACCGGGCACGCCGCCACCGCCTGGCCGCCCGGCCCCGCGGTACCGTCGCCCCGCTCCAGCGCACTGTGCCGGCCGCGCGGTGCAGGCCGTCCGGAAGGACGTCGAGCAGGGCGCGCAGCAGGGTGGTCTTTCCCACGCCGGATGGGCCGGTGACGGCCAGTACCTCCCCGGAGCCGACAGTCACGTCGACCGCTGGCAGCATCGTCGCGCCGTCACGGGTGCGGCGGACGGTCAGCCCCTCGGCCGCCAGCAGGGGCGTACGGGCGGCAGTGGGGGCGTGGGCCGTCATACCGCCTCCCCCGGCCTGCGGGCGGCCGTCCGGGCGGCCGCGGCGAACACCCAGGCGCAGCCCGCCAGGGGAACGGCGGGGGCCAGCAGTGCCAGGGGGTTGAGCGCGGCGCCGGGAAGGTTCTCACTGAGCATCAGGGCCCAGTCAGGCGCCGGGGGTTGGGGTCCCAGACCGAGGACGGCGAGGGCGGCCGCGATCTGTAGTGCGGTGACCAGCCGGAGTCCGGCGTCGGCGGCGACCAGGCGGCGCAGGGCGGGCAGCACCTCGTGGAGCAGGACGGCAGGTGTGCGCTCGCCCCGTGCGACGGCGGCGTGCACATGACCGCTGTCGCGCAGCTGCGCGCACTGGGTGGCGACGACCCGTGCGGTCAGCGGCGCACCCGCGAGCACCGCCGCCACCACGACCGCCGTGGCCCCGGGCAGCGCCGTGGCCAGCACCAGCGCCAGGACGAGGGCGGGGACCGCAAGCAGCAGATCGCACAGGGCCCGCACGGCACGGGTGGTGCGGCCGCCCGACCAGCCCGCGGCGAGGCCGAGGGCCGTGCCGCAGACGACGGCGGCGGTCGCGGCGAGCAGAGACACGGTCAGGAGCTGGGTGCCCCCGGCCAGGACCCGGGACAGCACATCGCGCCCCAGGACGTCTGTGCCCAGCGGATGCCGTCCGCCGGGCCCTGCCCAGGGCGCGGCGACGGTACGCTCCGGCGGGTGGGGAGCGGCGTACCGGCCCAGCGGTACGCACACCAGCAGGACGACGGCCGCGGCCCCGGGCGCCGTACGGCGGGCGGCGGCCGGGAAGGACGGCACGGACCGGCCCATCACCCGCCCCCTCCCGCGGCTTCCGGCACGGACCGGCCGCCATGCAGCGCCGGGCCCGGCACCGTGGTGCGGCGGGCGGCCAGGTCGGCCAGGATCATGCCCAGCAGCAGCACGGCGGCCGGCAGGAGGGCCGCGGCCTGGATGACGGGAACGTCTCGCACCGCGACGGCCGACACCAGGAGCTGACCGGTGCCCGGGTAGCCGAACACCGTCTCCGCCAGGGCGGTTCCGGCCATGAGGCCGCCGGCCAGCAGGGCCGTCACCTGGAGCGCCGGCGCGTACAGGAAGGGCAGGACGTGCCGGTACAGCACCAGCGGGGCGGGCAGGCCGCGCAGCCGCGCGTCGGTCACGTGGGGACGGCGCAGGGCGTCGCCCATCGCTCCACGCAGCAGGACGGTGGCGAACGCGGCCGAGGGCAGGGCCAGGGTGAGGGCGGGCAGCGCCAGGAGCCGCGGATCGGCCAGGGGCGAGGCGCCGGGCGGAAGCAGGGACACGGGAGGCAGCCAGCCCAGCAGCCCGGCCAGGACCGCGCCGAGCACCGCCGCGTAGACCGGCTGCGGCACGGCGGCCAGCCCGGTGGCGGCCGAGCCGCCCCGGCCGCCGCGCAGGTACGTGACGGTCAGGGCCGCCACGGTCAACAGCACGGTGCCGGCCAGCGCCACTGCGACCAGGACGGCGGTGGCTGGCAGCCGTTCCGTGAACAGCGCAGCCACCGGCCGCCCGCCCGCCAGCGAGTGTCCCAGGTCCCCCCGGATCACGCCGTACAGCCAGTCGAGGTAGCGCACCATGGCGGGCCGGTCCAGCCCGAGCCGGTCGCGCTCCGCGGCGACGTCCTCCGCGGAGGCCCGACCCGCGGTCCTCAGTTCCCCGGCGTCGCCGGGAAGCAGTTCGGTGGCCATGAAGACCACGGCCGTGACGGCGACGGCCAGGGCCGCGGCACGGCCGACCGGACGCAGGGCACGGCTGACAGTGCGCAGGGTCACTTGGCCATCCACGCCTGGTCGATGAACATGCGCTGGAAGCCGGGCCCGTCGGGCAGTCCGTGCACGCCGGGCGCGGTGAGGTCCAGGCCGTCCCCGGTACCCCAGACGACGTAGCCGCCGTCCTTCCACAGCTCACGCTGGATGCCCGAGAGCAGTTGCCTGCGCCGCGCCTCGTTCGCGGTGGACATCGCCTGGGCGAAGCCGCTGTCGAAGGTCTTGCTGCGCCAGGCGGTCTCGTTGGTCGGGGAGTCGGACAGCAGCCCGACGCGGACGAGGTCGGGGAAGGAGATGCCGCCGTAGTAGCCGGTATAGAACGCCTTCTTGGCGTAGACAGCGGTCCAGTAGGTGTCGGCGGGCTCGACCTTCACCTCGGCGTGGACGCCGATGTCGGCAAGCTGCTGGGCGTAGAGGGTGGCCGCGGTGTCCATGCCGGGGTAGGAGGTGGTGGTGTGCAGGGTGACGGACAGTCCGTCGGCGTGGCCCGCTTCCGCCAGCAGCTTCCTGGCCTTCTCCACGGCACGCGCGCGCTGCGGCAGGTCCTTGGGGGCCGACGGGTCGTAGGGGGTGGGAAGGTCGTTGGCGACCTTGCCGTAGCCCAGGAACACGGTGTCGACCAGGGCCTTGCGGTCGGCCGCCAGGCGGAACGCCTCGCGGACCCTGGGATCGTCGAACGGTTTGGTGTCCAGGCGCATGATGAACGGGTACTCGGTGACTCCGTTCCGCCGGATCACCTGTGTCTTCGCCGGGGAGCCGGCGCTCTTGACCGCGGCGGGGCTGACACTGCCGGCGACGTCGGCCTGTCCGGAGGCGACGGCGTTGGCCCGCGCCTGTGGGTCGGCGACGGCCTGGATCTCCATCCGGTCCAGGTGCGGTCGCTCGCCCCACCACTTGTCGTTGCGGACCAGGACGGTGGTCTGGGCGCTGGTCTGCTCCACCCGGTACGGACCCGAGCCGGTGACGGGGCGGGAGAAGTCCTTGGTGCCCTCGGGTACGACGAAGGTGACGGATTCCAGCGCCCGGGGCGCGTCGGCCATCGGGGCGCGCGTGGCCAGGACGACGGTGTACTCGCCGCGGGCCGTGGACTTCTCCATGTCGAAGTCGGCGAGCCGGCCGTAGTTCTCGGCGGCTTTGCTGCTGATACGCCGCAGGGAGTACAGCACGTCGGCGGCGCGTACCGGCGTACCGTCGGTGAAGCGGGCGTCCTCGCGCAGGGTGAAGGTCCAGCGGGTCATGGCGTCGTTGGGCTTCCACGACGTGGCGAGCCGCGGTCGGGTCCTGCCGTCCTTGCCGGGGACGGTGAGCACGTCGTACGTCAGGGCGAACCGCAGGACGTCGGACTCGTTGCCGAGACCGCCGTGCGGGTCGTCACTGGCGGTGGCGGGCGATCCGGCGAGGGCGTAGCGGAGGGTGCCGCCGTCGACCGGTGCGCCGGTGCCGGACGTCGGGGTGTGGGTGCCGGGTGGCTCGGAGCAGGCGCTCAACAGCAGGGTGGCGGTCGCCGCCAGGGCGACGAGTGCGGATCTGCGGCGCAGGGGAACATGGGGCGACGAGTGCTGGTGCATGGTTTCTTTCCGCGAGAGCTTCGGGTGTCAGGAAGAAAGGTCTGGGGGCCTATCGGTCGGCGCGTACGGCGGCCAGGGCCCGGTCGATCAGGGCGGCGGTCCGGCGTACCGCCGGGTCGTGCAGCAGGGAGTAGTGGTGGCCCTGGACGGTGTGGGCGTCGACCGGGCCGTTGACGTGCGGGAGCCATCCCAGGGCGGGCAGGTCCCCGGCGTCGTCGACGCCCATGCCGACGCCGGCGTTGTGCGGCGAGGGGCGGGACGCGGCGATGAGCAGCAGGCGGGTGGCCGGATCGGTGAGGTGTCCGGCCCGGTGGTCCGCCAGCGCCCGCAGGTGGCGTTCGAAGACCTCCAGCCGGGTGTCGGCGGTGTCCCGCGGGCCGAGCAGACCGGCCAGCCGCAGCCGTTCGGTGACGGCCTGGCGTATCGCCGCCGGACTCAGGGCCTTGCGGATCACCTCCGCGTCCGCGCCCAGGCCGAGATCGATGTCGAGGAACGCCTCCAGCGAGCGCAGGTAGCGGATGGCCGCGAAGGCGGTGTCCTGGGCGCTGTCGGTGCCGCCCAACGCCCGTATGCGGTCGGGGGTGTTGGAGTCGATCAGGACGAGGAGGTCGGTTCTCTCGCCGCGCCGTTCGAGTTCGACGGCCATCTGGTGGGCGACCGTGCCGCCCATCGACCAGCCGCCCAGCAGGTAGGGGCCCTGCGGCTGGTGGGGGCGCAGCGCGGCGAGGTAGCGATCCGTCATCTCGGCGATGGTCCGCGGTCCGGTGCCGCCGGTCAGTGCGGGATCGGTGAGGGCGACCACGGGCCGGCCGTCGGTGAGGAGACGGGCGAGTTCGCCGTAGCACAGCACGTCCCCGCCGGAGGGATGCATCAGGAACAGTGGGCGGTCGCCACTGCCGTCGTGCAGCAGCATGGCCGCGTCGGTGTCGGGGCTCGCACCGGACCTGGACGGTTTCCGTGTCCGGGTTGCGTCGGCAGGTACCGCCCGATCCGGCTCTCGGACCGGGGCTGCGGACGCGGAACGGGGCTCCTCGAGGTCCCACGCCTGCGGGGCGTCGGCCAGTCGGCGCACGCGCGCGGTGCAGGCGGCGAACGCCGCGTCCGCTTCCTCGGCGGGCAGGGCGCTTTCCAGTACGTCCCACTGGAGCAGGAGCGCCCCGTGCTGCTCGATCACCTGGTGGTCCAGCCAGGTCTGCGGGGTGCTGCTCACGCCGTACACGGGTGTGCCCGCCCAGTCCAGGTCGTGTCCGCCGCCGAGCGGACCGGACAGGCCCAGGGCGCTGGTGAAGACCACGGGAACGGACTCGGTGCGGCCGGTGCGCGAGGACTTCTCTGCCAGCAGGTCGAGTGCGGAGAACTCCCGGTGGTCCAGGTCCTCGAAGAGGGTGCGCTGGGCCCGCACGGCTGCGTCGGCGAAGCAGCGGGTGTCCGAGCGGTCCACCTCGTGCAGCATCAGCGAGGTGAAGTCGCCGACCACTGCGTCCGCTCCGGGAAGGTGCGTGGGCCGGTCGAAGAGGGTGAGGGTGATGGCGAACCGGTCCTGCCCCGACCACCGGGCGAGGGCTTCCCCATAGGCCGCCAGCAGGACGGCGGTGGGGGTCAGTCCACGCCGGGCTGCCTCGGCCTTGAGGGCGTCCCAGCGGTCCGGCTCCAGACGGGCGGTGCGCCGGGCGAAGCGGGGCCGGTCACCGAGATTCTGCGTCTGTACGGGAAGCGCAGGCGCGCCGGGCAGGTCATCCAGTCTGGCGCGCCAGTAGGCGGCGGCCGACGCGTATTCGGGGCCCTCGGCACGGTGCTCGAGCGCGGCCACGCAGTCCGCGAAGGTGGTGTCCAGTGCGGGCAGGTGAGCACCGGGATCGCGGTAGAGGGTACGCAGTTCGCGGTCCCAGATCAGATAGCTGGCGGTGTCGCACACCAGCACGTCCACGTTGACGAACAGACGGACGACGTCGCCCGGCAACCGGGCCGCCCGGATGTCGACGAGGGGCCAGCGGCCCGGGCGGGGTTCGCGACGCACCATGCGTTCGCGGACGCGCTCCAGCTTCCGGGCGCGTTCGGCGTCATCGTCCTTCGTCAGATCCTGCACACGGATGCGGTAGCGGGGCACCTTGTCGAGCACCCGGTTGCGGCCTTCGGGTGAGATGACCGCGCGCAGCATGGGATGGCGGGCGATGACCGCGTTCCATGCCGTTTCGTAGCGGTCGGTGTCCAGGCCGGGGCAGTCGTACTCCAGGTGGAAGGAGCACGGGACGTCGCCGAGGCGGTAGCCGCCGGATCCGCCGACCCAGTAGGCGTGCTGCACGCGGGTGAGGGGGAACTCCCGCGGGCCGTCGCCGGGCGCCTGGGGCAGGAGCGCCGTGTTCCCCGCCTCTACGGGCGTGCGCCGCGGCTCCCCGCCGGGCAGCAGCGGGGCCAGGGCGGCGATGGTCGGCCGGGCGAGCAGGTCCTGCAGCCGGAGGTCGGCTCCGTGGTCGTCGCGCAGGCGGGCGAGCATCCGGGTGGCCAGCAGGGAGTGCCCGCCGAGTGCGAAGAAGTCGGCGTCGCGGTCGGTGACGGGGAAGCCCAGCAGGTCCGACCAGACCCCGGCCAGTTGCGTCTCCGCACCGGTGGCGAACTCCGCATCGGTCTGCGGCCGTGCCATGAGCGCCCCCGGAGCGGGCACGGAGGAAGCGGGTACGGCGGTGGGCGTGCCCGCGGTACGGGGTGCGAGATCGGCCGGCGAGACCGCGACGGAGGCCGGGGCACGGCCCTGGGCCGCCAGCGCCAGCAGCCGGTCCACGGTGCGCATGCCGTCGGCCAGGCCGATCGAGTGCCGGGAGGCCACCGTGCGCTCGCTCCGGCCGGGGCCCACCCGCCAGCCGTCCCAGGCCACGCTGAGCCAGCGGGGAGAACCCGGGCCCTCGGCGTGCTCGTGTTCGGCCAGCGCGTCCAGGTAGCGGTTGACGGCGGCGTACGGGGCGAGGCCGAGGCCGCCGACGAACGCCGTGGCCGAGGACATCAGCAGCACGGTGGCCGGGCGGCGGTCGGGCGGGAGGCTGTGCACGGCGGTGCGCAGCGCGAGGGCCGCGGTGACCTTGGCGTGCGCGTGCGCGCGCACGGTGTGCTCCTCGGTGGCCCGCAGCGGTGCGACGGCGGCGGAGGCGACCACGCCGGCGGCGTGCACGACCAGGTCCAACGGTCCATCACGGTCGGTCAGTTCTCGCAGCAGGTCCGTGGTGGCGGCGATGTCCGCGGCGTCCGCGGCACGGACCTCGATGTCGGCGCCGGAGTCCCGCAGGAGGCGTACCGTCTCCGCCCGTTCGGCTTCGCTGCTGCCGGAGACCGGGTTCGGGTGGAGTCCGGTGCGGCCGGTCACCACGACCCGTCGTCCGGAGCGGGCCAGATGCCCGGCCAGGGCCAGGCCCACGTCTCCGAGGCCGCCGAGTACCACGGCCGTGCCGGTGGCACCGTCAGCGCCGGCGGGCCCTTCCGGGTCCGATGCGGGCATCGGCGGCCGCCAGGGCGTGATGCCGCGCGTCCAGCGGTGTCCGCCGCGGACGGCGCACTCGGTGCCGCTCGGGCCACCGGACACCAGGTCCGCGGCCTCCGCGAGCACGGCCTCCGGATCGATGGCGTGCGGCGGTCCGGCCGGCAAGTCCAGGGCGCGCCAGCGCAGGCCCGGGAACTCCTGAGCGAGGACACGGGGGACGGCAAGGGCGGCGGCGGCGTGGGCCGCGGGGCGGTCGGAGCTCTCCACCTGTTGAGCACAGTGGCTGATGTGGAGCAGACAAGTTCGGTGCGCCCAGGACGCGATGGCGCGCGCCACCTCCGCATAGTGCAGCACGGACGCGGCGACGGATCCGGCCGGGTCCGCTGCGTCGTCGGCCGGGTCCTCGCCGGTGTCGCTGTGCGGGCCGATCACGACGACGCCCTCACAGAACGTGTCCGGGTCTCGGGCCGCCTCGTCGAGGGTGACGGCGTGGGCGCCTGCGGCGGCGAGCGCCGCGCGCACCCGCTCGGGCAGCGGTGAGTCCGACGGGCCGTCGACGAGCCAGCGGCCCCGCAGCGCCGACCCGTCCGTGTCGGCCGGGGGCGTGCGCCGCCAGACGGGCAGTTGGAGGGGTTCCGCCTCATCGGGGGCTGCCTGCGCGGTGTGGTGGCCGTGCTCCGGTACTGCCGCGGCCGACCGGTCGGCCGCGGAGCTTGTGGCGGGCGGATCGATCCACAGCCTGCGGCGTGCCAGGGGCAGGCCCGGCATGACGACCCTGCGGCGCCCCGACCGGTGCAGCGCGGCGGCGTCCAACGGAACTCCCCACGTCCACAGCTCTCCGGCGGCCGCGAGCAGCGCGGCACGCCCTCCGCGCGGCTCGTCGCGGTCGGGGAAGGTGACCAAGGTGGCCAGTGGCCGCCGGTCTGGCTGCTGCCGGGCCAGTTGGAGCAGTGCGCTGCCCGGTCCCGCCTGAACAAGGACGGACGGCCCTTCGCCCAGGGCGGCGGCCAGGGCGTCGGAGAAGCGCACCGTGGAGCGCAGATGCGCCACCCAGTGGTCGGCGTCGGGAGCGGTGTGCAGCAGCTTTCCGGTGAGGGTCGTGGCGAGCGGGATGCCGGGGACGCGTGGCTGGACGGTTTCGGCGGCCGCGCGCAGTTCGGGCAGGATCGGGTCGACCAGGCGGGAGTGGGCGGCCGCGTCGAGGGAGAGCCGTATGGTGCGCTCGCCGCGCGCGGTCAGGGTCCGCTCCAGTTCGGTGACGGCCCGCGAGGGCCCTGACACCACGCAGGACTGGGGGCCGTTGACCGCGGCCAGGTCCAGTTCCGGATGGCCGGCGAGCAGCGACAGGGTCTGCCGCTCGGCCAGCGGGACCGTCAGCATCGCCCCGCCGCCGGCCGCCCTGGACATGCCGCGTGAGCGGACCGCCACCAGGGCAGCGGCGTCGGGCAGGGACAGGGCTCCGGCCAGGACGGCGGCCACGTACTCGCCGAGGCTGTGGCCCACCACCGCGTCCGGTTCGACGCCCCAGGAACGCAGGGTGCGCGCGGCGGCGAGGGAGACGGTGAACAGGGCCGGGAGGCCGTGGGCGGGGTCGCGCAGCAGCCGGCGCGCCCGGTCGTCGGACAGGTCGGCCGTGATCAGCGCGGTGAGGTCGGTACCGGTGCCGTCGTCGAACAGATCCGCGCACTCGTGCACGGTGCGGGCGAACTCCTCTTCCTCGGCGCAGAGTTCGCGGCCCATGCCCGCGTACTGCGCTCCCCCGCCGGGAAACGCCAACACGATCCGGGGCGCAGAGGGGCCAGGACGCCGTCGGGAGGCGGTGCGCAGCGCACGGGTGTCGGCCTCCGCCGCCCCGGTGATCACCGCGGCGGCGCGGTACGGCAGTGTGGCGCGGCCGGTGTGCAGGGTGTGGGCGGCGTCGGCGGTCTCGACCGCCGTGGTGTGCAGGGCGGTCGCGGTGGCTTCGGCCAGGCGGGCGAGGGCGTCGTCGCGGTGCGCGCTGAGCAGGGCGAGTTGCGGACGCGGGTCGGCGGGGGGTTCCGGCCGGACGGGGGCACTGCCCAGGACGACGTGACAGTTGGTGCCGCCGATGCCGAAGGAGCTGACTCCCGCGTACCGGGGGCCGGTCCAGTCGGTGGCCTCGTGGGCGACGGTGAAGGGCGAGTCGTCCAGGTGAAGGTCGGGGTTGAGGGGCAGGGCGTCCAGCGTGGGCGGCAGCTGACCGTGGTGCAGGGCGAGTACGGTCTTGGCGAATCCGGCGATGCCGGCGGCGGAGTTGGCGTGTCCGATGTTGCTCTTGACCGAGCCGAGGGCGCACCAGGCCGGGCCGGTGTCGCCGAAGACGCGGCGCAGCGCGGCGACCTCGACGACGTCGCCGAGGCGGGTGGCGGTGCCGTGGGCCTCGACGTAGCTGATGTCCCTCGGCGTGAGACCGGCCACGGCGAGCGCCTCGGAGACCACACGGGCCTGTCCGCGCGGCGAGGGGGCCGTGAAGCCTGTGCGGTCGCCGCCGTCGTTGTTCACGGCGGAGCCGTGCAGGACGGCCAGGATCGGGTCGCCGTCGGCGAGGGCGTCGCGCAGCCGTCGCAGTACGGCCACGCCGACACCCTGGGTGTGCACGATGCCGGTGCCCTCCGCCGAGAAGGCGCGGACACGGCCGTCGGCGGAGAAGATCCCGTCGGGGACATGGAGGTAGCCCCTGCCCTGCGGAACGATCAGGGAGGCACCCCCGGCGAGGGCGGTGTCGCACTCCCCCGCCAGCAGCGACTGCGCCGCCAGGTGCACGGCGACCAGGGACGTCGAGCAGGCGGTGCCGACCGCGACGGCGGGCCCTGTAAGCGCGAGGCGGTGCGCGACGTGCAGGGGGAGATAGTCGGCCACCCCCGCGAGAGCAGCCTGGAGACTGCCGACGGGGTCGGTCGCGGAGGCGGCGTACCGGTCCGCGAGGTTGCGGGCGAGGTAGTCGCTGTGGGCGGCGCCGGCGAAGACGCCCACCGCGCCCGCGCCGGTGCCGCCGCCGTGCCCGGCGCTCTCCAGGGCACGCAGGCAGGCTTCCAGGAAGAGCCTCTGCTGGGGGTCCATCACCGCCGCTTCGGCATCGGTCAGGCCGAACGGCTCGGGGTCGAAATGGTCCTGTTCGTCGATGACTCCGCTGACGGGGATGTGGGCCGGGTTGGCCAGCAGGCGCGCGGGGACACCGCGTCCGGCGAGCTCCCGCTCGCTGTGCCGGGTCAGTCCGCTGCGGCCCTCGACCAGCAGGTTCCAGTACGCCGCCGTGTCGGGGGCTCCCGGGAACCGACAGTCCAGGGCGGTGACCGCGATCAGGTCGTCCTCCACGGCCGGGTGATCCGGCCGTGGGGCGTCCGGCACGTGCCCTCGGGAGTGGGTGGGCTCGGTCATCGAGTGGTCTCCTCGGCCAGGGCGCGTGCGGCGACGCGGGAGGTCCTGCGCGCGGGCCGTTCGGGCTGCGGCATCGTGGACGGGGGAACGGAGCCGGTGTCGTCGGCGGCGGGGAGCTGGGCCGTGTCCGGGGTGCGTTGCGCGGTGATGCGGGCGGCCAGGGCGGCGATGGTGGGGTGCTCGAACATGTCGGCCAGTGCGAGACGGGGGGCGATGCTCTCGCGGAGCCTGCGGTGGGTGAGGACCAGGGTCAGGGAGGTCGCTCCGAGGGACTTGAGGGTGCTCTCGGGTGTCACCGGCAGGTCGGTGAAGTCGGCCAGGACGGTGGTGAGCGCGTCCAGTACGGCGGGGTCCACCGTGCCCTGGCCGCGGCCGTGGGGGGACGTACGGGGTTCGGTGACGTGCCGGTCAGAGGCGGGGGCACCGGACGTCGTTGCAGGACCGGTGGCCGAGGAGGGCGTCGTGACGGCGCTCCCGCGGGGGTGGCAGACCACCTCGGCGAGTCCGCCGACGGCCAGGCGCGGTTCGGCGGCCGTGCCGTCGGTGGTTCGTGCCACCTGCCTCAGCCAGTGGGCGGACGCCTCCAGTGCCTGGTCCGGCCGGAGCCGTCCGGGACGGATCACGAGGGCGGCCTCCAGTCCCAGAGCGGCTGCCTCGGCGAGCGCGGCGGCGACCCATTCCTCGCCCGTGGCGGTGGGGGCGGCGGGCCCGGCCGGGACCGTACCGGAGGGCGCGGAGGGCTCGTTCTGCTCGGCGGAGACCGTGCCGGACACGTCGGCAGTCGTGTGCCGGGCGCCGGCCGGTGCGGCGGTCAGCGCCGCGTGGTCGATCTTGCCGTTGGCCGTCACCGGCAGTTGGTCAAGGATCACGAACCGGCTGGGCACCATGTAGTCGGGAAGCCGTTCGCGCAGGGCGTCCGCCAGCTCCTGAGTCGTCGGCGGCTCGCTCGCTCCCCGGGGGGACAGGTGCGCGACCAGCCGGGGACGCCCGTCCGGGCCCCGCACCGCCGACACCACGCACTGGCGGACCGCCGGATGGCGGGCGAGCACCGCCTCCACCTCGCCCAGTTCGATGCGGTGCCCGCGGATCTTCACCTGCCGGTCGACGCGTCCGAGGAACTCGATGGTGCCGTCGGCGGTCCACCGGCCGAGGTCCCCGGTCCGATACAGCCGGCGGCCCAGTATGGGATGGACGGCGAACCTCTCGGCGGTCTGGACCGGATCGCCGGTGTAGCCGCGGGCCAGTCCGTCGCCGCCGATGAACAACTCCCCCGCCTCACCGACGGGGCAGGGCGCGCCGTCCTCGTCGAGGACGAAGAAGCTCTGACCGCGCAGAGCCCTGCCGTAGGGGATGCTGCGCCAGCGCGGATCGGTGCTCTCGACCGGGTAGGTGATGGACCAGATGGACGCCTCGGTGGCCCCGCCCAGGCTCATCACCCTCGCCTGCGGGGCGAGTCGGCGCAGCCGGTCGGGCAGGGACAAGGGGATCCAGTCGCCGGAGAGCATCACCAGCCGCAGGGTGCGCAGCGCCGTGGCGGCCTCCTCCGGTTCCATCTCCGCGTACTCGACGAGCATTTCAAGCAGGGCGGGGGCGGTGTTCCACACGGTGACGCCATGACGGCCCGCCAGTTCGAGCCAGTGCTGCGGGTCGCGCTGCCGCGCGGGGTCGGGCAGTACCAATGAGCCACCGGCGCCGAGGACGCCGTAGATGTCGAACACGGACAGGTCGAAGCTGAGTGCCGACAGGGCCAGCACCCGGTCCTCGGGGCCGATGGCGAACCGGTCGACGATGTCGTCGATGGTGGTGCGCGCGGCCCGGTGCTGGATCTCCACGCCCTTGGGGCTGCCGGTGGAGCCGGAGGTGAAGATGGTGTAGGCGAGGTCGTCGGCGCGTGGGGCTGCGGGCGATGGCACGGGTTCGGCGGGGTCTGCGACGCTGCGGGCGGGCCGGCCCGTGGCGGTCAGGCGGTGCGCGGTGACGCCGTCGGGCCAGTCGGCCTTCACTCCGCGGCCGGTCAGTGCATGCCGGACACCGGCCCGCTCGCAGACGGCTGCGATCCGCGCGGCCGGCCAGGAGGGTTCGACCGGCAGGTAGCCCGCGCCACTCAGGTTGACGCCGAGTACGGCGGTGATCTGCGCGGGACCCTTCTCGCAGGCGACGGCGACCATGTCGCCGGGTCCCACTCCGTGAGAGGCCAGAAGCGCCGCGGTGGCGGCGGCGTTGTCCGCGAGGCGCCCGTGGGTGACGGTGGCGGCAAAGGTGCGCAGGGCAGGCCGCTTCGGATGCCGGCGTGCCGCGTCGACGGCCGGATCGTGCAGCAGCGGGCCCGCAGTCGGGAAGGGCACGGCGTCGAGGGGCTCTTCGGGGTGGAAGGAGGGATCCCAGCCCAGCGCCGGGTCGCGCCAGGCGTCGGGCCGCGTCAGGGTGTTCAGCAGACGTACGTAGGCGCCGAGCAGGGCCGGGATCCAGCCATCGGGGAAAGCTCCCTCGACGGCATCCCAGGCCAGGCGGAGCCGCCCGCCCTCGTCCCACACGATGTGGTCGAGCAGGACCTGGGGGGTCTGGGAGATGCCGTACACCTCCCGGCCGAGCCAGGCGGCCGGCGGTTCCCCGTCACCCGCGAGACCCACCCCACTGGTGAAGACCACCGGGTGACTGGGGGCTCCCACCGCCTGCGAGGTGCGCGCCCGCAGGTCCCGGAGCACTTCGACACCGGAGACGGACCGGTGGTCCAGGTCCTCCCAGAAGCGGTGGTTGACGGCGGTGGCGTAGTCGGCGAAGCCCTTCCAGTCGGTGGGGCTGAAGCGAGGCGTGCCGACCAGGGCGGTGGTGGTGAAGTCGCCCACCACGCCCTCGGCCCCACCGCCGTCTTCCGGACGGTCGAACAGCGTGGTGTTCAGGCATATCCGCTCCCCGGCGCCCCACCGGCCGAGTACGACGGCGAAGGCCGCGAGCAGGGCGGCGGTGGGTGTGACCGCGTGCTCGGCACATCGGGCGCGCAGCTCGGCCCAGGTGCCGGCGTCGAGTTCGGCGGCGGAGCGGACGAAGCGGGGCGGGGTGGCGTCGGCGGGGTCGCGCAGCAGGGGCAGGCGCGGCGACGGCGGCAGCTCGGGGGCGCGTTCGGCCCAGTAGGCACGGTCGCGTGCGCGCCGGTCCGCCCACTTGGGGTCCTGGGCGCGGTCGCGCTGGAGGTCGGCGAACCGCCCCGGCGGTTCGGGAAGCCGGTGGGCGGGGTCCTCGACGAGACGGCCCCACTGGCGCATCAGCAGCATCCAGCCAGCCAGGTCGGTCAGGAGCACGTCCACCCCGACGTGCAGCCGGGTCCGCCCGTCGGGCAGCAGCGTGGCGTGGATGTCGAACAGGGGCCAGGAACCGGTGGGGCGGTTCTGGTGGGAACGCTCCTGACGCAGGACCGACAACATTTCCTGCACCCGCTCGCCGGATTCGTGACGCAGGTCGGTGACGCCGACCCGGTAGGGGCCGGGGGCTTCGGCGATGTGCTGGCGGCCTCGGTCGTCCACCGTCATGCGCAGCATCGGATGGTGTTCGATCAGCCGGTTCCATGCGGTTTCCAGTCGGCCCACGTCCACGAGCGGGTCCGCGTCGCCGGGTGTGCGGTCGTACTCGTAGTAGTAGTAGGTGGCCACTCCGCCCAGTGGCATGCCCTCGGCTCGTCCGGCGAGGTACGAGGCTTGAATGGGCGTCAGGGGGAAGCCCTCCGCTGACGTCTCCTCACCGCGCCGGACATCACGGGGTTCCGTTCCCGCCTGTGCCTCGCGGTCGAGGGGCCCGGAGCGCGGTGCGCCGTCCGGCACCTGTACGGCGAGAAGGCGGTCCGCCACCGCGCGGGCCGTTGCGGCGTCACCGAGGAAGGCGGTCAACGGCAGGTCCTGACCGGTGCGTTCGCGGATCCGTCGCCTCAGCCGCACCGCGGTGAACGATTCGAGACCCAGGGCCGCGAGCGGAGTCGTCAGCGTGACCTTCTGCGGTGGTGTGCCGAGGACTTCGGCTATGCAGTCGATGACGCGGGCAAGGATGTCGTCGCTCGGCACAGGCTGGTTCATCCGGTCTCCGTTGCAGCGGCAGGCAGGAAGGCGCTTCCCCCTTCAGGCAGGGGGAAGCAGGACACCAGTGAACCTAAATGAAAATGATTATCAGATCAACCACTGTGTGACGGCGTGGTGCTCACACGCTCCAGAACACACAGCCCCAGCCCCGGATCACCGGCCCGGCGCAGAGTGAGCCCCGCCTCGGCAGCCTCGGCCGTCAGGGCGTCCTCCGTTGCGACCCACCAGCGGTACTCGGCCGAGGCCCCGGCCAGCACCTGTCCTTGACGCAGGACGTGGTAGTCCATGCGCCAGGTAATCTCGTCCGCTCCGGAGGGGCGCGCGCTCGCCCAGCCCTCGTACTCCAGTTCACCGATGGCGACATGAGCCATCCGCACCCGCTCCACCTCCGTCGGGGCGAACGGCGGAGTGACGTTGAACACCAGCACTCCCCCAGGGGCGAGTTGCCGGGCGGCTCGGTTCCACAGCGCACGCCTCTGGGCGGGCGGCAGATGACCGATCACGTTCAGGGCCACGACCGCGCGCACGCCGTCGGGCCATTCGGCGCTCGCACAGTCGCCGGGAACCACCGTGACCCGCTTGCGCAGTTCGCCGTCCTCGTGGACGCGGGCGAGCAGGACGGCGCGCATCGCGGCGGAGGGTTCGACGGCGAGCACCGGCACCTGCGGCAGCGCGTCGCAGATCACGCGCACACCGCGTCCGGATCCGGCCCCGAGGTCCACCACCGCCCCCGCGACCGCCCGGACTCGCGACAGGACATCCGCCAACGCCGGAGCCAGCGGCTCCCAGGCATCGGCGATCAGGATGTCGAGGTACTCCGCGGACCGCTCATAGGGGTCGCTCATCACTGCTCCAAGGAATCCGGTGTCACGCATCTGACGACGAGCGGGCGCGCAGGCCGGGACACCCGGGCCCGCTGCCGCGAACACGGCGGACGCCGGACGCCCGAGCACCCCGTCGAAGCAGGGCGCGCGACGCTCGGCCCGCACCGTAATCGCAAATGAATGTCATTCCCAACCCTAGAGGGCGCAGGCTCCGGCCTGCGCCGCGGCGATCCTCTCGGCGGTGCGGTGCGGCCCAGCGGCGAACTGGCGTCGGTGGCGCTGCACGCATCTCGACCGAATCCGCGCCGACGACCGACGTTCGGCCAAGCGAGGAAAGGGGGCAGCAGTCCGGCCTCCCGCCGGGTCGTCGCGTGCGGTGCTCAGGCTGTGCGGTCCCGGGCGGCGATGCGGGTGACCGTGACGGTGACAGTGACGGCGACCGCTATCGGGGCGTCGTGTGCGGCGAGGTAGGACAGGACAGCGGCCCGTACCTGGTCGTGGACGTCCCGGGCTGTGTCCACCACCCTGTGGCCTTCGGTCAGGACGCAGCGCACCTCGAGGTGCCATCCCGAGCCGTCAGGCATCCGGTCGATGCGGACGCCCGCCTCGGGAGCATGTTGAGCTGCCGCCTCCGGCCCCGTGGGCGAGGCGGCTGCCGCAAGACGGTGGGCGAGGCGGGGTTGCAGGCCGGCCACACCTGGGACCGCGAGGGCCGCCGCGGCCGCGACACTGAGGGGCGGCAGTGGTCCGGTGGCAGCCATCAGACACCACCGCCTGCGATCCGGCCAGAGCCCGCGAGACCGAGGGGCGCGGGCGGCTCCAGTACGTCGACCACGACGATGTCCACGGCCGTCACGGCCAGCCCCAGGGCTTGTCCGGCGGCATCGATGACCGACCGGCGTACCTGATCGACCCTGCCGGGCAGCGGCCGGTCGAGGGCGGCGGCCAGGGTCATGGTCACCTCCACGTCGGTACCACCCGCGGGTACGAGCCGGCAGGTCACGGCCCTCGTCCCGGGGACCGTGTCCGCGGCGTGCCGCAGCACTTTCGCCGCCGCGCTCTCGGCGATGCGCAGGTCCAGCATCGCGTCGGCCAGTGGCAGCAGCCGTCCCAGCCGGACCTCGGCCCTGACGATGCGCATGACGCGGTCAACCAGTGCCTGCAGGCCGGGAGGATCCTTGGCCCGCAGCGCCCGCGTGGCCGCGTTCAGCGTGGCCAGCCCCTCGACGGCCTCGAGGCACTGGGGACATGACATGGTGTGCGGATCCGCTGTCGGTGTCGCGTCCTGCGCCTGTTCCCAGACCTGGCTGAGCAGGCGGCCGCAGGTCAGCGCCTCGTCACCTTCGAGCGGTGCCGCGTCGTGGATGACCGGGCGGTCGGGAGGCCCGGGCGGTTCGGAAGGCTGCGCGTTCGGGTCGTCTAGCGCCATGGGGCCATCGCCTCCTTCAGTGACCGGCGTGCCCTGAACAGTCTGCCGCGCACCGTTTGCTCACTGGTCTGTGTCACGACAGCAATCTCCTTGTAGGGCAGGCCCTGCAGTTCCCGCAGGATCCAGCAGACACGCTGTCCGGCGTCCAGCTCGCCGAGCGCGCACCTCAGGGCGGCCGTCTCCGCGCCCTCCTCCGCGGCTCGGGCGGGCGAGCTCCACTCGTCGCCCATTGCGGGTTCGGCGACGGCGTCCAGTGGAAGGGGCGCGGGCCGGTGGCGTCGTGAGTTCAGGCAGCGGTTGACGGTGATGCGGTACATCCAGGTGGTGAACTCCGCATCGTGACGGTATTCCGGCAGCCGCCGCCAGGCGCTGACGAAGGCGTCCTGAACGGCCTCCTCGGCGTCCTGGGCGTTGCCGAGCATGCAGTAGGCCAGACCGAGCAGGGCACGGCTGTGCCGCCGGACGAGAACGGCGAAGGCGTCCTCGTCTCCCTCGGCAGCCCACACCGCCAGCAGCCCGTCCGGCAGGCCGCGTTCCAGAGGTGAAGAACCGGTCCGTTCAATCATGCCGCTCCCGCTCATGGCTCAGGCCGATCGCGTACCCACCTCCCCTCGTGTGATGCACATCACACCGGGGGCCTGTGAGAAGCCGTCCGTCCGATGTGTCGAACATTTCGACAGGCATCACGCCGATGCCCACCGACCGATCGAGGCGACCGCCATGACGGACAACACCACCAGCGCCGGCGAATACGGCCGGCTCGACGGAGGCGAGAGCGCGCTGAGGGGCCGT
Source organism: Streptomyces sp. NPDC014889 (assembly GCF_043081205.1). Taxonomy (NCBI): domain Bacteria; kingdom Bacillati; phylum Actinomycetota; class Actinomycetes; order Kitasatosporales; family Streptomycetaceae; genus Streptomyces; species Streptomyces sp. NPDC014889. The sequence goes on from NZ_JBIBWH010000008.1 coordinate 258,922, forward strand.
ACCGGCGCCGGGGCTCCGGCTGAGACACGGGGGAAGACCACCATCGCGGACGGCGTGGTCGCCAAGATCGCCGGCATGGCGGCCCGTGAGGTAGCCGGCATCTACAACTTGGGGGCGGGAATGGCCCGGGCGCTCGGCGCCGTGCGCGAACGTGTCCCCGGTGGCGGCAGCGGCGTCACACGCGGGGTGAAGGTCGAGGTGGGGCAGCGCCAGGCCGCCGTGGACCTGGAAGTCGTCGTGGAGTACGGCGTCTCCATCGTCGACGTCGCAGGCGATGTGCGCACCAACGTGATCAGCGCAGTCGAGCGGATGACCGGACTGGAGGTCGTCGAGGTGAACATCGCCGTCGACGACGTTCACCTCCCCGACGAGGAGGAGTCCGAATCGGATGAGGGGCGCGTGAGGTGACACCGTGCCCGCGTGAGCGGGTGACGACCACCTGGACAGTGCTCGCGAGATGGGTGAGTGAGTGATGAACACAGCCACTACGGGCCTCGGAGCCGGCATGGCCCTGGGGTTCGCCGGTTACTTCGGTGGCTTCTGGGCGTTCCTGCTGGTTCTGGTACTGGGCGCGGCAGGACTGATCATCGGTCTCGTCCTGCAGGGCGACCTCGACCTCCGCGTACGGAGGCAGCGGTGAGTGCCCTACCCGGCTCGGCCGGACCGCCCGGTACCGGGCCGGCCCCACCGGTGCACGGCGTCGGCCTGCCGTCCCCGGCCGAGCGAGGCGCCACCGTCATCCCGGACAAGGTGGTCGCCCGGATCGCCGCCCGGGCCGCACGCACGGCCCAGTCCCGTCTCGCCGCCCTGCCACCCGACCCGAGCCAATCGGCAGCGCCCAGCGCCTCTGCGGCCTCCCTGACCGGATCGGTACGCCTGCACCTGGTTCTGGAGCTGCCCTACCCCATCGACATCCCCCAGGTCTGCGCCCGGATACAGCACGACGTCGCCGAGCGGGTGGCTCAGCTCACGGGCCTGCACGTAGGCGAGGTCGCCCTCACCGTCCGGCGACTGGTGACCGGCGCGGGCGCCAACCGGGGACGGGTCCGGTAGACCACTACGCCCGGCCCCGCCCGCCATGCCGCACACGAAGGAGGACCGGAATGACACCCGGCCTGCGCCCTCCCGGCCCAAGCGCCGCACGGCCCGTGCACCGTGACACGGTGTCGTCGGCGCAGGAGCCGTCCGGGCCCGCACCGCCCGAACGCGACGCGCCCCCGCCGGGCCCGGCAGGCGGCGGCCGCGACAGAGGCCACGCCACCCACCGTCCGTGGTCCGCGCGCCGCCTTCCGGCCGCGCTGGTCGCCGCGGCGATCGCCGCCGCGGCGGTCGCGGCACTGGTCGATGTCGTCTCCGTACGGGTGGGAGGCAGGGCGGCAGGTTGGCGAAGGCACCTGGCCGACGAACTGGCCACCCGACCGGTGGACGATGTGTGGATGCTCACCGGATCCGCCGTGGCCGTTTGCGTCGGCGTCTGGCTGATCGTCCTGGCACTCGGCCCCGGCCTACGCCGTCTGCTGCCTCTGCGATCGCCTGCCGACCGTCCCCCGCCCCGGCTGCGGGCCTCACTGGACCGCGGTGGTGCCGCCACCGTGCTGCGCGACGCCGCCATGCGGGTTCCGGGCGTCAGCAAGGCACACATCCGGGTGCATCGTCACCGCGCCAAAGCCCGCGCGGACGTGCGCTTCCGCGATCCGCAGCAAGTGAAGGCCGATCTCGCCGCCGCCCTCAACGAGGAACGCGACCGACTCGCCCTCTCCCGTCCCCTCCGCATCGTCGTCCGCGTGCGATGACGCGCACGAGCCTGACCGACGCCCAGCCCCGGAGCCTGCCATGATGCCGCGACCCGTCCTGAACCGCATCCTGCTGGCCCTCGCGGGACTGGTACTGCTCGGCGGCGGCCTGCTGATCCTCTTCGCCGGGCTCGACATCTACCGACGGCACGGCCTGGTTCCGCCCGTCGGCTGGCCCCTGACCGCTGCGGACGATGTCCTGCTCAGCTCCGCCGACCGGGTCCGCTGGAGCAGCCAGGGCTGGTGGTGGTGGCCCGCGGTCATCGCCGCCCTCACCCTCATCACCGTGCTCGCCCTGTGGTGGCTGCTCTCCCAGCTTCCCCGGCGTCACGCCGACGGAATCGCCGTCGGTGGCAGTCCCCCACAGGAAGGCGTCGAACTGCGCGGCCGCGCGCTCAGCGACGCGATCGCCTCCGAAGCCGGCGCCCTGCCCGGCGTCCAGCAGGCTCACGTCCACATCACAGGCCCGACCGCTCAACCTCACACCCGCATCAGCCTCACCCTCACCCCTCAGGGAAAGCCCGCCGCCGTCCTCCACGCCCTGTGCGAAGGCCCACTGCACACCGCCCAGCAGTGCACCGGCTCCCCGCACATGCCCACCGAGGCCCGCCTGCGCGTCGCTCGTCACAAGGCCCGCCGCGCGGAATAGGCCCGACTTCCAAGGCTTTCAGGGACCCTCCCGGCGGGTGGCCGCGCGGACTCATTCGCCACGGAGAGGATGAAGAGCAGGCAATGGGGAACGCGAACAGTGCATATCGTTACTCCCACGAGGAGTGTGTCCCCCATGTCCACGGGAACCCTTCTGGCGATCATCATCCCCATCGTGGTGGTGCTCGCCCTGGCCGCTGTGGCGGTCTCACTCATGACACGACGCCGTCACCTCCGTGAGCGCTTCGGCCCGGAGTACGAACGGACCGTCGAAGGATCTGGCGACCGACTCACCGCCGAGCGTGAACTCAGGGAGCGCGAGAGGCGGCACGATTCGCTGGACATCAAACCGCTGCCTCCGGTCTCGCGTGATCGATACACGCGTGAGTGGACCAGCGTCCAGGAGGAGTTCGTGGACCGGCCGCAGGACGCGGTGCACGACGCGGACCGGCTGGTGACCTCCCTGATGCACGACCGCGGCTACCCGACCGAGGGCTTCGATCAGCAGCTGAAGGACCTCTCGGTGGAGCACGGGAGCACCCTCAAGCACTACCGTGCCGCACACGATGTGGAGTCCCTCAGCCTGCACGGCCGGGCGACGACCGAGCAAATGCGGAACGCCATGATCCACTACCGCGCGGTGTTCGAAGAGTTGCTCTCCGACGGCGGCCGGGCCCAACCCGCCCGACCCTGACGCCAACCCCTTGCAGTCACCAAGCGCGCGTCACGCCCCGGCACGGTCCCGGGCTCCGGAACGCAGGTCCCGCAACCGGGGGAGGTGCGCGCGGCGGCCAACTCACCTGGCACCTGGCCGGCTTCCTCGGCGACGCCCACCGCCGCAGCGTTCTCCGCCAGGTCGGCACCGCCACCGGTGGACTTCTACCGCAAGACCGGTTGGACCGAGGTCGGCCGGTGGCCGGGTGCGTTGCGTGTGGCGCCCGGTGACGACCGTGACGAGATCCTGATGGGTTTGGCCCTTTGAAGCCTCCCTCTGCCGTGCGAACTCATGGCCGGCCGACGGCAGCAGTTCCGTGCGTGTCGCCCATAACCGCCACCAGCACGGCGCTGTCACCGAACTGCCAGACCGGAGTGACATGCCTGAAGCCCGCCTGGTGCAGCAACTCGGCGTGGCGGCCCACGGTCAGGTGGCCACCGCCCCCGCTTCCGCCATGGGCCGACCGACGCCGCCGGCGCTCGTCGAACAGGTCGGCCAGTTCCGGGTCCCGGGCCGCCGCGCCCCACCAGGCCCGCCAGTCCTCATGGGTGTGGCCGCCCGTCCGCTCCGCCCGTCGGCGGCCAACGTACGCGGTGATGTCCGAGCACGGTCCGTCCGGTGGGAAGTGGTCGCCGTTGACGAGGACGCCGCCGGGGCGCAGCAGGGCGGCGAGACGGCGGTACGTGCGCAGCAGCACCGGCTCGGGGAGGTAGTGCAGGGCGGTCGTCGAGACGGCGGCGTCCAGAGGGCGTTCCAGCCCGAGGGCGTCGATCCAGCCCTCTTCGCCGATGACGGTGTCGACGTAGCGGGCGGCATTGGCGTGATGGGTTCGCCCCAGCTCCAGTAGCAGGGGGTCCATGTCGGCGGCGACGATCTCCGCGCTCGGAAGGCGGTCGGCGAGTCTGGCGGCCAGGGAACCAGGACCGCACCCCAGGTCGAGCAGGAGCGGCCGGGAAAGGCCGGCCGTGACGTGCTCGACGACATCCGTGATCACGGTGAACCGCTCCTCGCGGTCCACCGCGTACCGCTCCTGCTGCCGTTCCCAGCGCTCCACCCACGCCCTGGCCGTCCCCATGCTCACGCCCATCGCGGGCCGCCTCCTCCGTCTCACAACTGTCCGTGGACGACCCGAATCTACAGGTGGAAACGGTTATCACTTGCCATTCACGCCAGGGATTCGAGGACGGTCAGCAGGCGGTCGATCTCGTCCGGCGTGTTGTACACATGCAGACTCACCCGGACCGAACCCTCCTTCGCGTCCGCGCTGGCCTGGCAGAGGCTGTCGGCCCGCACCATGAAGCCATGGCTGTAAAGAATGAACCCCAGGTCGTCGGACGGGATGTCACGGTGCCGGAAGGTGACGATGCCGTGCCGGCGCTGGGCCGCGGGAAGCGCTGATGCGGCGGCCAGGCTGGAGGGGCAGCCGAGGATCTCGTACGGACCAAGGTGCCGCAGCCGGTCGGTCAGCCGGGTCGTCAGACCGGCCGTCCAACGGGCGATCCGCTCGGGGCCGGCCGCGTGCAGCCAGTCGAGCGCTGCGTGCAGCGACACGATGCCCACCGTGTTGGGCGTGCCCTGCCAGCCGCCCGGCCGGAACAACGGTCCCCGTACGTTGCGGGCCCACACCGCTCCCGTACCGGGAAGGGCCATCGCCTTGTGCCCCGAGAAGACCACGAAGTCGACGTCGAGGGAGGGATCGTCGAGGTGGACGGGCAGATGGCCGACGCTCTGCGCGGCGTCCAGGCAGATCGGAACCCGTGGACCGACCGCCGCGCGGATGCGGTGCACGTTCATGTCACCGCCGTAGACGTGGTGGACATGGGTGGCGGCCACGAAGCGGGTGCGCGGGCCAACGAGATCCCCGAGGGCGCGGTGGTCGTAGTCGCCGGAGACCTCCTGGTACGGCAGTGCCCGTACACGCACGTCGATGCCGCGCTCGGCCAGCAGCCGCCGGGCTTCGAGCCAGGGATCCAGATTGGCGCGGTGGTCGGCGAACGGCACGAGGATCTCGTCTCCGTCGTCGAGGTGGGGGGCGAGCCAGTCACGGGCGATGGTGCGCAGTCCCTCGGTGGTGCCGCCGGTGAAGTGGACGGCGGAGCGGTCCGGTTCGGGATCGCGGAGGAACTCCTTGACCCGCTCCCGGGTCGATTCCACCAGCTGGGTCGTCCGGTTGGCCCAAGGGTAGGTTCCGCGGCCGGCGTTGGCGTTCGACGTCGTCAGGTAGGTCTGGACGGCCTCCAGTACGGCTCGCGGCTTCTGGGACGTCGCCGCGCTGTCCAGGTACGCCGGCTCCGGATGCGCCCCGATGATCGGGAACTGTTCCCTCAACTCCCGTTGCCACAGCGGGTCCGGGTCCCATTCCGTGCCGGGGAGCGGCTGCTCGGCGCTCATGCGCGCACCAGCGGAGCACCCGCGTCCCGCCAGGCGACGATTCCGCCGGCCAGGCTCCGGACGTCCGGGTGCCCCATCCGGGTCAGCACGGCGGAGTAGCGCAGCGACCTCTCGCCGACGGGACAGGCCAGCAGCACGGGCGTCCGCTTGCTGAAGGGGAGCCCGCCCCGGAGCATGTCCTCGAACAGTTCGTCGACGATGTTGACCGAACCCTCGATCTGCAGGGCGGCGTAGGCGTGCGGGCTGCGCAGGTCGACGACGAGCGGCCGTGGCTCGCCCGCCGCGGTCCAGCGCAGGGCGTCGTCGACATCGATGACGCGGGCCGACGCGCGGACCTCGGCGTCCGTGAGGGACGAGACGGACGGTCCCCGGCCGGTCCGGCCCAGAAGTTCCGGGCGGCGTTGGCGCACGTAGCTGAGGTAGCTCTCGGCCCGGTCGCAGACGATGAAGACCGCCGTCCGGCGTTGCCCGGTGTCCTCCAACTCGGCTTCGACATGCCGGAGATGCCGTACCGCCCCCTGGTAGGCGGCGCCTCCGGTCGGACCCGACAGCAGTCCGCAGCGGCGGATGAGGGTGATCATCCCGTCGATGGCCTCGTCGGAGGTCACCGACTCGATGGTGTCGTAGGTCGCCGGGTCGAACAGGCCGACCTGGTGGACCTCGTCGATCGTGCGGATGCCGGGTATGAAGTCCGACTTGTGGGCGACCAGGCCGAGGACCCGCACCCGCGGGTCGTGCTCGCGCAGCACCCTGGCGACGCCGGTCGACGAACCCGCCGTGCCCACACAGGCGATGAACCAGTCCGGCACCCGCCCGTCCAGGTCCTTCACTATCTCCGGTCCGGTTCCCGCCGCGTGCGCCTCGACGTTGCGCGGGTTGAAGTACTGGTCGGTGTGCAGGTAGGTGCTGCCGGGGTCGGCGAGCGCCTGGTGGAAATGGGTCAGCGGATCGTCCGTGTCGGTCGGGTCGAGGCACTCGCTGCGCCCGGGAAGCTCTTCGATCTCGGCGCCGAGGAGCAGGAGCAGTTCCTTGATCTCGGGGACCCGCATCCGGTTGGTGACGCTCTTGAACCTCAGCCCGTGCATGCCCGCCAGGAGGGCGAGGGCCTTGGCCGTGTTGCCGCTGGAGAGTTCCACGACCGTCCCGTCGCCGCCGGCCGCGGCCTCCACCTGAGGTCGGGCCATGTGCCAGGCGGGGCGGTCCTTGACGGACCCGAACGGATTGAGCATCTCCAGCTTCGCGTAGAGGTCGACGGTGCGCAGTCCGTGCACGGCGGGGTCGATGCGCACCAGCGGCGTGTTGCCGATGGCCTCCGTAATGCTGTCGTACCTCATGCGGGCATTCCCCCCGGGGATGGGATCGGCCAGTAGTCCTCGTCCAGGCACCAACGCCAGGAGTCGCCTCGCCGCTCGACCGCGACCGTTCTCGCGAGCGGCTGCCGCTGCGCGCGGTGCGCGTGGAAGTCCATCGCGTAGCCGGCGGTGTTGACGAAGGCCAGCAGGTCGCCCACGGACGGCAGTTGGGGAAGGTGGACCAGCCGGCGGGTGATCAGATCGGCTTCCAGGCACAGGTTGCCGGCGAGGAAGACGCCGACCGGTCCCTCCTCGGCCTTGTCCGGCTCCCCGCGCGGCAGCAGCACGGGGTCCACGAGTACGCCGTGCTCCTCCAGGCTCATGTCCCCCGCGTTCATTCCGAGGCGCACCAGGTACTGCCCGGAGCCGGAGTCCGCTGGCCGCACGTCCAGCACCCGTGTCAGCGTCAGCCCGCACTGGTCGACCAGGGAACGACCGGGTTCGACGTACAGGTCGTGGAGGTGTTCCAGGAGGAGGGCCGCCGGCGGCCGGCCGAGGACCGGTGCGGGCAGCGAGAGGAGTTCGTCGAGGTATTCGGGGCCGGCGGTGGGACGGTGGCCGGGGTACAGCGCCGCGGTCCCGCGCACCGTGCCGCCCTCGTTGCGCAGCCCGTAACCATGACCGCGCCAGGTCAGCGGCGGGCGCCGGCCGAGCACCGCCTCGCTCAGCGCGGTCGTCCACTGCTGCCACTCGCCGGCCTCGGCGACGTATCCGACTCCGAACCCGCCGCCGATGTCGACGACACGCGGTGCGAGGCCGCGCGCCCGGCACTCGTCCATGAACAGCACGCACTGTTCCAGGGCCCGGACCTTCTCCTCCACACCGGTGGTGTCCAGGTGGTAGGCGACACCGGCCGTCTCGACGACGTCCGCGTTCCGTTCGAGGGCCGACAGCAGCACGTCCGCGTCGCGCAGCGGGGTGCCGAAGCGGCTGCGCCGCGACAGCAGCCGTGTGCCCGCCGCTCCCCCGAGACCGGCCGCGGACTCGAATCCGGACAGGCGCGCCAACACGGTGACCCGGCCGAGAGCGTGCGTACGCACCAAGCCGGCGAGCCGCTCCAACTCGCTGCGCGAGTCCAGGTTCACCGTCGCCCCCACCCGGGCCGCGAGCCATAGGAACTCCGCGTCCTTGGGGCCGGTGGCCATGACCCGGTCACCGGTGAATCCGCAGCTCAGAGCGTGCCGTAGTTCCTCCAGCGAGGCCACGTCGACGCCGACGGAGGCCACATCCTCCGCCGCCAGTCTCCGCACCAGCGCGCTGGAACGATTCGCCTTGTGCGCGAAGTACACACGCCCGGCGAGACGGTGACGGCGGTAGACGGCACGAAAGCGGGCGGCGTTCTCGGCGACGATCTCGGGGAGCAGGACGTTGAGCGGGGACCCCAGCGCATCGACGAGCGAGTGCAGCAGCGGTGCGGCCCCCAGCAGCGCGGCGAGCGGCGGATCCACCCGCGGCCTCAGATACAAGGGCACATCCACGTGAGTCCCCCTCCCCTGTCGGCCGACCGTCGCGGCGACACTCGTTCGGAAATAGTGGTTTCCAGCTGCACCCGCCGCTAAGCCTGATCGGGCCACGGCCGGAGCGGCGCCATCGTGCTCTGCTGCCACAACGACCGCGACGCGCGACGGCCACGTAGCTCGCGCGGAAGAGATCCATGGCCCGCTCCACGCCCCTCTCCGAGCGAGGTCGACCTCCTTCGGATCGGCCTTGAGGTAGACGAGGAGCTTGGTCTTCTGCGGCGGGCATACGAGGGGAAGTTCGCAAGCGCTGATACGCGCGGTACTGAGGTACCCGTCCTCCGTTGTCCCGTGCTCTTCCGCGAATCGTTCGACGGCGTCCTTGACTGTGCGTGGCAAGGGCACCTCCCGGAACTCGCCTTCCTTGCGGTGCTTGAGCTTCGCCGGCTGATGCGTGCTGGAGTGCACCTGCTCGGTCACCCGGTACACGTCGTCCGCGACGATGTTGTTCACGTTCACCGCACGCGCCTCGCCGTTGCGGAGCCCACAGCCGACCATCAGGAATGGCCCCCTTCTCGAACGCATCCCGGAGGAGAGCCGACAGGGCCCTGTAGACGTTCAACTGGTGTCCACGGCCCACCCCCTCCTCCTCCAAGTGATCGAGGAAGTCCTCCACCACGGTCGGTGTCACCGAATTCAGTTTCCGTGATCCGATCACCGGGTTGATCTGTGCCTTGAAGTGGCTCGCCAGGGTTTTCGTGGTCGAGTACTCGGCTATCTTGCGCTGCCGAGGCAACCAGGTCTGCGCGTACTCCTCTATCGTCTGCTGCCCCAGTTCCCGGCGTGCCTCGGGTCCGGTACCCGGTTTCTTCTCGCTGTTTTCCCCCGAGCGTCGCGAAACCGGATGGTGTAAGCGTGCGGGCAACGGCTGGGCTTGGATCAGTCACAGGGCTTGAAGAAGGAGCCCATGCCGCGGGCGGGCTGACGAGCCAAGGAGCGACACCTTCCGGGGAACGAGTGAACCAGCGGACCTGGTCCTGCTGACGTGCCCCGTGGTCAGCGAGGCGGGACCTCCCGCTCGCCGCTTGCTGACTACTTGCTGACCGCGGCTCGGCAATCATGCATATGACCTGCGCTGATGCCCATCCTTCAGATCTTCAACATCGAGGACCGCATGGGCCATGTGTGCTCGTCCCCTTCTTGATCTTCCTGCCGCTACCCCTTCCGGCCTGGGTGGTGCTGGGCTCCTGGTTCGTGCTCCAGGCGTTCTACTCCTCCGGCCAGGCCGTCGCCGAGCCGGGCAGCGTGGCATACCTGGCCCACGTGGTCGGCTTCATCGTGGGCATGCTGCTCGCCTGTCCCCTCAAACCGGGCACTCCCCCACCGCCCGAACCCCGCGGCATCCTCTTCGGACGGCAGACACGACGGGCCTGGTAGGACCACACACCAGGAGCCAAGCAGCGCAAAGAAAACCTGAATACACGCACATAAGCAACGTTTGCATTCCGGGGCCGGCCGACGATCGTGGCTCACGAGGAAGCTTGGGAGGTGCGTTCGTGCGGAGACGGCGAGAAGGGCCTGCGCGCCTACGCAACGCCGCGCTCTCATTACCGCACGTTCGTTTGAACCAGGTGGGTGGGGCTACCCGATGGCGTTCGCTGGTGGCAGTGCGCCTGTAGATCTGATGCGGATGCGGCCGCCGGGCTGCGGGTGATGGGCCACGGGATAGGCAAGGGAGCTGGTCAGAGTGAGTGTGGTGGCAGCGCAAGGCGGGGGCGGGGGAGGTTCCAGTGGCCTGTACGACGTGCTGGAACTGGTTCTCGACCGAGGGTTGGTGATCGACGCGTTCGTGCGGGTCTCCCTGGTCGGAATAGAAATCCTGAAGATCGATGTGCGGGTCGTGGTGGCGAGCGTGGACACCTACCTGCGGTTCGCCGAGGCTTGCAACCGCCTGGACCTGGAGGCAGGGCCGCGCAAGCCGGCCGGACTGCCGGAGATCGTCGGCGACAAGCTCACCGGTTCCAGCAGTCAAGCCAAGACGAAGGGGGCCTTGTCCGGCGCTGCGCAGACCATCTCCGATGCCTTTCAGCAGGCACGCGACGAGGGCCGCGAGAGGGAAACCACACGGCCGCGCCACCGCCGCGATGAGGAACGATGAGCACTTCCGTTTACGGCATCATCCACAGCTCACACCCCCCGCTGCCTGAGCACACGGCCGTCATCGGCGAGTCGCCACGCCCGGTGCGCATCCTTCGGGAAGGCAGAGGGCAGGGCTCTCGCGTACCCGATGGGATGCCGAAAATCCGATCAACCCTCACACCGTTCACTGTCAGGTCATACCGAACCTGAGCAACCGTCATGAATTAGTCAGGAGCCGCTGACTTCGGCGCGGGAGTGACCGCCCTGAGTGCCGGTGGCAACCGCCACGTCTGCACCTGCTCAGCAGGCCTTGTGAAGGAGTCGGCGTGTTCGGTCATTGCGTGGTCACACTGGTGAAGGCACATTTCGATCTGCGTCCCGTCCGGCGCTTGGGCGACTGGCCGCCCCATGGTCGGCATGCTTTGATCCTTCGCATAGCGCCAACTCGCGGACAGGAATTCCGGTACCGGGAGCCGAGCGAGCGAACGCTGTCATTCAAAAGTGCTATTCGAAGGGAACCGCGCGTGATGAACCCCGCCCCCCAGGTTGCAACAGCTGAGATCTCCGACGCCGACCTGGACCACGTCTCCGGCGGCCTCGCGGTCGGCGGCTCCGGCGGTCTCTGCGTCGAGACGCCGATCGCAACCGTCACCTCCGGCGTCCTGGCCGTCGCCTCCCCCGAGGGCGTTGCGGTGGGCACGGCCGTCCACACCGCCGCTCACTGACAGCGGCGTTCAGCTACCGATGGGTTCCGGATCACCTGATCCGGAACCCATCGTGGTCTTTGCCGCGCAGACGGCGAAAGGGACATCGGACCGCTCCTGCCGCAGCACCCGGGGTCTCTTCCCTGGGCGTGCAGTCCGCGATGTGGAGCGAGGACGAGCTGATCCGGGAGTCGGCTCCTGTCGCAGAAGGGATGGACGAGTCGGCTGCCGATCGCCGGCGATGCCGCCGGAGGTGAGGAAGCGAGCGGTGAGAGATCCCGAAGCCGAACCCTGCGGCGGAGGCCGCTGCCCTGCCAACCGGGCGGTGCCCACCGCCGCCTGCCCGATCAGGAAGGTAGGACGGTCTTATCTGCGGGATCAGTACGTACACGATGCTCGTGCGGATCTCCGAGATGCCGACGTAGCCGCACCCGTGCGGGCAGCCAAGCCTCACTCTGCGTGCTCGCTCGGTCGAACCGGTGGGCGGGGTCCTGATAGCCTGCTGCGATCTTGGAAATGGGACCCCGTCGGCGTGCGCCGGCGGTCCGGCTACCGCGCGGTCGCTGCCCTTGACCGGGCGGTGTCTCATCGCGTGAACGAGAGGAACCCTGCTGCCCCCGGCCTGACAGGGTGCGGTCCTGGCAGTCCACTTGGAGGGCGTTCAGCGTGCTGTTGGCGGCTCGGTACCAGCTCGAGGAGCTTCTCGGCCGAGGGGGGATGGGAGAGGTCTGGCGCGCGCGAGACGAGGTCCTTGGCCGTCCGGTCGCGGTCAAGCTGCTCCTGGCCGGCGGCATCGACCCGTCGGCCGCGGCCCGCTTCCGGCAGGAGGCGCACACGACCGCTCGCCTGAGCCACCCCAATATCGTCGCCATCTACGACTTCGGCCAGGCCGACGACCGTCTGTACCTGGTCATGGAAATGGTCCAGGGGCGCAGCCTGGCCGACCGGCCGGCCTCGGCGGGGGCGCTCACGCCCCGCGAGGTGGCCGCCATCGGCAGCCAGATCGCCTCAGGCCTGGCCGCCGCACACCGGCAGAACGTCATTCACCGTGACATCAAGCCCGCCAACCTTCTGCTCGCCCCCGACGGCACGGTCAAGGTGGTGGACTTCGGCATCGCCCGCCTCGCCGACGACACGGCGGCCGGGCTCACCAGCGCGGGCATGATCGTGGGCTCCGTCTCCTACCTCGCCCCGGAACGAGCCCTCGGAAAGAACGCCGGCCCGGCCTCCGACATGTACGCCCTCGGCTGCGTCCTGTACGAGCTCCTTGTGGGATACCCGCCTTTCCGCGCGGACACCCCGACCGCACTGCTCTACCAGCACGTCCAAGAACTGCCCGCACCACCACGCGGCATGGGCGTGGAGCTTCCGGCGGAGCTCGAACAACTCGTCCTGGCGCTGCTCGCCAAGGAACCGGAAGCGCGCCCCGACGCCGAACAGGTCGCCGACTGGCTGACCGCTGCGGGAAGACTGAGCACGGCCGCGACGGCACAGCCCACACCGCTGCCGTCCTCACGACCGGCCGCCGCAGTGGGGCGCACGGCTGTGCTGCCGGCTCCTGCCGCACGACGATCCCGCAGGCGTGACTCCCGGTCGCGCACGGTCGCCGTCTCGGGACTCGCAGCGGCCGCCCTCGCGACCGCGGGATACCTCCTCTTCCAGCCCGACTCCGCACAGGTGGCCGCCGCCGACTCCCCTTCCACGACCCAGGGAGCAACGCCGCCCACCACCGACCCCGCATCCTCGTCGCCCGCTGCTTCAGCTGCTTCTCCTCCGCCGAGCCCGTCCGCTGCCTCGGGCGTTGCCGTCGACACACCCGCAGCGTTGTCGAACGACCCCGGAGTGCTGCTCGGTCAGGTGTCCCAGGAACTGAGCGCGGCCGCCCGCGAAGGTCGGCTCGACCCGCACCTCGCCGACGATCTGGAACACAAGGTCTCCCAAGCCCAGGACAAGCTCGCTGAGGGCAGAGAGAAAGGGAAGGACAAGACCAAGGACGTACGCAAACGGGTCCGCGACATCCGGCACAAACTCGCCGACGCCGAGAAGCACCAGGAGTTCACCAGTACCCCCGAGCTCGACCGGCTCCTCGATCACCTCGCATCCCTGGTCGGGGAAACCGACTAGGCGATCAGGTCTGGGCGCGGCCCGAACGGGGTGGGAGATCGGCCAGCGTGCGCCCTTGGCCCAGTCCCGTTTCCGTCACTGCGCCAAGAAGAGTGAGGATCGGCTCTGAGGAGATCATCCCCGAAGTAGTCGACGAGGTCCTGGAGTTGACCGGAAGCCTGTTCCGCAACTCCGACAGCGCCGGACCGCCGGGATACCGAGTGGTTTCCGTCATGCCGGCTCCACCGTGACCGTCCGGTCCCAGGACGGGCCGGCCCAGACCGAGAAGTTCCGCCTGGCGACCAGCCTGGGCGCGAGGCTGACCGCGGTACGAACGGCTGCAAGCCGCGGTCGATGGACCGCGGCCCTGTGCCGTGTCGGCCGCACCCGGTGGTCGGCCGACCGCCACATGAGGCGTCTCCGCGTCGCAGGACGGCGTCTCAGGGCATCCCAGGGACCTCTGTTTCCGCAGTTCAACAGGGGTGGGATCGTTCCATCGTCGCAGGTGTGGCGGCAGGCGTTGTGTGGATCCCCGCCGTCCTCGAAGCTGTGGGTGTCGCACCGGCCGAGGCAGAACGGCAACGACACCTACCCTGCGCTCGCGTACCGGGACACCTGTGTGCCCGAGTACTCAAGGTGCGGCGTTCGACTCCCCGCGGCGCCCGCCGCCACACGCCGGCCCGGGGCGCAGACACCGCGCCAATCGGCCGAGAGTAACCACATACGGACCAGAGAAGGAAGACGCACATGAACAGGAAGTCCTCCGCACACCGTCGTCCGGGCCGCCGCGCGGCCGTCGCCGCCGGCCTCGTCCTGGCTGTCGGACTCGGTGTGTCGACACAGGTGTCGGCACAGGCGTCCGTCCATGCCCCCGCAAAGGCGTCCGCCGCCGCATCGCAGTCGGTCAGCGGCACGTTCGGCCAGGCGGTGACCCGGGTCGCCGACTTCTACGGCGCGTACATCGACGCGAAGGGCGACTACGCGGACCCGGACGTCACGCTGGCCACGGCGCTCCGCAAGCACTACCTGACGCCCGACTTCGCCAAGCGGCTGGCTGCGTGGGAGGAGAAGAACGGGGCGGACGGCGTCCTGCGTGCCCAGAACGTCCCGGCGCAGTGGACGGTGAGCGACAACGGCGCCGTGGGTAACGGCCATGAGGTCATCGTCACCCTGGCCTTCGGCAGTGGGGAGACGACGCAGAAGATCAAGCTTTTCGTGCTGCTGGAGCGGTACGACCACATCAGCGACATCGCCACCACGAGCGCCCGCTGACGACGGAGCGGTCCCTCCGGAAGTAGATCGGGCCGGCCGCACGGCTCTGGCCGGGCACCTTCCGCGGGGGCGTCGACGCACCAAACTCCTCTAAGAGTCGACGGGCACCCATTGACGCACACCGTCGCCGTTCGTGCCGTACCAGTAGTGGGGCAGGCCCTTGATGCTGTTGGTGCGGAACGGGCGGCCGTGGTCGTCGATGCGGACCGTGCCGGTGCGGCCCTGGGAGGACCAGTCGAGTTCCAGGTACCAGTCGCAGTCGTAAGCCTCGGTCGTCGCGGTGACCAGCAACACCTCCGGATCCTCGGCGGAGACGCGGTAGGGGAACTGCACCGCAGGGACGGGCTTTCCGCCGTCATTGCCGGGGCCCGCGTGGGCGATCGGGTGGTTGACGTCCAGGTCAACGGAGAACTCACGGGGCGCCAGGTCGCTGCCGCAACCCTGGCCCATGGCATACGCGTTGCCGGTGACCGGGGTGCCGCGGCTGACGATACGGACCTCGAGAGCCTCCAGGACCACGGCCGTGGACGACTTCCCCTGCACCGAGATCTGCACCCTCGTCTGCCGCCCGGGCACCGCCCCCTGCGTCGCCGCCCACACCCCGGCGTCCTGCGTCACCGGCGGCGGGGGCACCTGGGCCGGCTTCTTCGCGATGACGTAGTCGTGCCCGCAACCGCCCTGCCAGATCTGCGAGTCGGCGGTCCAGGCGAGCGGCACACCGGTCTCGGGGCTCCCCGAAGCCCGTACTCCTGCGGAGGGCGAGGACGATGAACGACTGGAGGAGGGGCTGGTTGCAGTGGCAGAGGGGCGGTGTGACGTACCGGTTCCTGTTGTACGGGACCGACCGGGGGCCTTGGCGGAGTTGTCGTGGGACGGACCGGCCGACAGCGCCGGCAGACTGCCCAGCGTCACCAGCAACACGGTCGCCGCGGCGGCACCGACGGCGGTGCGGCGACGGCGGTACCAGGGCCGTCCGGCCGAACGGGCCGCATCCCACTGGGCCCTCGGCTCGGGACTTCCCGGTCCGGGAGCGCCGGGAATGGGCGGCCAGGCGTCGGGTGCGCCCGTGTCGAATGGCGGCGGTGCACCGCTCGTGCTGCCCCCGTCACCACCGATGCCGTCCGCGCCGTCACCCACGCCCTGCACCGTCCGGATGTCCGGACCCGAAGCCCGCTCGCCCCCTGCCTGCTCCAGCGCTCCCTCGGCCTTTGTCGGCTCCGCTGTCTCCTCCTCCCGTGTCGGCTCCGTCGCCTCCTCACCCGCCCGGGACCGCTGTCGTGCCGCCACCGCGAGCAGCCACAGGCGGTGCAGTTCGAGGCGTTCCTCCGGTGTCGCCCCGCAGAAGGCGGCCAGACGCTCCACCGGGGCGTAGTCCTGCGGGACCGCCTCGCCCGCGCAGTAGCGGTGCAGTGTGGAGGTGTTCATGTTGAGGCGCCGGGCCAGGGAGCCGTAGCTCCGGTCCGTGCGGTCCTTCAGTCGGCGCAGCAGCGCCGCGAACTGCTCGACGTCATCACCGGTCGACACCGTTCCCCCGTCCTCCCCCATGTCCCCCTATCCCAGGCGGTCCATGTAACTGCACGTCAGATGCGCTGAGTTGGTTCCACCGTCGCATACGCGAGCCATCGACCGCGCGTCAGCCTCTCCTTCCCACGACGCCGTCACACACCCCCCAACGATCTGCCGGGAACCGGTGCCATCCATGCGGCACCAGCATCCAGCCGAGCCGGGTCAGGCGGCCTGGCCGACGGGTACGCTGCGGCTCGTACGCGCGGGCCACGTGGTGGAACACGGCCCGTGCGGTGACCGGGCTTGATCCGGCCACCGCACGCCGTCACGCTCTCCGCAGCAGCCCGCGGGTCAGTACCACACCTGCTGGCCCTTGGTGATCGTGTCGTAGTAGCCCTGCCCGCCGCCGAGGTGCAGCAGGTGACGGGGACGGGCGCTCTGCCCGCCGTAGACGCCGCCGGCCGCGGTCAAGGACGCGTTGTGCACCAGGGAGAAGTGCAGGTGCGGCGCGAAGCCGCCGGTGCCGCCCACTGCGCCGATCACCGTGGCATTGGTGATGCTCTGTCCCTTACTCACGTAGATGGCGCTGAGGTGGCACACCACGCTCCACCAGCCGCTGCCGTGGTCGACGATCACGTACTGGCCGCAGGTCTCCCAGCCGCTCGGTGCCCAGCCGGCGTACAGGACCGTCCCGGCACCTCCCGGCGACAACGCAGGGTCGCCCTGGTTCATGCCGAGGTCGATCGCGTAGTACTGGTTCATGTTGGTGGCAGTGTTGCAGTTTACGTGGTAGCCCTCGCCGTAGTAGCTGCCGTTCTGCCAGGCATAACCGGCGCGGTTGTTGGCCGCCGAGGTGAGAGGGGTCTGCAGGTACTTCGTTGACGGCCAGTCCACGCAGCCGGGCGCAAGCGGGGGCAGGCTGCCGGCGCCGCAGTGCGGGATGCCCGGGCTGTAGCCGTCGGCACCGACCGTCGGGGTGTTCATGTACCAGTCGTAGACCCATGTGCCGTCGGCCAGCTGATCCCAGGTGGTGAACGGCTTGCCGTTGTACACCTTGCCGTCCACCTGATCCCCGTTGTTGACCTGGCACACCACGTTCAGCGACGTGCCGTTGGGGACGTAGCGCAGCACATGGTTGACATGCGGTTCGCTCTGGACGGCCAGGCCCTGGCTGTCCGCTCCGGTGACCTGATAGGTGGCGGCCTGGGCGGGCGACGCCATCCCGATGACCGCCACGGTCAGCACCACGGCCAGGACGAGGCGCGCTAAGGCCCCAAGCGCTGCCGCTCCTTCTGCGGCGCGTCCTCTGCCGTGGGTTGAGAGAACGATGCGTGGTGAAAGACGTTTCACTCTGCCTCCAGGAAACCGATGGGCGGCAGTGGTCCGCGAAGTCGGGCCGCCGCCATGTGTATAGCGTCAGGCGCCTCGCCTCTCGACGGACAAAAGCGGCCGGTGAACAGCATCGAACACCAGGGCGTCATGTGCTCACCGCTCTTCCCTGTCTTCTCTCGTGCAGAGGGCACCGCCGTCTTTCACACAAGCCGCTCGCTCTCAAACGCGGTAGCGACAGTGGCGCGATCAACTCTCCAGCCTGGCGGTGGGCCGGTGAACAATGCTGAACACCACTGGGCAGGATGCGAGGAGAGCCGTGGCCGGAAAGAGGAGAGCAGCCGTCATTTCGGACGGCCCTCGGGCAGACCTCGCATGCCGACTGCGGGAGTTGCGGGACGGCACGGGAGTCACCCTGCGGCAGCTGGCTCAGCGCGCGGGCTACTCCCCTGCCACCCTGTCCGCAGCGGAGAGCGGGCGCAGGGCACCGACCTGGGAGGTGACGGCGTCCTTCGTCCGAGCCCTGGAGCAAGACCCGCTCCTGTGGCGCTCCCTGTGGGAAGCAGCCCAGAGTGACGACCTGCCTTCCGGTTCGCCGCGCCCGCCAACGACACGGTCAACAGACACTGCCTTTCCGGCGTCCGGTGACTGGTTGGACGCCTCCCCCGCGATATCCGCCTCCTCCGATTCGGTCAGGCAGCCTTCCCCCGGTTCCGTATCCGCCCGGCGACGCCGGATCACTCTCACGTCGATCGAGGTGATCGCCGCGCTTCTCGCCGCCGTAGCTACCAATCTCGCGGTGAGCCATCCGGACGCGGCGGCAGAGCGGCCTTCGTCAGCCCGGCACGAGAACGCGGTCCGTAACGAGTGGCGCACACTGCCGGAGGCTCGGTCCACCCCCGGCTCTCCGGCGGACGCCACCGACCCCATCGAGACCGGCTGCGGGTCGCCCGACGTCGTGGCACAGGTCATCGCGTTCGACGAAGTCCCATTGCGACTACCCAACGGCATGGACTTCGGCCGGCTCCTGCTGCGCCACCAACCGGCCTGCCGCACCAGTTGGGGGCTGGTCAAAGGGCCTCACAACGCCCAGCGACGGGTGCATATCAGCGTGCGCCGCCCTGTGGATCACGTCGTCGTGACCAGTTCCTTCGCCGGGGAGAGCGTGGACAGCTATGGCCAGCAACTGTCCACGGCTGCCGGCTGCGTGTACGTGGAGGCCTTCGTCGAGACGCCCGAAGGCCGAGGTCCCACGGCCCGCACGCGTTGCGCTTGACAGCGGCCGACGTACTGACCACCGGGCCGGCACGTTCCAGAGGACGATTCGGCGGTGGCGGGCCCGGACCAGTGCGCGGGTACGAGGTCTTCCCGCCCGTGCAACGCGTGAACGTCGGGTCGAGGGTGGCCGTCCTGCCTGCGCTCCGCCATGATCACATCCCTAGCGCGGGTCCGAGCGATGTCGAGCGGCAAACTGCCCGGCCGACTGGACCGCCACCCAAACGGCTCCATCATGCACGAAGGCCCACGCGCCGTGCTCCGTGCAAAACGCCGCCCCGGATCACCCGAACGGGGTGCACCCGGTGTTTATGCGCGGCACCCCGAGGCAACTCCCAGGCCCGTCTCTTCGCACCGCGGCTCAGGAGAATCCCATGACACAAGTCGCCGACTATGTGCTGCAGCGTCTCACCGAGTGGGGCGTCCAGCGCGTGTACGGCTATCCCGGAGACGGCATCAACGGGCTGCTCGGCGCCTTCGACCGGGCACGCGGCAACCCGGAGTTCATCCAGACGCGACACGAGGAGATGGCGGCGTTCATGGCTTGCGCGCACGCGAAGTTCACCGGGGAGGTGGGCTGCTGCACGGCGACCTCGGGGCCAGGCGCCATTCATCTGCTCAACGGCCTGTACGACGCGAAGTTGGACCACCAGCCGGTGGTCGCCGTGATCGGCCAGCAGAAGCGGCTCTCCCTGGGTGCCCACTACCAACAGGAGGTGGATCTGGAACGGCTCTTCGCGGACGTCTCCGAGTTCTGCCAGATGGTCGTGCACCCGGCCCAGGCACGGCACGTCATCGACCGCGCCTTCAAGACTGCGCTGACCACGCGCGGGGTCGCGACCGTGATCATCCCGAACGACGTGCAGGAGGAGGAGGCACAGCCGTCGCCGCCGAAAATGCACGGTTCGGTGTTCTCCAGCGTCGGCTGGAGCCGGCCCCGGGTGCTGCCCGACCCCGGTGAGCTGCGCAAGGCGGCGGACATCCTCAACAAGGGGTCGAAGGTCGCGATGCTCGTGGGGCAGGGAGCGGCAAAGGCCCAGGCAGAAGTCGTCGAGGTCGCGGAGCTGCTGGGCGCGGGCGTTGCGAAGGCCCTGCTCGGCCGCGAGGTCCTGCCGGACGACCTGCCGTTCGTGACTGGTCCCATCGGGCTGCTCGGCAGCAAGCCGAGCGACGACATGATCCAGAACTGCGACACCTTCTTCATGATCGGCAGCAGCTTTCCTTACTCGGAGTGGCTGCCGGACGAAGGCCAGGCCAGGGGTGTCGAGATCGACATCGACGGACGGATGATCGGCATCCGCTACCCGATGGACGCCCACCTCGTCGGCGACGCCAAGGAGACTCTCCGCGCGCTCATTCCCCTGCTGCAACGCAAGGAGGACCGCTCATGGCGTGAGCAGATCGAGAAGGGCGTCCGCGAATGGAACGACCTGTGCGACCGTTGGGCCGGCCAGCACTTCGACGACACGATCAACCCGCAGGCCGTCGCCGCCGAGCTCTCTCCGCGCCTTCCCGACCACTGCATCCTCACCGCGGATTCGGGCTCGGGTACCAACTGGTGGGCGCGGCATCTGAAGCTGCGCAAGGGCATGCGGGCGTCTCTCTCCGGAACCCTGGCGACGATGGGGCCGGGGACGCCGTACGCGATCGCGGCACGGTTCGCCTATCCGGACCGGCCGGTGATCGCGTTCGTCGGTGACGGCGCGTTCCAGATGAACGGCATGAACGAGATGATCACCATCAAGCGGTACCTGGATCGCCTGTCCAACCCCGCAGCGCCTTTCATTTTCTGCGTGTTCAACAACCAGGACCTCAACCAGGTCACCTGGGAGCAGCGCGCCATGGCCGGCGACCCGAAGTACCCCGGATCCCAATACATCCCCGACGTGCCCTACGCGGCGTACGCCCAGCTGCTCGGCCTGGAGGGCATCGTGTGCGCCGATCCCGCCAAGGTCGGCACGGCCTGGGACGCGGCGCTCGCGTCCGACAAGCCGGTGGTGCTGGAGTTCAAGGTCGACAACGAGATCGCGCCCATCCCGCCGCGCACCATGAAGACCCAGGCCAAGAAGGCCGCCAAGGCGGCGTTGCACGACCCGGAGAGGGCCGGCATCACCGCCAAGGGGGTACGGCAGAAGATCACCGAGTACGCCGAGCATCTCCCGGGCCGGGGGGAGAAGTGAGCGCCGGAGGGAACGGCCACGCTGCCAGTCGTGCAGAGGACGCCCAGGTCGTGGTCGTCACCGGCGCGAGTGGCGGCGTGGGCCGGGCCACGGCGCGGGCGTTCGCCGCGCGAGGCGCCGCGGTGGCTCTGCTCGCCCGTGGCCAGCAGGGGCTGGAACAGGCCGCCCACGACGTGCGGATGGCCGGAGGGCAGGCGTTGCCCCTGGTCGTGGACGTCTCGGATCCCGAGGCGGTGGAGGCGGCCGCACAGCAAGTGGAGGACCAGCTCGGACCGATCGACGTCTGGGTGAACGCCGCGTTCACCACGGTTTTCTCACCAGTGACCGAAATCCGGCCGGACGAGCTGAAGAGGGCCACGGAAGTGACCTACTTCGGCTTCGTCCACGGCACCCAGGCAGCCCTGCGGCGCATGCTGCCGCGGGATCGCGGCACCATTGTGCAGGTCGGCTCCGCCCTGGCTTACCGCAGCGTGCCACTGCAGGCGGTGTACTGCGGTGCCAAGGCCGCCATCCGAGGGTTCACCGAATCCCTGCGGTGCGAGCTGATGCATGACGGCAGCGGTGTGCGGGTGACTACGGCACATCTGCCCGGAGTGAACACGCCGCAGTTCAGTTGGGTTCTGACCCGTCTGCCCAGGCATCCTCGACCGGTGGCTCCGGTGTACCAGCCGGAGGTCGCGGCCGAGGGCATCCTGTACGCCGCGGACCACCCCGAACGACGGGAGTACTGGATCGGCGGCTCCACAGTCGCCACCTTGGTCGGGCAGAAGGTCGTGGCAGGCCTCCTGGACCGGTATCTCGCCCGGACCGGCTACGACTCCCAGCAGACAGAGGAGCCGGTTGACGCTTCGCGGCCGGTCAATCTCTGGAAGGCCGTCGACGACACGCACGGCGCCGACCACGGCGCGCACGGGATCTTCGACGAGGAGGCTCATTCCCGCAGCCTGCAGCTGTGGGCCTCGCGCCACCGCCGGCCGCTGGTGCTCGGAGCGGCGGCCGGTGGGGCGCTGGGGGCCGTGGGCGCGGCGCTCGCCGCTGCGGTGCGCGCCCCGTCTTCTCACCGGGGAAGCGCCGAGACGTCGTTGAGGCGGGCCGCGCACTCCAGCAGGAGGGCGTGGACGAATGCCTGGGGGAGGTTGCCCCGCAGTTGGCGTTGACGTACGTCGTACTCCTCCGCGAACAGCCCGGACGGCCCGCATGCCGCCCGGGCTCGTTCGAACCAGCGCAGCGCGCGGGCCCGGTCACCGAGGTGGTCGGCGGCCAGGGCCATGGTGAAGCCGCAGAGCAGGAAGGCCCCCTCTGCTTCCCCCAGGGGAATGCCTGGGTGGACGAAGCGGTAGAGGTAGCCGTCCTCGGCCAACTGTTCCTCGATGAAGCGGCGGGTGATCGCGTTGCTCGGGTCGTCGGCGGGGGGACAGCCGCGGGACAGGGGGGTGAGAAGAGCCGCTTCCGGGCCGTCGTCGGCGGCGGCTCTGCGCCACCGGCCGTCGGGCCTCAGGCAGCGGCGCCGGGTCTCCACGAAGATCACATCAGCCATCTCGGCACAGCGCTGCATGATGGGGTCCGGCAGCGTCGCGGACAGGCGCCGCAGACCGCAGACCACACTCAACCGGGACTGGGTCCACCACCGGTCGTCCAGCTCCCAGAGCCCCGCGTCCGGACGCGTCCAATTACGCTCCACCGCGTCGACCGCGACGGTGATCGCACACTCCGCCTCTGGCGTGAGCCGGTCGTGGTGAGCGGCGGCGGCGAACAACTGGAGCGCTTCCCCGAAGGCGTCGAGCTGGAACTGTTTGGCCGCCTTGTTCCCGATGCGGTCACTGGCGCCGGGATAGCCGGGGAGCGGAAGCTGACGTTCCTGCGGCACCCCTCCGCCGTCGACGGTGTACGCAGGGTGAAGATCCTCGCCATCGGCGAGAATGCGTTCCGCGGTGAAACGCACCGCCGTGTCGAGCAGGTCGTGAGGGCCGTGTGTGGCGACGGCGATGCCCGCGTAGCACTGGTCACGCAGCCAGGCGAAGCGATAGTCGTAACTGCGCCCGGTGTCAGCGCGTTCCGGCAACGACGTGGTGGCGGCGGCGGCCATGCCCCCGGACGAACTGGTCAGCCCGCGCAGCACCGCGTAGGCATGCCGGGCGTCACGCGGCGCGGCGAGGTTCGAACAGTCCGGCACGGCCCGCTGCCACGCCTTCTCCGTCTGCCTCCACAACTGCTGCGGGTCCAGCCGGGGTGCATCGGCATCCGTCGACAACTCCAGGGCGATGTCGTGCTCCTCTCCCTTGCGCAGCCGAAACCGGCCTCGGAGACCGGACTCGGGATTCCACGTGGCCTGTTGTGCACCGGCCAGCCGAAGGCGTAGCTCACCGGCGTCCGCGGTCCACAAACCGCCCTCGAGACGGGGGTCGCGCACCCGTCCCGCCCCGAAGCCGGGCCGTGGATCGAGGCTGAGCCGCAGGCGTGCCTCGCCCTTTTCCACGCGCATGCGGCGCAGCAACACCAGACGGTCGATGCTCGCCGGCATGGCCAGGGCATCGCGGCACTCGATCACGGAGTCGGCGGTCAGCCAGCGGCTGACCCGGATCAGGCTGCCGTCCTCGTAGTAGCCGCCCCACACGTGCCAGCTGTCCTCCGGTTCGACAGCGAAGTACCCACCGCCTCCGATGAGTGCTGAGAACACCGCGTCGCTGTGCCACCGGGGTGCGCACAGCCAGACGATCCGCCCCTCCGGGTCCACCACGGCGCCGCGTTCACCATCGGCGAGGACCGAATAGCCCCGCAGCACCCACGGCGGGCAGGCGCCGTTCGCCACCTCCTGCTTGTCTGCTCTCTCATCCATGGCACGGGGATCTCCCCACGGCCGTACTCGGAAACCGGAGCTTTGTCCGCTCCTCCAGGCCGTCATGCGGAACCAGGAGATCCCCGTACGGATGTTGCAGACCTCCCGTTGATGACCTGCGGGTCTGCCGCACGCGGACGGCCCGTCGCAGCGTGCGGTGTCAGCAGAGCAAGCCACGAAACCTCCTTCACCCGTCCGGCACGCCGAACGCCTTGAAATCGCGGCCGACCGGGTGGTCTCTGTCCAGGCCAAACGAAGGAGGGGACCCATGGTGATGATCTAGGAAGCCACTCCACGTAGAGGCTCAGATGACTTCCCTCGTCACCCCTCTTCCCGCGGTCGAGCCCGAAGCCGACGCCGCGCTCACGTCTGTGCAGATCGACGAGCTCGTGGGTCACGTCAGCCGGCAGACCGCCGGTCGAAAGCGGGAGGCCGTCCGTGAGGAGGCCATCCGCACCCTCCTGCCGTTGGCACGCCGGATCTCCGCCAAGTACCGCAATATCGGGGGCGAGGAGCAGGACGACCTCTTCCAGGTGGCCTGTGTGGGCCTGGTCAAGGCCATCGACGGCTACGACCCCGATCAGGGCCACGCTTTCATGTCGTATGCGGTGCCGACGATCAACGGGGAACTGAAGCGACACCTGAGGGACCGAGTGGGCCTGGTGAGGCTGCCGCGAACCGTGCAGGCGGCCAGGCAGCACGTCCGGAGAGTGCAACAGGGTCTTGAACAGGCGCGCGGTGGTCACCGGCCGACCCCCATGGAGGTCGCCCGAGCCTGCGGGCTGTCCGAAGACATGGTCGCCCAGGTGATTCGCTCGCAGGATGCGCTGCAGCCCCGATCCCTCGACGCGCCGCTGAAAGGCGAGGAGGGAACTCTGCCCGCCCTCGCCGAGCTGATGGGACGTCGGGACGCGGATCTAGAGTCCGTGACCGAACGAGTGGAACTCATGCAGGCCCTTAAGCAGTTCCCGGAACGGGAACGCCACATTCTCCTCCTGCGCTTCTTCCACGACCAGACGCAGCAGCAGATCGCGGCGACCGTGGGAATCTCCCAGATGCATGTGTCCCGGCTGCTCAGCCGCTGCGTGGCTCGCTTGCGAGAGGTGCTCGGGCACCTTGATCCAGCAGCTCGCACGGAGCGACGACCGAGCTCTGAGGTCACACCCGTATCTCCACGGCGGCTTTCAACTGCCGACGAGCCCACCGGTACCAAGCCGGAGGCGACCCAGCCCATGCGCGGGGCACCGGGAGGCCGGCGCGTACGATCGGGTCCTCCCCTCACCCGACCGGCTGCTCCGGGGCGGCGACGCCCTCGGGTCTGTCGGCGGAAGGGCCGTCGACTGGAGCATGTCTGCCCGCCCGGCGGGGGCGGGGTGTGGTGGTGTGCACCCTCGAAGCTCCTCGGTCCGGTCTCCTTTGATCCCGGATGCGGCTCGTCGCCCTTCTCAGGGCCATCTGGACCAACACCTGCGCAACCGCATGGGGCAGCGGACCCCCCTGCCGTTTACACAATGCCGGGGCGGGCGATCCAGTGCCGACGGCGAAGGTGCGGATCCGAGGGAGCACGTCATGACACTAGTGGCCGACTACGTACTGCAACGCCTGCGGGAGTGGGGGATCCAGCGGGTCTACGGCTATCCCGGCGACGGGATCAACGGACTGCTCGGCGCCTTCGACCGGGCGAAGGGAGAGCCGGAGCTCATCCAGACGCGGCACGAGGAGATGGCGGCGTTCATGGCTTGCGCGCACGCGAAGTTCACCGGGGAGGTGGGCTGCTGCACGGCGACCTCGGGGCCGGGCGCCGTCCATCTGCTCAACGGCCTCTACGACGCCAAGCTGGACCACCAGCCGGTGGTCGCCGTGATCGGCCAGCAGAAGCGGCTCTCCCTCGGCGCGCACTACCAGCAGGAGATCCCGCTGACCCGGCTGTTCGCCGATGTCTCCGAGTTCAACCAGATGATCGTGCACCCCGGTCAGGCGAGGCACGTGATCGACCGGGCCTTCAAGACGGCCCTGACCATGCGGTCGGTCGCGACGATCGTCATCCCGGAGGACGTACAGGAGGAGGAGGCACAGCCGTCGCCGCCGAAGACGCATGGCTCGGTGTTCTCCAGCGTCGGCTGGAGCCGCCCGCGTCTACTGCCCGACCCGCAGGAGCTGCGCAAGGCGGCGGACGTCCTCAACGCCGGCTCCAGGGTGGCCATGGTCATCGGGCAGGGCGCCGCGCACGCAGAGAGCGAGGTCGTGGAGACGGCGGAACTGCTGGGCGCGGGGGTCGCCAAGGCCCTCCTCGGCCGCGAGGTCCTGCCGGACGATCTGCCGTTCGTGACTGGTCCGATCGGTCTGCTCGGCAGCAAGGCGAGCGACAACATGATCCAGAACTGCGACACCCTGCTCATGGTGGGAACGAGCTTCCCGTACTCCGAATGGCTGCCCGACGAAGGACAGGCCCGCGGGGTCGAGATCGACATCGACGGGCGGATGATCGGCATCCGCTACCCCATGGACGCTCATCTCGTCGGCGACTCGAAGGAGACCCTCAGGGCCCTCCTGCCCTTGCTGGAACGCAAGGAGGACCGCAGCTGGCGCAAGCGGATCGAGGAGGACGTCCGCGAGTGGGACGCGATCTGCCAGAAGCGGGCCGGGCAGCACTTCGGCGGCACCATCAATCCTCAGGCCGTCGCCTCCGAGCTGTCACCACGGCTGCCGGACGCCTGCATCCTGACCGCCGACTCCGGCTCGGGAACGAACTGGTGGGCGCGGCATCTGAAGCTGCGCAAGGGCATGCGGGCGTCTCTCTCCGGAACCCTGGCGACGATGGGGCCGGGGACGCCGTACGCGATCGCGGCACGGTTCGCCTATCCGGACCGGCCGGTGATCGCGTTCGTCGGTGACGGCGCGTTCCAGATGAACGGCATGGCCGAGATGATCACCGTCAAGCGGTACCTGGACCGCTTGTCAGGGTCGGCCCCGTTCATCTTCTGTGTGTTCAACAACCAGGATCTCAACCAGGTCACCTGGGAGCAGCGCGCCATGGCCGGCGACCCGAAGTACCCCGGATCCCAATACATCCCCGACGTTCCCTACGCCAAGTACGCCGAGATGCTGGGTCTGAAGGGCATCTACTGCGACAAGCCCAAAAAGGTCGGGAAGGCATGGGACGACGCACTGGCCTCCGACGTGCCCGTGGTGCTGGAGTTCAAGGTCGACCAGGAGATCGCCCCCATCCCGCCGCACATCATGCTCGCGCAGGGAAAGAAAGCCGCCAAGGCGGCCGTCCACGACCCCGAGCGCGCCGGCATCGCGGCCAAGGGCGTACGGCAGAAGCTCACCGAGGTGGCCGAGCACTTGCCGGGACGGCATCCATGAACGAGAAGAGCACCGGGGAGAACACCGATCCGGGAGCAGAGCTCGACCAGTGCCGGATCGACTCGGTGGACGTGCACGCCTTCGAGGTGCCGACCGACGGGCCGGACGGCACGGAGGAGGACGGGACCCTGCAATGGGACTCCACGACGATGGTTCTGGTCCAGGTGCATGCCGCCGGACGCACCGGGCTCGGTTACACCTACGGGGACGTGTCCGTCGCCTCATTCATCGAGTCGAAACTCGCTGACGTCGTCAAGGGCCGAGACGTCACCTCGCCACCGGCACTTTCGCACCTGATGGGACGTCAGATCCGGAACGCGGGACGCCCCGGCCTCGGCGCCATGGCAATCTCCGCAGTGGACGTTGCGCTGTGGGACCTGAAGGCGCGGCTGCTGGGGCTGCCGCTGATCCATCTGCTCCCCGTCTGGCACGACCGGGTACCGGTGTACGGCAGCGGCGGATTCACGAACTACTCACTCGACCGGCTCACCGACCAGCTCACCGGCTGGGTGGAGCAAGGCATCCCCCGCGTCAAACTCAAGACCTCCCGGGACCCCGAACGCGACCCGCAACGCCTGACGGCCGTACGAACGGCCATCGGCGGCGAACCCGAACTCTTCACGGACGCCAACGGGGCACTGGGCCGCAAGCAGGCGCTGTACTGGGCCT
Organism: Streptomyces sp. NPDC014889; assembly: GCF_043081205.1. Classification (NCBI taxonomy): domain Bacteria; kingdom Bacillati; phylum Actinomycetota; class Actinomycetes; order Kitasatosporales; family Streptomycetaceae; genus Streptomyces; species Streptomyces sp. NPDC014889. The sequence goes on from NZ_JBIBWH010000008.1 coordinate 286,660, forward strand.
ACCGGTTCCACGACGAGTGGGACGTGCGGTGGATGGAGGAGCCCGTCAGCTCGGCCGACCTGGAGGGCCTACGCATGCTGCGCGAGCGCGGCCCCGGCCCGCTGGAGATCGCGGCAGGCGAATATGCCTACACCATGCGGGACTTCACTGCCCTGCTCGAAGGACCGGCCGTGGACTGTCTCCAGGCCGACGTCACCCGCTGCGGCGGCATCACCGGCGTACTGGAGGCGGCCGGCCTGGCCTCCGCCCGTCATGTGGACCTGTCCGCCCACTGCGCGCCGGCGGTCTCGGCCCACGCGTTCTGCGCCGTCCGCGGGCTGCGGCACCTGGAGTACTTCCACGACCACGTGCGTCTCGAGCGCCTCCTGTTCGACGGCACCCTGTCACCCGACGGCGGTGCCCTGCGACCCGACACCCGCCGACCCGGCCTCGGCCTGGAGATCAAGTGGCCCGACGCCGAGCGCTTCCGCGTGTACGGGCCCCGGACCACCTGACCAGCGCGCGATAGGAGAGTACAGATCGATGGACAAGCCGACCCGGCGAACAACACGTGACATCCCGGCCAAGACGCACCCTGAGATCTCCGGACCGCCACGGGCCCGCCAGACGCTCGACGTCGGCGAGCTGGAGCGCTCTCTGCGCAAGGCCGTCCACGGCGAAGTCCGTTTCGATGCTGGTTCACTGGGCCTCTACGCCCAGGACGCGTCCAACTTTCGCCAGGTCCCGATCGGTGTCGTTGTCCCGCGCACCCTCGAAGACGTCGTCGCGGTGCACAAGATCTGCCACCGCTTCGGTGCGCCCATCCTCAACAGGGGCGGCGGCACGAGCCTGTCCGGTGAGACGGTCAACGAGGCCGTGGTGATCGACCACTCCAAGTACCTCACCCGCATCGGGGAGATCGACACCGACCTGCGCCTGGTCACATGCGAGCCGGGTGTCATCAACGAGGAGCTGAACCGGCACACCGGCCAGTACAACCTGGTGTTCGGCCCCGACCCCTCCTCCCACTCCCGGTGCGTCATCGGCGGCAACATCGGCAACAATTCCTGCGGCATCCACTCGGTGCAGTCACAGCTGTACGGACCCGGCCCCCGCACCAGCGACAACGTCCACGCCCTGGAGGTGGTCACGTACGACGGCGAGCGCTTCTGGGTGGGCGTGAACGAGGAGAAGCATCTCGACGCGATCATCGCCGCGGGCGGCCGCAAGGGTGAGGTCTACGCCGCGCTGCGGGACCTGCGGGACAAGTACGCCGACGTCATCCGGGCAGGCTTCCGCCCGGCCGAGGAGGTGCCGCGGCGGGTCTCCGGCTACAACCTGGACGAGCTACTGCCCGAGCGTGGCTTCAACGTCGCCCGCGCACTGGTCGGCACTGAGAGCACCTGTGCCACCGCCTTGCAGGCGGTCCTGATGCTGACTCCCGCCATGCTGCAACGCACCACTGTGGTCGTGGAATACGACGACCTCGGCAAGGCGGCCGAACACTGCATGGAGATCATCGAGCGGTTCAAGCCGATCGGCCTCGAGGGACTCGACGACAAGCTGATCCGAGACCAGCAGATGCAGAACATGAACGTCGAGGACCTCAAAGAGCTGCCACGCCTCGGCGGCGCCGCCTGGCTGCTGGTGCAGTTCGGCGCGGACACCGCCGAGGAGTCCGTCGCGCAGGCCGAGCGGTTCACGCGGTGGCTCACCGGCGACAAGGGCTACGAGCGGGACCGCATCCGTATCGCCAAGAGCAAGCAGGAGGGCGGTACCAGTGAGCACCTGTGGGCCATCCGTGAGAGCGGCCTCGGGTCGACGGCATTCCCGCCCGACGGCAAGGACCACTGGCCCGGCTGGGAGGACTCCGCGGTCCCGCCGGACCGAATCGGGGAGTACGTTCGCAGATTGCGCGAGGTCATGGACAGGCACGGCATCACCGGCGCCATGTACGGCCACTTCGGTCAGGGCTGCATCCACTGCCGGCTCAGCTTCGACCTGCGCACCGCCGAAGGCATCGCCACCTACCGGACCTTCATGGAGGAGGCCGCCGACCTGTGCGTCTCCATGGGCGGCTCGGTCTCCGGGGAGCACGGTGACGGACAGCAGCGCGCCGAACTGCTGGAGAAGCAGTTCGGACCCGAACTCCTCCAGGCCATGCGGGAGTTCAAGGCCATCTGGGACCCACAGTGGAAGATGAACCCAGGCAAGGTCGTCGACGCCTACCGGATGGACGAGAACCTCAAGCTCGGCACCGACTACAACCCGCCGCGGCAGCCGGTGAAGTTCGCCTACAAGGAGGACGGCGGGGACTTCGCCCACGCGACTCTCCGCTGCGTCGGCATCGGCAAGTGCCGCGTGCCACAGGCCGAGACGACCATGTGCCCCAGCTACCAGGTCACCCGCGAGGAGAAGCACACCACCCGCGGCCGGGCCCGCCTGCTCTACGAGATGCTCAAGGGCGACGTCATCACCGACGGCTGGCAGTCCAAGGAGGTGTACGACGCCCTCGACCTCTGCCTGGCCTGCAAGGGCTGCACCAACGACTGCCCTGTCAGCGTGGACATGCCGACCTACAAGGCGGAGTTCCTGTACCACCACTTCAAGTCGCCGCGCCGCCGGCGCCCCCGGTACGCCTACGCCTTCGGCTTCATCGACCAGGCCGCAAGAATCGCCTCCCGAATCCCGGAGCTCGCCAACCTCGCGACGCATACACCCGGACTCGCCCACATCGCCAAGCTGGTCACCGGGATCGACCGGCGCCGCCCGCTGCCGCGTTTCGCACCCATGACCCTCCAGGAGTGGTTCGCCCGCCGGGGCGGCACCGCCAACCCGAACGGCCGCCCGGTCGTGCTGTTCCCGGACACGTTCAACAACTACTTCCACACGAACGTCGGTGTGGCCTGCGTGGAGGCGATCGAAGCGGCGGGCTGGCAGGTCATCATGCCGGATCAGCACATCTGCTGCGGCCGGCCCCTGTACGACTACGGCTTCCTCGACGCGGCCGAGCGCTACCTCCACCGCGTTCTGGAGTGCCTCCGCCCCCACTTGCGAGCCGGCACCCCGATCGTCGGCATGGAACCCAGCTGCCTGGCCGTCTTCAAGGACGAGCTACCCAAACTGCTGCCCCACGACGACGACGCCGCGCGGCTCACCCAGAACGCCTACCACTTCGCCGAGTTCTTCCACACCTTCGGCATCGACCCGCCGAAGCTCGCCGGCACGGCCCTGCTGTGGGGCCACTGCCACCACCGCGCCACCGGTGGGATGGACAGCGAGCAGGAACTGCTGGAGAAGATGGGCCTTCAGGTCCACAACCTCCAGGGAGGCTGCTGCGGACTCGCCGGCTCCTGGGGTTTCGAGTCCGGCAAATACGGGATCTCCATGGACTGCGGCGAACAGGCCCTCCTGCCCGCCGTCCGCGAAGCCGCCGACGACTGCCTGGTGGTGGCCGACGGCTTCTCCTGCAAGACCCAGATCAAGGACGCCGGTTCCGGCCGGCACGCCCTGCATGTCGCCGAGGTGATGAAACTGGCCCGTGAGAAGGGCGGGGGCTTCGTGACCCGGCTACCGGAACGCGGCGCCGACCCCCTGCCGAAGCCACCGCTGCGAAGGCGGGTACTCAGGATGGCCGCCGCCACGGCGTTCGGGGCGGCGGTGACCACGGTCGGCGTTCGGCTCGTAAGCCGACGGGAAAGTCGATGAGGAGTAATTGATCAAGGTGAAGCAGTCCAGCGGCGACGAGAAGCAGCAGACCTTCGACGAGCTGCGCGCACTGCTCGCCGTCCACGAGACGGCCGAGGAGATGATCCTGCGGCCGGTCGCCGCCGACACGGCCGGCACGGCGGAGGGCAGTCGGTGGAGCGTATGGCGCCGACCCACCCGCACCCGACGGCCGCGGGTTCCACGGCGGCACAGTGGCTGACAGGTCCGTTCGCCTCCATGGTCGACCGGACGAAGGACGCGCTGCGCAAAGGCTGAGGACGATGTACCCGGGCTCGGCGCCCGGCATCTGCCGGGCCCGGCCGCGGGCGGCCCTTGCACGTGAACGTCCGAGCGTGGCCGAATTCATCAGGAATCGAGAAGCGCGGACAGGGAGCCGCTTCTAACCTGATCGTCATGGACATCACCATTCACACGAGCTACCTGCCGCACGACGACCCGGACGCGTCGCTCGCCTTCTACCGCGACGTCCTCGGCTTCGAGGTCCGCAGCGACGTCGGGCAGGGCAGGATGCGCTGGATCACGGTCGGCCCGGCCGGTCAGCCCGACACGTCCCTCCTCCTGGCGCCGCCGGCCGCCGACCCCGGAGTCACCGAGGCCGAGCGCCGCACCATCACCGAGATGATGGCCAAGGGCACCTACGGCTGGATCCTGCTGGCCACCCCCGACCTCGACGCGACGTTCGAGAAGGTGCAGGCCGGTGACACCGAGGTCGTCCAGGAGCCGACCGAGCAGCCGTACGGCATCCGTGACTGCGCCTTCCGCGACCCCGCCGGCAACCTGGTCCGCATCCAGGAGCTTCGCTGATCCGCGTCCCGCCGCTGTCCGGCAGTTGCTCGCAGGCGTCAACGGAAGAGGAAAGAAGGGGGAGTTCGCCCATGTGTCATCCCGAGTGGCGGCGTGCACGCGTCGAGGCGCAGCGCCTGACCGATCTCGCGCGGCTGCGCCGCGTCCGCGACCGGATCGACAGGGAGTACGCGCAGCCGCTGAACGTGGAGGCGCTCGCCCGCGGTGTGAACATGTCCGCCGGACACCTCAGCCGGCAGTTCCGAGCCGCCTACGGCGAGTCGCCGTACGCGTACCTGATGACGCGTCGCATCGAGCGCGCGACGGCGCTGCTGCGGCGGGGCGACCTCAGCGTCACCGAGGTCTGCTTCGCGGTCGGCTGCGCGTCGCTGGGCACCTTCACCACCCGCTTCACCGAACTGGTCGGCATGCCGCCCGGGGCTTTCCGGCGCCGCGCGGCGGATGCGGCGAATGCGGCGGCCGAGGGTGCCGATGCCGCGAGTACGGCCGGTGATGGCGGGCCCGCGGTCACGGTGGAGGGAATGCCGGCGTGTGTGGCGAAGCAGGTGGCAAGACCGGTCAGGAATCGAGAAGCCCCGGCCGCCGCGCAAACCCTAGCGTGATGGCCATGGCAACCACCGCATCCACCACGTCCATCGCATCCGTCACCCTCGAGGTGGCCGACCCCGATGCCGCCCACCGCTTCTACACCGCCTTCGGAGTGGACACGCACCTGCGCCTGCGGGCGTCCGAGGCGCACTCCGCCGGATTCCGCGGCTTCACCCTGGCACTCACGGTCTCCCGGCCGGCCACCGTCGACAGCTTCCTCGGCGCCGCCGTGGACGCCGGTGCGACAGTGCTCAAGCCCGCCGCGAAGTCCCTGTGGGGATATGGCGGCGTCGTCCAGGCGCCGGACGGGACGATCTGGAAGGTCGCGACCTCGGCGAAGAAGGACACCGGCCCGGCCACGCGCGAGATCGACGAGATCGTCCTTCTGCTCGGCGTCGAGGACGTGAAGGCCAGCAAGCAGTTCTACCTCGTCCGGGGCCTGACCGTGGCCAGGAGCTTCGGCGGCAAGTACGCCGAGTTCGCCTCCGACGAGTCCAGCCCCGTCAAGCTGGCGCTGTACAAGCGCCGCGGCCTGGCCAAGGACCTCGGCGTCCCCGCCGACGGCACCGGCTCGCACCGCATCGTCCTCGGCAGCACCGCCGGCCCCTTCACCGACCCGGACGGATTCGCCTGGGAAGCCGCCCCATCACTCACGCCCGGGCCGTCCACGACGCCTGCGCTGTCCTGAGCTCGGTCCGCCTCGCCACGCCAGGCCCTGTCACCCCATCGCGGCCTGTGTGGAGCCGTAGATCGGGAAGATCTGGTCCAGGCTGGTGATGGTGAAGATCTGGCGGATGTCGGGGTCGACGATGACCAGGCGAAGGGCGCCGGCGCGGGCGCGGATGCGTTTGTGGATGCCGACGAGGAGGCCGAGGCCGGTCGAGTCCATGAAGGTGGTGTTCGTGAGGTCGACGATGAGGCGGTGGCGGCCCGCCTGAATCCTCTTGCCGAGGTCTTCGCGGATGCGGGGCACGGTGTGCACGTCGACCTCGCCGCGGATCTCGACGACAGTCCAGTCGTTCTCGTCGTGGTGACGGATGTGGAATTCGGGGTGCATGCCTCGCTCAACGGCACAACCTTGGGTAGAGGTTTCGGGCAGTGCCTGGCGCACGCGCGTTCTGCATATGCGCGAACGATTGGCCAGGGCTTCGCCCTCCCGCCCCGTGGCCGGGCTCGCTGTCGGCGGTGACGGTCCCGCCGTGTGCCTCCACGAAGTGGCGGACGACGGAGAGGCCGAGTCCCCTCGGTGTCCGTGGACCCCGGTGGTCCGGAGTCGAGGAGGAGGCGGAAGGTGCAGCCCTTGCCCGGGTGGCTGTCCGGTTCCAGGCGGCCGACTCCCCCAACCCCGCCTGGTGTGACTGGATTTGATCGACGGGGCACCCGGCGGCGCGAGCGTCCCCGGTGACGTCGGCACCGGGGGACCACATGAGGTCGCCGGGGTTCCGGTTGCGGCCCGACCTGGGAGGGCGGCTGCCGGGACGGCCGGCGCCACGGGCCCCGGCTCCGGTCCCGGGAGAGCGTTGCCGATTCGGGTTCAACGTGACGTGTGCATGCGAGTTTTCGCCACTCCCCGCAAATCGGTCACAAAAATCACACAAAGGAGTCACCATGTGACAGACGGATGCCTCGACGACCGGCCTTCGAGGGGACGGCCGGCGCCGAGGGAGGGGGTGCGTCCGCTCCATGGGAGCTGTGCTCACCCCTGCCCGGGGGGAGGACTTCGACCGCATGAAGCGGACCATGCGCACCACCGCGCTCACCGTGAGCGCGCTCGTCGCCGCGCTCGGCATGCCCGCGGGGGCGGCGCACGCCGACGGCACCGTGCCACGCGTCGAACTGCGGACGCTGATCGTGAGCGACGGCGGCCCGGCCACCGACGCGATCGCCGCCGAGCTGGACACCGCGGGGACGCCCTACACGAAGATCGACCTGAACCAGTCCGGCAGACCGGTGATCGACGCCGGTTTCCTCGCGGACACGGTGGACGGGCGGCCGCGGGCCAGGTTCCAGGCCGTCGTGCTGCCCAACGACAACCCGTTCCCGGCGGGGTCGCCCGAGATGGCGGCGCTCGCGGACTACGAGCGGACGTACGACATTCCGCAGGTCGACGCCTACACGTACGCCCGCCCGGAGGCGGGCCTGCAGTATCCGGACTACTCCGGCGGCCTCGACGGCGTGGAGGCGGAGGTGACGGCCGCCGGCAAGGCCGGGCCCTTCGGCTATCTGGACGGCGCCGTGCCCTTCGAGGACATCTCGCCGACGGTGTCCGAGAGTTACGCCTACCTCGCGCGGCCGGCCGGTGCGGACTTCACGCCGTACGTCGAGGCGGCGGTCCCGGGGCAGTCGACGCGCGGCTCGCTGGTCGGCGAGTACCGGCACGACGGGCGGCGCGAGCTGGTCGTCACCTTCGTCTACAACCAGTACCAGCAGCAGTTCCGGCTGCTCGCCCGCGGCATCGTCGAGTGGATGACCGGCGGGGTGCACCTGGGCGCCTCCCGCAACTACTTCGCCGTGCACGTCGACGACGTGTTCGCCGCCGACGACCGCTGGGACACCGAACTCAACTGCACGCCCGGCGACGTCGACTGCCCGAACGGCGCGGGCACGCCCGACCCGATCCGCATGACCGCCGCCGACGTCGACCACGCCACCGCCTGGCAGCGCGACCACGACTTCACCCTCGACCTCGTCTACAACGGCGCCGGCAGCGTCGACCAGCGCGCGGAGCACAACGGGGCCGACGCGCTGGCCGACCGGCTGATCGCCGAGCGCGGCAAGTTCCGCTGGGTCAACCACACCTACACGCACGCCTTCCTCGGCTGCGAACAGGACGTCACCGTGGTGCCGTGGCGGTGCGCGACCAACGCGAACGGCAGCGTCAAGTGGGTCAGCCGCAAGGACATCTCGGACGAGATCGCCACCAACCGGCAGTGGGGTCGGAGCGTCGGACTGCCCTTGCAGAACGACGAGTTGGTGACCGGTGAGCACTCCGGCCTGAAGGTGCTGCCGCAGCAGCCCGACGACAACCCCAACCTGGCACCCGCGCTGACCGACAACGGCGTCTCCTGGCTCGCCTCGGACAACTCCCGTGACCCGGTGCTGCGCAAGGTCGGCACCGCCACGACCGTCTCCCGCTACCCGATGAACATCTTCTACAACGCCGGGCGGGCGGCCGAACAGGTCGACGAGTACAACTGGATCTACACCAGCCGCGCCCAGGGCGGCAGCGGCATCTGCGAGGACAACCCGGCGACCACCACCTGTCTGCCGTCCCCCCTGGACCCCGCCACCGGCTACACCGGCCACATCGTGCCGCTGGAGACCCGCATCGGCCTCGGGCACGTCCTCGCCAACGATCCCAAGCCGCACTTCATCCACCAGTCCAACCTCGCCGAGGACCGTCTCGCCTACCCGGTCCTGGAGGGCGTGCTCGACGGCTACCGCGCGCTGTTCGCGGACGACACCCCCGTGGTGAACCTGCGGATGAAGGACATCGGCGTGGAGATGCAGCGCCGCGCGGACTGGCAGAGGGCCGTGCGGAACGGGCAGGTGACGGCGTACCGCGTCGGCGGCACGGTCACCGTTTCGGCCCCGAGTGGTGTGGCGGTCACCGCCACCATGCCGGCCGGCACCACCCTGGCCGGCCACGGCTTCGGCTCGGCGTACGCCGGCGCGCTGTCCGGCTGGACGGCCTCCACGGGGCAGCCGTTCACGCTCGGGCTGCCGTCGTCCGCCGCCGCGCCGCACCCCGCCGCGAAGGCGGCCAAGCCCGGACCGGTCACCGTTCCCGCACCCCGCACCCGCGTCCCCGCGGGCGTGAGCGAGCCGCCCGCGCAGAACGCGGCGGGCTGAAGCGCGCCACCCACAGGTCCCGGCCGCCACCCGGCGGCCGGGACCGGCACGACCACTCACACCTCGGCCGTGGAGCACTTCGATGCACATTCATCACGGCGCGCGCCCCGCTGTCCCGACGCGCGTCACCCTGCTCACCGAAGGAACGTATCCCCACAGTCACGGCGGCGTCAGCGTCTGGTGCGACCAACTCGTCCACGGCATGCCCGACCTGGAGTTCGACGTGCTCGCCGTCACCGGCACCGGCCGCGAGCCACTCGTGTGGGACCTGCCCGCACACGTGTCGCGCCTGGTCACCGTGCCGCTGTGGGGCGACCCTCCCGAGGGCCGCCCACCCCGCGGACGCGCACGCAACCGTCTCACCGGCGCCTACGAACGGTTCCTGACCGCGCTGCTCGACCCGTGCGCGGAGGACGGGTTCACGCCCGCGCTGCACACGATGGCGCGGGCCGCCGCCGACGGCACTCTGAGCGCCTTCCTCCGCGGTGACCAGGCCCTGTCCGTCCTGACCTCGGTGTGGAACCGGCCCGGTCTGCTGGTGCGCGAGGCCCGGCCGACCCTGCACGACGCGCTCACCGCCGTCGGGCTGCTCGAACACGCGCTGCGTCCGCTGGCCGCGCCGCCGCCCACGAGCGGGGTGGCGCACGCTGTCAGCGGCGGAGTCGCCGTACTTCCCGGTCTCACCGCCCTCGAAGAGCACGGGGTGCCGCTGCTGCTGACCGAGCACGGGGTGTATCTGCGTGAGCGCTACCTCGGTTACCGCACCGCCCCCTACCGCTGGCCGGTGAAGGCGGTCCTCCTGGGCTTCTTCCGGCTCCTGGCCCAGGAGAGCTACCGCAAGGCCACCCTGATCACCCCGGGCAACCGCTACAACCGGCTGTGGGAGGAGGAGGGCGGCGCCGCACCGGAGTCGATCCGCACCGTCTACAACGGGGTGGACCCGGCCGCGTTCCCGCCGGCCGGCCCAGAGCCGGAGGTGCCCACCCTGAGCTGGGCGGGCCGGGTGGACCCGATCAAGGACCTGGAGACCCTCATCCGCGCCTTCGCCCTGGTCCGGGACCAACTTCCGGAGGCCCGGCTGCGGTTGTTCGGCGGCACGCCACGCGGCGGAGAGGGGTACCGGGCCCGCTGCGAGGCCCTGGCCGCCGAACTCGGACAGGCGGACGCGGTCAGGTTCGAGGGGCGGGTCAAGGACATCAAGGACGCCTACGCCGCCGGCAACGTGGTGATGCTCTCCAGCATCAGCGAAGGGCTCCCGTTCACGCTGATCGAGGCCATGTCGTGCGGGCGGGCGACCGTCTCCACGGATGTCGGCGGGGTGCGGGAGGCCGTCGGCGACACCGGTCTGGTGGTGCCGCCGCGCGACCCGGCCGCCATGGCCGCCGCCGCGCTGCGCCTGCTGGACGACCCCGGGCGCCGCAGGGCGATGGGAGAGGCGGCCCGGCTGCGCGTGATCGAGCAGTTCACGCTGCGCCGGACCATCGAGACGTTCCGCTCCATCTATCTGGACCTGGCGGAGCGGCGTCCCCGCACGCACGAGACGGCGGACACCGCCGCCTCGAAGTCCTCGGCCGCTCCCGTCGCCCCCGCCGGGCCCGTCACCGGGAGCGTGGCGATATGAGTGGTCCCATGGCACTCGAACCGGAGGCGCACGGGCAGGACACGCCAGCGCTCCGTCTCGCCGGGAAGGCGCCGCGCCCGCGCGGGACGGACGACAGCACCGTCGCCCTGCGGCTGCCCGGGCACGGTCCGGTCGACGAGCAGGTCGACCGGCTCGCCGCCCTGCTGGCCGACCGCATCGGTCCCGCGGTGCACCCCTACGAGGTGGCCGCGCTGCTGGAGGCCGAGGGCCTGTCCACCGACGTCATCAGACACCGGTACGGGCACCCGAACCTGTTCTCCCTGGCCTCCGCGCTCTACGAGCGGGTGCCCCGGAGCTTCCCCGAACCCGCCCCGGTTCCCGACCCCTGGCGCCCTGACCATGTGCGCTGTCTGCTGCGCGGCGTCCTGTTCGCGCTGCCGGGGCTGGCCTATCTGCTCGCCGCCCCGCTCTGGCACGCCCAGGAGCACGCCTCCGCGCTGGTCGTGGCGCTGATGGTCTCCTGGGCCTGGGGCCAGGCTGTGGGGCATCGCGCGCAACTACGGATGACGGCGGCACGGCGGGAGGCCGGCCGCACCCTGCTCGTCGGCGCACCACTGGGGGCGGTGACGGCCACGGCCGCGGCGGTGCCGTTCTCCGGCGGGGGCCAGGTGCTCTGGGTGGTGGCCGCGCAGTCCGCGTACCTGGGCGCGGCGAGCGTTCTGCTGGTGCTCGCCCGGGAGCGGTGGCTCCTGGCCGCGCTCACCCCGCTGGTCGCCGGTGCGGCGGCGCTGCCGTGGTGGGAGCCGGGACCGCTGCTCCGCGCAGGTCTGCCGCTGCTCGCGCTGCTGGCCACGCTCGCCGCCACGGCAGGGGCCGTACGGGTGCTGCTCGTCGCCCCGGCCGTCGCGCGCGGCCCGCGCCCGGCGCTCACCGCGTCCCTCCCCTACGCCCTGTTCGGTCTGGCGGCGGCGGTACTGGTGCTGCTCGAGGGCCGCCGGCACCCGTACGCGGTGATCGTGCTGACCGTGAGCATGGGGCCGGCCGAGTTGCTGCTGTACCGCTACCGCGGCTGGTCGCTGGCGGCGCTGCGCCGTACGGCGACGCCCGCCGCGTTCCTGCTGCGCTCGGCCGGCGTCCTCGGCCTCTGCCTGTCCGCCTACCTCCTGCCGCTGCTGCCCGCGGCCCTGCTCACCGGGGCCTGTCCCGCCGAACTGCTACTGCTCGCCGCCACGTTGTGGACGGCGCTGCTGCTCCAGGCGTTCGGCGTGGCCTGGCCGCCGGCGGTCGTCTGCCTGCTCGCCGCGGGCTGCGCGGGCGCGGTCATCCTGCTGCGGCTGCCACCCGGCCCCGCGGTGCTCGCGCTGTGCTGCGGAGCGGCCGCGCTGTGCCTGTCGGGGCACGTGCTGTGGCTGCTCGGCCGGCCGGCCCCGCACCTGTGACCGTGCCGGGGCCGCGGCCCCGTGCGGCCGCCGCGGCACCACTGCCACCACCCCTCCTTCCGCCCCACCGCGACTCCCGTCCCACCACGACTTCGCCCCACCGCGACTCCCGCACCTCCGCGGCTCTCCGCAGCAATCCACCGAACGCCCCGAAGGGACACAGAGTTGACATCCGCACCGCTCGCCGCCGTCACCGGAGCCGAGGGCTTCATCGGCTCGCACCTCACCGAAGCGCTCGTCGCCTCCGGCCACCGGGTCAGGGCGATGGCCCAGTACAACTCCTTCTCCTCCTACGGGTGGCTGGAGACCCTGCCCGCCGACGTCCTGGACCACGTGGAGATCGTGCTCGGCGACGTGCGCGACCCCGGCTCGGTCCGCGGCCTGCTCGAAGGGGCCGACTGCGCCTACCACTTGGCGGCCCTCATCGCGATCCCGTACTCCTACCAGGCGCCGCACAGCTACGTGGACACCAACGTCACCGGCACGCTGAACGTGCTGGAGGCGGTGCGCGCCCTGGGCACGCCCCGGCTGGTGCACACCTCGACCAGCGAGACGTACGGCACCGCGCAGACCGTGCCGATCACCGAGGACCACCCCATCAACACCCAGTCCCCGTACGCCGCTTCGAAGGCGGGCGCGGACCGGCTCGCCGACAGCTACTACGCGAGCTTCGGCACCCCCGTGGTGACGCTGCGGCCGTTCAACACCTTCGGGCCGCGGCAGTCGATGCGCGCGGTGATCCCCACCGTCATCGGCCAGGTGGCGGCCGGACAGCGCACCATCACCCTCGGCGACCTGCGGCCCACCCGCGACTTCACCTACGTCAAGGACACCGCGCGGGCGTTCCTCTCGGTGGGCACGGCCGCGGCCGAACGGGTCGTGGGGCGCACCTTCAACGCCGGTACCGGCGGGGAGATCTCGGTCGGCGACCTGGTCGCGCTGATCGGCAAGGTCATGGACACCGCCCTGGACGTGCGCGAGGACTCCGCACGCCTGCGGCCAGCGGCCTCCGAGGTGATGCGGCTGGTGGCGGACGCGACCCGGCTCACCGAGGCGACCGGCTGGCGGCCCGCGCACACCCTGGAGCAGGGACTCGCCCACACCGTGGAGTTCTTCCGCGACCCGGCCAACCTGGCCCGCTACAAGACCGGCATCTACAACATCTGACCCCGTACGGCCCGTCCACGAAGGAGAGGCCCCATGCACGCAGTCATTCTGGCAGGAGGCAAGGGCGTCCGGCTGCGGCCCTACACCACCGCGCTGCCCAAGCCGCTCGTGCCGATCGGCGACCAGCACGCCATTCTCGAGATCGTGCTGCGCCAGCTCTCCACGGCCGGCTTCACCACGTGCACCATCGCCATCGGCCACCTGGGCGAGATCATCCGCGCCTACGTCGGCGACGGATCGCAGTGGGGGATGAAGGTCGACTACTCCACCGAGGACAGCCCGCTGGGGACCATGGGTCCCCTGCTGACGATGCTCGACCGGCTGCCGGAGACCTTCCTCGTGATGAACGGCGACGTCCTGACCGACCTCGACTACGCGGACGTGCTGCACAGGCACCGGGCCTCGGGCGCGCCGCTGACCATCGCCACGTACGCCCGCAAGGTGCACATCGACTTCGGCGTGCTGACCACCGATGCCAGCAGGGTCGTCGCCTTCACCGAGAAGCCCAGCCTGGACTACCGCGTCTCGATGGGGGTCTACGGACTGTCCCGTTCGACGCTCGACGGCTACACGGCGGGGCTGCCGCTGGGTTTCGACGAACTGGTCCTGGACCTGCTCGCGGACGGGCGTCCGCCGTATGCCTACGAGTTCGACGGATACTGGCTGGACATCGGCCGCCCCGACGACTACGACCAGGCCAACGCCGAGTTCACCACCCGCAAGTCACTGCTGCTCAAAGGAGCCTGAACCGCGCATGCGCATTCTCGTCCTGGGCTCCACCGGCTATCTGGGACAGCACGTCACCGCACGTCTGCGCGCGCTGCCGGGCGCGCGGGTGCGCACGGCGGGCCGCTCCGCGGACGCCGACGTCGGAGTCGACCTCGCCGGTGACCCGCCGGAGCGTCTGGCCGGGCTCCTGGCGCCGGAGGCACCGGACGCCGTGGTCAACTGCGCGGGCGTGACCGGCGGGGAGGCGGTCGCGCTCGCGGAGGTCAACGCCCGCGGCCCGGCCGTCCTGTGCGCGGCGCTGCGCGAGGCGGCCCCGGCCGCCCGCCTGGTGCACCTCGGTTCGGCCGCCGAGTACGGTCCCGGCCGGCCGGGGACGAAGGCGACCGAGTCGGCCGCCACCTGCCCGCTCGGTCCGTACGGCGCCACCAAGCTCGCGGGCACGTTCGCGGTGACCGCCTCCGGTCTCGACGCGGTGGTGCTGCGCGTCGGCAACCCGGTGGGTCCGGGGGCTCCGGTCACCGGGCTGCCCGGCCGGATCACCGCGCTGCTGCGCGCGGCCGGCGGGGACCCGGACGCGGTGCTGCGGCTCGGCGACCTGTCCGCCCACCGCGACTTCGTGGACGTACGCGATGTCGCCCGGGCGGCGGAGCTGGCGGTCACGGCCGGCGGTCCGCTGCCGCCGGTGCTCAACATCGGCGGCGGCGAGGCCGTCCGGGTGCGCCGTCTGGTGCGCGAGCTGGCGGGCCGGGCCGGGTTCCGGGGCCGTGTCGAGGAGGACGGGGGCGGCTCCGCCCGCTCGGCGCGGGTGTCCTGGCAGTGCTCCGACATCGGCGCCGCCGCCCAGGCGCTGGGCTGGCGGCCGTCGTACACCCTCGACGAGTCGCTGGCCGCGCTGTGGACGGCCGCCGAGCCGGTGTCCCGCGCCCTGGGAGTCGAGGTCGCCCGGTGAGCCTGCTGGTTCCGCTGTACGTCCACCCGGCCGAGGATCCCGGTGCCTGGCACCGGCTGATCAGGTCGGCGGCCCGCACGTATGCGGTCGTGCTGAACCCGGCGAGCGGGCCGGGCGCGGGTCCCGACCCGGCGTTCACGGCGGTGGCCGAGGCGCTGCGGGCGGCCGGTGCGCGGCTGCTCGGCTACGTGGACACCGACTACGGAACGCGCGACGCGGCCGAGGTCGCCGACGAGGTGCGCAGGCACCGCGAGTGGTACGCGGCCGACGGCTGCTTCCTGGACCGCGTGACGGCGGCGCCCGACGGGCTGCCCGCCTGCCGGAAGCTGGTCCGGTCTGCCCGCCGGCTCGGCGCCGGAACGGTGGTGCTGAACCCGGGCGTCCATCCGGCGCCCGGCTATGCCCGCATCGCCGATCTGACGGTCACCTTCGAGGGCCACTGGTCGACGTACGTGTCGGCCTTCAGCCGCCCGTCCTGGGCGGCCCGGCAGCCCGCCGAGCGGTTCTGCCACCTCGTCTACGGGGTGCCGGAGGCGCTCGTGCCGCTCGCGGTGCGGACGGCGTGCGCGCGCGGTGCGGCGGTCTGCGGGCCCGTGACGGGAGAACAGCCGAACCCCTGGGCCGGGTTGACCCCGGCCCTGACCGGGACGGAGCGATGAGGATCAGGACACTGACGTGCGCGGCGGCGCTGACCGCGCTGGCCGCCTCCCTGCTGACCGGGTGCTCCGGCACCGACCGGGACGAGGCCGGGGGCCCACGGACGGGCACCCCCGGCGCGGCACCGGGCGGTCCCGCCCACCCGACGGCCCCGGAGGCGACGCCTTCTTCCACGACAGCCGCCGCGGAGCCGGAGGGGACGCGTTCTCCCGCGACAGGCAGCGCGAAACCGGACACGAGGGCCGACGCGTCCCCCCTCACCCCGCGGAAGGCGCTGTGGCGGCCGCGCCCCGGCCTGGCCTGGCAGTGGCAGCTCGACGGCAGGGCCGATCCCTCGGTCGACGTGCCCGTCTACGACATCGACGGCTTCGAGAACTCCGCGGCGGACGTGGCCCGTCTGCACCGGGCCGGACGCAAGGTGATCTGCTACGTCAACGTCGGCGCCTGGGAGGACTTCCGGCCCGACAAGGACGCCTTCCCGCGCTCGGTGCTCGGCGCGACCAACGGGTGGGACGGCGAGCGCTGGCTCGACATCCGTCGCCTCTCCGTCCTGCGCCCCGTCATGGAGCGGCGGTTCGACATGTGCCGGGACAAGGGGTTCGACGCGGTGGAACCCGACCTGGTGGAGGGCTACTCGAACAGGACCGGCTTCCCGCTCACCGCGCGGGACCAGCTCCGCTACAACCGCATGATCGCCGAAGTCGCCCACGAGCGCGGCCTGTCGGTGGGTCTCAAGAACGACCTGCCGCAGATTCCGCAGCTCGTGGGCGACTTCGACTTCGCCGTCAACGAGGAGTGCGCGCAGTACGGGGAATGCGAGCGGCTCAGCCCGTTCGTGAAGGCCGGAAAGGCCGTCTTCCACGTGGAGTACGCGGTGCCCGCCGACGGCTTCTGTCCGCAGTCGCGCAGGCTGGGCCTGTCGTCGATGCGGAAGAAGCTGGAGCTTGGGGTGTGGCGCGAGCCCTGCTGAGCCGGCTCGCCGGGGATTCGCGGCTCCCGGTCAGACCGGTTCGGGGGCCTTGGTCTCCTCGGCGAAGTCGATCTCCGGCGGCGGCGTCCGGAACAGGCGGGTGAGGTAGGCGAGGTAGAGCACGCCCACGGCCAGCCAGATCAGGCCCAGGGTGATGGCCTTGCCGTCGAGGCGGGTCAGCAGCCAGATGTCGACCGCCGCGCCGATCAGCGGGAAGACGACGTGGGTGAGCGGGTTGAGTCTGCGGCCCGCGCGGCGCTCGCGCGCGAAGGTGGCGATCACGCTGAGGTTCACCGAGGTGAAGGCGGTGAACGCGCCGAAGTTGATGAACGAGGTGGAGGTCGTCACGTTGAGCCGCAGCGCGATGAGGCCGATCACGCCCGTCAGCAGGATGTTGACGGCGGGGGTGCGGAACCGGGGGTGGACGAACCCGAAGAAGCGGCGGGGCAGCACGCCGTCCCGGCCCATCGCGAACAGCAGCCGGGAGGCGCTGGCCTGGGCGGCGATGCCCGAGGCGAACTGGGCGACCACCAGACCGGCCAGGAAGATCGAGGAGAACAGGCTCCCGGCGATCGTCCTGGCGATCTCGAATGCGGCCGAGTCCGGGTCGGCGAAGGTGCTCCCGGGGTGGACGAGTTGGGTCGTGTAGGCGAGGAAGACGAAGATGCCGCCGCCGATCAGGGCGATGAGCAGGATCGCGCGGGGGATGGTGCGCCGCGGCTCGACGGTCTCCTCGGTGAGGGTGGTGACGGCGTCGAAGCCGAGGAAGGAGTACGCGGCGATGGCCGCTCCGGCCGAGATGCCGACCAGGGTGCTGTTGTCGTTAAAAAACGGCGCGGCGCTGACCAGGCCACCGGCGCCGGAGTGGCGGAAGACGTGGAGCAGCGAGAAGACCGCGAAGAAGCCGATGACCAGCACCTGGAAGGTCATGAGCAGGTCGTTGGTCTTCTCGGCCGTGCGGATGCCGCGCACGTTCAGCGCGGTGGTGATCGCGATGAAGCCGACGATCCAGACCCAGAAGGGCACGCCGGGGAACTGGGCGTGCAGATAGGCGCCGCCGATCAGCCAGATGACCATCGGCAGGAAGAAGTAGTCGAGGAGCGTCGCCCAGCCGACGAGGAAGCCCGCCCGGGAGTCGATGGCCCGCCGCACGTAGGTGTAGGCCGAGCCCGCCACCGGATGGGCCGCGGCCATCTTGCCGTAGCTGTGCGCGGTGAAGATCATCGCGACCATGGCCAGCAGATAGGCGGTCGGGACGGTGCCGTGGGTGGTCTGCGCGATGACTCCGTACGTGCCGAGCACGATCAGGGGGGTCATGTAGGCGAGGCCGAAGGCGACGACTGATCTGAGGGTCAGGGTCCGGTTCAGCGTCGGGGTGGACTGTTCCATCGGGTGGCTCCAGGAGGGCGGGTGGGGGCCGGGCGGGCGTTCGGGGAGGTGCGGGCGGGCGTGGGGGACGGGGCCGGGGGCGGACACGCGGGGCGGTCAGCGGCCGGGGCGGTGGTCCGGAGTCCAGCGGCGGGGGTCGATCCGGCCCTGGTACAGCGGCAGTTCGATCGGGGCGTCACCCTCGTGGAACTGGTCCCAGACGCGGTTGAGACCCGCCGTGCCGTGGGTTCTGACCCGGGTGACGTCGTCGAGGTCGAGCACATCGGTGAGGACGGTGGGCAGGGCGTCGGTCGCCTCGACCCGTACCCGGCCCTCCGGGTCCACCACGAGGCTGCGGCCGGTGCCGACCGGGCCCGCGGTGTTGACGCTGATCACGTAGACCTGGTTGACGATGGCGTTGGCCCGGGCCAGGACCAGTTCCTGGGCACGGTCGGCGGTCGTCGTCATGACCGGGTTGACGATCACTTCGGCGCCCATCCAGGCCAGGTGCCGGGAGACCTCGGGGAACCAGGCGTCGTAGCAGATCGCGAAGCCGATCCGGCCCGCCTCGGCCAGGTCGGCCACGACGAACCGGTCGCCGGGGTCGTACGGCTCGTAGGGGCGCCACGGGAAGAGCTTGCGGTAGGAGGCGACGAGCCGGCCCTCGGGCGAGAAGGCGAGGGCGGTGTTGAACAGCTCGCCGCCGGCGCCGCGCTCGCACACGCTGCCGGGCAGCAGCCAGACGCCCAGGTCGCCCGCGAGTTCGGCGAGCATCCTGGTCCGGGGGCCGTCCAGCGGCTCCGCCGACTCCCGCAGCTGGGCCTCCCGCTCCTGCGCGGTGCCCTCCACGCCGCACAGGTGCAGCTCGGGATGGACCACCAGACGGGTTCCGGGGAACCGCGCGAGGAGGCTCTCGACCTCGTCGGCGAAGCCGGACAGCGGCAGGCGGGACGAGCGCGGAGGGGCCTGTGCGAGGGCGATGGGGAGGGGCCGGGACACGGGAGTCACCACTTTCGGACAGCAGGTGGCCTGATGGCGAAAAAAAATAGAGCACGATGAGCACTTAAACAAGAGTGTTCAAGGTGAGCACTTTTGAGTACGGTGTCGCCATGCCCGGCTCCCCCGTGAACTCCCGCGCGGCGCGCGCGGAGCAGGCCGCGCACGGCCTGAACGCGCCGCCGCTCACCGCCATCCGGCGGCTGTCCGCCCTGGACGCCGTACGGGCCCGGATCGCGCTCGCCGTCGATCTCGGTCTGCTCGCCCCCGGTGAGCGGCTGCCCGGCAGCGACCGGATCGCCGAGGCCCTCGGCGTCTCCGAGATCACGGTCCGCCGGGCCCTGGTGGCGCTGTGCAAGGAGGGCGTACTGGAGCGCCGGCGCGGGCGCACCGGAGGAACACTGGTGGCCGAACGGCCCGCCCACTCGACGGTCGGGGCCATCGAGACGTACCGCGCGGCGTCCGCGGACGTGCACCAGCTGATCGACCACCGGCTCGTCCTGGAGTGCGGCACAGCCCATCTGGCCGCGGTCCGCGGCCTCGGCGCCGAGTCCGCGCGGGAGCTGGACCTGCTGGTCGAGGAGATGGACCGGGCCCCGAGCTGGGCGGAGTTCCACGGCTGCGACGAGCGGTTCCACATGGCGGTGGCCGCCGCGACCGGACTCGACTCCGTCGCCGAGCCCTACGGCGCCGTGCTCCGCGAGCTGTACCGCTACTACCTGCCCTACCCGCTGGACTTCCTGCGCCACTCCAATGACGAGCACCGCGCCCTGGTGAAGGCGATCCTGCGCGGGGACGCGGTGGAGGCGGCCGAGGTGGCACGCCGGCATGTCGAGGACCTCCACAAGACCATGTTCATGGACCTCCTCGACCGGCGCTGACCGGCACGGGCGGTCCACGGCCGCGCCGGGCGCGCCCCCTGCCCCGGCCGCCGCGGCCGGTTCCCGTACGCGCATCCGGCCGTCGGGCGATCACACTCGAGAGCACGAACGCGGAGCCGGTCACGGCCGCACGCGGTGAAGGAGGAGGCCATGTCCACCGCGCGAGAGGAGCGGGGCCGGGCGGCGAAGGAGGCCGACCGGCTGACGGCGCAGGGAGTGAGCGGGGTCGCCCTCACCATGGTGGACACCGCGGGCATCACCCGCGTCAAGACGGTGCCGGTCTCGGCGCTGCCCGACGCCGTGCGGTGGGGTGTCGCCATGCCGCCGGTCTTCGACCTGTTCCTGGCCGACGACTCCGTCGCCGGCGGCGCGCACTCCGGCACCGCGGAGGGCGATCTGCGGCTGCTGCCCGACCTGGACCGGCTGACCCCGCTGGCCGCGCAGCCCGGCTGGGCCTGGGCGCCGGCCGACCGCCACGACCAGCGGGGCACGGAGTATCCCGGCTGCCAACGGCTGTTCGCCCGGCGGATGACCGAGCGGGCCGCCGAGCGCGGGCTCGCCCTGCGCATGGGCTTCGAGACCGAGTGGGTGGTCGGCCGGGACGCGGACTTCTCCCCCACGCCGTCCCGCCCGGCCGCGGGGCCCGCGTTCGGCATGGCACGGTTCGTCGAACTGTCCGACTACCTGCGCGACGTGCTGGACGCCCTCGTCGCGCAGGGGGTCGCCGTGCAGCAGCTGCACCCGGAGTACGCGCCCGGGCAGTTCGAGGTCTCCGTGGCGCCCGCGGACCCGGTGGGGGCGGCCGATCTGGCCGTGCTCGTGCGGGAGACGGTCAGGGCGGTCTCCGCGCGGCACGGACTGACGGCCTCGTTCGCCCCGGTCGTCGAGCCGGGGGCGGTCGGCAACGGACGCCACCTGCACCTCAGCCTCTGGCAGGACGGCCGGAACCTGTGCCGGGAGGGGGACGGACCGGCCGGTATGACGGCGGTCTGCGAGGCGTTCCTCGCGGGCGTCCTGCGGGAACTGCCCGCCCTGCTCGCCCTCGGCGCGCCCTCCGCCGCCAGCTATCTGCGGCTGGAGCCCTCGCGCTGGGCCGGAGCGTTCCAGTGCTGGGGCCCGGAGAACCGGGAGGCCGCGATCCGCTTCGTCGCCGGAGCGCCGGACGCCGGCTGGGCGGCGAACGCCGAGATCAAGAGCTTTGACGCGGCGGCCAACCCCTACCTGGTGGTGGGCGCGGTCATCGCCGCGGGACTCGCCGGGATCGATGCCGCAGCGACCCTCCCGCCGTCCGTGGTGGACGATCCCGCCCAGGTGGGAGGGCAGACCCGGCTGCCCGGCTCGCTCACCGAGGCGCTGGCGCACTTCGAGCGGTCGGCGGTGCTGCGCGAGGCGCTGGGCAAGGCGCTGTTCGGCGCGGTCGTCGCCGTACGCCGGGCGGAGACCGCCCGGTTCGAGGGGGCGACGCCGCGGAGCATCGTGGCGGACACGCGCCTGCGCTACTGACGGCGGGCGGCACAACGCCACGACGCCCTCCCCCGGTGCGGCCGGCACCGGGGAAGGGCGGCGGCTCAGCGCGCGGTCTGCGTGTGGACGTACTCGACGAGGTGGGTGAGCGCGTCCGGGTCGGTCGAGGGCATGACGCCGTGGCCGAGGTTGAAGATGTGGCCCTCGAGCCCGGCGGCCGTGTCCAGCACCTCCTGGGCCTTGGCCTCCATGGCCTGCCGCGGGGCGAACACCACGGTCGGGTCGAGGTTGCCCTGGAGCGCCTTGCCGGGGCCGACACGGCGGGCGGCCTCGTCGAGCGGAACCCGCCAGTCGACGCCGACGACGTCCGCGCCCGCCTCACCCATCAGGCCGAGCAGCTCACCGGTGCCGACACCGAAGTGGATGCGCGGTACGCCGTACCCGGCGACGGCCTCGAAGACCTTGGCGGAGGCGGGCAGCACCGAGCGGCGGTAGTCGACGGGCGAGAGGGCGCCGGCCCAGGAGTCGAAGAGCTGCACGGCGCTCGCGCCCGCCTCGATCTGCACCTTCAGGAAGGCGGTCGTGATGGCGGCGAGGCGGTCGAGCAGGTCGGCCCACAGCTCGGGGTCGCCGTACATCATCGCCTTGGCGTTCTCGTACGTCCGGGAGGGGCCGCCCTCCACGAGGTAGCTCGCGAGGGTGAAGGGGGCGCCGG
This sequence comes from Streptomyces sp. NPDC014889, assembly GCF_043081205.1. NCBI lineage: Bacteria > Bacillati > Actinomycetota > Actinomycetes > Kitasatosporales > Streptomycetaceae > Streptomyces > Streptomyces sp. NPDC014889. The sequence goes on from NZ_JBIBWH010000008.1 coordinate 308,529, forward strand.
CGAAGCCGATGAGCGGGGTGGACCCCAGTTCGCGGGTGAGCAGGCCGATCGCCTCGGTGACGTAGGAGACGTCCTCGGGGGTCAGGTCGCGCAGCCGGGCGAGGTCCTCGCGGGTGCGCACCGGACGCTCGACGACCGGGCCGATGCCGGGCTTGATGTCCAGGTCGACGCCGATGGCCTTGAGGGGCACGACGATGTCGCTGAAGTAGATCGCCGCGTCCACGTCGTGCCGGCGGACCGGCTGGAGGGTGATCTCGGCGACCAGTTCCGGACGCATGCAGGACTCGAGCATCGGGATGCCCTCGCGCACCTTGCGGTACTCCGGCAGGGAGCGCCCGGCCTGCCGCATGAACCACACGGGGGTGTGCGGCACGGGTTCACGCCTGCACGCCTTCAGGAAGGCGGAGTCGTAGGTGGCTGTCTGCGGCTGCCGGCTTGCGGGCGTCTGGTTCGCACTCACGCCCGCAAGTCTCGCATGCCCCCGATGACACGAAGGCCCCGGTGTGCGGTCCCGGACGGCACCGCCGACGGCGGCGGGGTGTCTTGCCCTGCACAGAGGCCCGGTTCCCCTTAATCTTCCCGGCATGGCTGCGGCTCAGGGACGACTGTCGGACGGCACTGGCGGAATGGACGATCCGAAGGATCCGGGAAAGGGGGACGGCGATGCGAGCAGGACGGCTCAGGCTCCGTCGCCGTTCCGGGCGGCGGTCGACGCGCTGAGGGCGGCGCGGCTGCGGCCGCAACTGGAGATCGAACAGGTGCCGCCGCCGCAGCGGCTCGCTCCGTTCACCTACGCGCTGGAGGCCACGGTCGTCGACGGGGAGCAGGACCTGGCCGACGGCCGGCTCGTGCTGCTGCACGACCCGGCCGGGCACGACGCCTGGCGGGGCACGTTCCGGCTGGTGACGCTGGTGCGCGCGGAGCTGGAGGCGGAGATGGCCGCCGACCCGCTGCTGCCGGACGTGTGCTGGTCGTGGCTGACCGGGGCGCTCCAGGCGGGCGGACTCATGTACGGCGAGCCGAGCGGGACCGTCACGCGCGCCAGTTCGCACTACTTCGGCGGCCTTTCGTCGCGCCCGGCCGCCTCGCAGATCGAGATCCGCGCCTCCTGGACGCCCCGGGAGGGGCTGGGCGGGGTGCCGGACACCGCGGCGCACCTGGCGTCCTGGTGCGATCTGCTCGCCCAGGTCGCCGGGCTGCCGCCGGCCGGTCCCGGGGACGCCTCGGTGGTGACGCTGCCGCAGCGGCGCGGCCCGCAGCCGCGCTGACCACCGGCGGGCCGCCGACGGCGGTCCCGCACCCTCGCTGACGACGGGCCCCTCACCCATGCGCGTACACCTGTCCGGGTGGCTTACCGGCTTCTTGCCGTTTCTTTGTCGATACGGCCACTTTCAGGCAGGTATCGCTCTCGAACGGCCCCAAGCGAACCGATTCGACCTTCGGATTATCGCCAACGTGTTCGAATTAAACGCTCGGGCAGTCACCAGATCGTGATCATTCTCTAAAGGACACCGGGTTTGGTGCCGAAGACCACTGTGACCTTGCAAGCACGGTTCTTCCGGCTTCATCCCCACAAGCCGGCCCCGTCCCCCCACCCCCCAGGAGGCCTGGTGTCCGTTCTCCTCGAGCAGCCCGCAAGCCTGGTCGCCTACCGCCCGAACAAGCCGACCGCCATGGTCGTCGTGGCGGACCCGCGCGTCCGTTCCACCGTCACCCGTCATCTGTGGGCGCTCGGAGTCCGTGACGTCATCGAGGCGTCGTCCGTCGCGGAGGCCCGTCCCCGTATCGGCAATCCTCGGGACATCTGCGTAGCCGACGTCCACCTGCCCGACGGCTCAGGGCTCACCCTGCTGTCCGAGACCCGTGCCGCCGGATGGCCCAACGGCCTGGCCCTGTCCGCCGCCGACGACATCGGCGCCGTCCGCAACGCCCTGGCGGGCGGTGTGAAGGGCTACGTCGTCACCGGTACCCGCACCAACGTCGGGCTTCCCACCCGGCCCGGCGCCGCCCCCATCGGCGCCGCGGCCGCCCGACTGCACCGCCGTCCCCCGGGTGCCCCGAGCCACCCGGGTGGTTTCCGTGAGCTGTCCGGCCGTGAGGTCGAGGTGCTGCGACTGGTCGCCGAGGGCCAGTCGAACAAGGCCATCGGCGTCTCGATGGGCCTGTCCGCACTGACCGTCAAGAGCCATCTCGCCCGCATCGCCCGCAAACTCGGCACCGGCGACCGGGCCGGCATGGTCGCCGTGGCCCTGCGGACCGGCATCATCCACTGACCGCCCTGACCAGCCTCTTTCTCGAATTGTCCGGCCCCGTCCGCGATTCCCCGCTCGTCCCTCCCCCCACCCCCCACCAGCACGTTCCGCACCCGATCCGTCCGCCCGAGAAAACGTCCCCTCCTCCCCGTCGTCCCCCCGGTCGCGCCCCGCGCGTGCCCCCTGCCGGTCGTGCACCGGACGTTTCACCTGCCTGACCGGTTTACGACCCCCCGGTGCCCGCCGACGGAACGTTCCGTCGGCGGGCGCCGTCCATCCACGGATACTCTTGACATGTGACCGACGCCCAAGAGACCGCAGCAGACAGCTCACTGCGAACCACCGGAGGCGCCCCTCCGGAAGACGGCGGATCTTCTGGTACCGGGGCGCCGATCCCCTTGCTCGAGCCCCGCGAGGGCGTCCCGCCCGTGATCGCCGACGCCGACGCGCTCGCCGAGGTGACCGCCGCGTTCGCGGCGGGCTCCGGCCCCGTCGCCGTCGACGCCGAACGGGCCTCCGGCTACCGCTACGGCCAGCGCGCCTACCTGGTGCAGCTGCGCCGCGAGGGCGCCGGCACCGCGCTGATCGACCCCGTCGCCTGCCCCGACCTGTCCGGACTCGGCGAGGCGCTGTCCGGGTCCGAGTGGGTGCTGCACGCGGCCACCCAGGACCTGCCGTGCCTGCGCGAGATAGGCATGCTGCCGACCAGCCTGTTCGACACCGAACTGGCCGGCCGGCTCGCCGGGTTCCCGCGGGTCGGGCTCGGCGCGATGGTCGAGGGGGTGCTGGGCTTCGTCCTGGAGAAGGGCCACTCCGCCGTCGACTGGTCGAGCCGCCCGCTGCCCGACCCGTGGCTTCGCTACGCGGCCCTCGACGTGGAACTGCTCGTCGACCTGCGCGACGCCCTGGAGAAGGAACTGGACCGGCAGGGCAAGCTGGAGTGGGCCCTCCAGGAGTTCGACTCCATCGCCTCCGCGCCGCCGGCCGAACCGCGCAAGGATCCCTGGCGGCGCACCTCCGGGATGCACAAGGTGCGGCGCAGGCGGCAGCTCGCCGTCGTACGGGAGCTGTGGCAGACCCGGGACCGGATCGCCCAGCGGAGGGACGTCTCGCCGGGCAAGGTGCTCCCGGACGCCGCCATCGTGGAGGCCGCGCTCGCCCTGCCGGCCAGCGCGCACGCGCTCTCCGCGCTGAACGGCTTCGGGCACCGGACCGGCCGGCGGCAGCTCGAGCAGTGGCAGAGCGCGGTGGAGCGGGCCAAGGCCCTGCCCGAGTCGGCGCTGCCGCAGCAGGGGCAGCAGGTGACCGGTCCTCCTCCGCCGCGGGCGTGGGCCGACAAGGACCCGGTGGCGGCGGCACGGCTCGCCGCGGCCAAGGCCGGGGTGTCGGAGCTGGCCGAACGGCTGAACATGCCGCAGGAGAACCTCGTCTCGCCGGACGCCGTGCGGCGTCTGTGCTGGGAGCCGCCGAAGGACGCCGACGCCGATTCGGTCGGCGCCGCCCTCACCGGGTACGGTGCGCGGCCCTGGCAGGTGGAGCAGGTCACGCCGGTGCTGGTGAAGGCGCTGGCGGCCCGGGGCGTGTAGGGCCTGTCCGGCGCCTCCTCCCTCGCCTGTGGTGCCGTGCCTGGTCGTCCTACCTGGGCGCCCCCTTCACCTGGTCGCCCCCTTCATGAAGCCGTTGTAGATGAAGCGCTGAAGGAACAGGAAGACGACCAGGGTCGGCAGGATCACGAGGACCGCTCCCGCCGAGATCGTCTCCCAGTGGGCGCCGAAGGGGCCCCGGAAGCGGAACAGGGACGTCGAGATCACGCCAAGGTCTTCGGAGGGCATGTAGAGGAAGGGAATGTAGAAGTCGTTGTAGACGGTGATCCCCTTCACGATCACGACCGTCGCGATCGCGGGCTTCAGCAGCGGGAGGATGATCTTCCGGTAGATCGTGAAGGAGTTGGCGCGTCCAGGCGGGCCGCCTCGTCCAGCGACAGGGGGATGGAGCGGACGAACTGCAGGAAGATGTAGATCGACACGATGTCCGTGCCCATGTAGAGCGCGATCGGCGCCCAGCGCGTGTCGAAGAGGCCGAAGCCGTTGACGATCTGGAAGGTCGCCACCTGGGTGGTGACCCCGGGAACCAGCGCGGCGACCAGGAACAGCGCCACCACGAGATTCCTGAAGCGGAAGGTGAAGCGGTCGATGGCGTAGGCCGTCATCGAGCCGATCAGCACCGTGCCGCCGACGGCGAAGACCAGGATGAAGGCCGTGTTGCCGAACGCGGAGAGCATCCGGCCGTCCTGGAACGCCGTGCCGTAGTTGCTGAAGTTCAGCAGATCGCCGGGGAGCGTGAGCGCCCCGCCGTCGTCGGCCATCTCCTCCGGTGTCTTCAGCGAGGTCAGCAGGACCGCGCCGAGCGGGAGCAACACGACCACCGACGCGGCGGCCAGCGAGACGTACACCAGCGTCCGGGCGACGATACGGCGCGTCATACCAGGTCCACCCTGTCGTCGGGGACGAGGCGCCGCTGCGCCCAGGTCACCGCCAGGACGATCAGCAGCAGCACGACCGCCGCCGCCGAGGCGAGCCCCGTCTTGTTGAACTGGAAGGCCAGCTTCACGGTCTGGATCACGAAGGTCTCGGTGCCGGTCGCCCCGCCGGTCATGATGTACGGGATCTCGAAGGCCGACAGCGAGCCGGAGACGGACAGGATCACGGTCAGGGTCAGCACCGGCTTGATACCGGGCGCGATGATGTGCCGGAACTGCTGCCACCGGTTCGCCCCGTCCAGCTCGGCGGCCTCGTACAGCTCCCCCGGGATGGACTGGATCGCGCCCAGAAACAGGACGAAGTTCAGGCCCAGGTAGCGCCAGACGGAGACCCCGGCGAGCGAGGTGTTCGCGGAGACGGGCGTACCCAGCCAGGCGTGCGAGGAGTGGTGGCCGAACAGGGCCAGGACGGAGTCGAGGGTGCCCCCGTCCTGGAAGAAGTAGAGGAAGACGAAGCCGATCGCGACCCCGTTGATCAGGTACGGGAAGAAGAGCACACCCTTGAAGAAGTTCCTGAACCGCACCTCGAAGCTGAGCACCGTGGCAAAGTAGAGGGCGGCGGCGATCTGGACGGCTGAGGCGGCGAGGTAGTAGCCGCTGACGAAGAACACCTCGAACAGCTCGGGGCGGGTGAACAGCTCGGCGTAGTTGTGGGCGCCGGTGTAGTGCAGCTCGGGGCTCACCCCGTCCCAGTCGGTGAAGCTGTACGCGACCATGTTGGCAACCGGCGCGTAGGTGAAGGTGATCAGCAGCGCGAGCGGGGCGAGCAGGAAGAGCCACGGGGTCAGCCCCCGCCGCACACGCGCGCGGCGGGGGGCGGGGGCGGCCGGGGCGGCGACGGGCGGCGCGGCCGGTCTGGCGGCGGTGTCCGTCATCAGGACCCCGCGTTCTTCCGCGCGGCGGTCCACTTTGCGCCGAGGTCGCCGAGGAAGCCGTCCAGGCTGCCCTTGCGGGCGCCGCGCGCGAGGTCCACGAGGTTCTGCCGGTAACCGGGCTTGTAGATGCCGACCTCGGACTCGTCGTCGATCAGCTTCACCCGGGCGCCGGCGGTGTCGTCCAGTTCGATGAGCTTCACGCCCGCGTCCCGGTACGGCGCCAGGACCGCCGGCAGGGGCGCGTCCTTCAGCGGGGAGATGGCGAGGTTGTCCTTGTCGTAGCCGGACTTGTCGGTGAACCAGTCGATCCAGGCGCGGGCCGCCTCCTTGCGCGGGGAGTGGATGTTGACGGCCTGGTTGTAGTCGGGGCCCACGACCCCGCAGAACGTGCCGTCCGTCCGGGCCGGGAAGGGCATGAACCCGATGTCGGCGGGGTCGGCTCCGGCCTTCCTCGCCGCGTCCTGGAACTGGATGATCGCCCAGGTGCCGAGCCACTGCGTGGCGATCTCGCCCTTGGCCAGCCGGGCCTTGGATGCCTCCCAGTTGGTGGTGGTCGGGTCCTTCTCGGCCAGGCTGCCGCGCACGATGTCGTACAGCAGCGTGTCGCCGACGCGCAGGTCGGCGCTGCGCGCCCACGGGTCGCCCTCGGCCAGCTTCGTGGTCGCGCCGGTGTCGCAGTGGACGGAGCCGTTGACGTAGGTCCAGGAGGTCAGCGGCCACTGGGCGGCGAAGTTGGTGTAGTACGGGATGGCGCCGGTCCTGTCCTTGACGGCCTTCAGGTCGGCCAGGAACTCGGCGGACGTGGTGGGCCATTGGGTGATCCCGGCCCGCTCCCAGACCTTCTTGTTGTAGACGAAGCCGGGCATCACGCCGATCGGGCTCTGCCCGTAGACCTTGCCGTCGACGGTGGTGAAGTCGGTGAACCGGTACTTCTCGGCGCGTTCGGCCCGGGTGCCGAGCGAGGCGAAGAACTTCGGGTAGTCGCTCTTCTTGATCACGCCCGGGATCATCAGGACGTCGCCGTAGTTCTCGGTGTTCATCCGGATCTTGACCTCGGACTCGTAGTCGGTGAGGGCCTGGAACTCCACCTTCACCTTCGGATACGTCCGGTTGAACGCGGCGGCGTACTTCTTCATCGTGCCGTCCTGCACCAGGTCGGTGCGCTGGGTGAGGACGGTGATGGTCCCGCTCACCTTCGCGGGGTCCTTCGGCGCCCGGGCGTCCTGCTGCTTCGAGGCGCCTCCGGTGCCGGTGCACCCGGCGAGCAACAGGGCCGCTGTGGTCAGGGCTGTGGCGGCGAGGAAAGTGCGGCGGTTCATGTGCGTCAGCTCCGTTCTGCGGACGGACGAGCACTGCGGATGGGCCGGTGCCCCGGCCGGACGGCCGGGTTGGCTGGTTCGGCACTCTGACAGCGCTTTCTCAACCGGTAAAGTCCGAATCTCGCCAACGCCGCGACACCGCAGACCAGTTGGGTTGAACCGGTTTAGGGAGAGCGCATGCTTCTGGCCACACCGCTCACCGAGGGATGGATCCTGCGGCACCCCGACGACACGGGTGCGGCGCTCCCGGCGGCCGTGCCGGGCTGCGTGCACACGGATCTGCTGGCCGCGGGCCTGATCCCGGATCCCTTCCTCGGCCGGAACGAGGCGGACGTGGCGTGGGTGGGCCGCCGGGAGTGGACGTACGAGAGGCGGCTGGAGACCGGCTCGGAGCACGAGCGGACCGACCTGGTCCTCGACGGGCTCGACACCGCCGCCGAGCTCAGCCTCGACGGCGAACCGCTGGGCCGGGTGCGCAACATGCACCGCTCGTACCGCTTCGATGTGACGGACCGTCAGGGGCGCCTGGCGGTGCGCTTCGACTCCGCGTACACCGAGGCGGAGGCCGTGCGCGCACACGTCGGCGAGCGGCCCGCCGCCTACGCCGAGCCCTATGCCCACATCCGCAAGATGGCCTGCTCCTTCGGCTGGGACTGGGGGCCGACCCTGGTCACGGCGGGCATCTGGCGCCCGGTGCGGCTGGAGTCGTGGTCCACCGCCCGGATCGACCGGGTGCGCCCTCTCGTCACCGTCGAGGAGGGCACGGGCGTGGTCGAGGCGCACATCGAGGTGGAGCGCACCCGCCCGGAGGCCGAACTCACCGTCGAGGCGCGGATGGGCGGGGTGCCGGCGCGGGCGGCCGTCGACGGGACGGCCGCGGTCGTACGGCTCCGGGTGCCGGACGCCGACCTGTGGTGGCCCCGGGGGTACGGCGGACAACCGCTGTACGAGCTGGAGTTGACGCTGATGCACGGCGCGGAGGTGCTGGACGTACGGCGTCACAGGATCGGCTTCAGGACCGTGGAGCTGGACACCTCGGCCGACGCACACGGCAGCGGCTTCACCCTCGTGGTCAACGGGGAGCGGCTGTTCGCACGGGGCGTCAACTGGATCCCGGACGACGTGTTCCCCTCCCGGATCACCCGCGCACGCTACCGGGAGCGGCTCGGCCAGGCGGCCGCGGCGGGAGTCGACCTCGTCCGGGTCTGGGGCGGCGGGATCTACGAGAGCGAGGACTTCTACGACGCCTGCGACGAACTCGGCCTGCTGGTCTGGCAGGACTTCCCGTTCGCCTGCGCCGCCTACCCCGAGGAGCAGCCGCTGCGCGGTGAGGTGGAGGCCGAGGCACGCGAGAACGTCGTACGCCTGATGCCGCATCCCTCGCTCGCGCTGTGGAACGGCAACAACGAGAACCTGTGGGGCTTCAGGGACTGGGCCTGGGAGCCGGAGCTCGCGGGCGACTCGTGGGGCGAGGGCTACTACCTGGGGCTGCTGCCCCGGGTGGTGGCCGAGCTGGACCCGACCCGGCCGTACACGGCGGGCAGCCCCTGGTCCGGATCCTGGGCGCACCACCCCAACGACCCGGCGCACGGCACGCACCACTCGTGGGAGGTGTGGAACCGGCGCGACTGGGCGGACTACCGGCGCAGCGTGCCGCGTTTCGTGGCCGAGTTCGGCTGGCAGGCGCCGCCCGCGTACGCGACCCTGCGGCGCGCCCTGCCCGGCGAGGAGCTCGCCCCGGACTCCCCCGGCATGCTGCACCACCAGAAGGCCGAGGACGGCAACGGCAAGCTGGAACGCGGACTTGCCCCGCACTTCGTGGTGCCCGACGGGGACTTCGGCCGCTGGCACTACCTCACCCAGCTCAACCAGGTGCGCGCGGTGGCCGCGGGCGTCGAGCACTGGCGCGCGCACTGGCCGGTGTGCGCGGGCACGGTCGTCTGGCAGCTCAACGACTGCTGGCCGGTGACGTCCTGGGCGGCGATCGACGGCGACGGGCGGGAGAAGCCGCTGTACCACGAGCTGAAACGGCTCTACGCGGACCGGCTGCTGACGTTCAGGGAGCAGGACGGCGGACTGGTGCTGGCCGCGGTCAACCAGTCGGCCGTGCCGTGGTCGGGAGAACTCGCCCTGCGACGGATGTCCGTGGCGGGCGAGGTGGTCGCCGCCACGCACACGGCCCTGCGTGCCGGGGCGCGCACGGTCGCGGACGTCGCCGTGCCGCCCGAACTGGTGCCGGCCGGCCCGAAGGAGTTCCTGGTCGCGGACGCGGACGGCCTGCGCGCCCTGCACTTCCCGGCGCCGGACCGCGACATCCCCTATCCGCGGCCGGAGTTCGACGTGTCCGTGGCGCCGGGCGCGGTCACCGTGACCGCCCGCACCCTGGTGCGGGACCTGCTGCTCCAGGCCGACCGTCTTGACCCGTCGGCGCGGGCGGACACGGGGCTGGTCACCCTGCTCCCCGGTGAACGGGTGACCATCGGGGTCGACGGCTGGCGGATCCCCGGCGGCCGGGAGGCGGCCGAAGCCGTCCGGGCGGCCCTGTACTGCGTGGAGCCCGCCCGATGACGGCACCCCGCGTCACCATCAAGGACGTCGCCGCCCGTGCCGGGGTGTCCAAGGGGGCGGTGTCGCTGGCCTTCAACCGCAAGCCGGGTCTGTCCGAGGCGACCCGCGACCGCATCTTCCGGGCCGCGCGCGAGCTGGGCTGGGCGCCGAACCCGGCCGCCCGGTCGCTGGCCGGCTCGCGCGTGGACGTGGTCGGGCTCGCCATCTGCCGGCCGGCCCGGCTGCTCGGGCTCGAACCCTTCTACATGGAGTTCATCTCGGGCGTGGAGAGCGTCCTGGCCGAGCACTCCTGCTCGCTGCTGCTGCGGCTCGTGCGCGCGCCGCAGGAGGAGGCGGGCCTGCTGGAGACGTGGTGGAAGGCCCGGCAGATCGCGGGTTCGATCCTGGTCGACTTCCGCACCGACGACCCCCGGCCGGCCGTGGCGCGGCGAATCGGGCTGCCCGCGGTGGCCGTGGGACACCCGTCGCTGACCGGCGACCTCACCTCGGTGTGGACCGACGACACCACCGCGGTCACCGAGGCCGTGCGCTATCTGGCGGCGCTCGGGCACCGGCGGATCGCCCGGGTCGGCGGCGCGGCGGCCCTCGGGCACACGGCGATCCGCGCGGCGGCGTTCGACGCGGCGGCGCGGAGCCTGGAGCTGGCCGGGGCGTGGCAGGTGGCGACCGACTTCTCCGGTGAGACGGGGGCGCGGGCGACGCGGTCGCTGCTGTCCGCGGCTCCGCCGGAGCGGCCCACGGCGATCGTCTACGACAACGACATCATGGCGGTGGCGGGGCTGTCGGTGGCGGCGGAGATGGGCCTGCGGGTCCCGGCCGACGTGTCCCTGCTGGCCTGGGACGACTCCCAGCTGTGCCGGCTGACCCATCCGACGCTGTCCGCGATGAGCCACGACGTGCACGGCTTCGGCGCGGACGTGGCCCGTACGCTGTTCGGGGTCCTGCTCGACGAGGGTCCGGGCTCGCATCCGGTGCCGACTCCGGTGCTGACTCCGCGGGGTTCGACGGCACCGCCGGACGTGTGACGTTCGCCGCTGTGGGCGCGGGGACTGGGCAGTTACATTACTCATGAGTAGCATGGGGGTGAGCGCGCGCTCAGCGCTGCGCGGCAGTGCCGTCCCGCACCCTGGAGGAGAGCCATCGTGCCTCGTACCGTCAGGGACGTCGTCTTCGTCGACGGCGTCCGCACCCCGTTCGGCAAGGCGGGCCCGAAGGGCATCTACCACGAGACTCGCGCCGACGACCTCGTCGTCAAGGCGATCCGGGAGCTGCTGCGCCGCAACCCCGGTCTCGACCCGCGGCAGGTCGACGAGGTCGCCGTCGCCGCGACCACGCAGATCGGCGACCAGGGCCTGACCATCGGCCGCACCGCCGGCATCCTGGCCGGCCTGCCCGCCTCGGTCCCCGGCTACTCCATCGACCGGATGTGCGCGGGCGCGCTGACCGCCGTGACCACGGTCGCCGGCGCCGTCGCGTTCGGCGCGTACGACGTCGCCATCGCGGGCGGTGTCGAGCACATGGGCCGCCACCCGATGGGCGAGGGCGTGGACCCCAACCCGCGCTTCGTCAGCGAGAAGCTGGTCGACGAGTCCGCCCTGTTCATGGGCATGACCGCGGAGAACCTGCACGACCGCTTCCCGCACATCACCAAGCTGCGCGCCGACGAGTACGCGGTGCGCTCGCAGGAGAAGGCCGCCAAGGCGTACGCCGACGGCAGCATCCAGGCCGACCTGGTCCCGATCTCCGTGCGCCGCACCGATCCGGAGGGCGGCGAGACCGGCTGGGGCCTGGTCACGGCGGACGAGCCGATGCGTCCGGGCACCACCCTGGAGAACCTGGCCGGCCTCAAGACGCCGTTCCGTGTGCACGGCCGGGTCACCGCGGGCAACGCGGCCGGTCTGAACGACGGCGCCACCGCCTCGATCGTCGCGAGCGAGGAGTTCGCCCGCGAGCACGGCCTGCCGGTCAAGATGCGCCTGGTCTCCTACGCCTTCGCGGGCGTGGAGCCCGAGGTCATGGGCTACGGCCCGATCCCGGCCACCGAGAAGGCCCTGGCCAAGGCGGGCCTGTCGATCTCCGACATCGGCCTGTTCGAGATCAACGAGGCCTTCGCCGTGCAGGTCCTGGCCTTCCTCGACCACTACGGCATCGCGGACGACGACAAGCGCGTCAACCAGTACGGCGGCGCGATCGCCTTCGGCCACCCGCTCGCCTCCTCCGGCGTCCGCCTGATGACGCAGCTCGCCCGCCAGTTCGAGCAGCAGCCGCAGGTCCGTTACGGCCTCACCACCATGTGCGTCGGCTTCGGCATGGGCGCGACGGTCATCTGGGAGAACCCCCACTTCGAGAGCGCTGCCGGAGGCGACAAGTGAGCACCACCGCTGAGCTGTTGAAGGGCGCGGCCGAGCTGTTCCCGGGCGAGGTCGTCACACAGGCGCACGTACGCCACTTCGACCTGCCCCGGGAAGCGGGCCGCTTCGCCCTCATCACCCTGGACAACGGCCTGGACCACACCAAGCCGACCACCTTCGGGCCCGCCTCGCTGGCCAACCTGGACGCGGCCATCGACCAGGTGGAGAAGGAGGCCGCGGACGGCGACATCGTCGGCGTCGGCATCACCGGCAAGCCGTTCATCTTCGCGGTCGGCGCCGACCTCAAGGGCGTGGAACTGCTCAAGGAGCGCGAGCACGCGCTGGCCATCGGCAGGGGCGGCCACGAGGTCTTCAAGCGGCTGTCGCACCTCGCCGTCCCCACCTTCGCGTACTACAACGGCGCGGCGATGGGCGGCGGCGTCGAGGTCGGCCTGCACTGCACCTACCGCACGGTCTCCGCGGCCCTCCCCGCGTTCTCGCTCCCCGAGGTGTTCCTGGGCCTGGTCCCGGGCTGGGGCGGCTGCACGCTGCTGCCGAATCTGATCGGCGCCGACCGGGCCGTCACCGTCGTCATCGAGAACAGCCTCAACCAGAACAAGCAGCTCAAGGGCCGGCAGGTCCACGAACTCGGCATCGCCGACGCCCTGTTCGAGGGCGCGGACTTCCTTGAGCAGTCGCTGGTCTGGACGACGGCGGTCCTCAAGGGCGAGATCGAGGTCGAGCGCCCGGAGATCGACCGGGGCGAGGCCTGGGACCAGGCCGTCGCACGCGGCCGGTTCATCGCCGACTCCAAGGTGCACGGCGCGGCCCCCGCCGCCTACCGGGCCCTGGACATCATCGCCGCCGCGAAGAACGGCGACCTCCAGCAGGGCTTCGACGCCGAGGACGAGGCCCTCGCCGACCTGATCATGAGCGGCGAACTGCGGGCCGGCATCTACGCGTTCAACCTGGTGCAGAAGCGCGCCAAGCGCCCGGCCGGCGCCCCGGACAAGAACCTGGCGCGCCCGGTGACCAAGGTGGGCGTGGTCGGCGCGGGCCTGATGGCCTCCCAGCTCGCCCTGCTCTTCCTGCGCCGCCTCGAAGTGCCCGTCGTCCTCACGGACATCGACCAGGAGCGCGTCGACAAGGGCGTGGGCTACGTCCACGCGGAGATCGACAAGCTGCTCGCCAAGGGCCGTGTCAACCAGGACAAGGCCAACCGCCTCAAGGCGCTGGTGACCGGTGTCCTGGACAAGGCGGAGGGCTTCGCGGACGCCGACTTCGTCATCGAGGCGGTCTTCGAGGAGATGGGCGTCAAGCAGAAGGTGTTCGCCGAGGTGGAGGCGGTCGCCCCGGCGCACGCGATCCTCGCCACCAACACCTCCTCCCTCTCCGTCACGGAGATGGCGTCGAAGCTGAAGCACCCCGAGCGGGTCGTCGGCTTCCACTTCTTCAACCCGGTCGCGATCCTGCCCCTGCTGGAGATCGTCCGCGGCGAGCGGACGGACGACGCCTCGCTGGCGACCGCCTTCGCGGTGGCCAGGAAGCTGAAGAAGACCGCGGTCCTGGTCAAGGACGCCCCGGCGTTCGTCGTGAACCGCATCCTGACCCGCTTCATGGGCGAGATCCAGAACGTCATCGACGAGGGCACCCCGGTCGACGTGGCGGAGCGTGCGGTGGAGCCGCTCGGCCTGCCCATGTCCCCGCTGGTCCTGCTCGAACTGGTCGGCCCGGCGATCGGCCTGCATGTCTCGGAGACCCTCAACCAGGCCTTCCCGGACCGCTTCACGGTCTCCCCGAACCTCAAGGCGGTGGTCGAGGCCGGCAAGCGCGGCTTCTACGTCTACGACAGCGGCGCCCCCGAGCTGGACCCGGAGGTCGCCGCCCTCCTGAAGCAGGGCGACACCGTCCTGACGGAGGAGCAGGTGCGGGCGCGGGTGCTCGACGCGGTCGCGGAGGAAATCGGCCTGATGCTGGCCGAGGGCGTCGTCGCCGAGGCCCAGGACATCGACCTGTGCCTGATCACCGGCGCCGGCTGGCCCTTCCACCTGGGCGGCATCACCCCGTACCTGGACCGCGAGGGCGTGTCGGAACGCGTGAACGGCAGGCGGTTCCTGGAGGCGGGGGTGGCGAGCGTCCCGGCGTAGCCCGCCCGTCGCGGTTTCCGGACGACGAAGGTGCCCGGCACACCGGTGAGTGTGCCGGGCATCGGCGTGCAACGGAAATTACAAAGAAGAGACGAAGTGAAGGGATGTGAAAGCTTTCGGCCTACAATAGGCGAATCCTGGTCACCGTAGGGGGAGGCCGTTCGGGACCACGGAAGGAATGACGGCACATCATGGGGGGAAGAGCGAAGGCACCGCGGCGCGCACCCCGAGTCGAGAGTCATGAGGCGGCAACTTCCGCGCACAGGGCCGGGAGTCCCGTCGAAGGCAAATGGCTCACCCGCGGAAGCGACGGCCGTCTCACCATATTCACCCTGTCCCCCGAGGGCCTGCTGCGCTGGACGGAGATACGCCCCGGCGGGCCGGAGTGGGAAGGGCCCCGGCTTTTCCCCGTTCCTCCGGGTCTGAGTCACCTGTCGATCACCCAGGGCGCCAATGGTTATCTGCATTTTCTGGCGCACCGCATCCGGCGGCACGAGGACGGCCGCACGGCGACCGATCTGATGTACACGATGCAATACCAGTCGGGCCGGCCGATCAACGACTGGCGCGCGCTCGCCAACCCGTACAAAGAAGGGGACGATCGGCATCCCCGTCTCGGACATCCCACCGGTGTCGTCGACACCGCCGGAACGCTCCACGTCTTCGTCCGCAACGCGGGCCGCGGTCTGCATCTGCGGCACGAGGACAAGGACGGCAAGTGGCATCCCTGGAAGGACCTGCGCGGCAGCGCGCTGCACGAGGGGGCGACCGCCGGCGTGACCTCCAAGGGCCGGATCGGCGTGCTCGCACCCTCGGACAAGCCCCTGCACCACTGGCAACAGAGCGTATGCGGCGGCGAGTTCGAGCGGCTTGAGGACGTGCACGTGACGATGGTCCCGGGGAGTGGCGTGGCGCTGGAGACCTCCGGGGACCAGCTCACGTACTACGTCAAGGACGCGTCCTCCTCCGGCCTGCTGGCCATCCGCCCCGACGGGTCGCTCGTGCAGATCGGCGGGGCCCCGGCGGGCGGTGCTCCGTCCGCCCTGCGCACCCTGATCGACGGCCAGGACTGCACCATCCTCACCCACCGCGGACTGGCCGACAGCCCGATCTTCGGGGCGTTCGTGACCAACACCGAGGAACTGGGCGTGCAGTGGGCGGAGGTCGGCCACCCGTGTCTCGGTGATCCGGCGCTGGTGCTGGACGCGCACGGCCGTATCACGCTGGCGATGATCGCCGCCGACGGTTCTCCCCACATCACCCGGCAGTCGTCGTCCTCGGGCCTCACCTTGGGTCAGTGGCACCGGCTGTGAGCCGTATGCTCGGCAGACCGTGTCTGTGTTTCGCGGACTCCGACATGGTCCGCAGGAAGCTCACCGCGTGGGACGTCGTGCCCGACGTGTACCAGGACTCGTCGATCTCGCAGAGTCCGACACGGATGCCCAGTCCGCGCAGCACGATCGGCAGTGTGTGGGCGACCGTGGACGGAAACGTCAGGACCGTGTGCCCGATGGGCCCCTGCGCCGCCAGGAGTTCCAGCGGAAGGTCGGGCCGCAGCACCGTGACTCCGGTGCTCTCGGTGATGCGCCGGAGTTTCTCCCTGCTTTCCCGGCGGTGGGCCATGTACCGGTCCACTCCGCGCGTGCGCACGATGGCGCGAACGGCCTCCAGATAGCGCTCCTCGCCCACGATCCCCGTCTCGACCAGGGAGGTGCCCAGCAGATCGGCACCGGAGCGGGCCACGGGACGGGTGAACCGGGAGCGCGTCCAGGCGTATTGGTTCGGCACGATCGTGATGCCGGGCGGCGGCGCCACCTCCATGCAGGTGAACAGGCAGCGCCGCAGCGACGGGGCAGTGAGCCAGCCCATCGCCTTGACGCTGCGGCCGGCCCGGGCCGCCTGCTGGTGCCACCGAGTCAGGTCGCGGCCCTCGGTGACGATGCGCACGAACTCGGTCGTGGCGGTTCCGTCGTCGACGATCACCAATTCCCGGGCAGTGGCCGAGGGCAGCAGCATCTGCACCATTCCGGAGAACAGATCACCGACGACGAGCCGCTCGGCCCGGGCCACCAGTTTCCGGACCGCGGTGAACTGCCGCAAACGGCTGACCGTTCCGGACCTGATCTCGAACCGCGTGATGTCCAGTCCGCTGCCCGCGGTCAGCTCGGCCACCCGGGCGAGCTGCACCCTCGACCACGGATCCATGGGAAGGAGGACCGCCACCTGAACGGCGGTGTTTTCCCCCCGGCGGACCGCGCCCTCGCCCTGGCGAGCGAAGTAGGCCCACTCCGCCACGTTCAGCAGCTGGGCCGGACTCTCCACCAGGGCGAGGGTTCTCGTCATGCGACCGGGACCGCCGCCTCGGCGATCACGCCGGTGACGCGGCGCAGCTTCTTCATCGGGCCGCGCTCGGAGTCGTAGACCTTCTTGACGCCGTCGCCGAGGGAGGCCTCGATGGTGCGGATGTCGCGGACCAGGCGCTGCAGGCCCTGCGGCTCCACGGAGGCGGCCTGGTCGGAGCCCCACATGGCACGGTCCAGGGTGATGTGTCGCTCGACCATGCAGGCGCCGATGGCCACCGCGGCAACGGTGGTCTGCAGGCCGATCTCGTGGCCGGAGTAGCCGATCGGGACGTTCGGGTACTCGGTCTGCAGGGCCTTGATGACCCGCAGGTTGAGCTCCTCGGCCTTGGCCGGGTACGTCGACGTCGCGTGCAGCAGCACGATGTTCTCGCTGCCCAGAACCTCCACCGCATGGCGGATCTGCGCCGGGGTCGACATTCCGGTGGAGAGGATGATCGTCTTGCCGGTGGCACGCAGGGCGCGCAGCAGCTCGTCGTCCGTCAGGGAGGCGGAGGCCACCTTGTGGGCGGGCACGTCGAACTTCTCCAGGAAGACGACGGCCTCGGTGTCCCACGGAGAGGCGAACCAGTCGATACCCCGCTTGCGGCAGTATTCGTCGATGGCGCGGTACTCGTCCTCACCGAACTCCACGCGGTGGCGGTAGTCGATGTAGGTCATCCGGCCCCAGGGGGTGTCGCGCTCGATGTCCCACTGGTCCCGCGGAGTGCAGATCTCGGGCGTGCGCTTCTGGAACTTGACGGCGTCGCAGCCGGCCTCGGCGGCGGCGTCGATCAGCTTGAAGGCGTTCTCGAGGTCGCCGTTGTGGTTGATGCCGATCTCACCGATGACGTAGGCGGGCGAGCCGAGACCGACCAGTCGGGAACCGATCTTCCGGGTACGGGGGTAGTGCATGGGTTCAGAGAGCCTTTCCAAGAAGGTGTGTTGCTATCTCGCGGACAACGCCGTGGCCGCCGCGTGACGTCGTCACGGCGCGTGCTCTTTCACGGACGATGTCGTGGGCGTCGGCCACGGCGACGGGCCAGCCGACAAGTTCGAAACAGGGCAGGTCGTTGACGTCGTTGCCGGCGTAGAGGATCCGCTCCGGGGAGATGCCCTCGGCCTCGTACCACCTGCGGAGTTCGACGTCCTTGCGCTCCACGCCGTGGATGACGGGGATGCCGAGCTTGCGGGCCCGGGCGGCGACCACGGGGTTGGTCTCGCTGGAGAGGATGAGCACCGGGACGCCCGCTGCGCGCAGCCGGGAGATCCCCATGCCGTCCCCCCGGTGGACGACGACCGTCTCGTGTCCGTCGGCGTCGATCCACACCCGGTCGTCGGTCTGCGTGCCGTCGAAGTCGAGGACGACGGCATCGATGGCCGCGCGGGTCGGAAACCGCGGGTTGTCGAGGAGGGGGGCGAGGGCCCGGGCACGCTCCAGGTCCGCGGGCTCGTCGATCTCAAGGGTGCGGGCGGGACCGACGGGCACGGCCGCGACGTTTCCGAAGAAGCGGTGTCCCTTGTCCCGGAAGCCCTGAGCCCTCATCGCATAGGCGGCTCCGGTCTCCAGGAACTCCTCGGGCCGGTCCTGGCGGCGCGCCCGCTCGGCGCTGTCGTGGTTGACACCCTGGGCGGCGACGACCACGGAGGTGTCGCCGCCGTCGCGGACCCCGCGCCAGACGAAGCCGTGGAAGGGGGACGCGGTGAAGGCCGAGTCGGCGCCGCCGTCGAGTACGGCGGAGACGACGCCCTCGATGTCCTCGGGGGCCAGGAACGGGCTGGTGGCCTGGACGAAGAGAAGCACGTCGGTGAGTTCGCCGTGCCGTTCCTCGACCGTGTCCAGCGCGTGCAGCAGCGCGGACTCGCTGGAGGCGGTGTCGGACGCCAACTCGTCCGGTCGCATGACCACTTCGGCACCGTGGCGCCGGGCCTCGGCGGCGATGTCCGCGGCGTCCGTCGAGACCACGACGCGGGTGACCCGGCGCGCCGTGCGGCAGGCGTCCACGGCCCGCCCGAGCAGCGAGACCCCGGCGACACGGGAAAGGTTCTTGCCCGGGATGCCCTTGGAACCGCCTCGCGCGGGGATCACAGCGGTAACGATGCGATCAGGGACAGATGGGAACATAGCGGACCTCATGATGAGTCGGTCGTACAGACGGTGGCGAGGTGGGGGGAGGCTGGGTGACGGAGGACGAGGGCGGCCTACAGGCCGCCCCAGCGCTGGATCTTGGGAGCCACCGTCTGGACTCCGAACCGGTAGGCGCGGCGCAACGCCTTCCGCGAGGCCCGGGTCAGGAGTCCGTGCCGGCCCCTGGCGGCGGCCACGGCATGGGGCAGCGGTTCACCGTTCGGGTCCAGCCCCCGGCGGGCCAGCAACTTGGGTAGATAGGCGGGAGCGTTCTGCATCGTGTAGTACGGCCGGATCGGCGGCAGCGACGACGAGCCGGCCAGCGTCGCCACCCGGTCGCGCAGTTGGGCGTACGGATCGCGGGCCAGGATGCCCTGCTCCTCCAGCCAACCGGGCCGGGCGTACGGCAGTACCCCCTCGTCAATCTCGTTCCAGGAGACGACACAGCCGGAGCCGGTGAAGTAGTGGTTGCCGTGGGGCTCCCGGACACCCAGGTCACTGAGGATGGCCGTGGGAATCTCCCGGTGCATCGACTCCAGGGCCGCCGTCGAGCTGACGGTGACCAGGAGGTCGGTACGGTCGAGGACCGGCCCCATGTTGCCGTAGACGAACTGCAGGTTGCGCGGCAGTGGTTCGTCCAGCGACTCGGCGAGCGTCTCGTAGTGGAACGGCTCGATGTGGGTGGTCTGCTCACCCGGCTTGGAGCGAAGCTTGATCAGCACCTCGCGCCCCGGGCGCAGCCGGGCGTGCTGGATGGCGCGGCGCAGTACATAGAGCCGGCCCTCACGGTCCTCCGGAACGGAGGGCTGGACCGCGAAGGTGACCGTGAAGGGATGGGTCGCGCCGGTGCGCGTGGGGTCGTACCGGTGTTCGGCGAGGAAGGGCAGTGCAGTCTGAACGACGCAGTTGTCGGGTATCCCGAGCCCCCGGTAGATCTCACGGAAGCGGCCCGCGTCGAACGGGCTGTTGGCGAGCACCACGTCGGCTCCGGCACGCAGCAGCAGACCGTCCGTCAGGTTCTCGTAGACGACACCCACATACCCGGTGACGAGCACCGGCCTGCGGGGTTGCCGGCCGAGGCCGCGGGCGAGACCGTGCAGGATCGCCTGGGTCGTTCCGCCCACGGAACCGATGATCAGAACGTCGGCCGAGGTCAGCTCCGGATCGGTGACGAACTCGGCGACGGAGGAGTGACTGATGGACTCGGTGCGGATACCGACCTCTTCCATCTGCCGGGCCGTCGGCGTGGAGCGGCCGTTGAGCATGTGCGCGTGCAGCCGGGGACGTGAGTGGAGCCGCTGCGCCAACTCCCCACCCCATTTCCACCGGGTGTCGGAGTCGGCGAGTACGTGGATGCGCATCGCCTCTGCCGTTTCTCTTCTTCGCGTAATGGCATATGTGGAACTGATCTCGCCCTTCCGCGGGCCGGGTGACTCGTGTCAGCCCGTCGCCATCGCCTTGGCGACCCTGCGCGCACCCCGGTCCTTCAACAGCCGGGCCGCTGCGGCGGATTCGGGGTTGATGCGCAGCGCCTCCTGGGCCGCGAAAATCCGTAGCGGCTTGCCTTCGCGGCCCATCAGGGCGGCGACTTCCGCGATCTTGATCCACGCCATCGCGCGTTCGTCCCCCGCCATCGCGGCGAGCGAGAGCATTCGCTTCGCCTGTTCGAAGTCATCGTCCCGGACGAAGATGCGCGCCATTCCGATGAGCACGTCCAGCGGCTTGCGCTCCTTGAGGATGCGTTCGCCGATACGCCGGGCGACAGCGAATTCACCGGCTTCGAAGCGTTCCGTGAACGCGCCGACCGTCAGTTCTTCCTCGGCCGGCTTCTCCTGGACACCGCCCTGTCTCCCGGCGGCCTTCTTCGCCCGCTCCATCGCCCGGATGTCCGCCTCGGAGGGCGCCCCCGGCAGGGACAACTTGTGGAGCAGGTCCGGCTTGAAGTGCATACGCAGCACCGGACGCACCTCCAACTGCGGAAGTACCCGGGTCACGTACGCCACGGCCCGCTCCCGCAGATGGGGATAACGCTGCGCCTGCATGCAGTACCCCACCGCCGCTATGTACTCGGTGAGTTCGTCGCGGACCCACTCGGGGCTTCCCAACAGGTCGGGCTCCGCGAAGCCGTTGCCCTCCAGATCGGGCAGGGCAACCTCGCAGATGGTGACGGGGACGCGGTTGCTGTTGGGGTACGGGCGCAGCTTCCGCAGCACCTCGCGGACGCCCACGGTGGCCGCCGGGATGCCGTAGAGAGCGCGGGCAGTGAACAGGCCGGTGGAGAAACAGCCGATGACGACGACGGGCCGGATGTATCCGTACACGGCCTCCGCGAGCAACGGCGTCTCCAGCACCAGCAGGTCGACGTTCAGTTCCCCGGCCCGCCGCACCAGTGACTCCGTCAGGCTCTGCGGCGCACTCGGGTGCGGCTTGAAGAGGACCGAGGTGAAGCCGAGGTCGACGGCGGACTCGAACATCCGCAGGTGCAGCCCCTCCTCTTCCTCCTCGGTGAGGATCCCAAGACTGGAGAGGTACTGGCCGAGCAGCATGGCCGCGCCCGAGCGCCCCGTGGGAAAGGCGGCCGGGACGAGGGAGGCCAGGGCCGGTGCGCAGGCCTCGCCCAGTTCGGCGAACACGCCCTGCACCGCGGCCGTCTCGACGGGTTCGGCCGGCACCTGGTACTCGCTCAGCAGCAGCGGTCGCAGGCCGGGAATGAGGTCCAGGTACAGCGTGCGGCGGATACGGGTGTGCACGTCACGCGGAAGCTCGTTGCGTGTGGGGCCGTAGGTCATCAGGCCGTCGGCGTACACCGTGATGCGCGCGTCGCGGAAGATCTTGCAGAACGTCAGCGCGGGCTTGACCTGGATGGACTCGACGACGAGTTCCAGCCCTTCGTCCGCGATGTCCCAGCGCAGCCCGAGCAGTTCGCGCCACATGGGCACGTCCTCGCCGCGCGGGTCCCACATGCTCGGGTGGTACGGGTAGATCACCTCGTTCCAGGAGATGACCGCGTCGAAGCGGGACCGCAGCGGCTCGAACCCCTCCATGGCGTCGAGGGGTGTGGTGACCTCCGGGATCTCCGTGTTGGTGCAGACGACGAGAATGCGCCGGCCGTCTCCGGACGGGCCGAACTGAGCGGCGTCGATGGCGGCGGTCAGTGTCAGCGCCCCGTACAGAGTGGAGGCGACGAAGATCTGGGTCATCGGGCCGTTACCCCGAGTTCCCGGCGGCCCGCCGGCGGGTGGGGGATTGCCTCCGCGCCGGGGCGGCGCCCGCTATCGGGCACGACCCGTACGCCCTCGTACAGGTCGGCGACGGGCGCGGTTCCCCGCACGGAGTTGATGAGCTTGGCCCGGCGCTCGCCCACCTCGTCGAGAGTCTGCTCCAGCAGATCCTGCGGCAGCCGGTCCAGCGCCGCGGACACCCTGCTCTTGAGCAGGGCCCTGACGTCGTCCTCATAGGTATCGGCCCGGTCCAGGTGAATGGCCGTCATCGCGCAGAAGGTCCGAATCACCTTCGGCATGATGTGGGATCCCCGGGGGTGGGCCGACACCTCGCGCGCCACCCGCTCGAAGCACGGAATGAAGTCGAGCTGACGCTCGTCCGGGATGCGGGTGAGCGAGGTGCTGACGTCGCGGCGGTAGAAGACGCCGGCCAGGTCGACCACCGCGTAGGAGTGCGTGTACAGGTGCAGGCGCCAAGTCCACATCCGGTCCTCGGCCGTGCGCAGCTTCTCGTCGAAGAACAGCAGGCCGCGGTGGGCCAGCAGTTCACGGTTGAAGACGCCGGCCCAGACCAGCGGGTAGTCGACCATGGTCGACGCGTTCGCCGGCATGATCGACTGGATCGGCGCCAGCAGGGTGTCGCGCACGGCCTGGGGCGCGCGGACGATCTCCCGCTTGCGGCCGACGACCCGGACATGGTCGGTCCGGACGAAGTCGCAGCCCAAGCGCTCTATCGCCGCGACCAGTTGCCGCAGATAGCCAGGCGCGAACCAGTCGTCGCCGTCGAGGAACGCGATGTACTTCCCGCGAGCCATCCTCAGGCCGGTGTTGCGGGTGAAGGAGATGCCGGAGTTCTGCGGGTTCTGGCAGAGCACTCCCCCGGGGACCTTGCGGATCTCCCGCTGGAGGATCTCGAACGTGCCGTCGGTGGAGCAGTCGTCCACCACGATGAACTCGAAGTCGCTCCGGGCGTTGAGCGCCAGCGACTTGAGTGCCGTCGCGCAGTAATCACGCACGTTGTACATCGGCACGATGACGGAAAGCTTCACCGGCGCTGCCTCGACTCCAGAACATCAGGGCCAGCCGGAGGGATCCCGGTCGGCGGATTCACAACACGAGCAGTGGGGCCGCACTTTTCGACAGCACTGTCCTTGTCGAACTCCACCTCAACCCCCGTCAGCACTCCTGGTGCACCCCCACGCACACAGAGCTGCCGCTCATGGGATCTTCACACCACTTTCAACATCCTGTCCAGAAACGATCTGATTACTTGACGTGAATGCCCCAGTTTAGAGGCAAATTTAATCCGACTCGATCGGGAACGGAAGGGAGATCCGGGGTTGATGGAGGGTGAGAAACGGACTCGAGGCCACTGAAGCGCTTACCGGGAAACACGCTGCGGTCACAAGAACATCACAGGCCCGCATACATGTCCGAACGTGTGTCTATAGTCTTGATCCTCAGGCAGTAGTACGCGGACCGGCCGCCCCCCACCCGAGTCCCACTCGATCAGCATTCGCCCCCCGTGGGCACGACTTGTGAGGACTCGGACAGGATGAGCCATGCCCCGACACTGCAGGGACGCAGCCCGAGCACGCCGCCGGGTGGCCCGCTCCCCGACGAGAAGCGGAAGAAGCGCCGTTGGGGACGCATCGTTCTGCTGACACTGCTGGTGCTCGTGCTGGCCGGGGCCGGCGCCTGCTACTGGCTCTACAGCGGCCTGAACGGCAACATCAAGGGCGTCGACATCGACCACGCCATCGGTGACGACCGGCCCGAGAAGCTGCCCACGTCCGGGCAGAACGTGCTGATCCTCGGCTCCGACTCCCGCTCCGGCGCCAACGCCGCGCTGAACACCGGCAAGGTGGCCGGTGCCCGCTCCGACACCGCGCTGGTGATGCACATACCCGAGGGCCGCACCCAGGCCGTCGCCATCAGCATTCCCCGCGACACCCTGGTGACCCGGCCCGAGTGCACGAAGTCCGACGGCACCGCGGTGGCGTCGGCGAAGCGCGTGATGTTCAACTCCATCTACGGTCAGGTCGGTCCCGCCTGTGTGGTGAAGACCGTGGAGCAGATGTCCGGCATCCGCATGGACCACTACGTGGAGATCGACTTCTCCGGCTTCAAGGGGCTGGTGGACGCGATAGGCGGGGTCGACGTCACCGTGGACCAGGACATCCACGACAAGTCCAGCGGGCTGGACCTGACCGCCGGCACCCACCGTCTGGACGGCACCCAGTCCCTGCAGTTCGTCCGCACCCGGCACGGCATCGGCGACGGCAGCGACCTCGGGCGCATCAGCCTCCAGCAGCAGTTCATGCTGGACCTGCTGGGCGAGATCAAGAAGCAGGACCTCCTGGGCAGCCCCAGCAAGACGTACAAGATCGCCGACAGCCTCACCGCGGCCCTCACCACCGACTCCGACCTCGCCTCCCTCACCAAGCTGGCGGAGTTCGGGCGCAGCCTGAACGGGGTCGACCCGTCCAGCATGGAGACGATCATGCTGCCGGTGATGTACGACAAGATCGACCCCAACCGCGTCGTGGCCGCGGAGCCCCAGGCGACGGAGCTGTGGAAGGCGCTGCGCAACGGCACCACCATCCCGGAGTCCGCCAAGAAGTCCCCGGCGACGGGCGGTTGATCCACGCCGCGGTGCCGCCCGCATCCACGGGGAGGCCTCCGCCGGGCGGACGGACCGGGCGACGAGCCCGCGGACGCGCGACGTCACGGACACTGGAACCGCGTCTGATCCCGACCGGAAGGACCGACCCAGGATGCCGACCCTGCTGATCGTGGACGGGGCCAACGTCGTCGGCTCCGTCCCGGACGGATGGTGGCGCGACCGGCGGGCCGCCGCCGAACGCCTGCGCGACCGGCTCGCCGGGTACGTCGAGGAGGGCGTGCCCGGTGTGCCGGGTCCGCTGGAGATCGTCCTGGTCCTGGAGGGCGCCGCCCGGGGCGTGCCGTCCGTGCCCGGCGTACGGGTCGAGGAGGCATCGGGCAACGGCGACGACCACATCGTCCGGCTGGCCGTCGCCACGGCGGACCGGCCCCGCGTGGTCGTCACCGCCGACCGCGGACTGCGCCGCAGGGTGACCGCGACGGGGGCCACCACGGTGGGTCCCCGCACGGTGTACGGCCCCGGCGGCCAGGACATCTCGGGTCAGAATCGTTGACCGCCCGACCGGGCGGGGTTGAGAGGCCGGGTCAGGTCAGTGTGGCCTGGTACAGCGCCGCGCAGGCGCTGGCGACCAGCACCCCGAGGACGATCTTCTTGAAGCGTGCGGGGTCCGTGCGGGTGAAGAGGCGGTCGCCGAGCCACCATCCCACAAGCAGACCGGGGAGCCCGGCGCCGGTCAGCAGCAGGCTGTCCGCGGTCAGCCGGCCGACGGCGAGGAACCCGGCGAGGGCCAGGGCGTCCTGGACGGAGAACGTGGCCTGGAGCGTGGCCCGGAACTCCCGGGGCGTCAGGCCCATGGCCTGGAAGGCGGCGACCAGTGGCGGCCCGTTCATACCGGTCGCGGTCAGCAGCGCCCCGCTGGCGACACCCGCGGCGACGGTGGGGCCCGTACCGCGCCGGAAGGTCAGACCCCGGCCGATCAGGACGGCGAACACCAGCACCACACAGGCGATGAGGACGGACAGCGAGCGGGCGCCCAGCACGGTCACCGCGAGCAGCCCGAGCGGCATGCCCACCAGTCCCGCTCCGCTCACCAGGCCCGCGGTGCGCACACTGACGTGTTCCCTCTGGTGGACGCAGACCGCCAGCGAGAGCACCGCGCCCAGCGCGGTGACCACGACGACGGCGTTCTGAGGGGTGGTGAGCAGGGTCAGCAGCGGCACCGCCACCAGCGCGAACCCGAAGCCGCTCAGCGCCTGCGCGAACGACGCCAGCACAGTGACCAGCGCCACCTCGGCGATCAGGGTGGTCGTCACGTGCTCCCTCTCCGGCTCGCTGCCGCCGGGGTGACCCGTCCGACCCCGTGCCCCCGCACATTACCGAGCGTCGGAGCGCCGACCGCCCGGAGGGCCCGTCGGCCACCGTTGCGAACCGCCTGCCGCCGCTACGGCGTGCCGTCGCCCGTCGTGCGGCGTTCCAGTGCCTGGCGTTCGGCGAGCCTGCTGTGGGTGCGGCCGTAGAGGAAGTACACGACGAAGCCGATGACCATCCAGATGGCGAAGCGGAGCCAGGTCTCCGCGGGGAGGTTGACCATCAGCCAGAGGGAGGCGCAGACGGAGAGGATGGGGATCACCGGGACCCAGGGGGTGCGGAAGGCGCGGGGCAGGTCGGGCCGGGTGTTGCGCAGGATGATCACGCTGATCGCGACGACGACGAACGCGAACAGGGTCCCGATGTTCACGAGTTCGGCGAGTGCGCTGAGACTGGTGAACCCTGCGACGACGGCGATGATCACGCCGAGCAGGATGGTCGGCCGGTACGGGGTGCGGAACCGCGGGTGGGTGTGCGAGAAGAACCGGGGCAGCAGTCCGTCCCGGCTCATCGCGAAGAAGACCCGGGCCTGGCCCAGGAGCAGGATCATGCACACGGTGGTCAGGCCGATGGCCGCGCCGAAGCTGATCAGGCCCGAATACCACGGATGCCCGGTGGACTTGAACGCGTCGGCGAGCGGCGCGTCGATGGACAGCGCGCTGTACTTCTGCATCCCGGTCACGACGATCGACACGGCGACGTACAGCACGGTGCAGATGATCAGCGAGCCGAGGATGCCGCGCGGCACGTCGCGCTGCGGATTGCGGGTCTCCTCGGCCGCCGTGGCGACGACGTCGAAGCCGATGAAGGCGAAGAAGACGACGGACGCGGCGGTGAAGATGCCCATCACACCGAAGTTCGAGGGTGCCCAGCCGAACATCAGCTGGATGAGCGGTGCCTTGAGGTTGCCGCCCGCGGGCACCGGCTGCGCCTTCGGGATGAACGGGTCGTAGTTGCCGCCCTTGATGAAGAAGGCGCCCGCGATGATCACCACGAGCACCACGGCCACCTTGATGGCCACGACGATCGAGGTGACCCGCGCGGAGAGCTTCATGCCGAGCACGAGGATGACGGTGATGACCAGGACCAGGAGAGCGGCGAGGATGTCGAAGCCGAATCCGGACGCCGTGTCACGCCCGCTGAGGTATTCCGGCAGGTGCCAGCCCGCATTGTCGAGCAGCGAGTGGATGTAGCCGGACCATCCGACGGCGACCACCGCCGTGCCGAGCGCGAGTTCGAGGACCAGGTCCCAGCCGATGATCCAGGCGGGGAACTCGCCGAGGGAGGAGTAGGAGAAGGTGTAGGCGGAGCCGGCCACCGGGACCGTGGAGGCGAACTCCGCGTAGCACAGCGCGGCGAGCGCGCAGACCACCCCGGCGACGACGAAGGCCAGGGAGACGGCGGGGCCGGCGGTGTTCCTGGCCGCCGTGCCGGTGAGGACGAAGATGCCGGTGCCGATGATGACGCCGACGCCGAAGACCGTCAGATCGAGGGCGGACAGGGATTTTCTGAGCGCGTGCTCGGGTTCCTCGGTGTCCTGGATCGACTGCTCGACGTTCTTCGTCCTGAAGAGCGTGCTGCTCACGGCGTGACCTCCCCTGCTTGTCGTCCTCGATCCGGCTCGACAGGGCTCGGCATGATCGAGAGAGCTGGGGATGCGTATGCCCCGGCACTGGCAGGTTCACGCAGACGGGCCGGTTGCGCCACCCGTAAGAGGGGCACGACCGGCCCGTACCGGGTCGGGGAGGTCCCGGCGGTCAGTCGCGCGCGGACTGCACCGAAGCGTCGACCCCCGTCTCGGCCTCCGGCCGCTCGAACCGGCCGTCCAGCTTGGAGACCAGGCCCGTGACCTGACGGGCGATGTCCGGCGCGGTCAGGCCGATCTCCGCCAGCACCTCGGCACGGGAGGCGTGGTCGAGGAAGCGCGGCGGGATGCCGAAGTCGCGCAGCGGCACGTCCACGCCCGCGTCCCGCAAGGTCTGGGCGACCGCCGAGCCGACACCGCCGACGCGCGAGTTGTCCTCGACGGTGACGACCACGCGGTGCCGAGCGGCGAGCGGCGCCATGGCCTCGTCGACGGGTTTGACCCAGCGCGGGTCGACGACGGTGGTGGTGATGCCCTGCTTGTCGAGGAGCGACGCCACCTCCAGGCACATCGGGGCGAGGGCGCCGACGGAGACGAGGAGGACGTCCGGGGTCTCGGTGCCGGGCTCGCGCAGTACGTCCATGCCGCCGACGCGGCCCACCGCGGGTACGGCGGGGCCGACGGCGCCCTTGGAGAAGCGGACCACGGTCGGCGCGTCGTCGACCTCGACGGCCTCGCGGAGCTGGGCGCGGACCTGGTCGGCGTCGCGCGGGGCCGCCAGCCGCAGGCCCGGGACGACCTGAAGGATCGACATGTCCCACATGCCGTTGTGGGAGGCGCCGTCCGTGCCGGTGACACCGGCCCGGTCCAGCACGAAGGTGACCCCGCACTTGTGCAGGGCCACGTCCATCAGGACCTGGTCGAAGGCGCGGTTGAGGAAGGTGGCGTAGACGGCGAAGACGGGGTGCACGCCCGCGTGCGCGAGGCCGGCGGCGGAGACGGCGCCGTGCTGCTCGGCGATGCCGACGTCGTAGACCCGGTCGGGGAAAGCCTTGGCGAACTTGTCCAGGCCGACCGGCTGGAGCATCGCCGCGGTGATGGCGACGATGTCCTTGCGCTCCTTGCCGAGCCTGACCATCTCCTCGCCGAAGACGGACGTCCAGTCGGCGCCGGAGGTGGCGATCGGCAGTCCGGTGTCGGGGTGGATCCTGCCCACGGCGTGGAAGCGGTCGGCCTCGTCCTGGAGGGCGGGCTGGTAGCCGCGGCCCTTCTCGGTGAGGCAGTGCACGATGACGGGACCGTTGAACCGCTTGGCGCGGGCCAGCGCCGACTCCAGGGCCTCGATGTCGTGGCCGTCGATGGGACCCACGTACTTCAGGCCCAGGTCCTCGAACATGCCCTGCGGGGCGATGAAGTCCTTCAGGCCCTTCTTGGCGCCGTGCAGGGTCTCGTACAGCGGCCTGCCGACGACCGGGGTGCGCTCGAGCACCTCACGGGTGCGGGCCAGGAAGCGTTCGTAGCCGTCGGTGGTGCGCAGGGTCGCGAGGTGGTTGGCGAGGCCGCCGATGGTGGGGGCGTAGGAGCGCTCGTTGTCGTTGACGACGATGACGAGCGGGCGGTCCTTGGCGTCGGCGATGTTGTTCAGCGCCTCCCAGGCCATGCCGCCGGTCAGCGCGCCGTCGCCGATGACGGCGGCGACGTGGCTGTCCCGCTCAAGGAGCTGGTTGGCCTTCGCGATGCCGTCGGCCCAGCCCAGCACGGTGGAGGCGTGGCTGTTCTCGATGACGTCGTGCTCGGACTCCGCCTGCGAGGGGTAGCCGGACAGGCCGCCCTTCATCTTCAGCTTGGAGAAGTCCTGGCGCCCGGTGAGCAGCTTGTGCACGTAGGACTGGTGGCCGGTGTCCCACAGCACCTTGTCCTTCGGCGACTGGAAGACGCGGTGCAGGGCGATGGTCAGCTCCACCACGCCGAGGTTGGGGCCGAGGTGGCCGCCGGTCTTGGAGACCTCGGTGACGAGGAAGGTCCGGATCTCCTGCGCCAGCAGGTCCAGCTCCTCCAGGCTGAGCCGGTCCAGATCGC
Source organism: Streptomyces sp. NPDC014889 (assembly GCF_043081205.1). Taxonomy (NCBI): domain Bacteria; kingdom Bacillati; phylum Actinomycetota; class Actinomycetes; order Kitasatosporales; family Streptomycetaceae; genus Streptomyces; species Streptomyces sp. NPDC014889. Next base: position 337,926 of record NZ_JBIBWH010000008.1, read on the forward strand.
GCGGTCCCCTGATGCGGGTCAGCAGCGGCACCCGTGCCTCCTTGCGTAGAGCTGATCGAGCTGTTGCCGGGCTCGACGAGTCTAATGTTCCGCCCGGGCGACCGGTGTCCGGGCCGGGGGTCGTACGTCACGCGAACGGCGGTACCCGGCAGCAGACCTGTTAGGCATGGCCGTGCCCGGCACCGTCGTCGGCGCCGGGCACGGCCATGGTGCGGGCGGCGCTCAGGCGCGTCCGGCCGACTTCTGGGTCTTGCGGGTGATCGAGTCGATGACGACCGTGGCGAGGAGCACACCACCGGTGATCATGTACTGGACCGGGGTGGCGATGCCCTGGAGGGCGAGGCCGTACTGGATCGACGTGATGACGAGTACACCGAGCAGCGCGTTCCAGGTGCGGCCCCGGCCACCGAAGAGGCTGGTGCCGCCGATGACGGCCGCGGCGATGACGTTCATCAGCAGGTCACCGGAGCCGGCGCTCTGGTTCGCGGCCGCGATCTTGGAGGCCCAGAAGAGACCGCCGACCGAGGCGAAGAGGCCCGCGATGGCGAAGACCGAGACACGGACCGCGGTGACGTTGATACCGGCACGGCGGGAGGCCTCGACGCTGCCGCCGAGCGCGAAGACCTTGCGGCCGTACGCGGTGCGGCGCAGCACGAAGTCGCTGCCGACCAGGACGACCGCGAAGAGCAGCACCGCGAGCGGCAGGCCCTTGTACTGGTTGAACATGATCGCGACGGCGAACGCGGCGACCGCGAGCAGCACGGTGCGCAGCACTATGTCGCTCAGCGGGCGGGACGGGACGCCCGCGGCCTCGCGGCGGCGGTTGCCGAAGAAGGCCGACAGGAAGTATCCGGCGACCGCGACGACAGCCAGCAAGTAGGCGGCCGCCACGTCCGAGAAGTAGTACGTGGTGAGCTTGCCGACCACGCCGTCGCCGTCGATGTTGATCGTGCCGTTGTCACCCAGGACCTGGAGCATGAAGCCGTTCCAGAACAGCAGACCGGCCAGGGTCACGGCGAACGCGGGCGCACCGATCCGGGCGAAGAAGAAGCCGTGCAGGGCTCCGATGACCGCGCCGGCCGCGAGGGCGGTGACGACGGCGAGCCACTCGTTCACGCCGTGGGTGATGCTCATCACGGCCATGATCGCCGAGGAGACACCGGAGACGGAGCCGACGGACAGGTCGATCTCGCCGAGCAGCAGCACGAAGATGATGCCGACCGACATCATGCCGGTGGCCACCATGGCGACGAAGATGTTGCTGAGGTTCTCCGCGCCCAGGAAGGCCGAGTCGAGGCTCTGGAAGATCGCGCAGATGACGATGAGGCCGACGACGACCGGGATCGCCCCGAGGTCACCGGCGCGCATCTTGCGCTTGAACTCGCCGATGTAGCCGGCGAATCCCTGCTCACGCACGAGAAGACGGGGGTCGACGGCGGGGGCGGCGTCGGCCGCGGCGGCGGGCGCGTCCACGGGGGCGTCGGCGGGGGCGGCCTGGGACTTGTCGATGCTCACTTCTGAGCCTCCGCGTTGGTGCGCGCCGCACGACGGGTCACGGCGTTGTCCGTGGCACCGGTGATGGCGGAGATGATTTCTTCCTGCGAGGTGGTCCCGACCTCGAACACGCCGTTGTTGCGGCCGAGCCGGAGAACGGCGACCTTGTCGGCGACAGCCTTCACGTCCGCCATGTTGTGGCTGATGAGGATGACCGCGAGGCCGCGCTCGCGCAGCCGCTCGACGAGGTCGAGGACCTGGGCCGTCTGCTCGACACCGAGGGCGGCCGTCGGCTCGTCGAGGATGACCAGCTTGGGCTCGCCGAGCATGGAGCGGGCGATGGCGACGACCTGGCGCTGACCGCCGGAGAGCGAGGCGATCGGGATGCGGACGCTCGGGATGCGGATCGAGAGCTGGTCCAGGAGCTCGCGCGAGCGGCGCTCCATCTCGACCTCGTCCAGGACACCGCGGCGCCTGATCTCACGGCCGAGGAACAGGTTGCCGACGACATCGATGTTGTCGCACAGGGCGAGGTCCTGGTAGACCGTCGCGATGCCCAAGTCCTGGGAGTCGTGCGGCCTGTTGACCGTGACCGGCCTGCCCTCCCACTCGATGGCACCGCCATCGATGGGGTGCACGCCGGCGATCGTCTTGACAAGGGTGGACTTTCCGGCGCCGTTGTCGCCGACGAGGGCGACGACCTCTCCGGCGTGGACCTCAAGCTCTACGTCGGTGAGCGCCTGGACCGCACCGAATCGCTTGGAGACCCCGCGCAACGCCAGCACGGGCGTAGCGGACACGTGAACCATCTCCTTCGCCGCCTGAGCCTGACCCCGGCGGGAGGTTGGACAAAAGTGAGGGGGGTGTGTTCCGTCCGGCGCCCCGCCGTTGTGCTGCGGGGCTGTCGGCGGCGGGGCGCCGGACGCGCCGACACGGGCGCGCGTCACGGCTGGACGCGGCATCCCGTGCAGGTCGGCGGGGCCGCCGCGCGGGCGGCCCCGGGGGTGTTACTTCAGGCCGATCTTGTCGCAGGCGGCCTTGTACTTGGCCGTGCAGATCTCGCCGAGGGTGTAGTAACCGTCGTGGATGACGGTCTCCTTGATGTTGTCCTTCGTCAGCGAGACGACGGGGACGATGACCGCCGGGATGCCCTTCTCGCTGCCGCTGTCGACGGTGCTCGTGTTCAGCGAGCTGTCGACCTTGCCGGTCTTGGCGATCGAGACGGCCATCTTGGCGACGGTCTCGGCCTCCTGCGGGTACGACTTGAAGACGCTCATGTACTGCTCGCCGGTGATGATGCGCTGCACGCCCGCGAGTTCCGCGTCCTGGCCGGTGACCGGGGGAAGGGTCTTGAGGCCCGCGCCCTTGAGCGCGGTGATGATGCCGCCCGCCATGCCGTCGTTGGCGGAGTAGACGCCGACGATCTTGTCCTTGCCGAGGGCGGCGATGGCGCCCTCCATGTTGGCGTTGGCGTTCTCCGCCTTCCACTCCTTGGTGTCGTACTCCTTGCCGATGTCCACCTTGCCGTCGAGGGCGGCGTGGGCGCCCTTCTTGAACTGCGCGGCGTTCGGGTCGGTCACGGCGCCGTTCATCATGACGATCTTGCCGGACTTGGCCTTGTCGCCCATGGCCTTCAGCAGGGCCTCGCCCTGCGTCTTGCCGACCTCCTCGTTGTCGAACGAGGTGTAGGCGGCGATCGGGCCCTCGGCGAGGCGGTCGTAGGCGACGACCGGGATGCCGGCCTCCTTGGCCTTCTTCACGCCCGAGGCGACGGCCTTGTAGTCGACCGCGTCGAGGATCAGCACGTCGACCTTCTTGGTGATCATCGTGTCGATCTGCTGCGCCTGGAGGGTCGCGTCCTGCTTGGCGTTGAGGTACTCGACCTTGCCCTTGTTGTTCGTCAGCTCCGCGATCTGCTTCTCGATGATCGGCTTGTCGAACTTCTCGTAACGAGCGGTCTGGTTCTCCGGCAGCAGCAGGCCGACCGTGATGGCGTCGCCCTTCTTCTCACTGCCGGACGGCTTCGAGGAGCCACCGGACTCCTTGGCGCTCCCACAGGCCGCGAGCGAGACGGCCATGGCACCAGCGGCAACGGCGAAGGCCGCGCGACGCATACGCGTGTTCACTTCTTCGAACCTCCCTGACGAGGCCGCGACGTTGCGGCCGAGGTGGCTGGAAGTCAACTCGGCCGCGCGTGCGACGTCAAGAAGTAAATCCTTAACGAGATGGCAACGGTGCCATCCGTTCTCTAAGTGAAGGCAGGGGTGGCCGCGTGGAGCGTGCCGTCCAAAAGGGTCGAATCACCCATCTCGCTCAACGCGAGGGCCAGCGCGCCGAGTACTTCGGCGCGGCCGCCAAGTGCGCCGGGAAGCACGGAGAGTTGGCGGGCGGCGCTGGGAATGGCGTACCGCCCGACCGACTCCCTGATCGGGCCGAGCACCAGCTCACCGGCCTCGGCGAGGTCCCCGCCGAGCAACACCCGGCTGGGGTTGAGCAGGTTGCAGAGATTGGCGACCCCGCTGCCGATGTGACGGCCGACGTCGGCGATCACCCGGCGGCAGCCCGGATCGCCGTCCCGCGCCAGCCGTACGACTCCCTCCATGGTCAGGTCGGTGCCGTGACTGGGCCGCAGCAGCGGGAGCACGTACCCGGCGGCGGTGAAGGTCTCCAGGCAGCCGCGGTTGCCGCAACGGCAGACCGGGCCGGACTCGTCGAGCGTGATGTGGCCGATCTCGCCCGCCGTGCCGCCGGGGCCGCGGTAGATCCTGCCGTTGATCACCAGGCCCGCGCCGACCCCGCTGGCGATCTTGATGTAGGCCAGGTCGCGCACGCCCCGGCCGCTGCCCCAGACCAGCTCGCCCAGCGCGCCGAGGTTGGCGTCGTTGTCCACGTGCACCGGCACTCCGAGGCGCCCCCGCAGCTCCTCGGCGGGCCTGACGCCCGTCCAGCCCGGCAGGATGGCCGTGGAGCCCAGCGTGCCGGACTCGACGTCGATCGGGCCGGGTACGCCGACACCCACGCCGGCGATCTTGGAATGGTCGACGCCGGTGGCCGCGACGAGGCGGTTGACCAGCTCCTCCGCCCGGTCGAAGCCCTGCGCCGAGGAGGCGTCCACGTCCAGCGGCTCGGACTCCTCGGCGAGCACCTGGTGGGCGAGGTTGCCGATCGCCACCCGCAGGTGGGTGTGCCCGAAGTCGACGCCGATCACGATACCGGCGTCCCCGCTCAGGGAGACGCTGCGGGCCCGGCGCCCACCTGCGGAAGTGGGCGTGACCTGGACCGTTCCACCGTCCTTGAGCTCGCGCACGATGTTGGAGACCGTCGCCGCGGACAGGCCCGTGGTCCGCGCGATCTCCGCCTGCGTGAGTGATCCGGCAAGGCGCACGGCACGTACGACCCGCTCCAGGTTGGCTCGGTGCAGCGACGACTGCGACCCTGGAGTCTCCACGACGACCTCCTGAGCGCGGGGCCGCATCGGCGAGGCCCCGTCCATGTCCAACTAGTGAACTCTAAGCTGAGCTGTTCGGGTCCCCTCCCGTCAAGAGGTTGAACGGTATCCGCCCCCTTGGACACGCTGTTGGAGCCGTATCACGCGCCCGCGCACGAACCACGCTCCGCACGCCCCCGGAGGCGGCGGTCGGAGCGGCGCTCACGGGGGCGGACCCAGACACGGCAAGCGCTGGGCGGGCAGGCGCCAGCGCGGCCGGAGCGGGGAGAGCCCGCGAGCAGGGCCCGGAAGGCGGTCGCGGAGGCGGCAGCAGGTACGGGTCCCGCGAGCTGGGCCGGCAGGCGCGAGACCGGCCGACGAGCAGGCCCATGGAAGGCGGCTCACGGAGCCCGCGGCAGACACGAGACCCGCGCAAGCGGCAGCAGCGCGAGGCGGCGAGCCCGCGAGCCAGGCCCCGGCAGGCGCGAGACCGGCCGACGAGCAGGCCCATGGAAGGCGGCTCACAGAGCCCGCGGCAGACACCAGACCCGCGCAAGCGGCAGCAGCGCGAGGCGGCGAGCCCGCGAGCCAGGCCCCGGCAGGCGCGAGACCGGCCGACGAGCAGGCCCATGGAAGGCGG
>NZ_JBIBWH010000008.1:343585-434837 GCF_043081205.1 Streptomyces sp. NPDC014889
GCTCACGGAGCCCGCGGCAGACACGAGACCCGCGCAAGCGGCAGCGGTGCGGGGGCAAGCCGCAAGGCGGATCGAGACGCCCGCAGGAGTTCCCGCGACAGCGCAAGCGAGCGGCAGCGATGCGGGCCCGGGCGCCCGGGCCCCCTCAGACAAGTCGAGGTGCCGCAGGAACTCCGGGGCGCCGCGCGCCAGCGGCAGCGGCAGCGGCAGCGGTGCGGGACGGCGCCGCGCGCCCGGTTCCGCAAAGCCGCCCACCGAGACCACAGGAACTGTCGGACGCCACGCGCGAGCGGCAGCGGTGCGGGACAGCGGGCACGCAAGCCCGTCCCCGGCAAGCGCGAGGATGGCACGGCGCCAAGCACGGCAGGCGCCGAGGCCGGTCGACCAACAGGGCTCCGACAAGGCCGCTCGCGAAGACCGCGAGCCGTACAGGACGCCGCACCCGAGCAGCAGCAACACGGGACGGCGAGCCCACGAGCCGGGCTCCTGAACGCGGGCTCGCGGGGGCCACGGGAGCTGCACGACAATGCGCGCGAGCAGTAGCGATACACGACGGAGAGTCCGCAAGCCCAGCCCTGTAAGGCGGGTTGCGGGCGCCACGGGAGCTGCACGACAACGTGCGGCGAGCGGCAGCGATGCGCGACGGAGAACCCGCCAGCCCGGCCCTCGCAAGGCAAAACGAGGGAGCCGCAGGAACTCCGCGGCGCCGCGCGCCAGCGGCAGCGGTGCGGCAGCGGAGCGGCAGCGGAGCGGCAGCGGAGCGGCAGCGGAGCGGCAGCGGAGCGGGACAGCGAGCACGCAAGCCCGTCCCCGGCAAGCGCGAAGTTGGCGCGGCGCCAAGCACGGCGGGCGCGGAGGCCGGTCGGAGAACAGGGCCCCCGGCAAGGCCGCTCACGGATGTCGCGAGCCGTGCAGGACGCACGGCGGGCCCGCGCGCCGGGCCCCGCAACGCCGCTCGCGGAGGCCGGGCCAGGCGGGTCGCGCGGTCCGGCAGGGCCTCGCACCGCGCCGGCAGGCGACGGACGGCGGGTAGGTGCCAAGCCGCCCACGGGCGGCCCGGCGCCGTCGGCTTACTTCAGGGCGCCCGCCGTGAGGCCCTGTACCACCTGGCGCTGGAAGATGATGTACGCGGCGAGGACCGGCAGCATCGCCATCACCAGGCCGGCGAAGAGACCGGACCAGTCGCCCTTGTAGCCCTGGCTCACGGCGAGCTGCACCAGCCCCTGGGTGAGCACGTGCTTGTCCGGGTCGGTGTTGAGCACCGTCGGCAGCATGTACTGGTTCCACTGCCCCAGGAAGTTGAAGATTCCCACACTGATCAGGCCGGGCTTGGCCATCGGCAGCATGATCTGGAAGAACGTCCGGGTGTGCGAGGCCCCGTCCACGAAGGCGGCCTCCGCCACCGAGCTCGGCAGGGTCCGGAAGAACGCGGTCAGGAAGAACACCGTGAACGGCAGCGAATAGGCGATGTAGACCAGGATCAGACCGTGAATGGTGTTCAGCAGTCCCATGTTGTTCACCACGTAGAACAGCGGGACCAGCGCGAGCATGATCGGGAAACTCATGCCGCCGATGAAGAGGTAGTAGATGAAGCGGTTGCCCGGAAAGTCGAACCGGGCGAGCACATACGCCGCCATCGAACCGAGCACCAGCGTGCCGACCAGCGAACCCCCCACCACCAGAACGGTGTTCAGGAAGTACTGGCTCATATTGGCGTCGGTCCAGGCCCGCGCCCAGTTGTCGAAGTGGAGTTTGTCGGGCAGCGCCCAGGGCGAGCTGAAGATGGAGTTGTCGTCCTTGAAGGACGTCATCACCGCCCACACCAGCGGCATGACCACCATGATCGCCCAGATGATCAGCATGCCGTGCGAGAAGACGTTGAGGACGGAGCCGTCCTTCTTCCGTCCGCCCGGCTTCCCGGCCGGCACTTCGGCCTTGGTGAGGCCGATTCCGGACTCGGCCGGAACGGGGGCGGGGGTCTCGGTCGTTTTCATGGGTCAGAACTCCAGCCGCTCGCGCCGGCCCAGCCGCATCACGACGGCGGCGAAGGCCAGCGTGACGACGAGCAGGGCGACGCCGATCGTGGTGGCGTAGGCGGCCTGACCGTCACGGAACGCCTTCTGGTACACGTACAGGACCATGACGGTGGTCGAGTAGTCGGGGCCGCCCGGCCCGGTCGTCATGATCTGCACGACCGCGAACGACTCCGCCCCGAGGGCGAGGATGCCCATGTACACCCAGCCGGACTGCACGGTGTCCCACAGCAGTGGCAGGGTGATCCGGAAGAAGGTGGTGAACCGGCTGGCGCCGTCCAGCAGGGCGGCCTCGTACAGGTCCGCCGGGATGGAGGCCATGCCGGCGGAGAACAGGACCACGAAGAAGCCGACCGTGGACCAGACGAGCACCGCCATCACGCACCACAGCGCCAGGCTCGGGTCGCCCAGCCACAGCGGCTGGACGCTGTCGAGCCCGATCCCGCGCAGCACGGAGTTGATCGCGCCGCTGTCCGGGTTGTACGCGAAGGCGAACAGCAGGGCCACGATCGCGATCGACAGCACCTGCGGGAAGAAGTAGACGATCTTGTAGAACGAGGAGCCGCGGACCCCGGAGATCGCCGGTCCGCCCCGGCGGCGCCGCCCACCCACATTGATCATGAAGGAGAAGAACAGCGCCAGACCGATCGTCACCAGCGGTAGCACCAGGGCGAACAGCAGGCTGTGCTGCAACGACTTCCAGAAGATGTCGTCGTGGAGCATCCTCTGGTAGTTGTCGAAGCCGACCATCTGGAAATCGGGGCTCAGACCGGTCCAGTCCGTGAACGAGTAGTAGATGGACTGGATGAACGGCCAGACGACGAAAAGCGCGTACAGCCCCAGGGGAACCGCGAGGAACCCCACGATGAACCGGTACTTGCCGTGCTGCATTGCTGCCGACCCCGATCTCTGGGCGGGTGGTACCGCTGGTGACGGATCCTCAGGGCTACTGGTGCTTGTAGTGCTTGATCGACTGGTCCTTGGCGGCCTCGTCGGCGAAGCCCTGGATCTTCTTGATGGCCTCGGCCGGGGTGAGCCGGCCGGCCATCATCTCGCCGATGCCGGACACACCGATCTTCTCCTTCTGGAGCTGCACGTACCAGTCCTGGAGCCGCGGATTCACCACGTTGGAGCCGGCCTTGTCCAGCGCCGCGACGCCGGACTTCAGTCCGGGGGTGAGGTCGATGCCGTCCGTGCCGCCGTTGTACGCGGTGAGCGACTTCACCTTGGCGGTGAAGTTCTTCGAGGAGGCCTCGCTGAGCATGATGCGCAGCTGCTCCATGCCGCCCTCGGGGTTCCTGGCCTTGGCCGGGACGATGAACGGCTCGCCGCCGGAGGCCCAGATGGTGCCGAACGGCATCTTGTCGGAGCTGTCGATGCCGGTGGGCGCGGAGACGGCCAGGTCGAAGTCGGCCGGGATGACGTTGGCGGACTCGTTCTCCACCCAGGAGCCGTTCGGGATGAACAGCGCCTTGCCCTTGGCCCAGGCGGTCTGCGACTGGATGTGGTCAAGGCCCGGGGTGCCCTTGAGGATGTAGCCCTTCTGGTAGAGCTCGTAGTAGGCCTCGAAGCAGGCCTTGACGGCCGGGTGCTTCCAGGCGTTCGGCTCGAGGTTGTCGATGGCGTCCAGGACCTCGCGGCCGCCGACCTTGCCGATCATCGGGTAGAGCGAGAAGGGCAGGTAGTAGGGGTACTTGCCGGCGTAGGTCCAGCCGGCCATGCCCTTCTTCTTGGCCTTCTCGCAGACCTTGAGCATCTCGTCCCAGGTCTCCGGGTACTTCTCGTCCAGCGAGTCCAGGGCCTTCTGCGAGTACCACACGCCGTAGACGGTGTAGGCGTAGTACAGGATCCACACCGGCCGGCCGTCGAACTGACCCATCTCCACGATGCCGGGGCGCAGCGTGTCGCGGACCTTCTTGCTCGGGTCGTCGTAGGAGGCCGCGTCCAGCAGCGGGGTGAGGTCCGCGAGCTGGTTCTTGCCCACGAGGACGCCCATGTCCATCTGCTCCGCGCCGGAGTTGTCGATGAGGTCCGGCGGGTTGCCCTGGTTGAAACGCGGCTGGAGCGTCGACTGGATCTTCTGGGTGGCGGCGAACTTGGCCTTCGCCTTGGGGAAGTCCTTCTCGTAGATCTTCACCGCGTCCTCGGCGTATTCCTTGCCGAAACCGCCGTCGAAGAGGACGAATTCCATCTGCGCGGTGTCGTTGACGCCGAGCGGGTTCTTCTCGGTCTTCTTGCCCGCCTTGGCCTTGTCCTGGCCGTCACCGCCACCACTGGCGCAGGCGGACAGGAAGCCCATCGCGGGAACGCTGATCAGACCGAGTGCGGCGGACCGCTTGATCAGAGCCCGGCGGTCGACGCCTCCGTGGTTCTCGGCGGAAGTGGATCCCATGCTCAAGTCCTCGCTTTCTCCAGGACTCAGGCGGTGAACCGGATCCTCCCCGGCACCGCGGTCGGGTCAAGCTGGGTCGTGCAGGAAGTGCCTCGTGCGTGTGCGTCGTACGTCATGCACCGGGATCGGACGGAAGACAAGGAGGCGGACGCTTTTCACACGTCGTACCACCCTTTCCGACTCCCCCGGGTCCGCTTCCGGCCGGTCTAACGGTCGCGCGGACGCCGACAGGTATAGTCCACTTCCGGTCAGCGGAGCAAGATCGAGAGCAAGGTTCGCCGCGGGTCTTTTCCGAGTTGAGACCTCGCGCCGAATATGAGCCGCCCATGGGCATCCCTTGACGGAAATATCCGCACCTTTGCGCCCGAATGCCACACCCAACACCCTTGACATCACTGGCCACTTGGCTCCCTACTGGTCCTTGCGTACAGAGTTGACAACGTTGTCCGAAACGCAGGGAGGGACGCCGCGCATGCAGCGCAGAGTACGGCACAGATGGGGTCCGGCGGTCGTCATCACGGCCGCCTTCGTCACGGCAGCCGGCTCGCAGGGGGCGGCGGTCGCCCTGCCCGGCAAGCCCCCGGCCGCCGGCCGGGAGTTCAGCTCCTCGTTCGAGTCCGGCGACCCGGCGCCGGACTGGCTGAACACGGTCGACACCGCCCCGGGCGGCGGCAAGCGCGCCTCGGGCGTGGACGGCGGCTACAGCACCGGCATCCCCGGCAATGTGGACGACCACATCACCGAGGTCCGGGCCAGCGGGGAGAACACGGGCGGCGGGGAGGTGAAGGAGAACCTCGTCGACGGCGAGTCCGGCACCAAGTGGCTGACCTTCGCGCCCACCGGCTGGGTCGAGTTCGACTTCGACAAGCCGGTGAACATCACCCGTTACGCCCTCACGTCCGCCAACGACTTCGACGGACGCGACCCGAAGGACTGGACCCTGAAGGGCTCCACCGACGGCAAGGACTGGAAGACCCTCGACACCCGCGCCGGGGAGAACTTCTCGGAACGGTTCCAGACCAAGACCTACGATCTGGGCGAGGCGGCCGAGTACCAGCACTTCCGGCTCGACGTCACCAGGAACAACGGCGCGCCGGACATACTCCAGCTCGCCGACGTCCAGTTCTCCACCGGCGGCGACGACGCGCCGGTACCGCAGGACATGCTCTCGCTGGTCGACCGCGGCCCCAGCGGCTCCCCGACCGCGAAGTCGGGCGCCGGCTACACGGGCAAGCGCGCCCTGCGGTACGCGGGACGGCACACCGCGAAGGACCGGGCGTACTCGTACAACAAGGTCTTCGACGTCAACGTCAAGGTGCTGCCCGACACGGAACTGTCCTACCGCCTCTACCCGTCGATGGCCGACGGTGACCGCGACTACGACTCGACCAACGTCGCCGTCGACCTCGCCTTCACCGACGGCACCTACCTGAGCCGGCTCGGCGCGACCGACCAGCACGGCTTCGCCCTGACGCCGCAGGGCCAGGGCGCGGCCAGGACGCTGTACGTCAACCAGTGGAACAACGTGGCCTCCCGGATCGGGTCGGTCGCCGCGGGCAAGACGATCGACCGGGTCCTGCTCGCCTACGACTCCCCCACCGGCCCCGCGAAGTTCCGCGGCTGGCTGGACGACGTGGTGATCAAGCAGACTCCGCAGGAGAAGCCGAAGGCGCATCTGTCGGACTACGCGCTGACCACCCGCGGCACCAACTCCAGCGGCAGCTTCTCGCGCGGCAACAACTTCCCCGCGACCGCGACGCCGCACGGCTTCAACTTCTGGACGCCGGTGACCAACGCGTCCTCGCTGAGCTGGCTCTACGAGTACGCACGCGCGAACAACGAGGAGAACCTGCCGACGATCCAGGCGTTCAGCGCGAGCCACGAGCCGAGCCCCTGGATGGGTGACCGGCAGACCTTCCAGGTGATGCCGTCCGCCGCCGCGGGCACCCCGGACACCGGCCGCACCGCCCGCGCGCTCGCCTTCCGGCACGAGAACGAGACCGCGCGGCCGTACTACTACGGGGTGCGCTTCGAGAACGGCCTCAAGGCCGAGATGACGCCGACCGACCACGCGGCCGTCCTGCGCTTCACCTACCCGGGCGACGACGCGAGCGTGGTGTTCGACAACGTCACCGAGCAGGCGGGCCTGACCCTGGACAAGGAGCACGGCGTCGTCACCGGCTACTCGGACGTCAAGTCCGGGCTGTCCACCGGCGCCACCCGGCTGTTCGTCCACGGCGTGTTCGACAAGCCGGTGAAGGACGGCTCGTCGAGCGGCGTCAAGGGCCATCTGCGCTTCGACGCGGGCAAGGACCGCACGGTCACCCTGCGCCTGGCCACCTCCCTCATCAGCCTCGACCAGGCGAAGGACAACCTGCGCCAGGAGATCCCGGACGGCACTTCCTTCGACGCCGTCAAGGCGGCCGCCCAGCGCTCCTGGGACAAGCTGCTCGGCAAGGTCGAGGTCAAGGGCGCCACGCCCGACCAGCTCACCACGCTCTACTCCAGCCTGTACCGGCTGTACCTGTACCCGAACTCCGGCTTCGAGAAGGTCGGCGGGAAGTACCAGTACGCCTCCCCGTTCTCGCCGATGCCGAGCCAGGACACCCCGACGCACACCGGCGCGAAGATCGTCGACGGCAAGGTGTACGTCAACAACGGCTTCTGGGACACCTACCGGACCACCTGGCCGGCGTACTCGCTGCTGACGCCGGGGCAGGCCGGTGAGATGGTCGACGGCTTCGTGCAGCAGTACAAGGACGGCGGCTGGACCTCCCGCTGGTCCTCCCCCGGCTACGCCGACCTGATGACCGGCACCTCCTCGGACGTCGCCTTCGCGGACGCCTACGTCAAGGGCGTGCCGATGGACGCCAAGGCGGCCTACGACGCGGCCCTGAAGAACGCCACCGTCGTGCCGCCGTCCTCCGGCGTGGGCCGCAAGGGCATGGCCACCTCGCCCTTCCTCGGCTACACCAGCACGGCCACCGGCGAGGGCCTGTCCTGGGCGATGGAGGGCTACGTCAACGACTACGGCATCGCCAAGATGGGCGAGGCCCTCTACAAGAAGACCGGCGAGAAGCACTACAAGGAGGAGGCGGACTACTTCCTCAACCGTGCCCAGGACTACGTGAACCTCTACGACTCGGGGGCCGGCTTCTTCCAGGGCCGCGACGCCCGGGGCAACTGGCGCCTGGACTCGTCGAAGTACGACCCGCGGGTGTGGGGCTACGACTACACGGAGACCAACGGCTGGGGCTACGCCTTCACCGCCCCGCAGGACAGCCGGGGCCTGGCGAACCTGTACGGCGGGCAGAAGGGCCTGGCGGACAAGCTGGACACCTACTTCGCCACTCCCGAGACGGCCGGCCCGGAGTTCGTCGGGTCCTACGGCGGTGTCATCCACGAGATGACCGAGGCGCGGGACGTGCGGATGGGCCAGTACGGCCACTCCAACCAGGTCGCCCACCACGTGATCTACATGTACGACGCGGCGGGGCAGCCGTGGAAGGCGCAGGAGAAGGTCCGTGAGGCGCTCTCCAGGCTGTACGTGGGCAGCGAGATCGGCCAGGGCTACCACGGCGACGAGGACAACGGCGAGCAGTCCGCCTGGTACCTGTTCTCCGCGCTCGGCTTCTACCCGCTGGCCATGGGCAGCGGCGAGTACACCATCGGCTCCCCGCTGTTCACCCAGGCGACGCTGCATCTGGACGGCGGCCGCGATCTGGTGATCCAGGCCCCGAAGAACAGCGCGAAGAACGTGTACGTGCAGGGCGTGCGGTTCAACGGCAAGGCGTGGAACTCGACGAACCTGCCCCACTCGCTGCTGTCCAAGGGCGGTGTCCTCCAGTTCGACATGGGCCCGCGGCCCTCGTCGTGGGGCACCGGCAAGGACGCGGCGCCGGTGTCGATCACGACCGGTGACAAGGCGCCGAGCCCGCGGGCGGACGTGCTGAAGGGCGCCGGGGCTCTGTTCGACGACACCTCGTCGACGGAGGCCGCGGTGACGACGGTGGACCTGCCGGTGTCCGGGCCCGTCAAGGCGGTCCAGTACACCCTGACCTCGTCCGCCGACCGCGCCAAGGCCCCGGCCGGCTGGACGCTCCAGGCCTCCACCGACGGCACGACCTGGAAGACGGTGGACCGGCGCACGGGCGAGTCCTTCGCCTGGGACAAGCAGACCCGGCCCTTCACCATCGCCTCGCCGGGCGCCTACCAGAAGTACCGCCTGGTCCTGGACGGCTCCTCGACGCTCGCGGAGGTGGAGCTGCTGGCCTGAGCCGCTGAGCGTCCGGCATGAGAAGGGGCGGGCCCACCGGGCCCGCCCCTTCGTGCCGTCCGGAGACCGGAGGTCCGGTCAGCCGGTGGCGACGGTGAAGACGTGCAGGTCGGCGTTGCCGGGCAGCCGCACGCCACTGATCCGCTTGCCCGCCGGGGCCTCGAACGGCGCGGTGGCGAAGACGTAGGTGGTCACCGTGTCCTTGTCGGCGCCCGCGACGTTGCGGTACGCGGTTTTGGCCACCACCGTGTTGCCGAACTGGACGGTGCCGCCGCCTCCGCCGACGGTCCAGTCGGTGAAGGAGAGGTCGACGGTGCCCGTGGTGCCGTCGGTGTAGGTGACGGTGGCCTTCGCCTGCTGGTTGCCGTTGACCGCGCTGCCGACGAAGGACAACCGGGCCGCGGGCGTGCCCAGTTCGATGCTCTGACCGGCCCCCGAGGCGTTGTCGGGGCGCCCGCTCGGCGAGTTCGGCCAGGTGAAGGACAGGCCGTTCACCGTGCCCTGCCCGCCCGGGGCCAGGCCGGCCGCGGCCAGGGCCTGGCGGGAGTAGCTCCAGCCGCCCCCGTCGTAGTCGGCCTCGTCGTGCTCGCCGTCGTCGTCCGAGATCCCGGTGTTGTCGTAGGCGGCCAGCAGGCTGCCCGGGGCCGCAACCGTCAGGGACACCGGCTGCTCGTAGGACTGGCTGCCGGAGGTGACGGTGACCTTCGCGTCGTAGAAGCCCTGTGCGGCGTCCGGAGCGGCGGTGAGGGTGATCTGCCGGGCGCCGTCGGTCACCGTGCCCTCGGCGGGGGTCGCCGTGACGCCGGACGGGGTGCGGACACTGAAGCGGACCTCGGGGCCCTGACCGCCGTTCAGGGACAGGGCGCGGACGCCGACCGTCGTGCTGCCGCCGGGCGCGAGCGTCGCGGCGGTCGGGCCCACACCGATCTGGTACGGCTGCTCGCCCTGGCGGAAGGAGGGCGGGGCGGAGGACGGGGCGCTGCCCCAGGTGCGGTCCGGGGTGGCCGAGAGGGTGTAGTCGAGCCGGCCGCCGTCACGGACAAAGCTCGCCGGCAGCCAGGGGCGGTCGCTCGCCCGGCCGTTCACCTTCAGGGACCGGACGTACGGGGATGCGGCGGCCGCTCCCGTGGCGCGCACGGAGATGTCCCTGCCGTGCGGGCGGTGGATCTCGATGCGCTCGAACAGCGGTGAGGCCAGGACGAGTTCGGCGCGGGAGGGCACCTGCGGGTACATGCCGAGCGCGGAGAAGACGTACCAGGCGGACATCGCGCCGAGGTCGTCGTTGCCGGGGATGCCGCCCGGCTGCGTGGTCCAGAGCTGCCGCATGGCCGCGCGGACGGTCTCCTGCGTCTTGTGGGGCGCGCCCGCGTAGTCGTACAGGTAGGGGACGTTGATCGAGGGCTCATTGTCGAGTTCGGACTTGGCGCCGCCGTTGCCGGTGAACGCCCAGCCGCCGTCGGCGTCGTGGAAGAAGTCGTCCAGGCGGGCCAGCGCCGTCTCGCGGCCGCCCATCGCCGCGAACAGGCCGGCCGGGTTGTGCGGGACCATCCAGGTGTACTGGGCCGCCGAGCCCTCGACGAAGCCGTTGCCGGTGTCGGGGGTGAAGCCGGTCACCCAGCTGCCGTCGGCCTTGCGGTTGGCGATGTAGCCGCCGGTGGGATGGGCGGCGACGTTGAAGTTGTTCTGCCACCACTGGGCGCGCTCGGCGAAGGCCGCGGCGGTCTTCTTCTGCCCGGCCGCCTCGGCGAGCTGGGCCAGGGCGAAGTCGGCCGTGGACATCTCCAGCGTTTCGGCGGCGCCGCCCCAGGCGTTGGAGACGGACGGCATGTAGTGCAGCTTCAGGTACTTGTCCAGGGAGGGCCGCTGTCCGGCCGACAGGACCGGCTTGCCCGCCGGGGACAGGTCCCGCTCGGTCGGCACGGTCGCCGCCTTCACCAGGGAGGCGAGGGCCCCCTTCAGGTCGAAGCCGGTGCCGCCGAAGGCGTGGATGCCGGCGAGGGCGGTCGGCGAGGGGTCGCCGTTCATCACGTGGGTGCCGCTCGCGCCGTGCAGCCAGCGGTCCCAGATCCCGTCGTTCTGGCGGGCCAGCTCGTACAGGGACTGGGCGATGTCCGAACCGGTGTCCGGGCTGAGCAGGGTCAGCAGCTGCACCTGGTCGCGATAGACGTCCCAGCCGGAGAAGGTGCCGTACTGGGCCTGGTGGCCGCGGCCCACGGTGTGCACCTTGTCGTCGGCGCCGCGGTACCTGCGGTCGGCGTCGCTGATGACGTTCGGGTGGAGCAGGGCGTGGTAGAGCGCGGTGTAGAAGGTGGTGCGCTCGTCCTCGGTGCCGCCGCCGACGCGGATCGCGCCCAGTTGGTCCCGCCAGGCGCGGCGGGTGGCGTCCCTGACCGCGTCGAAGGAGCGCTGCGGCGGGTTCTCCGCGGCCAGGTTGGCCTCGGCGCCGGCCTGACTGACGTAGGAGATGCCGACCTTGACGCCGACCGGGCCGGTGCCGGGCGCGAACTCCACGTAGCCGCCGGCGCCCTTGCCCGCCACGGGCCTGCCGCCGTCGGCGAAGCCGCCCGTGCCGCCGGTCGCCGAGGTCGCGCCCGGGTTCAGCTTGTCGTCCTGCCAGGTGCCCGTCGCCTTGAAGGAGCGGTCGAAGCGGGCGGTGAAGTACAGGGTGTAGTAGGCGCGCCGGCCCTCCGGGTCGAGGTAGCCGCAGAAGTTCCCGGAGGTGACGGAGCCGGAGACGGTCCGCTTCGCCGGGTCGATGGTGACCGACGAACCGGTCGAGCCCACCTCGGAGTCGGCGGTACGGATGAGGAGGGAGGCGGGCTGGTCCGCGGGGTAGGTGAAGCGGGCCGAGCCGGTGCGGGCCGTGGCGGTGAGGTCGGCGGTGACCCCGGAGGCGAGGCCCACCTTGAAGTGGCCGGGCTCGGCGGTCTCGTCGGAGTGGCGGAAGTCGGAGGCGTAGACGGCGTTCTTGGTGTCGCTCGCCGGCGAGGAGGCGACCTTCCCGGCGTACGGGAAGAACGGGATGTCGCCGCTGCCGCCCGCGCAGCCGGTGCCGGACATGTGAGTGAGGCTGAAGCCGCGGATGCGGGTCGCGTCGTACTGGTAGCCGCCGGGCGCGGCCGTCCTCGTGGCGTCGCCGCGGGTGTTCTCGGGGCTGAAGGAGAGCATGCCGAACGGGGCGACGGCGCCCGGGAAGACATTGCCGCCGTTCCTGGTGCCGATCAGCGGGTCGACGTACGCGGTCGCGTCCTGGACCAGGGCGGGACCGGTTCTCGGGGGTGCGGCGGACGCCGCGAGGGCGGGGGTGGCGCCACCGGTCGCGAGCACCGCGGCCAGCAGCAGGGACATGGGGCGGAAACGCATGACGCGGCCCCTCCTCCTTCGGACGGGTCGCGCACCACGGGTCGCACAAGCCTCAGGGACAGTAGCGTGCGCCGGTGGTATCACGGAAGAGCGCGCGGGACCCGCTTGACATCGTTGTCCGCGGGCATGGTCACCCAGTAGAGTCATGTACAGACCAATCACGACAACGTTGTCGCACCGCGGTGTCGCACAAGCCGGCAGCACCGGGGGCGAGGTGGGAGCCCAGGGGCGACGGGTTCCGGTCCGCCGTCATGGGAGCGCTCCCACCTCGCGTGCGAGAAAACTAGCGCGGACGGCAGCGGCTGTAAACGGCCCCAGGGGCGCACGCGCGAGCCAACGCGCCGGTTTTTGCGCGCCGAGCTCACCCCTTGCGCGCCTATGACGCATTCTGCGCGCCGGTCACAGCACTGCACCTGTTGATGAGGGCGCGAACGGCGAGGGGCCGCACCCCCCGTCGCCGGGGATGCGGCCCAACCGCCCTGCCGGATCCGTTACTTGCGGATCAGGCTGCGCAGCACGTACTGCATGATGCCGCCGTTGCGGTAGTAGTCGGCCTCACCGGGGGTGTCGATGCGGACGACCGCGTCGAACTCGACACCGGTGTCGGTGGTGACCTTCATGGTGCTCGGCGTGCTGCCGTCGTTGAGCTCGGTGACGCCGGTGATGGTGAAGGACTCCTCGCCGGTCAGACCGAGGGCGTCGGCCGTCAGGCCCTCCGGGAACTGGAGCGGCAGGACGCCCATGCCGATGAGGTTCGAGCGGTGGATGCGCTCGTAGGACTCGGCGATGACGGCCTTGACACCGAGCAGCGCGGTGCCCTTCGCGGCCCAGTCGCGGGACGAGCCGGAGCCGTACTCCTTGCCGGCCAGGACGACCAGCGGGATGCCCTGCTCGATGTAGTTGCGCGAGGCGTCGTAGATGAAGGAGACCGGCGCGCCCTCCTGGGTGAAGTCGCGGGTGTAGCCGCCTTCCGTCCCCGGCGCGATCTGGTTGCGCAGGCGGATGTTGGCGAAGGTGCCGCGGATCATGACCTCGTGGTTGCCGCGGCGGGAGCCGTAGCTGTTGAAGTCGCGGCGCTCGACGCCATGCTCGGTGAGGTACTGGCCCGCCGGGGTGTCGGCCTTGATGGCGCCGGCCGGGGAGATGTGGTCGGTGGTGACCGAGTCGCCCAGCTTGGCGAGCACCCGGGCGCCGGCGATGTCCTCGACCGGGACCGGGTCCATCGTCATGCCCTCGAAGTACGGGGGCTTGCGGACGTAGGTGGACTCGGTGTCCCACTCGAAGGTGTTGCCGGTCGGGATCGGCAGCGACTGCCACTGGGCGTCGCCGGCGAACACGTCGGAGTAGGACTTCGAGAACATGTCCTCGCCGATGGCGTTGGCGACGACGTCGTTGACCTCGGCCTCCGACGGCCAGATGTCCTTCAGGTGGACCGGCTTGCCGTCCTGGTCGACACCCAGCGCGTCCTGGGTGATGTCCAGCTTCATGGAACCGGCGATCGCGTAGGCGACGACCAGCGGCGGGGACGCCAGGTAGTTCATCTTGACGTCGGGGTTGATCCGGCCCTCGAAGTTGCGGTTGCCGGACAGGACCGAGGTGACCGCGAGGTCGTGCTCGTTGACGGCCTTGGAGACCTCCTCCGGCAGCGGGCCGGAGTTGCCGATGCAGGTGGTGCAGCCGTAGCCGACGAGGTTGAAGCCCAGCTTGTCCAGGTACGGGGTGAGGCCGGCCTTGTCGTAGTAGTCCATGACGACCTTGGAGCCCGGCGCCAGCGTGGTCTTGACCCACGGCTTGCGGGTCAGGCCCTTCTCCACCGCCTTCTTGGCCACCAGCGCGGCGGCGACCATGACGTACGGGTTGGAGGTGTTGGTGCAGGAGGTGATGGCCGCGACCGTGACCGCGCCGTGGTCCAGCTCGTAGGTGGTGCCGTCGGGGGCGGTGACCGGGACCGGGTTGGTCGGGGTGCCGTTGGGGTGGATCGCCGGGGCGTCGGAGGCCGGGAAGGACTCCACGCCCGCCTCGTCGACGCTGTCGACGTAGTTGCGCACGTCCTGCTTGAACTGCTCGGCGGCGTTGGCCAGGATGATGCGGTCCTGCGGGCGCTTGGGGCCGGCGATGGACGGCACGACGGTGGACAGGTCCAGCTCGAGCTTCTCGGAGTAGTCCGGCTCGGCGTTCGGGTCCAGCCAGAGGCCCTGCTCCTTGGCGTACGCCTCGACGAGCGCGAGCTGCTGCTCCGGGCGGCCGGTCAGGCGCATGTAGTTGATGGTCTCGTCGTCGATCGGGAAGATCGCGGCAGTGGAGCCGAACTCCGGCGACATGTTGCCGATGGTGGCGCGGTTGGCCAGGCTCGTCGCGGCCACGCCCTCGCCGTAGAACTCGACGAACTTGCCGACCACGCCGTGCTTGCGCAGCATCTCGGTGATGGTCAGCACCAGGTCGGTGGCGGTGGTGCCGGTGGGCAGCTCGCCGGTGAGCTTGAAGCCGACGACGCGCGGGATGAGCATGGAGACCGGCTGGCCGAGCATGGCCGCCTCGGCCTCGATGCCGCCGACGCCCCAGCCGAGGACGCCGAGGCCGTTGACCATGGTGGTGTGCGAGTCGGTGCCGACCAGGGTGTCCGGGTAGGCCTTGCCGTCGCGGACCATGACGACCCGGGCCAGGTGCTCGATGTTGACCTGGTGGACGATGCCGGTGCCGGGCGGGACGACCTTGAACTCGTCGAAGGCGGTCTGGCCCCAGCGCAGGAACTGGTAGCGCTCCCTGTTGCGGCCGTACTCCAGCTCGACGTTCTGCTTGAAGGCGTCGTTGGTGCCGAACTTGTCGGCGATGACGGAGTGGTCGATGACCAGCTCGGCCGGGGCCAGCGGGTTGATCTTCGCCGGGTCGCCGCCGAGCTCCTTGACGGCCTCGCGCATGGTGGCGAGGTCCACGACGCAGGGCACGCCGGTGAAGTCCTGCATGATCACGCGGGCCGGCGTGAACTGGATCTCCTGCGACGGCTTGGCCTGGGAGTCCCAGCCGCCGAGGGCACGGATGTGGTCGGCGGTGATGTTCGCGCCGTCCTCGGTGCGGAGCAGGTTCTCCAGCAGCACCTTCAGGCTGTAAGGCAGTCGGGCCGCGCCCTCGACCTTGTCAAGCCGGAAGATCTCGTACGACTCGTCGCCCACCTGCAGCGTGCTGCGGGCGTCGAAGCTGTTCGCCGACACGGCAGTCTCCTTCATTCATGTGCGCCTACCACCACGATCCTGCCGCCACGGCAACTCGACCGATTCAGTAAGGTATGGCTAAGTTAGGTCACCCTTACCGAGTGACGACTGTGGTGCACCCCGGGCAGATATCTCGATGTCGAGATAACTCTAGTACATGGGGGCCGGATGGTCATGCGCGGATCGGGTGGCGCATGCCGCACGACGCGCCGCACACCACGGGAGAGCGCCGATACGCGCAGTCGGTGGACGCACTCGGGGACGCGCCTGCGGACGAACCCGCGGACGCACGCGGGGACGCACGCGGGGAGGCGCATCCGACAGGCCTGCGACACCCGCCCCTTTCCGGCGGGCCGAACCCCTTGGCCCGGACCTCACTGACGCCTCATCACCCGAATGGACCCCCCAACGAGCGCCATCTCATATCTGAGATAACCTCAACCTCATGGCAGACGACTACCTCGTACGCATCGGCAAGCTCATCCGTGACGCCCGGCAGCACCGGGGCTGGACGCAGGCACAGCTGGCCGAGGCGCTCGGCACCAGCCAGAGCGCCGTCAATCGCGTCGAGCGCGGCAACCAGAACATCAGCCTTGAGATGATCGCCCGCATCGGTGAAGCCCTGGACAGCGAGATCGTCTCGCTGGGCTACGCGGGTCCCATGCACCTGCGGGTGGTCGGCGGCCGCCGGCTCTCCGGCGCGATCGACGTGAAGACGAGCAAGAACGCGTGCGTGGCGCTGCTGTGCGCCTCGCTGCTCAACAAGGGGCGCACGGTGCTGCGCCGGGTGGCCCGGATCGAGGAGGTGTACCGCCTGCTCGAGGTGCTGAACTCCATCGGCGTGCGCACCCGCTGGATCAACGACGGCACCGACCTGGAGATCGTCCCGCCGGCCGAACTCGACCTGGACGCCGTCGACGCCGAGGCCGCCCGCCGTACGCGGTCCATCATCATGTTCCTCGGGCCGCTGCTGCACTGGACGAACCACTTCAAGCTGCCCTACGCGGGCGGTTGCGACCTGGGCACCCGGACCATCGAGCCGCACATGATCGCGCTGCGCCGGTTCGGACTGGACATCACCGCGACGGAGGGCCAGTACCACGCCGTGGTGGACCGCGCCGTCCGCCCGGACCGCCCGATCGTACTGACCGAGCGCGGCGACACCGTGACCGAGAACGCGCTGCTGGCGGCGGCCCGCCACACCGGCGTGACGGTCATCCGCAACGCCTCCTCCAACTACATGGTCCAGGACCTGTGCTTCTTCCTGGAGGTGCTCGGCGTCAGGGTCGAGGGCATCGGCACGACGACGCTCACCGTGCACGGTGTGCCGGAGATCGACGTCGACGTCGACTACTCGCCCTCCGAGGACCCGGTGGAGGCGATGAGCCTGGTGGCCGCCGCCGTGGTCACCGAGTCGGAGCTGACGGTCCGCCGGGTGCCGATCGAGTTCCTGGAGATCGAGCTGGCGGTCCTGGAGGAGATGGGCCTGGACCACGACCGCACGCCCGAGTACTTCGCCGACAACGGCCGCACCCGGCTGGTGGACCTCACCGTCCGGCCCTCCAAGCTGGAGGCGCCGATCGACAAGATCCACCCGATGCCGTTCCCCGGCCTGAACATCGACAACGTCCCGTTCTTCGCGGCGATCGCGGCGGCGGCGCAGGGCAAGACGCTGATCCACGACTGGGTCTATGACAACCGCGCGATCTACCTGACGGACCTGAACCGCCTGGGCGGCCGCCTGCAACTCCTCGACCCCCACCGGGTCCTGGTCGAGGGCCCCACCCGCTGGCGCGCGGCCGAGATGATGTGCCCGCCGGCCCTGCGCCCCGCCGTGGTCGTCCTCCTGGCCATGATGGCCGCGGAGGGCACGTCGGTCCTGCGCAACGTCTACGTCATCAACCGCGGCTACGAGGACCTCGCGGAGCGGCTGAACTCGATCGGGGCGCAGATCGAGACGTTCCGGGACATCTGACGGCCGGCTGCCGCCGCACCCCCCTGTTCGGCCTGTGCCGATGCGGGCCTTGAGGGGTGCGGCGACGCCTCTGGGACATGCGTCAGGCTGCGACCGTCACGGTCCAATCACAGTCACTGATGATCTGAAGCCGGCGGGTACGTGTCCGTGATCAGATTTCAAGGCAGGAGACGCAGTCCACAGCGCCCTGGTTACAAGGGCGGGACGGCGGGTCCTTCCCCGGCCTGGCCGAGGCCCGCTCCTGGTACGCGTCCGCCGCGTATCAGGAGATACTGCGGCTGCGGACCGACCACGTCGACGGGGACGTCGTGCTGGTCGAGGGCGTCGGTCCCGGATACGACCCGCGTGAGCGTGCGGCGAAACTTCGTCAGGAAGGCGCGCCCGCCAGGACTTCCACCTTCCCGGTGTCGAGGGAGTAGTACGCGCCGACCACGGCGAGAACGCCCTTTCTCACGAGCGGGGCCAAGTCCTGGTTGGCGCGCAGGACGGCTGCGGTCAGCTTGGCCTGCGCACGGGCCATCGTCTCGACCGGGTCGGCACCGCCTTCCTTGACCGCCTGTTCGTACGCCGGGCGCAGGGCCCCGACGATCGCGTCGAGGTTGCCCGGCAGCGACTTGCCGCCATGGAGAGACCTGTACGCCGCCTCGATGGCTCCGCACCGCTGATGCCCGAGGACCACGATGAGCGGAGTGCCACTCGTCATGGGCCCGTACTCCACAGAACCCGTGACCACCGGCTCGACCGCCTCACCTCCGGTGCGCATCACGTACAGGTCGCCCAGCCCGGTGTCGAAGAGGAGTTCAGGCGGCACCCGGGAGTCGATGCAGGCGAGGATCGCGCCGAACGGCTTCTGGACCTGGGCGACGAACTGGCGCCGATCGGGATCCCGGTCGGGGTGCTGAAGGTCTCCGCTCACCCACCGCTTGTTGCCGTCCATCAGCCTCGCGAACGCCGCGGCGGGCGTCGTCGGGCCCGCTTCCGGCGAAGCACTCGCCGCCAGCGGTGCGGCACTCGTCGACGAGCACCCCGGGAGCGCGGCCGTGGAGACCGCGAGTCCACCAGCGAGCAGAGCCCTGCGATTCGGGTGTTCCGCTGCGACCATCGGTCGCTCCCCTCAATCCGCCGAGACGCGCGAATAAGCCATGACCAGGCGATCTTTCAGCGCGGTGAGGAAGCCGGACCGCAGGCACACGCAGGCGAGGACCGCTTTCCCGCGGACGGCCCAGAGAATCCGTTCCGGCGGCCGCTTCGAACACTGACCTTCTGGTTGAGCACTCTGAAATGATCGCGGCGTGAGACCGAACTCCCCCGACCCCGCCGCCGTGCCTCCCCACGCGGTCCGCGTTCCAGCTCCCGGTGGTGGCCGGCTGTGGGCCGCGCGCGGCGGCACCGGCAGCCCGGTGGTGCTCCTGCACGGCGCCGGCATGGACTCCCGTCTGTGGGACGCCGTCGTTCCCGGGCTGGCCCGCCGCCACGACGTGATCCGCTACGACGCCCGCGGGCTGGGACACTCCACAGCGCCCGGCAAGCCGTTCAGCGACGTCGAGGACCTGCGTGCCGTCCTCGACCACTTCGGTCTCCGGCAAGCCGCGCTCGTCGGGTTGAGCATGGGCGGGGAGACCGCGCTGGACTTCGCCCTCACCCACCCGGAGCGCGTCACCGCGCTGGCCCTGGTCGGTGCCTCGGTCAGCGGCCACGCCTGGCCGGAAAGTCCCGAATTGACCGCCTACGCGGCGTCCCGGCGCGAGCGTGAGACGGCCATCCTGGCCGAGCTCGAGCTGACGATCTGGGCAGCCATGGGCCGCACGGCCCCTGGAGGGGAGCTCATCGAGACGATGGTCGCCTCGAACGCCGAGCGGCGAGTCGTGAGCGAACAGCACTGCGTTGTCTCCGTGGGCCGCGATGCCGAACCACGCCTCGGAGACATCGCCGCGCCGACGCTGGTCGTCCACGGCGACCGCGACCACCCGGAGATCGCGGTGATCGCCGGACGACTTGTCGCCGACATCCCCGGCGCCCGCGGCGAGACGATCCCGGACGCCGACCACTACCTGCCACTCCGCACACCCGAACGCCTGACCGAACTACTCTTGGCGCACCTTCCCTGACAGCGGCCCGCCCCGGGAGCACGCCCGTGACAGACGCGACGTCCTTCCTGCTCGAACGCCTGCACTCGGCCGGCCTGACCGACGTCGTCGCGGTCGAGCCGGTCACTGGAGGCCTTGCCGCGACCGCGGGGCTCGCGCGCCGCGGTGACGGGACATCGGTGTTCGTCAAGGCGTTCGGGGAGCCGCCGTCGGACGACGCCTTCGCCGAGGAGGCGGAAGGGCTCACCGTGCTGCGCGAGGCGGGCGGCATCGCCACGCCCGAGATCATCCTCGCCGACCGCGACCTGCTCGTGCTGTCCGCGCTGCGGCCCCGGCCGGGCAGCGAGGCCTTCTGGGTGCGGCTCGCGCAGGGGCTCGCCCACCTGCACACCACCACGCGGCACCCCCGGTTCGGGTGGCACCGGGACAACTGGCTGGGCCGTCGTCGGCAGGTCAACACCTGGGACGACGACGGGTTCGAGTTCTTCGCCCGGCACCGTCTGCTGCGCTGGCTCGACGAGCCTCGCGTCCAGGAGGCGCTCGACGCCGCGGACCGGGCGGCACTGGAGCGGCTGTGCGACCGGCTGCCCGAGCTGCTGCCGGTCAGGCCCGCGTGCCTGACGCACGGCGACCTGTGGGCGCTGAACGTCATGGCCGGCCCCGACGGGCGGCCCGCGCTGATCGACCCGGCCGTCTCGTACACGTGGGCCGAGGTCGACCTGGCCCATCTGTGGACCACGGCGCCGCCGCCCGAGGCGCACGTGTTCTTCGAGCTGTACGCCGAGCTGACCGGGCTCGACCGCGACTGGCGCGCACGCATGCCGATCCTCCAGCTGCGCCAGCACCTGGCCGTGATCGCCCAGTTCGACCCCGACTGGGGCGCCGCCGACCTCGTGCGCGCCACGCTCGCCCCGTTCCGGCAGCGGCCCTCGGCTCGACCTAGGGCCTGAGCTGTGCCGTGAAGCGGCTCGCAAGTCACTGGCCGTGCAGCCAGATCCGCAGTGGACCGACCGGCTCGAAGCCGTGCCGGATGGCTGCCGCCAGGTCGTCGCCGTGCTCGTAGCCGACCACGGGCAAGGCGGGGAACAGCCTGTGCACCGCGTCCAGTACCACCGGCCAGGCCGCGTCAGGGCCACCGTCCAGCGCGAACAGATTGGAGATTCCGACCACTCGGCGGCTGCGGCTCGCCACCGCGCCGGCGACCACTCGGCCATCGGTGGAGTGTCCGGCGAGCACGAACGTCGCGGGGTCTTCGAGCAGTTCGGGCCGGAAGAGGTCCGCGTTGCCGTCCCCGTCGTCCCAGGCCAGCGCCCACGCGCGCAGCGTGTCCGGGTCGTCCGCCACGGCCCAGGCGAGCTCCGGCGCGGGAGCGGGCGCACCGGCCGGGCGGTGGATCCACTGCGCCTCGGACAGCACCTGGAAGCCGATCCCCGTCAGATCGAGGTCGGCGAAACTGTCCTTGACGGAGGCGCCGGGTGCGGTCGTGTCGATCCGGGCCGCCAGCGCGGTCCGGTCGGCGCCCGGCACCAGCGTCACCGCGTCGGGGTAGTAGAGCGGGGGGCGGGACGGGGCGGCCCAGGCCTGCGCCCCGAACCCGCCCGTCAAGCCGTGCGATCGGCTCATCGCCGCGCACCACTCGGCGTTGTTCCGGGCGCCGGCCCTGGCCAGGAGCTGCTTCGGAGTCGTCACGAGTGCGGATCATGACGACTCCGGCTCAGCCCGTCGAGCGGTTTTCCGAACCGGCGTCGGGTCGCGAGAATCCGGCTCCCCCGCGACCCCGGCGCGGCGTTCAGTACTGCTCGGTCTCCACGAAACCCGTGCCCGTGTCGTCGTCCGCGTCGAAGGCCGCGGCGGTCGGGTCGAATCCGGGCGGGCTGTCCTTCAGGGCCAGGCCCATGCCGGCCAGCTTCGCCTTGACCTCGTCGATGGACTTCGCACCGAAGTTGCGGATGTCCAGCAGGTCCGCCTCGGAGCGCGCCAGGAGCTCACCCACCGAGTGGACGCCCTCACGCTTGAGGCAGTTGTAGGAGCGGACCGTGAGCTCCAGCTCCTCGATCGGCAGCGCCAGGTCGGCGGCCAGGGCGGCGTCCGTCGGGGACGGACCCATGTCGATGCCCTCGGCGTCGATGTTGAGCTCGCGGGCCAGACCGAACAGCTCGACCAGGGTCTTGCCGGCCGACGCCATGGCGTCACGCGGACGCATGGCCTGCTTGGTCTCGACGTCGACGATCAGCTTGTCGAAGTCGGTGCGCTGCTCGACACGCGTGGCCTCGACCTTGTACGTGACCTTGAGCACCGGCGAGTAGATCGAGTCGACCGGGATACGCCCGATCTCCTGGCCCACCTGCTTGTTCTGCACGGCGGAGACGTAGCCGCGACCGCGCTCGACGGTCAGCTCCATCTCCAGCTTGCCCTTGCCGTTGAGCGTGGCGAGGACCAGGTCGGGGTTGTGCACCTCGACACCGGCCGGGGGCGCGATGTCGGCGGCGGTGACCAGACCCGGGCCCTGCTTGCGCAGGTACATCACGACCGGCTCGTCGTGCTCCGAGGAGACGACCAGCTGCTTGATGTTGAGGATCAGGTCGGTGACGTCGTCCTTGACGCCCGGCACGGTGGTGAACTCGTGCAGGACACCGTCGATGCGGATGCTGGTGACAGCGGCACCGGGGATCGACGACAGGAGGGTGCGGCGAAGGGAGTTGCCGAGGGTGTAGCCGAAGCCCGGCTCCAGCGGCTCGATCACGAACCGGGAGCGGAACTCGTCGACGACCTCTTCGGTCAGTGACGGACGCTGAGCGATCAGCACGGGGTATTGCCTCCAGTGTGTGGCGCCCGCTATGTGACGCCGTAGACACCATGAAGCGTACGGGCGGATCGGCCGCCCACGAAGCCGAACCGCCCGGCCCCGCGCGTCCGCCGGCCGGCGGGCGGGCTCGGCTCCTGCCGGAGCGGAGTGCAACGATCGCACACTGATGCGCCCGGGAGTCGGCCACCAGCGCGGTTCGTAGGTGCATACTGGGGTCGATGACAAAGCCTGCTGCACCGAAGCGTCATTTGCCTACCAGCCCCTTCAAGGCCCCGGTCACGCCGGCTCCCAAGCATTTCGCCGTGGGCGACCAGGTCACACACGACGTGTACGGCCTCGGCCGGGTGATCGGCGTCGAGGACGGAATCGCCGCGCTCGTCGATTTCGGCTCGGCGCAAATGCGGATCCTGAGCCCGTACGCCAAGATGACCAAGCTGTAGGACCGCTGTGCCCGGTCACGGCACGCCAGGCCCCTTCGGGGACCTGTAACGAAAGGGAGACCTCTCATCGATCCGACGTCGCTGTTCTCCGCCCTGGAAGGGCAACCCCGCGGTGCCACCGCGGCATCGCCGCCTCCGGCGACCGACCCCTTCCAGGCACCGGACTTCGGGGAGGACGAGACCTTCCTGACCGAGGATGTCCAGGGGTCCTCCTCGGGCCTGCGTGCCGCGCGAACCAGGGCGGCTTAGCTCCGACGGGTGTCCGGGCTGCCCGGGGCCGTGAGGGCCGGGCAGCCCGGTCCGGGATGCGGTCAGTCCGCGAGGAGCACCACGTTCTGCCGGCGTACGGAGTGGACGTGGGGCAGGGGCAGGCCGCCGTGGGTGCGCAGTTCCACGAGGGCGGCCTCGACGCGGGCCGGGCCGGTGGTGAGACGGTTCGGCGTCACCGTGCCGGAGTCCTGCCAGCGGTGGTAGGCGCCGTCGCAGACGGCACGGGTGCCGCCGATGCCGTAGCGGGTGGCCGACGGGTCCTGGCTGATGGCGGCGCCGACGAAGACCGGGCCGTTCGCGTCGAAGCAGCGGTAGGTACCGGAGACGGTGACGGTGCCGTCCGCCGACAGGCGGGCCGTCTGGTCGATGGTCACGTTGTCGCCCGGAGCAGCGGTGGCGGGTGTGCTCAGCGCGAGCACGGCGGCCGCCGCCGCGCCCAGGGCTCCGAGTACGGGACGCAGGGGCATGGAAGAACCTCCCGGGTGGCTGGGAACAGGAAGTTCCACTCGTACCCGGCGCCCTCGGCGGTGGCCGTGATCCTCACTCTTCGGCGGCGCGTGCCCGTCGACCACTTGGCCGACGTCCCCCGATCAGCTCTCGTCCAGTACGGCGAAGCCGTCCAGTTCCACCAGGGCGCTCTCGTCCCACAGCCGTACGATCCCGACCACCGCCATCGCGGGGTAGTCGCGGCCCGCCAACCGGCGCCACACCCGGCCGAGCTCGGCGGCGTGGTCGCGGTAGGCGCTGACATCCGTGGTGTACACCGTCACCCGGGCCAGGTCCGACGCGGTGCCTCCGGCCGCCTCGAGCGCGGTCAGCAGGTTGGTCAGCGCCCGCTCGAACTGCTCGGGCAGGGACTCGCCGACCACCTTGCCGTCGGCGTCCAGTGCCGTCTGGCCCGCCAGGAACACCAGCCGTGAGCCGGTGGCGACCACCGCGTGCGAGAAGCCGGTGGGCGGGGACAGTACGGGCGGGTTCACTCGTTCGGCGGTCATCCGGGCTCCAGATTCGTACGCGGCTCGGCGGTCATACGGTCTCCCCGGGCGGGTTCACACGGTCGGCGGTCACGAACTCGGTCACCCGTCCTTCCCACGCTCGCCCAGGCGCGCGTACAGCTCCTTCGCGATGATTCCCCGCTGCACCTCGCTCGCCCCCTCGTACACCCGGGGGGCCCGTACCTCTCTGTACAGGTGTTCCAGCAGGTGGCCGCGGCGCAGGGCGCGGGCGCCGTGGAGTTGGACTGCGGTGTCGACGACGTACTGCGCGGTCTCGGTGGCGAGCAGCTTCGCCATCGCGGCGCGGCCGGAAACGCCGGGGGCGCCCTCGTCGTACGCCGTCGCCGCCGCGTACACCATCAGGCGGGCCGCCTCCGTGCGCAGGGCCATCTCGGCGACCTGGTGGGCGACCGTCTGGAGGTCCCTCAGCTTGCCTCCGAAGGCGTCGCGGCCGGCGGTGTGGACGAGGGTGGCGTCCAGCGCCGCCTGCGCCATGCCCACGGCGAAGGCGCCGACGCTGGGACGGAACAGGTTGAGGGTGCCCATGGCCACCCGGAAGCCGCGGTCCCTCTGGCCGATCACGTCCTCCGACGTGACGGGGACGCCGTCGAAGTGGAGCGCGCCGACGGGGTGCGGGGAGAGCATCTCCAGTTCGGTGCCGGTGAGGCCGGGGCGGTCGGCCGGTACCAGGAACGCGGTCACGCCGCGGGAGCCCGCATCCTGTGTCGTACGGGCGAAGACGGTGTAGAAGTCGGCCTCGGGGGCGTTGGAGATCCAGCACTTCTCGCCGGTGAGCCGCCAGCGGGCGGGGCCGTCCGGGCGGGCCGCCAGCGCCAGGGCCGCCGCGTCCGAGCCCGCGCCCGGCTCGCTCAGGGCGAAGGCCGCTGCCGCGCTGCCGTCCGTCACCCGCGGCAGCCAGCGGGCGCGCTGGGCGGGGGTGCCGTGGGCGTGGACGGGGTGGGCGCCGAGGCCCTGGAGGGCGAGGGCGGTCTCGGCCTCGGTGCAGGCGTGGGCCAGGGACTCGCGCATGAGGCACAGATCGAGAGCGCCGGAGGTGAACAGGCGCTCCAGCAGGCCGAGTCGGCCCAGTTCGGCGAGGAGTGCGCGGTTGACGCGGCCCGGCTCGCCCTTCTCCGCGAGCGGGCGCAGCCGTTCGGCGGCCAGGGTGCGCAACTCGGCGCGCCAGGCCGCCTGTTCCGGTTCGAGCGAGAATGCGGGCATTCGCCGTCCTCCCTGCCTCCCGACCGACCGGCCGCCATCCCCGATCGCCACGGGCACGATCGCCACGGGCACGATCCACCGTATCGCGTACCGTTGACTGTCGTCACCAACACGATACGCTCCTTGTGCGAGCCCACCACGACAAGGGGGCGAACCGCCATGGACACTGTGGACTCAGGCAGGGGCGGCACCGCGCGGCCGACGGCCTCGGCGCACGTGGACACCTTCGCGCGCGACCATCTGCCGCCCGGGGACCAGTGGCCCGAACTCCGTTTCGACCTCCCGGAACTGCGCTATCCGGACCGGCTCAACTGCGCCGCCGAACTGCTGGACGGCACCGAAGCCGGGCGCCCGGCCTTCCGTACCCCCGTCGGCGAGACGTGGACCTACGGCGACCTGCGCGCCCGTGTCGACCGCATCGCGCACGTGCTGACCGGCGACCTCGGTGTGGTCCCCGGCAACCGGGTGCTGCTGCGCGGCCCCACCACCCCCTGGCTCGCGGCCTGCTGGCTGGCCGTGCTCAAGGCGGGCGGGGTCGCCGTCACCGTGCTGGCCCAGCAGCGCCCGCACGAGCTGAGCACGATCTGCGGGATCGCCCGGGTCCGGCACGCGCTGTGCGACGTCCGGGCCGTGGACGACCTGGCCAAGGCGGAGGTACCGGGGCTCGTCGTCACGACGTACGGCGGTGACGGCCCCGACGATCTTCTGCGCCGTCCGGCGCCCGGCACGCCGTACCCGGCCGTGGACACCGCCGCCGACGACGTCGCGCTCATCGCGTTCACCTCGGGCACCACCGGGCGGCCCAAGGGCTGCGTCCACTTCCACCGGGACGTGCTGGCCGTCGCGGACACCTTCTCCCGCCATGTGCTCAGACCGCACGCGGACGACGTGTTCGCGGGCAGTCCCCCGCTCGGCTTCACCTTCGGGCTCGGCGGGCTCGTGGTCTTCCCGATGCGGGCCGGCGCCTGTGCGCTCCTGCTCGAACAGGCCCATCCGCGGCAGCTGTTGCCCGCGATCGCCGAACACCGGGTGTCCGTGCTGTTCACCGCCCCCACCGCCTACCGCGCGATGCTCGACGAACTCGGCTCGCATGACGTCTCCTCGCTGCGGCGCTGCGTGTCCGCCGGGGAGAACCTGCCCGCGGCCACCTGGCACGCCTGGCACGAGCGGACCGGAGTGCGCATCGTCAACGGCATCGGCGCCACCGAACTGCTGCACATCTTCATCTCGGCGGCGGACGAGGACATCCGGCCCGGCACGACCGGAGTGCCCGTGCCGGGATGGCACGCGCGTGTGCAGGACGAGCGCGGCGAACCCGTGCCGGACGGAGTGCCGGGGCTGCTCGCCGTCCGGGGGCCGGTCGGCTGCCGCTACCTCGCCGACCCGCGGCAACGCGTGTACGTGCGGGACGGCTGGAACGTCACCGGCGACACCTATGTCCGTGAGCCCGACGGTTACTTCCGTTACGTCGCCCGCGCCGACGACATGATCATCTCGGCCGGGTACAACATCGCCGGGCCCGAGGTCGAGGACGCCCTGCTGCGCCACCCGGACGTGGTGGAGACGGCCGTCGTCGGACGGCCCGACGAGGACCGCGGGCAGGTCGTGGTGGCCTACGCCGTCCTGCGGCAGGGCGCGCGGCGGGACGCGGAGGCGCTGCGCGCGTACCTCAAGTCGGAGCTGGCCCCCTACAAGTGCCCGCGCGAGATCGTGTTCCTGGACGCGCTGCCGCGCACGGCCACCGGCAAGCTCCAGCGGTTCCGGCTGCGCGCCGACGGCGGCCGGCGGTGACGGCGTTCGGACGCGTCGCCGCTCGACGGTGACCGCACACGGCCGCCCCGGTGACCAGCCGTACCGGTGACCAGCAGTGATGCCGAAGACCTAAAATGATCAACGTGTCCGAGCAGCAGGCGCTACACGCCCCGAGGTCCCTCATCGTCACGCTCTACGGCGCCTACGGCCGCTTCGCGCCGGGCCCGGTGCCCGTCGCCGAGCTGATCCGGCTGCTGGCCGCCGTGGGGGTGGACGCGCCGTCCGTGCGCTCCTCGGTGTCGCGGCTCAAGCGGCGCGGGCTGCTGCTGCCCGCACGTACGGCGCAGGGCGCGGCCGGGTACGAACTGTCGGGGGAGGCACGGCAGTTGCTCGACGACGGCGACCGCCGTATCTATGCCACGGCGCACCCCGGTGACGAGGACTGGGTGCTGGCCGTGTTCTCCGTGCCGGAGTCGGAGCGCAACAAGCGGCACGTGCTGCGCTCCCGGCTGGCCGGGCTCGGCTTCGGCACGGCGGCGCCCGGCGTGTGGATCGCCCCGGCCCGGCTGTACGAGGAGACCCGGCACACGCTGCGACGCCTGGACCTGGACCCGTACGTGGACTTCTTCCGCGGCGAGCACCTGGGCTTCACGCCGACCGCCCAGGCGGTCGGTCGGTGGTGGGACCTGGCGGCGATCGCCGAGCAGCACGAGGCGTTCCTCGACCGGCACGCGCGTGTGCTGCACGCCTGGGAGGAGCGTGCGGACACCCCGCCGGAGGAGGCCTATCGCGACTACCTCCTCGCCCTGGACTCCTGGCGCCATCTGCCGTACGCCGACCCCGGCCTGCCCGCGCGGCTGCTGCCCGCCGACTGGCCCGGCGCCCGCTCGGCCGCCGTCTTCCAGGGACTGCACGAGCGACTGCGGGACGCGGGCGCCGAGTTCGCCGGACTCTGACCCCGTTCGCCTTCCGGGTGTCGGCGTCCGTGTCGACGGTCCGAGCGCCTGACGCCGCTCAACCGCCCAGCCCGAGACGCGGCTTGGGCGCATCCGTACGCCCCGTGCGTGGGCGGCGGCTGCCCGCCCGGTAGGGCGCCGGCCAGACCGCGGCCGGGCCCGTGTACTCCTGTTCGGCGGCCGCGTGCAGCGTCCAGTGCGGGTCGTACAGGTGCGGGCGGGCCAGCGCGCACAGGTCCGTACGGCCCGCCAGTATCAGCGAGTTGACGTCGTCCCAGGAGGAGATCGCGCCGACCGCGATCACCGGGACGCCCGCCTCGTGGCGGATCCGGTCGGCGTACGGTGTCTGGTACGAGCGCCCGAACTCGGGGCGTTCGCCGTCGACCACCTGTCCGGTCGACACGTCGATCGCGTCGGCGCCGTGCGCGGCGAAGGCGCGGGCGATCTCCACGGCCTCGGCGGCGGTCGTGCCGCCCTCGGCCCAGTCGGTGGCGGAGATCCGTACGGTCATCGGGCGCTCCTCGGGCCACACTCCGCGTACGGCGTCGAAGACCTCCAGCGGGAAGCGCAGCCGTCCGTCCAGGGAGCCGCCGTAGGCGTCGGTGCGGCGGTTGGTCAGCGGGGAGAGGAAGCCGGAGAGCAGATAGCCGTGGGCGCAGTGCAGTTCGAGCAGGTCGAAGCCGGCCCGGGCGGCTCGCCAGGCGGCGGCGGCGAACTGCTCGCGCATGTCGGTGAGCTGGGCCCGGCCGAGCTCGCCCGGGATCTGGCTGTCCGGCCGGTACGGCAGCGGGGAGGCGGCCACCAGCGGCCAGTTGCCGTGCGGCAGCGGCTCGTCCATGCCCTCCCACATCAGCCGGGTCGAGCCCTTGCGTCCGCTGTGGCCGAGCTGCACGCCGATCGCGGTGTCCGGGGCCTGCCGGTGCACGAAGTCGGTGATCCGCCGCCAGGCCTCGGCCTGCCGTCCGGTCCACAGGCCGGCGCAGCCCGGGGTGATCCGGCCCTCGGGGCTGACGCAGACCATCTCGGTCATCACCAGGCCCGCACCGCCGAGCGCCCGGGCGCCCAGGTGGACGAGGTGGAAGTCGCCGGGGACGCCGTCGGTGGCCGAGTACATGTCCATGGGCGAGACGACGACCCGGTTGCGCAGGGTCAGTCCGCGCAGCCGGAACGGGGTGAACATGGGCGGTGTCCCGGGCGGGCAGCCGAACTCGCGCTCCACGGCGTCGGTGAAGCGGGGGTCGCGCAGCCGCAGGTTGCCGTGGGTGACGCGGCGGCTGCGGGTGAGCAGGTTGAAGGCGAACTGCCGGGGCGGCTGGCCGAGGTAGCGGTCCAGGTTCTCGAACCACTCCAGGCTGGCCCGGGCGGCGCGCTGGGTGGAGGCGACGACCGGTCCGCGCTCCTCCTCGTAGGCGGTGAGCGCCTCGGCCAGGGACGGCTTTTCGTCCAGGCAGGCGGCGAGGGCGAGGGCGTCCTCGACGGCGAGCTTGGTGCCGGAGCCGATGGAGAAGTGGGCGGTGTGGGCGGCGTCGCCGAGCAGCACCAGGTTGCCGTGCGACCAGCGCTCGGTGACGACGGTGCGGAAGGTGGTCCACGCGGACTTGTTGGAGCGCAGCGGCCGTCCGCCGAGCGCGTCGGCGAAGATCTTGGCGCAGCGTTCGACGGACTCCTGCTCGTCCATGGTGTCGAAGCCGGCCGCACGCCACACCTCCTCGCGCATCTCGACGATGACCGTCGAGGCGTCCGGCGCGAAGGGGTAGCCGTGCAGTTGTGCCACGCCGTGCTCGGTCTCGGCGATCTCGAAGCGGAAGGCGTCGAGGGCGAAGTCGGCGGCCAGCCAGATGTAGCGGCAGCGGTGGCCGGTCACCCGGGGCCGGAAGACGTGGGCGTACGCCTCGCGGGTGGCGCTGTGCACGCCGTCGGCGGCGACGACCAGGTCGTACGTCCGGGTCAGCCGTCCGGGGTCGGGCGCCTCGGTGCGAAAGCGCAGGTCGACGCCGAGTGCGCGGCAGCGTTCGTGCAGGATCCGCAGCAGGCGCCGTCTGCCGAGCGCGGCGAACCCGTGGCCGCCGGAGGTGTGCCGGGTGCCCCGGTGCACGATGTCGATGTCGTCCCAGCGCACGAACTCCCGGCGCAGGGCCTCGTACACCACCGGGTCGGCGTGTTCGATGCCGCCGAGCGTCTCGTCGGAGAGCACGACGCCGAATCCGAAGGTGTCGTCGGGCGCGTTGCGCTCCCAGACGGTGATCTCACGAGCCGGGTCGAGCCGTTTCAGCAGGGCCGCCGCGTACAGGCCCCCGGGTCCGCCGCCGATGACCGCGACCCTCGTGACACCGGTCACCCCCGGTCACCTCCCCCGCCACTTCGGCGGGCGCTTCTCGGTGAAGGCCGCATGGAACTCGGCGTAGTCCTCGCCGTTCATCAGCAGGGCCTGGGTGGAGGCGTCCAGTTCGACCGCGGCGGACAGGGGCATGTCCAGTTCGGCGGTGAGCAGGGCCTTCGTCTGGGCGTGGGCGAGGGCGGGGCCGTCGGCCAGCCGGCGGGCCAGGGAGCGCGCGGCCTCGTCGGCGCTGCCCTCGTCGGTGAGGTGGCTGATCAGGCCGATCCGCTCGGCCTCGGCCGCCCGCACCGGCTCGCCGAGCATCAGCAGCCGGGTGGCGTGGCCGAGCCCGACCACCCGGGGCAGCAGGTACGCCGCGCCCATGTCGCCGCCGGAGAGGCCCACGCGGGTGAAGAGGAAGGCGAACCGCGCGGTGGGGTCCGCGACCCGGAAGTCCGCCGCCAGGGCCAGGACCGCGCCCGCCCCGGCCGCCACTCCGTGCACGGCCGCGATCACCGGGAAGGGGCACTCCCGTACGGCCCGGACGACCTGTCCGGTCATCCGGTTGAAGTCGAGCAGCTCGGACGTGTTCATGCTCAGGGTGGCGCCGATGATCTCGTCCACGTCGCCGCCCGAGCAGAAGCCGCGGCCCTCGCCGGCCAGCACCAGGGCGCGCACGGCCCGCTCGCGGGACAGCTCGGCGAGCAGGTCGCGCAGGTCGGCGTAGGCGCCGAAGGTGAGCGCGTTGAGCTTGTCGGGGCGGGCGAGGGTGACCGTGGCGACGCCGTCGGCGCGTTCGACGCGCAGATGGCGCCAGTGGGGGGTGCGGTCGGCGGAGCCGGTGAAGGGACTCATGACGTGGGGCCTCCTCGGGGGACTGCCACGAACCTGTGCCGCGCTCCCTCGAAGTTATCACTCATTCATGACTGCCGTCACGAGTACGCGATATGCGGCAGCGGCGGCCCGGGTCCGAGGCCGCCTCAAGATCGCGTGGAGGGCCCCCGTACCATTCCCCTCGTTGAAAGCGGGACAACCTGGTGGCCACCACCGGGAGGCCCCCCGCCCCGAACGGACACACCTTGTACGAGCCCCCTTCAGCCCCGTCCCACCCGTCGTCCTGGCGCGTCGCGCTGCCGCACTCGGCGGCCGCCGTGCCGGTGGCGCGCGCCCTGGTGCGGACGGCGCTGACGGAGCTGGAGCACACGGCCGACTGCGACACCGCGGAGCTGCTGACCGCGGAGCTGGTCGCGAACGCCGTGGAGCACGCCGCGGGCCGGGGACCGATAGAGCTGGTGGTGGAGCTGAGGCCGACCGGCTGCCATGTCGAGGTGCACGACCCGGACCCGGACCCGCCCGGCGGTCTGACCCGGCCGGGCCTCGCGGCCCCGGACCCCTGGCAGGAGCACGGGCGCGGCCTGCTGCTGATCCGCACCCTCAGCTCCGCCTGCGGGCACCGCGCGACCGCTTCGGGCAAGGCGGTGTGGTTCAGGTTGTCCGCGGGCCCGCCCCGGCTGCGCCCGGCGTGACCTCCGCGGCTTCGGCCCGGGCCGCCAGCCGGGAGTGCCGGCGCCCGTAGACGGCGTACACCAGCAGCCCGGCCACGAGGAAGCCGGCGAACTGGAGCCAGGTGGTCCAGCCGGTCTCGTACATCAGGTACAGGGAGCAGCCGACGCCGAGCACCGGCAACACCGGGTAGAGCGGCACCCGGAAGGTGCGGGCGAGGCCCGGCTCGCGGCGGCGCAGTGTGATCACGGCGATGTTGACGACGCCCATGATGGCGAGCGTGCCGATGGTGCAGAGGTTGACCACGACGTCGAGCGACGCGAACGCGGCGGGGATCGCGAAGACCACGCCGACGATCAGGGTGCCGGCGACGGGCACCGAGGTGCGCGGCGAGACCTTCTGCAGGATGGGCGGCACGAGCCCGTCACGGGACATCGACATCAGGATGCGGGACTGGGCGTACGTCACGGTCAGCACCACGGAGGCGATGGCGACGACCGCGCCGAAGGCGATCACGGCGCCGCCGACGGTGGAGCCGGTGACCGTGTTGACGACGTACGAGAGGGCCGCGGGCCGGCCGCCTACCTGGTCGCCGCCGATGGCGCCGATCGCGGCGAGCGCGACCGCGCAGTACAGCAGGGTGACCAGGCCGATGCAGACGAGGATGGCGACCGGGATGTCCCGGCGGGGGTTCCTGGCCTCCTCGCCCGCGGTGGTGATCGCGTCGAAGCCGATGTAGGAGAAGAACGCGGCCGTGGTGCCCGCGCCGATGCCGCCGAGGCCGGCCGGCGAGAACGGGGTGAGGTTGCCGTGCTTGAAGGCGGAGAACCCGATGGCGCAGAAGGCGACGAGGATGGCGAGCTTGAGCACGGCCATCGCGGCGGTCGCCCGGGCGCTCTCGCGCACTCCGCGCACCAGCAGCAGGCAGGCCATGGCGATGACGAGGACGGCCGGCAGGTTGACGACCCCGCCGTCGCCGGGTCCGGCGGAGAGGGCGGCCGGGAGCTGCGTGCCGGTGAGGCTGTGCAGCAGTTCGTTGACGTACTGGCTCCAGCCGACGGCGACCGCGGAGATGGAGATGCCGTACTCCAGGAGCAGGCACCAGCCGACCAGGAAGGCGGTGGTCTCGCCGAGACCCGCGTAGGCGAAGGAGTACGAGGATCCGGAGACGGGGATCGCGCCGCCGAGCTCGGCGAAGGAGAAGGCGGTGAACACACAGGTGATCGCCGCCAGGACGAAGGAGACGACGACGGCGGGACCGGCCTGGGCGACCGAGTCGGACAGGCCGACGAAGATGCCGGTGCCGACGATCGCGCCGATGCCGAAGCAGACGAGCTGGAACAGGCCCATCGTGCGCTTGAGGCCGTGGCCGGCACGGTCGGCGCCGGACTCGGAGACGAGGAGGGCCGGGGACTTGATGCGGGGAGCGGACATGTGGGGGTGGTGCTCGTTTCTGGTGGTGCGGGGCGGCCTCCGGGGTGTACCCCGCGTGCGGGGGGAGGTCGCGTCGCGGCGGCGGAAGGGGTGGCTCCGGGCCGCGGGTCTGACGTACGGCCGGTCAGGCCAGGGTGGCGACCATGATCGCCTTGATGGTGTGCAGCCGGTTCTCCGCCTCGTCGAAGACGACCGAGTGGGCCGACTCGAAGACCTCGTCGGTCACCTCGAGGGAGGTGCGGCCGTGCCGCTCGTGGATCTCCCGCCCGACCTCGGTGCCGAGGTCGTGGAACGCGGGCAGGCAGTGCAGGAACCTCACGTCCGGGTTGCCGGTGGCGCGCAGCACGTCCATCGTCACGGCGTACGGGGCCAGGGCCTCGATCCGCTCGTCCCAGACCTCCTTCGGCTCCCCCATGGAGACCCAGACGTCGGTGGCGACGAAGTCGGCGCCGCGCACGCCCTCATCGAGGGACTCGGTCAGCGTGATGCGCGCACCGCTGGAGTCGGCCAGTTCGCGGGCCCGGTCGACGACCGCCTGAGCGGGCCAGTAGCTCTTGGGGGCGACGAGCCGTACGTCCATGCCGAGCAGGGCGCCGGTGACCAGGTAGGAGTTGCCCATGTTGAAGCGGGCGTCGCCGAGGTAGGCGAAGGCGGTCTCGCGCAGCGGCTTGGCGCAGTGCTCGGTCATGGTGAGCACGTCGGCGAGCATCTGCGTGGGGTGCCAGTCGTCGGTGAGCCCGTTGTAGACGGGGACGCCGG
This sequence comes from Streptomyces sp. NPDC014889, assembly GCF_043081205.1. Taxonomy (NCBI): domain Bacteria; kingdom Bacillati; phylum Actinomycetota; class Actinomycetes; order Kitasatosporales; family Streptomycetaceae; genus Streptomyces; species Streptomyces sp. NPDC014889. Next base: position 377,374 of record NZ_JBIBWH010000008.1, read on the forward strand.
CGTGCGCGGCGAGCTCCTCGACGGTGTCCTGGCTGTCGCCCCGGTACTCGATCGCGTCGAACATCCGGCCGAGGACACGGGCGGTGTCCCTGACGGACTCCTTGTGACCCATCTGCGACCCGGACGGATCGAGATACGTCGTCGAGGCGCCCTGGTCGGCGGCGGCGACCTCGAAGGCGCAGCGGGTGCGCGTCGAGGTCTTCTCGAAGATCAGCGCGATGTTGCGGCCCCGCAGGTACGGCGTCTCGGTCCCGGCCCGCTTGGCCGCCTTCAGCTCGGCGGCCAGCCCGACCAGACCGCGGAACTCCTCCTCGGTGAAGTCCAGCTCCTTGAGGAAGTGGCGGCCGGTGAGACCGGTCGGGACGTGCACCATCGGGGAGTCTCCTGGGGACGGCGAAAGGGGCGGACCATGGAAGTCTATACGACGTTCCACATTTCTATACAGAGCTTGGCCGGGGTCCGGGATGCGAACCGCCCGGGTCTGTTGAACTCTGGGAGTCATGGATCTCAGGATGTCGGCCGAAGACCGGGAAGAGTTCCTTGCCGGTCTCCACGTGGGAATCCTGGGGGTCGACGACCCTCGTGACGGCGGTGGGCCGCTGCTGGTCCCGCTCTGGTACTCCTACCAACCCGGCGGTCCGGTGACGATCGCGACCGGGCGGCAGTCGCTGAAGGCCCGCCTTATTCGCGGCGCCGGGCGGTTCAGCCTCTGCGTGCAGGACGAGTCGGCACCGTATCGCTATGTGAGCGTGGAGGGGCCGGTCGTGGACGTCGAGGATCCGCTGCCCCGGGCCGAGCAGGAGGCACTGGCCCACCGGTACCTGGACGCTGAGACCGCGACGGCGTACCTGGCGGCCAACCAGGGGCAACTGGCCGACGACGTCCTCATCCGCATGCGGCCCGAGAGATGGAGGACAGCCGACTTCTCCGCCTTCGCCGAGGAGTTCGAGTCGTAGTCCTCCGTGCGGCGGGCGGTTCACGCGCAGCACAGACGGGACATCGCGATGGTCACTGACGCCACGACGCTTCCGGCGGCGCCGGCGTGGAACGCGGGGACGGTGTGGTACCCGCGCGATCGCTGTCTGCATGAACTGTTCGACTCCCAGGCCGCGCTGCGCCCGCGGGCGACCGCCTCCGTCCAGCACGGCCGCAGTATGAGCTACGGCGAGCTGAGAGACCGCTCCGACGCGCTGGCCGCCCGGCTGCTGGGCTCCGGGGTGCGGCGCGGTGACGGGGTCGGTGTGTGCGGGGGCCGGTCCCCGGAAGCGCTGGTCGCCTTTCTCGGCATCCTCAAGGCCGGTGCGGCCTACGTCCCGCTCGACGACGCCTCCCCGCCCGGGCGGCTCCAGGCGATGGCGGAGGACGCCGGGGTGCACACCGTGGTGACGCTGCCCGGCAGTGTGTGCCGCATCCGGCGGGTGCGTACCCGCATCGCGCTGAACGGGTCGGCGCCGAGCGCGCCGGTCGCGCTCCCGCGGGCCGGGACACGCCCCGGGGACTGCGCCTATGTGATGTTCACCTCCGGCTCGACCGGCCGTCCCAAACCGGTGGCGGTGCCGCACTGCGGCGTGGTCCGGCTGGCCGCCTCCGACCTGGTGTGGCAGCGGCCGCGGCCCGGTGAGCGGGTGCTGCACGCCTACGGCCTGTCCTCGGACGCCTCCACGATCGAGATCTGGTCCCCGCTGCTCGCGGGTGCCTGTGTGGTGATCGCCGATCAGGAGGAGCTGCTGTCCCCGGCCGCCCTGGAGTCCCGGCTGCTGTCCGAGAGGGTCAGCATCGCCTACCTGACGACCGGGGTGTTCCACCACATCGGGCGCACCAGGCCGTCGGCCCTGCGGTCGCTGCGGTTCGCCTCGGCGGGCGGCGAGGCGATGGACCCGGAGCTGGCCCGCGCGATCCTGGCGGCCTGCCCCGACACCACCGTGGTCAACTTCTACGGTCCGACCGAGAACAGTGTGGTCTCCACCGCGCACCTGGTGGACGGCCTGCCGCCCGAGGCGACGGCGGTGCCGATCGGCAGGCCTCTGGAGAACTCCACCTGTTACGTGGTGCGGGCGGACGGCACGCTCGCGGACGCCGGTGAGGAGGGCGAACTGCTCGTCGGCGGGGACGGGCTCGCGCTCGGATACCTCGGCGACCCCGAGCTGACGGCCGAGCGCTTCGTCGACAACCGCTTCGAGCCCGGTACGCGGCTCTACCGCACCGGCGACCGGGTGGTACGGCGCGCGGACGGCGTCCTGGAGTACCGGGCGCGGGTGGACCGGCAGATCAAGCTGCGCGGGCACCGCATCGAGCCGGACGAGATAGAGGCGCGGCTGCGCGCGGACGACGCGGTCGGCGAGGCCGTCGTGGAACTGGAGGGCGACAGCCTGATCGGGTACGTGACACCGGCCCGGCCCGGCCGGCCGCTGCCGCTGGGCCGCATCCGCGGCGCGCTCACGGCATGGCTGCCCGCGGCGGCGGTGCCCGCGCGGCTGGTGGAGGTGGCGCGGTTCCCGGTGACCGCGGGGGGCAAGGTGGACCGCCGCAGGCTGCGCCTGCTGGCGGGCACGGGGCCGACCCCGAACGCGGCCACGGCCGCGGGGACGGCTACGGGCACGGCCCGGGAAGCCGGGGCGGGCAGCGTCCAAGAAGCGGGCACGGAGATGGCCACCGCCCCGGCGCACGGGCAGCAGCCGGGGCCGGGGCAGGGGCCGCTGGAGTCGGTCGCGCGGGTGTGGCAGGTGGTGCTGGGCGTGCACCCGGCGCCCGGGGACGGATTCTTCGACATCGGCGGCGACTCCCTGCTGGCGGCCGAGGTCGTCACCCGCACCCTGGCCGCCTTCGGACTCGACGCCCGGCACGGCCGCACCCTGGTCCACGGCCTGCTGCGCTCCCCCACGCTGGAGGACTTCACCGCCGCCGTCGCGACCCTCACCTCCGTCGAGGGACGGCGGGACCGGGCGGCCCCGGACGCCGGCGCCGTGGACTTCCGCGCCGAGGCGCGGCTCGGCTTCGCCCTGCCGTCGCCGCGGGGTCCGGAACCGGACTGGCGGCACCCCCGGGAGGTACTACTGACCGGCGCCTCCGGCTTCCTCGGCGCCTTCCTGCTCGACCGGTTGCTGCGACGCACCGGCGCCCGGGTGCACTGCCCGGTGCGCGGCCGCGACGCCGCGCACGCCCGGCGGAAGGTGATGCGGAACCTGGACCGCTTCGGCCTCGCCGGCGCGGAGGCCGCCGACCGCGTCGTGTGCTTCCCCGCCGACCTCACCGAGCCCGGCCTCGGTCTGGAACCGGGCCGCGCCGAGGAGCTGGCCGGCACCCTCGACCTGGTGCTGCACGCCGCCGCACAGGTCAACTTCCTCTACCCGTACGAGGCATTGCGCCGCGCCAACGTGGAGGGCACCCGGCAGCTCGTACGCCTGGCGGCCGAACGGGCCGTGCCCGTGCACTTCTTCTCCACCATCGCGGTGCTCGCCGGCTTCGGCACCGCGGGCGTGCGGCACGTGGACGAGGACCTGCCGCTCGACCACCCCGACCGGCTCACCATGGGCTACGCCGAGAGCAAGTGGGTGGCCGAGGAGGTCCTGCGGGACGCCGCCGGCCAGGGCCTGCCGGTGGCGGTCCACCGGCCGTACGAGATCACCGGCGACCGGCGCACCGGCGCGTGCAACACCGACACCGCGATCTGCTCGCTGTTCAAGACGATCACCGAGACCGGTCTCGCCCCCGACATCCCGCTGCCGCTGGACTTCGTCCCGGTGGACTTCCTCACCGAGGCGGTGGTGCACATCGCCACCGCCCACCGGGCCACCCACCGGACCTACCACATGACCAACCCCCGCCCGGCGAGCCTGCGCGACATGCTGGACCGGATGGACGCGGGCGGCCACCGGATCCGGCGGCTCCCCTACGAGGAGTGGGTGGACGACCTCGTCCGCCATGTCGCGCGGCACCCCACCAGCCCCACCGCCCCGTTCGTCTCCCTGTGCGTGGACCGCTGCAAGCAGGCGGACATGTCCGTCAAGGAGATGTACTTCGAGGGCACCTTCCCGTCCGTGGGGCGGGACAACGTCGAACGTGACCTGGCCGGTACGGGCCTGCGCTGCCCGCCCGTCGACGCGGACCTGCTGGACCGCTACCTGGAGTACTTCTACGCCACCGGCTACATCGAACGCCCGTAGCCCCACGCCCGTAGCCCACGCCAGAGGAGCGAGCATGACCCCACAGTCACCCGGCGCGCGGGCGCCCGGCCCCGAGGCGGACGTCCTGGACTTCCCGCTGCCGCCGCCGGGCACCATGGGGCCGCCCGAGACGTGCGCGCGGCTGCGCGAGAGCCGTCCCGTGGCCAGGGTCGGGCTGCTCATGGACGCGACCGCCTGGTACGTCACCCGGTACGAGGACGTGCGGGCGCTGCTCGCCGACCCCCGGCTGATCAGGCCGACCATCAACGACTGGCCGCCGCGTCCCGGCCCGGCCGCCGACGAGGGGCCGCGCCTGGTCACCATGGCGGAGCTGGACGGGCCCCGGCACCTGGCCCTGCGCAGGTCCGTGTCCTCGGCGTTCAGCGCCGGAGCCGTCCGGGACCGGCTGCCGCGCATCCGCGCACTCGCCGACCGGCTCCTGGAGGAGTTCGCGCGGGGCGGCCCTCCCGGCGACCTGGTGGCCGGATTCACCGAGCCGTTCCCGCTGCTCGTGCTGTGCGACCTGGTGGGGATCCCCTGGCAGGACCGGGACTGGTTCCTGCCGGTCCTTGACGCCGCCCTCGACGGCATGGTGACCGCCGACGAGGGACGCAGGGTCACCGACCTGCTACGCGCGTACGTGACCGGGCTGATCGCGCAGAAGCGGAGCCGGCCCGCCGACGACGTCCTGAGCCTGCTGGTCCGCGAGTGCGAGGAGGGGGCGCTGACCGACGACGAGGTGACGGCGTTCGGGCTGTCCATGCTCACGGTCGGCTTCGGCATCAGCGGCTTCTTCCTGGCCGGCTCGGTGCACACCCTGCTGCACCGTCCGGAACAGTGGGCCCGCCTGCGCGACCACCGCGACCTCGTGCCCGGCGCGGTGGAGGAACTCCTGCGGTACATGCCGGTGATGAACGGCACCGTGCTGCTCCTGGCCACCGAGGACATCGAGGTGGGCGGGCAGACCGTCCGCCGCGGCGACGCCGTCATCCCCGTGCTGGCATCGGCCAACCGCGACGGAAGCGTGTTCAACGACGCCGACCGGCTCGACCCGTGCCGCGCCGACAACCCCCACCTCGCCTTCGGCCGGGGCACCCACAACTGCGTCGGCGCGCACCTGGCGCGCGCCGAACTGACCGTGGGACTTCAGGCGTTGCTCGACCGCTTCCCGGAGCTGCGTCCGGCCGAGGGTCAACAGCCGCTCTGGGACGACCAGTCCGTCACCAAGTCACCGCTGACCCTTCCGGTCGGCTGGTGAGCCCACCCGCAGGCGCCAGGGGAGGTCCACCCGTGAACACCAGGCCGGAACCCGCCGCCGACGTGCCCGCCGTCCCCGTCATCGAGCTGCCCCTGCCGCCGCCCGGCACCATGGGCCCGCCCGAGGAGTACCGCCGGCTGCGCCGTGAGTGCCCCCTGGCCAGGGTCAGGCTGCCGATCGGCGCAACCGCCTGGTACGCCACCCGCTACGACGACGTCAAGGAACTGATCGCCGACGCCCGGCTGATCAGGCCGAGCATCACCGACTGGCCGCCCCGCCCCGGCCATGTGCCCGGGGACGAGCCGGGCCTGGTCACGATGATGGAGCTGGAGGGCCCCCGGCACGCCGCGCTGCGCCGGACGCTGAGCGAGCCGTTCAGCGTGCGGTCCGTGCGGAGCCGGCTGCCGCGCATCCGGCGGTCGGCCGACCGGCTGCTCGATCCGTTCGTCGATGGCGACCAGCCCGGCGACCTGGTCGTCCGGTACGTCGAGCCCTTCCCCGTCATGGTGATGTGCGATCTCGTCGGCATCCCCTACGAGGACAGCGACTACTTCCTGCCCAGGGCGGACGCCGCGCTCGGCGCCATCCTCACACTTGAGGAGGGCCGCGAGGCGACCTCCCAACTGCGCGAGTACATCACCTCGTTGCTCGACCGGAAGCGGCGCGGACCCGGCGACGACATGCTCACCCGGCTGGTCCGGGAGTGCGACCGCGGCGCTCTGGACCACGAGAGCGCGGTGAGCTTCGGGCTGTCCATGCTGGTCGCCGGCTACCGCACGAGCACCATGTTCCTGGCCGACGCGGTGCTGACCCTGCTGACCGTGCCCGGCGCGTACGCGCGCCTGCGCGACGACCGCGCCCTCCTGCCGGGCGCGGTGGAGGAACTCCTGCGCTACGTCCCGGTGATGAACGGTGTCGTCGTCCTCCAGGCCGTCGAGGACATCGAGTTGCACGGCCGGACGATCCGCGCCGGCGACGCCGTGCTGCCCGTGCTCGCCGCGGCCAACCGCGACGAGAGCGTGTTCGCCGACGCCGACGGTCTCGACCTGTGCCGCGCGGACAACCCCCACCTCACCTTCGGCCGCGGGGCGCACAACTGCATCGGCTCCCATCTGGCCCGGGCCCAGATGACGGTGTGCCTTGAGGCGCTGTTCGACCGGCTCCCGGACCTGCGCCTGGCCGAGGGCCACCGCCCCATCTGGGAGGACGAGTCACCGAGCAAGTCGCCGCTCACCCTCCCCGTCAACTGGTGAGCCGGCCGCTCACGCGGTGTGGACCGCCTCCCCCGCGACCAGGGTGAGCACGGCGCGGGTGCCGGCCACGTCCGCCTCCGGGGCGAGGAGGTCCCGGTCGAGGACGGCGAGGTCGGCCGCCATGCCCTCGCGGAGCAGGCCGACCTCGTCGTCGTTGCCGTTCACCCAGGCCGAGCCGGCCGTGTAGGCACGCAGGATGTCGGTCAGCTCCAGCCGTTCGCGCGGCACGAACGGGCGGTCGGCGCCCGGCCATCCGGTGTTCGCCGAACCGGGCGGTTCGGTGCGGTGCACGGCGACGTGCATGGCCTGCCAGGGGTCGGCCGTGGTGACCGGCCAGTCGCTGCCCCCGGCGAGCCGGGCGCCGCTGTCCAGCAGCCGCCGGAAGGGGTACTGCCGGCCGGCCCGTGCCTCACCCAGCAGCGGGTTGGTCAGCTCGTCGGTCTGCTGGTGGTGGGTCGCCCACAGCGACTGGACGTTGGCCGTCACCCCCAGCGCGGCGAAGCGGCCGATGTCCGCGTCGTCGACCAACTGCACATGGGCGATGTGGTGGCGCCGCTCGCGGGCCCCGTTGGCCGCGGTCGCGGCCTCGACCGCGTCCAGGCACTCGCGCACCGCCCGGTCGCCGATCGCGTGGAAGTGCACCTGGAACCCGGCGGCGTCCAGGAGGGTCACCGCCTCGGTGAGCAGTGCCGCGGGCACGTTGGAGTGGCCGAGGTTGCCGGTGGCGCACCCGCAGGAGTCCAGGTACGGCTCCAGCAGGGCGCCGGTGCCGTTCTCCAGCACGCCGTCCTGCATCACCTTCACGGCGCCGGCCCGGAACCGGCGGCCGGGCTCGCCGCGCCGCGCCACCAGGTCGTCGAGCTGCTCGAGGCCGCGGTCACGGTCCCACCACAGGGCGCCGGTGACGCGGGCCTTCAGCAGCCCCTCCGCGTCGGCCCGCCGGTAGGCGGCGAGCGTGTCGCCCGCCCCGCCGTAGGCGCCGACGATGGCGTCCTGCCAGCCGGTGACGCCGTACCGGAAGAGATGGTCCTGCGCGTGGCGCAGCGCCGCGAGCTGGTCCTCGACGGTGTCCGGCGGGAGCAGGCGGGCCACCAGGTCCATGGCGCTCTCGTGCAGCACCCCGGTGGGCCGGCCGGCCGCGTCGCGCTCGATCCGCCCGGCCGGCGGGTCCGGGGTGGCCGCGTCGATCCCGGCGCGCTCCAGTGCCGCCGAGTTGACCCACGCCGAGTGGTGGTCGGCATTGGGCAGGAACACCGGCCGGTCCGGTACGGCCGCGTCCAGCGGGCCGCGGGTGGGCCAGCCGCCGGGGAAGCACTCCATGCTCCAGCCGCCGCCGAGGATCCACGGCCGGCCTGGGTGGGCGGCCGCGTACTCGCGGACGGCCGTGAGGCAGCCCTCGGCGTCGGTGGCGCGGGTGAGGTCGCAGCGCAGCGCCTCCAGGGCGCCCCAGACCGGGTGGATGTGCGCGTCCTGGAGGCCGGGCACCACGGTCCGGCCGGCCAGGTCGAACGTCTCGGCCGGGCGGCCGGCGGTCCGGCGCACCTCGGCGTCGGTGCCGACGGCCGTGATCCGGCCGCCGGACACGGCGACGGCGGTGGCGTCGGGGCGCCGCGGGTCGCCGGTCCACACCCGGCCGCCGTGCAGGACGAGGGTCATGCGCCGGCCCCGTGGGTGCGCAGCACGTACACCTTGCGCAGGGTCTCGTGGACCTGCCAGGTGCCGCGCCAGCCGGCCGGCATCGCGAGGGTGGCGCCGGGACGCAGCTCGACGTCCTCACCGCCCTCGGTGCGGACGGTGGCGGATCCGGTCAGCACCTGGCAGACCTCGTCGTAGCCCTCGCGGGTGGCGGTGAAGTGGCCGGGGTCGCACTCCCAGACGCCGACCTCGACCAGCCCGTCGGGCGACTGCCACAGGGTGCGGGTCGTCTCCTGCTGGCCGGTGGTACTGGTGGGCTTGGGCGCCATGGGGGGCAGGTCGGCACTCGCCGCGTCCGCGAGGAAGGCGACGGCGGGGACGAGGGTGTTGGTGTCCATCGGGGTCTGCTCCTTTCAGCGTCCGCTGATGACGTTGGCGACGCGTGCGATGACGGAGGTGCGCTCCAGACCGGAGTTCTCGTGCCGGTCGGCGGCGCGGTAGGCGACGTAGAGGCTGCGCACGCCGAGCCAGCGCAGGGGTTCCGGCTCCCAGCCGCGCACCTTGCGGCCGACCCAGGGCAGCCGGGTCAGGTCGGTGTCCTGACCGAGGATCAGGTCGCGCAGGGTGCGTCCGGCGAGGTTGGTGGTGGTCACGCCGTGCCCGACGTAGCCGCCGGCCCAGCCGAGGCCGGTGTCCCGGTCCAGGTGGACGGTGGCGCACCAGTCGCGCGGCACGCCCAGCACGCCGGACCAGGTGTGGTCGATCGCGACGCCCTCGGTGGCCGGGAAGTGCTGCCGCAGGATCGCCTGGAGCTGCGTCTGGGTGGCGGCCCGGGTCTCGCCGCGCTGGTCGACGTGGGAGCCGAACATGTACGGGATGCCGCGCCCGCCGATGGCGATGCGGCCGTCGGTGGTGCGCTGGATGTAGCAGTACGAGTTGGCCTCGTCCCCGATCAGTTCGGCGCCGCGCCAGCCGATCTCCTCCCACGCGGAGGCGGGCAGCGGCTCGGTGACGATCATGCTGCTGTTCATCGGCAGCCACACCCGGCGGTGGCCGCGCAGCCCGGCGGTGAACCCCTCCAGCGCCCGGATGACGTACGACGCCCGTACGGTGCCGTGGGTGGTGACCGCCTCGTGCGGGCGGATCTCGGTGACCTCGGTGCCCTCGTGGATCGCGACGCCCATCCGCTCGACCACGTCGGCCAGGCCCCGCACCAGCTTGGCGGGCTGGATGCGGGCGCAGTGCGGGCTCCACTGGGCGTAGCGGGCCCCGGCCACGCGTACCCGCCGGGCGAGCTGGTCCGCGTCGAGTTCGACCAGGTCGTCCTCGCCCCAGCCCTCGGCGCGCAGCGTGGGGAGCCCTTCGCGCAGCCGCCGCTCCTGGGCGGCGTTGGTGGCGACGTGCAGCAGTCCGTCCTTCTGGATGTCGGCCTCGATGCCCTCCTCGGCGGCGACCCTGATGACCTCGTCGACGGAGGAGAACATCTCCCGCTGCAGGGCGACGGCCGGCTCCTTGCCGTGCGACTTGGCGTAGCGGCGCATCTGGCCGGGCGGTTCGGCGCTGAGCCAGCCGCCGTTGCGGCCGGAGGCGCCGAAGCCGGCGAACTCCTTCTCCAGGACGGCGATCCGGAGGTCGGGCTGGGCCTTCTTGAGGTAGTAGGCGGTCCACAGGGAGGTGTAGCCGCCGCCGACGAGTGCGACGTCGACGTCCAGGTCGCCGGGCAGGGCGGGGCGGCGGGCGGGGACGCCGCTCTCCCGGAACCAGAAGGAGACGTCGCCGTTGACGAAGGTGGGGCTGGTGGCGGGAGTGGTACTCATCGTCCGCTCTCTTCCGCTGCGGCGACGGGGATCCGGTCGCCGGACGTGGGTGGGTGGGTGGTGCCGGAGGGGTCGTCGAGCAGGACGCCTCGTGCGACGTCCCAGACCACGGTGACCTCGTCGCCGTGGCGGACGCCGGAGAGCCGGTCGGCCTGCTCGCGGGCGAGCAGCACGGTGCCGTCGGGCAGGGCGAGTTCGAGCTTGCGGCCGGAGCCCAGGTATATCTCCTGGGTGACGCGGGCGGGCAGCGCGTTGGCCCCGGCTGCGACGGGTTCGGCGGCAGGCTGCACCCGCAGGTGCTCGGGCCTGACCACGACGGCGGCGGCGCCGCCCCCGGGCAGTCGTCCGGCGACGCGTACGGTGCGGTCGCCGACCCGCAGGCGGGAGTCGTCGCCGTCCGGCTCGACGCGTCCCCGGACGGTGGAGGACTCTCCGAGGAACTCGGCCACGAAGAGGCTCCGGGGCCGTTCGTAGAGTTCGCTCGCGGTGCCGACCTGCTGGATGCCCCCGTCGTCGAAGACGGCGATGCGGTCCGACAGGACGAGTGCCTCCTCCTGGTCGTGGGTGACGAAGACGAAGGTGGAGCCGACCTCCTGGTGCACCCGCTTGATCTCCAACTGGAGGGATTCGCGCAGCTTCTTGTCGAGCGCGCCGAGCGGCTCGTCCATCAGCAGCACGCTCGGCTCGTACACCACGGCCCGGGCCAGGGCGACCCGCTGCTGCTGGCCGCCGGAGAGTTCGCGCGGCCTGCGGTGGCCGTAGCCGCCGAGCCGTACGGTCTCCAGGGCCGCCTCGACCATCTCGGCGCGGCGGGCCTTCGGCACCTTGCGCTGTTTGAGCGGGAAGGCGACGTTCTCCGCGACGGTCATGTGCGGGAAGAGCGCGTAGTGCTGGAAGACCATGCCGATGTCGCGCCGGTGCGGCGGCAGGTCCTGCATCTGCCTGCCGCCGATGGTGAGCGTGCCGGAGGTGGCGGCGGTGAATCCGGCGATGATGTTGAGGGTGGTGGTCTTGCCGGAGCCGCTGGGGCCCAGCAGGGTCATGAACTCGCCCGGTTCGATCACCAGGGAGACGTCGTCGACGGCGACGGAGTCCGCGTACTCCTTGCGCACCTGCGCCAGTTCGATACGGGCTCCGCGCGCCTTGATGAGGCTGGTCTCAGCGGACACGGTTCCTCCTGGCGGTGGCGAAGGTGGCGGCCAGCACGAGCACCGTGGTGAAAACGATGATCAGGGTGGCGGCCGCGGCGATGGTGGGATCGGTGTCCCGGGTCACGCTGGCGAACATCCTGACCGGCAGGGTCTGCAGGTAGGGGCTCTGGATGAACAGCGAGACCACGACCTCGTCGAAGCTGGTGACGAAGGCGAACAGGGCGCCGGAGACGACGCCCGGGGCGATGAGCGGCAGGGTCACCTGCCGGATGGCGCCCCACCGGGTGGCGCCGCAGATCAGTGCGGCGTCCTCCAGGCGCCGGTCGAAGCCGCGCAGGCTCGCCGTCACCGGAATGATCACGAACGGCAGGGCCAGCACGGTGTGGGCGGTGACGAAGCCGAGCAGGGTGCCCAGCAGGTTGTACTGCAGGAACAGCGCGTACACGCCAATGGCGACCACCACGGTCGGCACGATCATGGGGGCCAGCAGCAGCCCGTACGACGCCTTCACCCAGCGCGATCCCGACCGGGTGAGCGCGATCGCGGCTGCGGTGCCCAGGACGGTGGCCACCACCGCGACCAGGGCGCCGACCTGGAGCGAGGCGAACAGTGCCTCGGTCCACCGGGGGTCGGTGAAGAAGTTGGTGTACCAGCGGGTGGACCAGCCGCTCGGCGGGAACACCAGGGATGCCTTGTCGGTGAAGCTCAGCGGGATCACCACGAGCGTGGGCGCGATGAGCCACAGGCCCACCAGCGCGCTGAACACCCACAGCGCGATCCGCGCGGGTGCGGTCCTCATCGGGCACCTCCCCGGCTGCGGGTGAGGCGCAGAACGACGCCGACCAGTCCCAGCAGGACCAGCGTCACCGCCAGCAGCACCACGCCCATCGCTCCGCCGCGGCCCCACGCGAGCAGCCCGTTGACCTGGGTGAAGATCTGCTGCGAGATCAGCGCCTGGTCGGGCGAGCCGAGCAGCGCCGGGGTGACGTAGAAACCGAGCGAGGTGATGAACACGGTCAGCGCGCCGGCGCCCACCCCGGGCAGCGACAGCGGCACGAACACGCGCAGGAACGCGATCGCCGGGCGCGCGCCCATGCCCTGCGCGGCATCCAGGAGCCGGCGGTCGATGCCGCTCATCACCGCGTACAGCGGCAGCACCATGAACGGCATCAGGACCTGCGACATGCCGATCACCACGCCGGTGGGGGTGCGGATGAGGTGCAGCGGGCCAAGACCCATGGTGCCGAGGACCTGGTTGACCACGCCGCTGTCCTGGAGCAGCACCACCCAGGCGAAGGTGCGCACCATCAGGCTGGTCCAGAAGGGCAGCAGCACCAGCAGCGTGAGCCAGATCCGCGCCCGCGCGCCGACCACGGTCATCAGGTAGGCGTACGGGTAGGAGAGCACCAACGTCACCAGGGTGACGACGGCACCGACGGCCAGGGTGCGGACCAGCGTGGCGAGGGCGACGTCGCTGGTGAAGAACCAGGAGTAGTTGCCCGCGCCGGGCGTCGGCTCGCTGACGCTGCGCCAGGCCATCAGACCCAGCGGCACCAGGAAGAGCACGGCCAGCAGGACCAGCGCGGGCAGCAGCAGCCATCCCCACCGGCCGCCGGCGCCCTTGCGGGGCCGGCCGCCGGTGGCCGGGGAGGCGATCTCGATCAGGGCTGTCATGGGTTACCGCGCCAGCCAGTCGGACCACTTCTGGATGATCTGCTCCTGGTTCTGAGCCCACCAGGCGTCGTCGACCTTGAGCGCCTGCGCCTGCCGCTCGGGCGTCGTGGTCAGGTACTGCGTGGCGAGCGTGTCGAGCTTGGGCTTGGCGTCGGTGTTGATCGGCGAGTACGACGTCAGCTCGGTGAGCTTGGTCTGCTGGGCGGCGCCCAGGTAGTAGTTGATCAGCGCCATGGCGGCCTTGGGGTTCCTGGCGCCGACGGGGACGGCGAGGGAGTCGGAGACGGGCAGGAACTGGTTCCACTGCGGGGCGAAGTGGGCGCCGTTCTTGACCGCCGAGTAGGCGCGGCCGGACCACACCATCGCCATGGAGACCTCACCGGACTCCAGCAGTTGCTGGGACCGGGCGCCGGTGTCCCAGAAGACCAGCGAGGAGCGGACGCTCGTCAGCTTCTTCAGGGCCCGGTCGACGTCCAGCGGGTACAGCTTGTCGGGAGCGACCCCGTCGGAGATCAGCGCCGCCTCCAGCGCTCCCGGGGCCGCGTCCGACGCGAAGCCGGGGATCGCACGCTTGCCGGGGTACTTCTTGGTGTCGAGGAAGTCCGCCCAGTCCTTCGGCGGGTTGTCGCCGAACTTCTTTTTGTCGTACATCAGGACGACGCCGTAACTCATGGCCGGCACCGAGCACTTGTCCTCCGTGCCCTTGGGCAGCTTGGAGATGTCGACGATGTCCCTGTCCAGCGGCATGAACATCTTGCCGCACTGGCGCTTGGCCCAGAGCGTGTCGGTGTCCACCACGTCCCAGGTGACGTTCTTGGCGTCGACCTGGGCCTTGACCTTGGTGTAGTCGGTGGGCCCGTCGGAGAGCACCTTCGCCCCCGACTCGGCGGCGAACGGCTTGACGGCGGCGGCTTCCTGGCCGTCCTGGTAGATGCCGCCGTAGGAGGCGAAGGTGAGAGTGACGCCGTCGAGGGCGCCCTTCTTCACCTGGCCGGCCGCGGCCGGTCCGGGGCCGAGGTCGACGTCGGCGGCGGCCGGGCCGGTGCCGGCGCAGCCGGTGAGGGTCAGCAGGAGGGCGCCGGCGGCAGCGGCGCACCCCATGACGTTGCGGGATATTCCGGGCATGACTGCCTCCAAGGAGGACGGTGAAGACACAGGGGGATCGAGAGAGCGCGGCGCGGCGCGGAGCGCACGGCGGCGTGGCACGGCGGGGCGCCGCGCGGCGGCGGCACGGTGAAGAGGGTGCGGGTGCGTCGCGGGCGGGCTCGGGGAGGGACTGCGGGCGGGAGGAGTGCGAAGGGTGCGGACGGGTGCGGGGCGGGGAGTGGTGCGGGGCGGGAAGGGGTCAGTCCGGGGTCGGCGGGCTGATGATCCAGAGGATCTCGGCGGGCTCGTCGTGGCTGTTGACCACGCGGTGCGGCACCGAGGAGCGGTATTCGATGCTGTCGCCGGCCTCCAGGTCGTGGGCCCGGCCGTCGAGTTCGACCCGCACGGCGCCGCGGATCACCAGGAGGATCTCCTGGGAGTCGCCATGGGTGTAGGCGTCGTCACCGGTGGAGGTCCCGGGGTCGAACTCGCCCGCGTACACCTCCAGATGGCTGAGCGGACGCTGTGAGATGAGGAACTTGCGGCTTCCCGGGGCGGTGTGCAGCGTCGGCCGGTCGGCCCGCCGCACCACCCTCGGACCCGGCGCGCTGTCCTGGTCGAACAGATCGGCCACGGTGAGGCCGAGCGCCGCGGCGATCCGCCGCAACATGCCGATGGAGGCGTTCGCCTGCCCGCGTTCCAGCTGGCTGAGGAACCCGGGGCTTGCCTGGGCGGCCTCCCCCAGGGCCCGCAGGGTCATCCGCCGCAGCGTCCGGTATTCCCGGACACGGACCCCCAACGCCGCGTCGGCGGCGGCGTCGGAGGGGTCCGGCAATGAGCGATCAGTCATGAGTGAACACCTGATGCGTCTTCAGCGAACACTTTGTTCGCTGACGTGATACGGACCGTACGCTCAGGTGACCTGCCACACAAGCCTCTCCTTCCGCCGTCACCGGAACGTGATCCCCGCGTACGCCCCGGCCCTACACGGCGTCCCGCTCGACCGGGCAGCTCATGCAGCGCGGTCCGCCCCTGCCCCGGCCCAGTTCGCTGCCGGGGATCTCGATGACCTCGATGCCCTGCTTGCGCAGGTGGGTGTTGGTGGTGGCGTTGCGCTCGTAGGCGACGACGACGCCGGGTTCGACGGCGAGGACGTTGCAGCCGTCGTCCCACTGCTCGCGCTCGGCCGCGTGCACGTCCTGGGTGGCGGTCAGGACCCGGATCTCACTGAGCCCCAGCGCGGCCGCGATCGCGCGGTGCATGTGCTCCGCCGGATGGTCGGTGACCTTCAACTCCTTGTCCGCGGAGCCTGGTTCGATGGTGTACGAGCGGAGCATGCCGAGCCCGGCGTACTGCGTGAAGGTGTCGCCGTCGATCATGGTCATCACGGTGTCGAGGTGCATCACGGCCCGCCGCTTGGGCATGTCGAGCGCGACGATCGTCCGGGCCGAGCCGGCGGCGAACAGCTTGTGCGCGAGCATCTCGACGGCCTGGGGCGTGGTCCGCTCGCTCATGCCGATGAGCACGGCCCCGTTGCCGATCACAAGCACGTCCCCGCCCTCGATCGTGGACGGGTAGTCGGCCTGCCCCTCGGACCACAGGTGGAACGTCTCCCCCCGGAACAGGGGGTGGTGGCGGTAGATCGCCTCGAAGTGGACGGTCTCGCGCTGCCGGGCGGGCCAGCGCATGGCGTTGATGGACACGCCGTCGTAGATCCAGGCGGAGGTGTCACGGGTGAAGAGGTGGTTGGGCAGCGGGCCGAGCAGGAAGTCGTCCAGTTCCATGGCGTGGAACCGCACGGACGTCGGCTCCTCGTGGCCGGCCAGGAACTCCCGCTTGGTCATGCCGCCGACGAGGGCCTCGACGAGGTCGGCGGCGGACAGGGTCTCGAAGGCGGCCCGCAGGTGATCGGTGGCGAGCGGCCCGTACTCCTTCTCGTCGAAGACGCGGTCCAGGACGAGCGAGCGGGCCGACGGGATCTCCATCGCCTCGGTCAGCAGATCGCCGAAGAGGTGCACGGCGACCCCGCGGTCGCGCAGCACGTCGGCGAACCCGTCGTGCTCGGCACGCGCCCGGCGCACCCACAGCACGTCGTCGAAGAGAAGGGCGTCCTTGTTGCTGGGGGTGAGCCTCTTGAGCTCTAGATCGGGCCGGTGCAGGATGACCCGGCGCAGCCGCCCGGCCTCGGAGTCGACATGGAATCCCATGCCTCCATCCTGGCCAACGGCGGCCGGTTTCACCCTCCGTGCACGTGTATCCACGGCCTCCTTTTTTCGTCACCTCGACGAGATTCGCCGGAAGCGGCGGGACGCCCCGTCACAGACGCGGGTCCACCGGCTCCGACTCCAGAGCGAGCACGCCGAACACCGCCTCGTGCACCCGCCACAGCGGTTCGCCGTCGGCCAGGCGGTCCAGTGCCTCCAGACCGAGGGCGTACTCACGGATCGCCAGGGAGCGCTTGTGGTGGAGGGAGCGGTGACGCAGACGGGCGAGGTTGTCCGGGCGGGTGTACTCGGGACCGTAGATGATCCGCAGGTACTCGCGGCCGCGGCACTTGATGCCGGGCTGGACCAGCCGGCCCGTCTCGCCGCGCACCAGCGCGCCCAGCGGCTTGACGACCATGCCCTCGCCGCCGCGCCCGGTCATCTCCAGCCACCAGTCGACGCCCGCCCGCACCGACTCCGGGTCGGCCACGTCGACGTACAGACGGCGGGTGGTCTGGAGCAGGCCCGTCGCGTCGTGCTCCACGAGCCGGTCGATCAGCGCCAGTTGCCCGTCGTGCGGCAGTGCGGCCAGGCTGCGGCCCCGCACGGCCAGGATCTGGAACGGCGCCAGGCGGACGCCGTCCAGGCCGTCGGTCGGCCAGCAGTAGCGGCGGTAGGCGGCCGTGAACGCGGTCGCGTCGGCGGCCCGTTCACGC
The DNA here is from genome assembly GCF_043081205.1 of Streptomyces sp. NPDC014889. NCBI lineage: Bacteria > Bacillati > Actinomycetota > Actinomycetes > Kitasatosporales > Streptomycetaceae > Streptomyces > Streptomyces sp. NPDC014889. Next base: position 394,331 of record NZ_JBIBWH010000008.1, read on the forward strand.
TGCCGGCCGATCAGGTCCGTCACGTCGACACCGCGCGCCGCGGCACTCTCCAGGGCGGCCAGCGCGCCCGGGAACACCGCGCCGGAGGCCGCGCCGACCGCCGCGTACTGCGAGCGCAGCAGCCCGGACGCCTTCAGCGACCACGGCATCAGCTCGGCGTCGAGCAGCAGCCAGTCGGTGTCGAGGTCCGCCCACAGGCCCGCCTCGGTGGCCGCCGTGCGCAGCCGGCCGAGTATCTCCTCGGTGACCGACGGGTCGTCGAAGAAAGGGCGGCCCGTGCGGGTGTAGAGCGAACCGGTCGCGCCGTCCGCTCCGAACCGCCCGCGCGCCGCCTCCGCGTCGCGGCAGACCAGGGCCACCGCCCGCGAGCCCATGTGCTTCTCCTCGCACACGACCCGGGCCACCCCGTCCTCCCGGTACTGGGCGAACGCCTCCTCCGGGTGCTCCAAGTAGCCGTCGGCCCTCGAAGTCGCCGTCGGCGCCATGGTGGGGGGCAGGTACGGCAGCAGCCGCGGGTCGACCGCGAAGCGGCTCATCACCTCCAGGGCCGCCGCCGCGTTCTCCTCGCGCACCGCGACCCGCCCGGCGTGCCGGGTCTCGACGCCCCGGCGGCCGTGCACGTCACCGAGGTCCAGCGGACGCCCTTCGTGCCCGCCCGGCGCCTCGGTGCGCAGCGGCCTGGCCGGCTCGTACCAGACCCGCTCGGCCGGTACGTCGACCAGTTCCCGCTCCGGCCAGCGCAGCGCGGTCAGCCTGCCCCCGAACACCGCGCCGGTGTCCAGGCAGATCGTGTTGTTGAGCCAGGTCGCCTCCGGTACCGGGGTGTGGCCGTAGACCACGGCCGCCCGGCCGCGGTAGTCCTCCGCCCACGGGTAGCGCACCGGCAGGCCGAACTCGTCCGTCTCCCCCGTGGTGTCGCCGTAGAGCGCGTGCGAGCGCACCCGGCCCGAGGTGCGGCCGTGGTACTTCTCCGGCAGCCCGGCGTGGCTGACCACCAGCCGCCCGCCGTCGAGGACGTAGTGGCTGACCAGACCGTCGATGAACTCCCGTACCCGTGCCCTGAACTCCTCGCTCTCCCCCTCCATCTGCGCGATGGTCTCGGCGAGTCCGTGGGTGTGCTGGACCTTGCGGCCCTTGAGGTGGCGCCCGTACTTGTTCTCGTGGTTGCCCGGCACGCACAGCGCGTCGCCCGACTCGACCATGGACATCACCCGGCGCAGCACACCCGGGCTGTCCGGGCCGCGGTCGACCAGGTCGCCGACGAAGACGGCGGTACGGCCCTCGGGGTGCGCCCCTTCGGAGTAGCCCAACTTGGCGAGCAGCGCCTCCAGCTCGGCGGAGCAGCCGTGGATGTCGCCGATGATGTCGAACGGCCCGGGCAGGTGGGTGAGGTCGTTGAAGCGCTTCTCGGTGACGACGGACGCGTTCTCGACCTCCTCGGCTCCGCGCAGCACGTGCACCTTGCGGAAGCCCTCGCGCTCCAGGTGCCGCAGGGAGCGCCGCAGTTCGCGGGTGTGCCGGCGGATCACCCGGCGCGGCATGTCGGCCCGGTCGGCGCGGGCCGCGTTGCGCTCGGCGCACACCTCCTCCGGCACGTCGAGCACGATGGCGATGGGCAGCACGTCGTGGCTCTTCGCGAGGTCGATCAACTGCCGCCGGGCGTCGGGCTGCACGCTGGTGGCGTCGACGACGGTACGGCGGCCGGCCGCCAGGCGCTTGCCGGCGATGTAGTGCAGCACGTCGAAGGCGTCGCGGGTGGCGCCCTGGTCGTTCTCGTCGTCGGAGACCAGTCCGCGGCAGAAGTCCGAGGAGAGGATCTCGGTGGGCTTGAAGTGGCGCCGGGCGAAGGTGGACTTGCCCGAGCCGGAGGCGCCGACGAGGACGACCAGCGAGAGGTCGGTCACGGGCAGGACGCGTCCTCGTGGTGTCGGGGTCTGTGTCTCGGTCATGCCGCCTTCGCCTCCTTCTCGCTGTCTGTGTCGTGCTTGGTGGTGCCGAGGGTGAACACGGCCATCTGGGTGGGCGGTCCGACCTCGGGGTCGTCGGGGCCCACAGGGCGGAACCCGACGTCGTAGCCGTGGCGTCCGGCCACGGTGTGCGCCCACTGGCGGAACTGCTCGCGGGTCCACTCGAAGCGGTGGTCGCCGTGCCGGGCGTGCCCGGCGGGGAGGGTTTCCCAGCGGACGTTGTACTCGACGTTCGGGGTGGTCACGAGGACGGTGCGGGGGCGGGCGGCGCCGAACACCGCGTACTCCAGGGCGGGCAGCCGGGGCAGGTCGAGGTGTTCGATCACCTCGCTGAGCACGGCGGCGTCGTAGCCCTTGAGCTGCTTGTCGGTGTAGACGAGCGAGCCCTGCCGGAGCGTGACGCGGGCGGCCTGCCGCTCGCCCATCCGGTCCAGCTTCAACCGCCGGGCGGCGATGGTGAGGGCCCGTACCGACACGTCGACGCCGACGATCTCGGTGAACCGCGCGTCCCGCAGCAGGGCCTGCACCAACTGGCCCTGTCCGCAGCCGAGGTCGAGGACCCGGGCGGCCCCGTGCTCGTGCAGCGCGGCGACGATCGCGTCCCGTCGCCGCACGGCGAGCGGCGTCGGCTTCTCCTCGGTCCCGGTCTCCGCGGCCACGGCGTTGTCGAGCTCCTCGACCCCGCTGTCGTCGGCCTCGGCCAGCCGCACCAGTTCCAGGCGCTCCATCGCCTCCCGGGTCAGCGACCAGCGGCGCGAGAGGTAGCGGCTGGTGATGAGCTTCTGCTCCGGGTGCGCGGGCAGCCATCCCTCGCCGGCCCGGAGCAGCTTGTCGACCTCGTCGGGGGCGACCCAGTAGTGCTTGGCGTCGTCGAGGACGGGGAGCAGTACGTAGAGGTGGCGCAGGGCCTGGGCGAGGGTGATCGCCTCCGACTCCAGCACGAGCCGTACGTACCGCGAGTCGCCCCATTCGGGGAACTCCGTGTCCAGAGCGACCGGTTCGGCGGTGACAGTCCAGCCGAGCGGTGCGAACAGGCGCTGCACGAGGGCGGGGCCGCCGCGGGCCGCGACCGCCGGTACCTCGATGCGCAACGGACGGGGTTGGGACGGGAGTTCGGGGCGCGCGCGGCACACCCCGTGCAGGGCGCTGGAGAAGACGGCGCTCAGCGCCACCGCCAGCAGTGAAGAGGCCGCGTAGGGGCGGTCGTTGACGTACTGGGCGAGCGCCGTGTCGGGGGCGCCGCCGCGTCCCTTGGCCTTGCCGCGCCGGACCAGGGCCACCGTGTCGACCTCCAGGAGCAGCGCCGCCGTGCAGCGCAGATCGTCCGCCTCGGGGTAGAGGACGTGCGCGGTGCCGTAGGAGGTGGAGAACGCCTGCGCCCTGCCGGGATGCTTGTGCAGCAGGAAACCGAGGTCGGTGGCCGGGCGTTCGGGCGTGCCGGTGGTGGTGATGGTCAGGAACATGCGGAGGGCCTCTCCGGCTGGGTGGACGACTGGGGTGCCGGGTACGCCGGAGCCCCCGAGGACCATGGTCCCGGGGGCCCGGCAGGACGACGCCCTCACCTTCGCACAGGGGGCCGGACCTGTGCCTTCCAATATTCGCCGCCCACTTCCCCCTGGCCGCGGGGTCGTTGTCAGGGGGCAGGGGAAACAGCCGGGACCGCGGCCGCGGTGGTGCCGGTGCGAGACCGTCCGGGAGGCGATCAGTGGTGGAGTGGATGCCGCGCGAGGAATGGGTGAGGACGCAGCCGCAGGCACTCCTCGCCGCGTGTGTGGTGGTGCTTGACGGCGACGGCCGCGTCCTGCTCCTGCGCTACGGCTCCGGGCAGCCGGGGGCGGGGAGTTGGTGGCTGCCCGGCGGGATGCTGGACCACGGCGAGGACCCCTGGACGGCGGCCCGGCGGGAGATGCGCGAGGAGACGGGTCTCGAACTCGGGCCGGTGCCGCGGCTGATCGGCGTGGACCACCGCGTGGACGTGCTGGGCACCGGCCCGGTCCTGGACTGCTTCTTCTACGGCGGCACGCTGCCCGGCGGCGCGGACACGGCCGTGCGGCTCAGCGCCGAGCACGACCGGCACGGCTGGTTCGCCCCGGCCGATCTGCCCGGCGCACGGCTCGCCGCCGGTGCGCAGACCCTCACCGCGCTGCACGGGGCGGCGCTGAGCGCGTCGGCCGTGTGCCTGCGCGAGGGCAGGCCGTGGGCGTGACGCCCGGCCCGCGCACGGCCTGCCCCTGCTGTCAGGACAGCTGCGACTGCACCTGGCTGGAGATCAGTTCCAGGTGGTCGAGGTCGGACAGGTCGAGGATCTGGAGGTAGATCCGGCCGGCGCCGATCGCGGCGTAGCGGCCGATCCTGTCGACGACCTCGGCCGGGGAGCCTGCCAGGCCGTTGGCCTTCAGTTCTCCGACCTCACGGCCGATCGCGGCGGCGCGGCGGGCGACCTCCTGGTCGTTCCGGCCGACGCAGACGACGAGGGCGTTGGAGTACGTCAGGTCGTCGGCGCCGCGGCCGGCCGCCTCGGCGGCGGCCCGGACCCGGCCGAACTGCCGCTCGCTGTCCTCGACGGAGGCGAACGGGACGTTGAACTCGTCGGCGTACTGGGCGGCGAGCCGCGGTGTGCGGGTCGCTCCGAGCCCGCCGACGAGCACCGGGACCTTCGCCTGCGCGGGCTTCGGCAGCGCAGGCGACCCGGTCAGCTCGTAGTAGGTCCCGCGGAAGTCGAAGGTCTTGCCGGCCTCCGTCGCCCACATCCCCGTGACGATGGCCAGTTGCTCCTCCAGGCGGCCGAACTTCTCCTTCGGGAAGGGGATGCCGTACGCCTTGTGCTCCTCCTCGAACCAGCCCGCTCCCAGGCCCAGTTCGACCCGGCCGCCGGACATCCGGTCCACCTGGGCGACCTGGACGGCGAGCACGCCGGGCAGCCGGAAGGTGGCGGCCGTCATCAGGGTGCCGAGCCGGATGCGCTTGGTCTCGCGGGCGAGTCCGGCCAGCGTGATCCAGGCGTCGGTGGGTCCGGGCAGGCCGTCCACGTCTCCCATGTGGAGGAAATGATCCGAGCGGAAGAATGCGTCGAACCCGAGGTCCTCCGTGGCCTTCGCCACGGTGAGCAAGGTGTCGTAGGTCGCCCCCTGCTGGGGCTCGGTCAAGCATGGCTCATGCACCATTACCTGCCCCCGACAGATGCAACACCTAAGCCTTGGCAGGGCAGCTATCATGATGGGAACACGGTGAGTTGGGTTCGTCGCTCGATGACGTGACGCCCAGTCAACTCACGCTGCCGGGAGCAATCCGACGACTGCTCTAGCCGACAGCCTCTGAACGGCCCCTGGGAGAGCAAACCAGGGCTCACTACCACAAACAGGTACCCAGATATTGCAGTAGTACCTGAGTTTCAGCGTCGGATGGGACTCAGTTCGATCACTTAACGTGGTCGGACTGAGTGTGCCCGCGCATGAGGTTCGGCCTTTACCCGAAGGGAAGCCGCACCGTGGCGTCCGACGTCAGCCTCTGGATCATCACTTGGTTCGGAGTCCTCGCTGTGTTCATCTACGCGCTCAAGGGTCTCCTTGATCAACTTCCGTCGCTGGTCGACTCCTGGCGCCGCTTCAGGAAGTCACTGCGGAAATGACGCTGGGAGACGCGTAGGTCCGGGGCCCCCGGATGCGGGGCCCCAGAGTCACCCGCGCATCCTGCCAATGTGCCGGGCTTGGCTTCATGGACACCGTCGCTGCCAGCCATCCGTCCATCGGGGACCTTAGCTACTGGCCCATCTGCGTCCCCGACCGACGGTCCGGACAGGGTGGCTGGCATCTCCCAGGGCCGCTGTCCGTCCTGCCCGCAAGGCAAGCAACGCACCGACAGTCGTCACAGTCATGCCGCCAACAGCGCGGATGGATTCTGCGAACGCGGCTTGACGATGCAAGTCAAGCCTCATTCACAGACTTTCCCTCCGCCACTGGTCGGCTGCGTCCCCAACGGATCGGGGATTCTTGGGGCAGCACCCAACTATGCTCCGGAGGCTTCGCGCAGTTCACCATGTTCATCAAGGAGCCAACTGCTGCCGGCAGCGTCAGTGAAGGTCACGACCGGGCGGTTGTTGTCGACAGTCACTTGGGAACCCCATGAAGGGGACTCGAACCGCGCGGTGTGACCGGCGCCCACAATGTGCAGCGGAACAACGCGGCGGCCGTTCTCGGGCATCTCAGCGGCTTCGAGGATCACCGCCACTCCCGCGTTGTACGCATCACCGAAGCGGACCAGCACGTCTCGGATGGGCTCATCGCTACGATTAGCGATGTCGACGTGCCACCGGTCGTACCCTTGCAGCTCGATGTCCAGAGCGCTGCGGGGTCCCTGGCTCCCGCCGAGCTTAGGGAGCATTGCAATCCGCTTGGCCTGACGTGTCCGCCGCTCTGCTGCCAGGGCTCGGAGTTCGGCGCGTTCGAGCTCAAGAGTGGCTGACTGCTCCGCGATGAACACTCGTTGTTCGGCGATCTGGTCTCGCTGACTCTTGAGCGTCCACAGCGTGGCCCCTGCGGCAATCGCGGCAAACGTCGATCCCACCCACGTGGCCAGATCCCCTGCGTCCATCCCGTCCCCCTGCTGGATGCCTGCTCAGCTGATTCTGCGGCACCCTATACGACCACCAGCATGTTCAACAGCGAGGCTGGCTACACCTCGAGGGCGCCTGCCAGGCAACTACCGCCCCTGCGGCGCCCGATGAGGGCCCCAGAACTGCCCGCGTCAACGAGATCCTCCCTCATCACGACACCAATTCGATACTGCTTTCGAATTGACTGAACATCATCAGACTCAGGGGAGTCGCCAGACGTCGGGCGGGCGCCACCATCCGAGACTCGCCATCTTTCGACAATCAAGGGCGACCATCTGCCGCCACGCGTACCATGTCGGACAGTTGGCAACACGCGTCACGGTGGCTCACCTGCTTCAGTGCCTGCCCCGGGGCCGTGCCGCGATGCTGGGGGGTGTACGGCGCTGGGCGGTAGGACACTGTCCTCTGATGGAGGACATCACGCCATCAAGGGCTTCGCTTTTCAGTTCGATGCATCATTGCTGCAAATCCTCACGAACCCTGGTGCAGCCGTCGAGATCGAGGGCGCACAGGATATCGGCGTTCACACCTTCCATATTCAGGTCAAACACAGAAGCACCCCCTATAGCCTTTCGCGGATCGCGCCAGCGGTGCAGCAAATGATGCGCCAGTTCGCCGCGGACAATACGGCCAGATTTGCGCTCTACGGATATTTTCCCGACCGGACTCCTGGCGAGACATTGCGGATCAGCAGAGAGGAGCTAGAAACCGCACTCGGAGAATTTTCTAACGACTACAAAAATGACATCAAAGATTGGTTCACGAAATCTTTCGAGGTGATTTTCGCCCCGGACTTCGTATCGCAATTCACTACAGTCCTTGATCATCTCAAGAGAACGCTTCGAGCACGGAACGAAGCGGAAGCCTTTTGTTGGCATGCGGTAATCCATGGATACCTGCGTGATGTCATCCTGAAACGGCCACCTGGAGACCGGACAATCACCCTTCGCGACCTGAGGGACCTAGTACATCAGGCTCGCACAGCCGTTTTCGAGGCCAGTTACGCTCAGGTCTGCGGTCACGATAAGTACTTGAGACTGCTTCGCGAGGAATACAAAAGCGTTGCCGCACATGTGTCCCCTCGAGAGCGACTCCTCATCATCGAATGCGACGATCAGACTCACCCGCTGGATCTGGTCGACGTTGCGCTCTGCCTCCGTCGTCGATACTTCGCCGGCGAGTCGCCAGCACCGTACGTGTGCTTCCGCGGGCCTATTGGATTGATCTCGATTAAACACGCTCTTTGGCAGCAAAGAGAGCACTTCCATGACGGGTTTGACTATGGCGGCGCCGAGTTCAGTTTCCAAAGTCTGGTTTCCCCGCATCTCCCTGGCCATGGAATCAAGCTGGTCGATTACTCTATTTTGACGCAACTGGTCGACCATGTGAAAATGAACGAAGTGCACGACTTCTACCTCACCGAACCAGCGGATAATCCATTCCGTGACGCCAGGGTGCGGCATGTAATCATTCAGTCACCTTCTGATCTGTGTGAAGTCTTCAAGAGTGGGGGTAGCGGTGTCAAGCGCTGAGGTTGTAGGAGTTTATCCCGACCGCATCAAAATCGCTGTCACCGACATCAAGGAGCTTTCCGAGGGAGATCCCCTCAAAGTCGGCTCATATTTGCGAGTATTCGACAGCGCCGACTGTTCCATCATCGCTATCATTGAAAACTTCTCAATCGAACTCAAGCCAGTCGCTTCGGGAAATGGGTCGGATCCTTCGGAGTACCAACGGGTGTACATTCTAGAAGCCCTACCTCTCGGGTTCCTCGACACAGACGGAAACTTTGAGCGCGGTGGAGGCAGCATCGCCATCCCTCCTAAATCGGTCGAAGTGGCAACGCGCAGCGAAGTCCAAAAGGTATACGACACCGTCCCAGACGAAAAGAAATTCTTGTTTGCTCGTCTGGCGCACGAGCGTCACGTGGATGTCCCAGTTGACGGAGACAAGTTCTTTAACCGCCACCTCGCGATTGTTGGGTCCACTGGATCTGGAAAGTCACACGCGATGGCTAGGATCATTCAAACCGCAACCGGTATGAGAGATTCTCGACATGGAGATTACCAGCTCAACAATACGCACATCGTAATTTTCGACATTCATTGCGAGTACCAGACCGCTTTTCCTGACGCGAACTTTCTAAATGTCCATCAGCTCACGCTACCGTTCTGGTTGCTGAATTCCGAGGAACTACAAGATCTCTTGATTGAGAGCAGTGAGGAGCAATCGCACAACCAAGTCGCCGTGTTGAAGCGCACCGTAACCGACAGCCGACGAGCGCATTTTGATGGCGAAGAGAAGCTGAGGGAGCGCATTCACTACGACTCACCCCTTCGGTTTGACTTTGAAGATGTATTGACGGCGATCCGCAACAAAAACGAAGAGATGATCGACGGGGCGCGTGGCCCAAAGCAAGGGCAACTGCACGGAAAGCTGGATAACTTCCTCACTCGCCTGGAGAATCGCTTTCATGACCGCAGGCTTGACTTCTTGATGGGGAAGCGAGCAAAAGAAACAACTCTTGAGGAGACTCTGAGACAGTTCACCGGTTATACCGCTGACTCTACATCCAATGTAACGGTGATTGACCTCAGTGGTGTCCCTTTCGAGGTCTTGAGTATCACCGTTTCACTCATTTCTCGGCTTCTTTTTGACTACGCTTACTACTACAAGAAGACGCATCCTGAAATGCGAACCGATACCCCACTTCTAGTGGTGTACGAGGAAGCTCACAAGTACGTCCCGAAGGGCGGGCCAGCAAAATATAACGCCGCCCGGACGGCAATTGAGAGGATTGCAAAAGAGGGACGCAAGTACGGCATCACGGCTGCAATTGTCAGTCAAAGACCATCGGAGATCTCTGAGACGATCTTTTCTCAGTGCAGTAATTTTCTAGCAATGCGGTTGACTAACCCTGAGGATCAAAACTATGTGAAGCGACTGATTCCTGACTCTCTCGGGCCATTGACGCAGTCACTACCCATGCTTTCCTCGGGTGAGGCACTGCTCATCGGAGACGCCGCCGTCATGCCTTCGCTCGTACGCTTGGAGGAAGCTCTGCCCGTGCCTTCTTCAAGCGACGTGCGATACCTTCAGGAATGGGTGCGCCCTTGGCACGACGTACTGTTCCCACCGATTGTTGCTGACTGGGAGCACTAAGCGTCACGCGATCGGGAATCGCAACAACAGCCCCAGGTGGCTCGTCCGGAGCAAGTACATGACCACGCTGTCTCAAAACGGCAGCTCTGGTTTGGACGCGCCTCGCTTGATGGCCATGACCTGTTCGTGAAAGTCACGCGTGGATGCCTCACGTGGGTACCGGGATCGCAGTTCTTTGTCCAGCTCGTCAGCGACTAAAAGCAGGGACGGCAGCGACTTGCGGTCCGCTTCGAGTGCTGTGGTTCCCATACCAATGGCTTCTTCTATATCGCCGGTGCGAGCGGCAGCGACTCCGAGGGTGAGGCGCGCCTCTGCCGCACGCATGGGGGAGATTTCGGTGCCGTCGGGGCCGGTGCTCATGCGGATGACTGACCGTGCGTGGGCGGCGGCGCGTTCGTCGTCTCCGAGGAGACGGTAGGCGTCCATCTCATAGAAGTCCCACTTGTCGGGGTCGATGATGAAGTGGTGTTCCGGGTGGTCCGGGCGGGGGAGGCGGTCCAGGCGGGCGCGGCCGGCATCGAGGGAGTCTCGGACCAGGCGGCCGTCTCCCATACGGGCGGCGGCTCGGGCCTTGTGTGCGTAGAGCTGGACGCCCACGGAATGGGTCTGGTCGGCGATGTGGCCGGCCTCGACTGCTTCGAGCATGTCTTGCCAACGGCTCTGGGTGAGAGCGAACCAAGCCTCGATCTCCCATGCCCACGCCATGATCTCGCCGTGGCCAGCCTCCTGGCCGATGCGAAGTGCGGCGGTCTTGCTGAGGTTCGCGGCCTCGCGCTGGCCACGGTCGTACTGGACGCAGGCGTTCAGCAGGAACAGCCATCCAGTGTCGACGAGTAGTTCCCGGTGCTGGCGGAGCGTCATCCGGCCTTCGAGCTGCTTGGTGACGTACTGGAGACCGTTGCGAGTGCGCTCGTGGAGGTAGTCGGCATCGGCGTACGGGTAGGAGCGGGCCAGTTGGTCGATGCCCTGTTCGATCGACTCCAGGGCGGCGCTGTTGATGCTGGACATCTCGGTGCGGCGGAGCATCTCGGCGATGTCCCACAGACCGGCTCCGCCTTGTGCGATCAAGGCGCTGGGGTCGTCTGTCGGGGAGCTGGTGGCTGGCCGTTCCAGCTCCCATGGGCGGGGGGCGAGTCCCGCGAGATGGCCGGGGATGCGTAGGCCGTCGACGACTTCGAGGATCTTGTAGTGCTGGGTGATCCGCGGGCGGACGCCCTTGCCGTCGGTCTCGGGGCGGGCCATCTTGCCGATGTGTTCGCGCTTGTATCCGACAGCTTCGGAGATCTTGGCGTAGCTGATGTGGCCGTGCAGCTTGGCGAGTCTGAAGACTTCGCCGAAGTCGTGGTTGCCGATTGCCGACCGTACGTCCGCGCGTTCCAGCACGTGCGGCGGCAGAGCTGCCGGTGTGGGTGCTGCCTCGGTCATCTCACTTCCCCATCGTGATTGACCTGACGCTCTTCGTCAGATCGGCTCTCTCGATCTGCACTCACGTCCTGACGCCGAGTGTACCGGTGAGGGGGGGGTCCCCAAGAGGGGGGAGCGGCACGTGGGTTGACGGGTGCACCCTCGTCACCTGCCGGGAGGGCCCCGGTGAGCGTGACGTGAGACAGGACCCATTCATGGACGCGAGAAGAGCGCGATCGCAAGCGCGCTTTGCGAGTGAACTGGATGCGTATGCGCACTGGTTCATCGCGCCGGACCCCTCGTCCGGTGGGCACTACTTGACGCTGACGCTCTTCGTCGACTGCGGCAACGCGGTACGCGTCGCGCGTGACCAGACGGCCGAGTTCCTCCGGGGCGCGGGCCACGAAGACGTGGTGGATGACGCTCGCCTGATCGTGTCGGAGCTGGTGGGAAACGTGGTGAACCACGTGGTGCCGGAACGCTCTCTGGCCTGTCCCGGCAGCTCCCGTCGTGTCGATGTCCACTTCAAGGTATGGCCGAAGTGGCTGTTCATCGGAGTCGCGGACGAGGACTCGTCACCGCCGCTGCTGCCACTTGGTGACACGTTCTGGCCTGGCCTGATGGAAGGACTGTCGGAAGCGGTCTTACCCGACAGCGGCCGGGGGCTGCTGATCGTGCAGCGCTTGGCGGCGGCGGTGTGGTGGATGCCGGAAGACCGTGGCGGCAAGACCGTGTGGTGCCGCCTCGACCTCGATGCCGAGACCCGGGGCCAGGCGTCTTGTTGATCTCCGGCTGCCATTGCGCGTCTCGCTCTCTGACGATCGCGCGGCAGTCGGGCGCCGGAAGCTAGCTCATCCGGCGTACACGGCGTGGCTCCTGGGACCAACCGCTGAGATCCCCGCTCAGCGCTCAGGGGCCACGCTGCACAACCGAAGACCGAGACCGGGCCACCCCATCAGCCCTGGAAAGCGAAGGGTGGCCCGGTTGGGGAACGCGAAGATCCCCGGTGCCTGATGGTACCGGGGCCTTCGTGCTGTGTATCTGCCCTGGACCAAACAGAGTTGACGACCCGTTATCTAGATCAGGGCAGAGGTGGGATACGTGGGCGGCTCCGGTGAGGGCTGGCTGAGTGACGGTCTCGACGACACGGCGTCTGCGGCATCCGGCTTGTGGGTGCGAGGCGTCGACTACATGGCGGGCTGGCGTGTGGCGCGTGAGTCCGCGGACCGGCTGAATCGGGCGTTGCTCGGGGCGGGGTTCGAACCGTCCGAGGTACGGGCGGTCGCCTCGACAGACGCCGAGGGGCGCGGTGTCGTGCGTGTGGCCTGCTGGCCGGACGCCGTGGAACGGCTTGCCGGGCTCCTGGAGGCGCTGCCCCCTCGTGACGGTGGTGCGCGGTGAGGGGTGTTTCCGCTGGTGAGTGGCGCGCTTGGGCACGTCGTCGGCCGGAGAGATTTTGGGCGGTAGCTGCCATGGGGCGAGTGAACAGGGGGCCTTACGCTCGCCCGGCGAATCGGGCAGGTACTGGACCTGCCCGGTGTGGTGCCCGATCGGCCCCCTGTTCTTCGAGGCTCGCCCCATGGGAGCTGCCTAAAATCTCTCCGGCCGACGACCCCCAGCCCTACGGGCTCCGGCCCTCGGCGGCCGGTTGTCGCCTCGACTCCTCGGCCGTGCTGCGGTGGGGGGCGTCCGGCGACCGGACGGGACCGGCGGCCACGCCGCACGCCCGGCCGGGGCGGCCGGGCGGCCCGGCGCGCCGCAGGCGCGCCCTTGAGGAAGTGAAGGCTGTTTCGACCGATGGGCGCTGCTGCTCAGGTGCGGGAGCGTCGAACGGGCTGCTTGTCGGCGGTGAGCCGGTAGGTGAGTTCGGCGCGGTCGGCACCGATGCGGAGTTCTTCGAGGATCAGGGGCCGGTCGTCGGTGTCGTGGGTGACGCGGGACAGATGCAGGACCGGGGTCGCGTCGGGGAGCTGGAGGGTGGTCCGCTCGTCGGGCAGGGGCATGCGGGCCCGTACGGTCTCGGACCAGGTGAGTGTGTGTCCGCCCTCGGTGAGCAGGCGGTAGAACGCGGCCGGGCGCTTGCACGGCTCTTCGGCGAGTGGCGGGAAGCTGTCGGCCACGGCGAACGGGATCAGCGTGCGGTGCATCGCGCGGGTGCCCGTAGCTGGGTCGAAGAGCAGCCGGTCGCAGCCGAAGAGGGCTTCTTCCTCACCGAGCTGGAGGAGTCGGGCGGTGGCCTTCGTGGTGTGGGTGCGGTAGCTGCTGGGCTCTTCGGCCTCCTGCCAGACATCGCCGTTGGGCATCACGAAGTTGCCGTCCGCGGTGCGGCTGATGCGGCGCTCGATCGTCAGGGCGGGCTGGCCGGCGGAGCGTACGAAGCTGCCCTTGCCGTGGCGGACGTCGATCAGGCCTTCCGCGCGCAGCGCCGCAATCGCGTTGCGGACCGTGGGACGGGAGACGGCGTAGCGGGCCATGAGCTGGGCTTCGGACGGCAACAAGGAGTCGGGCGCGAACTCACCCGACAGGATCGCCTCGCGGATGGCGCCGGCCACCTGCTGGTAGAGGGCTCCGGGACGCTGGATCTCGGTCATCTCGGCATCTCCGAGTCGGTGTCGTAGGCACGTCGCACGCGCGACATCACTCGTCAGCATAAGTAGTTGCATCCTCGCCGTACAGGACTTCATAGTCGTAACTCGTAAGGACAAGTGACGTCAGTATCAGATTGATGTCGTGACTGGCCAGGGAGGCCAAAGAATGCAGTCCATTCCCGTGGACACGGCGCGGCTCGGCGTACTGCGGTGCGCCATCGCTCCCGAAGTGAAGATCAGCAACTCCGAGACACAGGAGGTGAAGAGGGACCGGGACGGCAACCCGGTCTACACCGTGGCGGTCACCGTGCGGCAGGACCGGCGGCGGATCTCCGTCATCGAGATCGCCGTCAGCGGTCAGCCGACCGGCATCGAGGAAGGGCAGATCGTCAAGGTCACCGGCCTGACCGCGTTCGCCTGGGCCATGGGTGACCGGCACGGCCTCAGCTTCCGCGCGGACGCCATTACACCCGTGCCCTCGACCGGGGCACAGCGCAAGGGCGGCGAAGCGTGATGGCGCCCTACATCATCTCCTTCGCCCTGGCCGTGCTGGCCTGGATGCTCGTCGTCGGCGACCTGGTGCGCCGGCACCGTCCGGCCTGGCACTGGTACCTCGTCGGCTATCCGGTGACCGTGTGCCGGGTGCTGTTTACCTGGCGCCGGGTCGCCCTGCTCAACGATCTGTCGGTGTCCCGGCTTCCGGCACGCACACTCATCGGTCACCTGCTGGTCAAGGGTGATCCGGTGCGGCCGGTGGCTCCGCGGCTGTCGTTCCCGCGGCCCACGCGGCTGGGCCTGACCGTGGTCGTGCGGCTGCACGCGGGCCAGACCCCGGCGACCTACATGCAGGCGGCCGACGCGCTCGTCCACGCGTGGAAGGTTCACGCGGTCCGCGTCACCTCCCCGGAACGGGGCCTCGTCCTGCTGACCGCGATAGCCAGTGACCCGCTTCAATACCCCGGCTTAGCCACCGCACCTACTGAGTTACTGTCCGCGCTGATCGGCGCGCGGGAGACCGGCGGCGCCTGGATCATGGACCTGCGCCTCGTGCCGCACTGGCTCATCGTCGGTGCCACGCGGTCCGGCAAGTCCACCCTGCTGGCCCGACTGATCACTCAACTCGCGCCGCAACCCGTCGCCCTGGTCGGCATCGACTGCAAGGGCGGCATGGAACTCGGCCTGTTCGGCGGACGGTTGTCCGCGCTTGCCACCTGCCGCCGCGAAGCGGTCGCAGTCCTGAGCGCGCTCGTCGTCGACATGCAAGAGCGGATGAGCGCCTGCCGGTCGGCCGGGGTCCGCTCGGTCTGGGAGCTCCCTGACACGCTGCGGCCGGTCCCGGTCGTCGTGATCGTCGACGAGATCGCGGAGCTGTATCTGTCCGACGGGACCCGTGAGAGCAGAGCGGAAGCCGAACAGTGCTCCACGCTGCTGCTGCGCCTGGCCCAGCTCGGGGCCGCGCTCGGCATGCACCTGGTCGTCGCCGGCCAACGCGTCGGCTCCGACCTCGGATCCGGCGTCACCGCCCTGCGCGCCCAACTCGGCGGACGCATCTGCCACCGCGTCAACGACCCCGGCACGGCAGAAATGACCCTCGGTGACCTGAACAAGGACGCCGTGGCCGTCGCGCAGGCGATCACGGCGGAGGAACGCGGCGTGGCCGTCTGCACCGGACCTGAGGGCGGCTGGAGCCGTGCCCGCTCCCACCTCACCTCGACCGGGGAAGCCGTGGTGATCACGAAGAAGTACGCGGCCACCACGCCGGAACTGCCCGCCGTTGCCCTCGCTCTCGCAGTTGTCGAAGGGAACTCCGAATGATCAGCACCGGAACAGCCGTGTCCCTCGTGGTGGTCTTCGGGATCATCACCTTCCTCCTCGTCCGCTCCCGCGACGTACGGGCCTGGGAAGCCGTCTGCATCGTCCTGTTCGGCATGTACCTCGGCCAGACCCCGGTCAGCCTCACCATCAACGGCTTCACGACCTGGGTCTTCAGCGGCTTCGCCCACTTCTGAGCAGGAAGGACGTACACCACCATGCCCATGAGCCGTGTGAGGTGCCCCGTCTGCAAGGGCGAAGGGGCCCGTAGGACCTGGACCGGACGGCGTCACCGCTGCCGCGTCTGCCGGGGTACCGGCACCATCCGCTGAGCCCACGACCGACGCGCCCGACCACGCAAGGAGCGATCCCCATGACCGACCGCGCACCGCCCGCCAACCCCAGAGCCGCTTCGGCGGCCCACACTGGAAGGTCACCCCCATCACGCCCGAGTACACCCCGGCTGACAGGCGCGCCGCCCTCGATCGTGCGGCGCGCCTGCGTCAGCTCCCCGAAACCGACCGCGACGCCATCCGCCTCGCCCAAGACCCGCAGTTCCCCCGCTGGCTGGAACAGGTCACCGCTACCGGCGGCTGCGCCCACCCCATCCATCTGTCCGGCTCGACCGCCACCCTGGACGGCACGACCGGCGAGATCCTCCGCCACTACGACACCCGCGACGAACCCGCCGAACGCCTCCTCGTCCGCTGCCGCAACCGCCGCGCCACCGTCTGCCCGGCCTGCTCCCGCCTCCACGCTGGAGACACCTTCCACCTCGTGCGCGCGGGCCTCCTCGGCGGCAAGCACGTTCCCGCCGCCGTCCGCCACCGGCCCCGGCTCTTCGTCACCTTGACCGCTCCCTCCTTCGGACCGGTCCACCGGGCCGGAGAAGCCTGCCGACCTCGCCGCAACGGCCGAACCTGCGAACATGGCCGCTCCCTCGGCTGCGGCACGGCCCACGCCCCGGACGCCTTGGTCGTCGGCCAACCGCTCTGCCCCGACTGCTACGACTACTCGACGCACGTCCTCTGGCACGCGCACGCATCCAAGCTGTGGGATCGCTTCGTCATCGACGTCCGGCGCCGCCTCGCCTCCGCGGCCGGCCTCGTACAGTCGCGCTTCGCCGACCACGCCCGACTGTCCTTCGCCCGCGTCGCCGAGTACCAAAAACGGGCGGCCGTCCATGTCCATGCCGTCGTCCGCCTCGACGGACCGGCCGGGCCCGACGACGAACCCCCGGCCTGGGGCACAACGGAGCGACTCATCGACGTCGTACGCAAATCCGCTCAGCACGTTCTGGTCCGCACGCCGTACAGCCCATCCGTGGGTGAACTGGTGCTGCGCTGGGGCGCGCAGGTCGACGCTCGCCCTCTGCGTGCTGATGGTGACGGCCCGGACGACGACGCCGTGGCCGCGTACGTCGCCAAGTACGTCACCAAAGGGGCGAGTGAGACAGGCGCCGGCCTCGACCACCCGCTCACCGCCTGGGCCGACATCGCCATGGCGCCGGTCAGCCAACACGTGCGCACCCTCATGCGCGCTTGCTGGCGCCTCGGCGGCCTCCCCGAGTACGAACCCCTTCGCCTGCGGGCCTGGGCCCACACCCTCGGCTACCGGGGTCACATCCTCACCAAGTCCCGCGCCTACTCCACCACCTACGCAGCACTTCGTGCCGAACGCGCCCACCACATGGGCCACGTCGACGCCCCCGACACGATCACCGAACGGCACTGGCGCTACGCCGGCTCCGGCCACACCCCCGGCGCCGCGCAGATCGCCGCCGGAATCGCCCATGACATAGCCATCCATCGCGAGATCGTTCGAGAAGAACTGGACCGGCGTGGGGGCGGCAGCCTATGAACCCTCGCGAGGAAGAGCGGGCCCGGTGGGTAAGGAAGCAGGCTGCCAAATTCCCGACCCGCTTGGGGCCGAAGAGCGCAGAGCGCCTTGCCCGGCTCCTCAGCCCCAAACCGGAACGCTAATCCCACAGAGGGGCGGGCTCGATCTCGATCCGGTCCAGGTCGAGCCCCCTCCCCATCTTCGTTGCCGGATGAATGATCACCGCCGAGAACAGGAAGCGGTAAATCGCGTTCATGCGCGCATAGTTCTCTTCCTTCTCAAGCTCTGCCCACGCTTTACGGCTGCCAGGTCCCGCGACCCCTTCCAGCACGGCCACGGGTCGTTGCACGGTCCGACGCTGGCGCTCTTTCATCCGATCTTCGATCGTCCGGCGCATCGTCCGGTATTCAGGGGTGGGAATCTCCTTCGCAAGCCACATCTCGTTGAGCTCCTGAAGCTGCCGAGCGTCGTCCTCGTCGGCCGTGACGTCGGCGTGCGGCCGCGCAGTGGCGGCAGGCTGATGCCCGGTGACGTCCAACTTTTCCAGGACTTCAAGTGCGACGTTCTTGACCGCCGCCTCAAGGGGGTCGGCCGCGATCACTCGCTGACACTTCCCCTCACCGTTGAAGGACATTCGCGTACAACGATAGTTCGCCTTCTGCTTCGTCTTGCTCCCGGCCATGCGTTTTCCACATGTACAGGTGACTACTCCACGGAGCAAGTAGTAGCGCTGAGGCTTCTTTCCCTCCGCGTGCTGTGCGGCACGATGGGAGCGCATCTCCTGCACTTCCTGCCACTGCCCAAGGTCAATGATCGCGGGCCAGTTGCCCGTTCCGACGTGCTCACCGCGGTAGACCCGTATGCCGGCAAGGAAAGGCTGCGAAAGCAGGTTACGGATGTTGGTACCCTGCCAGGCTTTCCCCTGGGCTGTTGTGATCCCTCGCTTGTGCAGATCCTTCGCCAGGGCTTCCGGCGATTCTCCGTCCAGGTAGCGGCGGAAGACATCCCGGATGATCTCTGCTTCTTCCTCCACGACTGTGCGCCGGTCCGGCGTGTAGCCGTACGGTCGCCTGCTCATGTGCGGATCACCCGCGCGCACCCTGTCCTCCAGCGCGGAGACGATCCTCCGGGAGGTGTCATCCGACGAGCGACACGCGTGCGCGACCTCGATCCGCAGGATGAAGCGGTCGTCAGGGTCGGAAAGATCCCTGCGGTTGGCTTGCCCGTGGAGCATGATGTGCTGGTCGTCGGCAACCGAGAGCAACTGTTCCAGGTCCCTCGGCTGCCGCATTAAGCGATCCGGGTGGTACACGAGAACGTGCCGGTACTTCCCCGTCGCCATCATCTCCAGCAACTCGTCCCACCCCGGACGGCTGCGGTTCCGGCGCCACGCGGACCGGTTGTTGTCCACGAACACGTCGGCAACGTGTACGCCGAGACGTTCCGCCATCTCCCGGCAGATGCGCTCCTGCCGGTCCACCCCCGTCTGGTCCTCGTCGCCGGCCTGGGAGATCCGGCAGTAGATCGCCGCCTCTCCGTCATCAGGCTTGGTCTGCTTGCCGTTCGTCGATCGCCTCATGAGAAAGAGTGTATGAACGGGCCATGACATCGGTGAAGATGCGCAGATCCATACCCCCCATCCTGCACGCCGGACGGCCGGCGGGCGCGGGGGCCTCACCGGGGCCCGCCCCCCTCCCACCCCCGGTCGGGTGAAATCGCCTCCCGCTCCGGCGGCGCCTCCTCCCGCGCGGCCAGTTTCCGCACCATCTCGCGGACCCGGTCCCGGGACTCGTCCGCCGCGTCGATCGCCTCCATGCACTGCCAGTACATGGCCTCGTCGGCGGCCGAGCTGGCGACGCCGACGAGCGCGATGCCGGCCTCGCCCAGCAGGACGTCCAGGTTGAGCAACGCCTGCCGGGCGTCGTCCAGTTCGGTGAGCCGGGCCGCCCGCAGGTCCGCCGGATCGAGGTCCGGCGCCCCGAGTACCCCGCAGCCGCGGCCCGCCAGTTCCGTCAACCCCAATGCCTCGCCCCGTAATTCGGGCGGTCCCGAGACGGCGAGGCGGCTGCCGATCGCCTGCGCCAATGCCTGCGCCTGCCACACCTCGGTCAGGATGGCCGGGGCCTCGTCACTGCCCGCCAGGGCACGCCTGCTCGCCAGGATGAGCCGCACCGCGTCCATGCGCTGCCCCTGTCTGTCCCGACGTGCTGTTCGCACGTCCGCCCGAACTCCGTTGTTCACTACCCAGAGTGAAGGCGACTGGGGTCAAAAGCCAGAGGAAGACGGAAATCTGCGGACAACAAAACGGTTTCGACCCGATGGATGATTCCGGAGAGTGACAACGGAAGGTGGGCTTCCCCTTTCTTCACCGCGCCGGGTCTCCCGGCCCCCCGGATTCCTCCGGCTCGCCCGGCACCGGGAACCGCCGCTCGTTCCGGTCGATCTTCGCCGCCAGCTCCGCCAGCGGGTCGACCCCGAGCACCTCGCACAGTTGCAGCAGATACGCGAGGACGTCCGCGACCTCGTCGCGCACGCGGTGCGCGCTCTCCGGGTCCGCCATGACACCGGCCGACTCCTCCGGAGTCATCCACTGGAAGATCTCGACGAGTTCGGACGCCTCCACACTGAGGGCGGCGACCAGGTTCTTCGGAGTGTGGTACGGCTGCCAGTCGCGCGCCGCGGCGAACTCCGCCAGCCGCCGCTGCAGCCCGGCCAGATCCGGATGTTCGGGTTCCTCAGTCACGGCACCAGGTGTACCACCCCGCGGCGCCCTCACCGGCGCGGCACCCGCACCCACCGGTACGGAGCCGGGGCTCACCCGCCCGGAACCGCCGCTCCCGGCATGAGTCCGCTCACCTCGGTGCCGGGCGGCGTGAGCAGGAAGACATTGCGGTCGACGCGGTGCATCCCGCTGCTCAGCCCGAAGACGACACCGGTACTGAAGTCCAGGACCCGCTTCGCGACATCACCCCCGGCGCCGGTGAGGTCGAGCAGCACCGGGACGCCCGCCATCAGGGTCTCGGCGACGTCCCGGGCGTCCGCAAACACATTGACCCGCAGGACGACGAAGCGGCGGCGCGCCTCCGTCGTCGCCTCCGGAGGCACCCGGTGGTCCACCGCGGACGGCCAGGCGTCGCGGCCGCGCAGCGGGACGACCTGGGCGAGCCCCTCCCACTGCTCATCGGTGACGTCGCGCCTGCTCACCGGCTCCCCCCGCCCTGACTCGCTTCCCTCACCTGCACCAGCCAATTCTTACGCCAAGTCACCCTTTCGGCCCAACAGCGACACGGTCCGCGACAAGAGGTCGCGAGAGTGTCCGAAAGAGACATCTTTTCAGCCCCGATGGATCGCCAACGACACGCGGCTTGACCGTTTCCTGCCCGAAAGGGGCTTCTTACCGCGTTCACACCGGACTCTTCACCGTCCGTCACACGCCGCTCACCCGATCCGATTACGTTCGCGTGTCGTGCACTTGGCAGAAGAACAGCTGGTGGCACCCGGTCGGCGGACACTGTCGGCGGTGTCCGCCCCGGAACCACCGGCCCAGTGGCATCGCGTCCTGACACTGCTGGCCGTCGTCAGCCTCTTCATCGGTACCCGGGCGGTGTGGACGCAGGCCGCGTCCCGGCTGCTCCCCGTCGCCGGCGTCATCTCCCTGTGCTACGCCTCGATCCTGGTCTGCGGGGTGCTGGCCCTGGTGGTCCGCCGTACGCGGTCCCTGGCCCGCGTGGACCTGTGCGTGCTGGTGACCGCGGTCACGCTCGCCCTGTGCGCCTGGGTCCTGAACCACGCGGGCAACGACGAAGCCGCCCTCACCTCGCAGGCCGCGAGGGAACTGGTCGCCGGGCACCCGGTGTACGGGCAGCCGTGGCCCTGGCTCTTCCACGGCCACGTGGCGCGCACCCCCACCGTGTACGGCGGCTACGACTACACCTACGGCTACCCCCCGCTGGCGGTGCTGCTGACCGCGCCCCTGCTGTGGCTCGGGCACGGCGGCGCCCCCGCGACGGCGGTGAGCACGGCCGCGCTGATCGCCGGCACGGTCCTCCTGTGGCGGATGCTGCCGCAGCGGTGGCGCCCGGTGGCCACCATGGTGTGCCTGGGCTTCGGCTTCCTGCCGAACTACGGGCGCCTCGGCTATCCGGCGGTCCTCGCCCTGGCGCTGCTGATCCCGGTCGTGGTCCGCTGGCCCCGGATCGGGCAGGGCGGGCGGCTCGGCGCGGCCGGACTGGCCCGGGCAGCGTGCCTGGGCGCGGCCTGCGCGGCGCAGCAACTCCCCTGGTTCGTCACCCCGTTCCTGCTGGCCGGGATCTACGCCGTGCGCCGCGGCGAACTCGGCCACCGGCAGGCCCTGTCGGTGCTGCTCCGGGTGCTCGGGACCGCCGTCATGGCATGGCTGCTGGTCGACGCGTACTTCATCGTGCACGAGTCGGGCGACTGGCTGCGCGGAATCGCGCTGCCGCTGACCCAGGGCGCGGTGCTGCACGGACAGGGCCTGGTGGACGTGTCCCTGTACTTCACCGACGGCAGCGACCGCCTGGACTGGTACTCGCATGCGAGTGTGCTCCTCGCGGCGGGCCTGCTGGCCCTGTTCGTGCTCTTCGTACGGCGGCTCGGCCCGGCGGCGACCGTTCTTCCCTGGTGCGCCTTCTTCCTGGCGACGCGCTCCCAGGACGGCTACTACCTGATGATGACCCCGCTCTGGCTCGCGGCCGCGGTCACGGCGCCGTCCTCGGAGTTCACGCGGGCCTGGCAGCCCCGGCCGCGCCCGCTGTCGGGGCCGCACCGGCGCCCGGCCCGGATCGCGGCGGTCGGGCTCCTGGTCCTCCCCGCGCTGCTCAGCGCGACCTTGGCGGTGACGGGCAGGCCGCCGCTGGCCATGCGGGTCACGGGGGTGCAGCGGTCCTCCGCCACGCGCGTCTCCCGGCTGACCGTCCAGGTCACCAACACCGGCGGCGGTCCCCTCACGCCCCACTTCATGCTCACCACGGGCCAGGGCTCGGGCAGGTACTGGTCCCTGGCGAAAGGTCCGGCGACGGTGCCCGGTCACTCCACCGCCCGCCTCGAACTGCGGGCGCCCGGCGGCGGGTACACCGTCCCCGGGCGCGGTGTCCGCATCCGGCTGCGGGCGTACACGGACACCCCGCAGACGCTGTCGAGCCAGGACATCTCACTGACGGCACCGAAAGCGGCGGCACCGAAGTCGTCCGCGCCGAAGGGTTGAGCGCGCGGAGGCCCGCTTCCGGTGGCCCCCGCGCGCGCTCGCGCCGGACGCGAACCGCCGGTGGCGCGGCGGCCGTGGTCCGCCGCAACCACCGGACGACTAACTCGTACTGCAGGAGACCGTCGGCCAGGTCCAGGCGCCGTTGGTCTGGACGGTCACGCCCCAGTTGTTGCCGTTGCCGTTGGGCTTGGCGACCAGCACCTGCGAACTCGGGTAGCTCGCGGTGATGTTCCAGGTCGCGATGATCTTCTCCGGCGACGGAACGTTCATCGTCACGGTCCAGTTGCTCGAACCGCTCACCGACACGTTCAGGTTGTACCGGTCGCTCCACTGCTGACCCGCCGACAGCGTCGCGGTGCACCCACCGGTGCCACCGCCACCACCGCCGCCACCACCACCGCCGGAGCCGCCTCCGTCGGGGGCCACGGCGCGGCCCGTCTGCGGGGAGATCATGCCGGAGCACAGGCCCTTGGAGGCCAGTGTCTGCGCGATCCGCGGGATCGCCGCGAGCGTGTTGGCGGGCCACTCGTGCATGAGGATGATCTGGCCGTTGCCGAGCCGGGAGACGGCCTGCACGATCGCGTCGGTGCTCGCGCCGTTCCAGTCCTGCGAGTCGACGTCCCAGATGATCTCGGTCAGGCCGTACTTGGCCTCGACCGACTTCAGCGTGGAGTTGGTCTCGCCGTAGGGCGGCCGGAACAGCTTCGGCGTACCACCGCCCGCGGCGGCGATGGCCTGCTGGGTCCGGGAGAGCTCCGAGTCGATCTGCGACTGGCTCTGCTGGATCAGGTGCGGGTGGGTGTAGCTGTGGTTGCCGACCCACATGCCGGCGTTCACCTGGGCCCGCACCTGGGCCGGGTAGGAGGCGGCGTACTGGCCCTCGTTGAACATCGTGGCCCGCAGCCCGTTCTGCTTCAGGGCGTTCAGCAGGGCCGGGGTGTGGTCGTTGGACGGGCCGTCGTCGAAGGTGAGCCCGACGTAGCCGTTGCAGGTGGCGGCGTACGACGGAGCGGCATCGAGGGTGAGGGAGCCGGCCACGGCCAGCGCGGCGACGGCCAGTCCCGCGACCAGGGACCGCAGTGACGCAAGTGGTCTGAGACTCATACGTCTTGGGACCTTTCTGAAGAGGTCTTCGGTGTCGACCGGGTCAGCTCGCACTGCAGGAGACCGTGGGCCAGGTCCAGGCGCCGTTGGTCTGGACGGTCACGCCCCAGTTGTGGCCGTTGCCGTTGGGTTTGGCGACCAGCACCTGCGAACTCGGGTAGCTCGCGGTGACGTTCCAGGTCGCGATGATCTTCTCCGGCGACGGAACGTTCATCGTCACGGTCCAGTTGCTCGAACCGCTCACCGACACGTTCAGGTTGTACCGGTCGCTCCACTGCTGACCCGCCGACAGCGTCGCGGTGCACCCACCGGTGCCGCCACCACCACCGCCACCGCCACCGCCGTTGCCGCCACCGCCGGAACCGCCGTCGCCCACGGTGATGCTGGAGTTGCCGCTGCTCTGGTAGCCCTCGGTCGCGAGGATCATGTAGTTGAAGCTGCCCAGCTTCATTCCCTTGCTCGCCCAGGCGTCGAAGTGGTTGCCGGTGGTGATGGTTCCACCGGTCTTCTTCGACTGACGGACGCTCCAGTACTGGTCGAAGGTCCGGGTGCCCTCGATGGAGGGGGCGTTGACCCGCGTCGTCTTGTAGATGTCGTAGGTGCCGCCGTCGCTGGTGACGGTGCCCATAAACGTCCCGGTGGGCCGGTAGGTGCCCCAGTTGTCGACGACGTAGTACTCGACGAGCGGGTTGGTCGTCCACCCGTAGAGGGCCAGGTAGGCGTTGCCGGACGGGTTGAAGCTGCCCGAGTAGTTGACCGCCTTGCGGCCGCCGGTGGCCCAGCCCTTGCCGGCCACGAAGTTGCCGACGTTGCTCCACTGGGTGCTGTAGCCGCCGCCGGAGCCGAGGTTCATCGAGACCGAGCCGCCGCCATCGGTCCAGAACGAGTAGTAGTAGCCGTTGTTGGTGCCGGTCTGGTTCGACGTGATGACCGTGTCGGCGCTGGCGGTGCCCGGCAAAGTCATCGCGGCCATGACAACCAGGGCGGCGGCGCAGAGGCTCCTGATGAACCACGTGAGGCGACCGCGTCTGCGGCCGTTCGTCTGGACGAGCGTGTTCATGTCCGTGCTTCCTCCTCGTGAAGGTGGTGGGGGGCGGGCAGCACGACAGAACCTCGCGGAACGGCCGGCTGCCAGGAGGTGACGCAGCGGTGAGAAGTGTTGAGCCGGGTCCGACGGGTGTCAACAGTTTCGGTCGGAATTTCGAAACGTTCGCTGAGCCCCAGGGCGCACCGTAGACACGTTTCCCCTGTTCAAAGCCACTTCCACTGGATTCACTCAGGCATGCCCGACCTGCCCCCCAAGCTCTAGATCAACGGGAAGGCCAAGTAGTTCGAAAGTTTCGAGAATCCGCCTCAGTGCGGCACTCCGTCGTCCTGCTGACGCGGGTTACGGGCGGCGAAGTCGTCCGCGATCCGGTCGACGGTCACCCAGCGGACGCCTTCGTGGGAGTTGATGTGGTCGATCAGCCGCTCCAGCATCAGCAGCACCTGCGGCCGGCCGGACACGTCGGGGTGGACGGTCATGGTGAAGGCGGCGTGGTCCATCTCCCGGTGCACCCAGTCGAACTGGTCGCGCCACATCTGCTCGATGTCAAGGGGGTTGACGAAGCCGTGGCTGTTCGGGCTGGCCTTGATGAACATCATCGGGGGCAGGTCGTCGAGGTACCAGTTCGCCGGGATCTCGACGAGGTCCGTCTCCCGGCCGCGCACCAGCGGCTTCATCCAGTCCTCGGCCGGCCGGCTGTAGTCGATCTTCGTCCAGGAGTCGCCGACCCGCACGTAGTACGGCTCGAAGTCCCGGTGCATCAGCGAGTGGTCGTACTTGATCCCCCGCTCAAGGAGCAGTTCGTTGGTGACCTGGCTGAACTCCCACCAGGGAGCGACGTAGCCGGTCGGGCGGCGGCCGGAGCGGGTCTCGATCAGCTCGATGCAGCGATCCAGGACCGCGGCCTCCTGCTCGCGGCTCATGGCGATCGGGTTCTCGTGGCTGTAGCCGTGCACGCCGATCTCGTGTCCGGCGGCGACACACGCGTCGAACACCTCCGGGAAGGTCTCGACGGAGTGGCCGGGCCAGAAGAAGGTCTGGGTCAGACCGCGGCGCCGGAACAGCTCCAGCAGGCGCGGCACGCCGACCTCGCCCGCGAACAGCCCGCGGGAGATGTCGTCGGGCGAGTCCGCGCCCCCGTAGGAGCCGAGCCATCCGCCGACGGCGTCCACGTCCACACCGAAGCCGACGAGGATTTCCTTGGTCATCGACATCTCCCTGCTCTTGACCGCTCGGGACGGGATTGCTGTGGGTGGGCCGGGGCGGCCGGGAAGCCGCGAAGTCAGGCGGTCGGAAGCCGTCAGGAACCACTGTCGGACGACGGGTCCCGTCCAGCGAGCCAGGCGCGGACCAGTGCCTCCGGCGACCGGCCGGGCACGGCGCTCGCGGCGGCCAGCAGCAGCCGGGCCTGCCAGGGGCTGAGGTCGTCCGCGAAGATCGCGCCGACCCGTTGCAGTTCGGCGCCGCCGTCCGCGTAGAGGGGCTCGACCGGGCCGGAGTGGACCCGTGAGCAGATGAGCACCGGACGGCCCGCCGCGACGGCCTCGGCGACGGCCTCCACCAGCTCCGGCCCGGCGTTGCCCGCGCCGACCGCCGCCACCACCACCCCCGTGGCGCCCGCGCCCAGGCTGGCCCGTACGAACAGGCCGTCCGCACCGGGGTACGCGGGCACCACGTCCACCCGGGGCAGCCGGGGCAGGTCGAGGTCGAGAGGCAGCCGCGGACCGGGCGCCGGCTGCCACAGGGGGATCACGCGCCGGCCCACCACGCGCAGCGCGGGACCGCGTCCGGGCGCGGTGAAGGCGTGCGCCGACATGGTGTCGCTCTTGCGCACCCCGCGGGCGCGGTGGGCGAAGCCGTCGAAGACCAGCAGCGGGCCGTGCCCGCGGGCCGCGTCGTCGGCGGCCACGGCGAGGGCGTCGCCCAGGTTGCCCGGGCCGTCGGCGGCGCGGTCGTCGAACGGGCGCTGCGCGCCGGTCAGCACGATCGGCCGCGGGTCGTCGAACGCCAGGTCGAGCAGGAAGACGGTCTCCTCCATGGTGTCGGTGCCATGGGTCATCACCACCCCGTCGGCGCCGTCGCGCAGCGCGCCCCGCACCTCGCGGGCCAGCGCCAGCAGATCGGCGGTGTCGAAGGCGTAGCTGCCCCGGGTGACCACGTCCCGCGTGCTCACCTCCACGCCGTCCGGGAGCGGGCCGGCCGACGCGACCAGCTCTTCCGCGAGCACGGTCGCCCGGCGGCCCGCCGCCCCGGAACGGCTCGCGATGGTGCCACCGGTCGCCACGACGTGGATACGACGCATGAGCCCGCTCCCCGCAATCGACTGCGTCCAGGCCTCCACGGTGTCACGGGCGCTGAGCCGGGACGCGGGCGTACGGGGCGGGACGGGCACCGGCACGGTGCTCCCGGCGCCCGTCTAGTGCCCCGCGCCTCGGCCCCCGGCGGCACCCTGCTCGCCGCCGAGGGCCGGCGCGGCCGGAGTCCCCGCCCCGGGGACGGGCCCCCGGCCCGCGACCGTGGTCGCCCGCTGCCGCAGCACGCCCGCCGTCGCCGCCGCGACGACGCAGCAGGCCACGGGGAGGAAGAAGGTCAGGTTCAGCGGGACCAGGCGGGTGAGCCAGCCGATGACGGCCGGTCCCGCGAGCATGCCCAGGTAGCCGAGCCCGGCGACCTTGGAGACGTTGGCGCCGGCGGCGCCGGCGTCGGCGTGACCGGCGGCGCTGAAGAGCTGGGGAACGCAGCCGGAGAGTCCGGCGCCGAACAGCCCCCAGCCGGCCAGGGCGAGCGGGATCCACGGCGACAGGGCGGCCGCCGCGATGCCGACGGCGGCGACCGAGGCGCCGTACCGCAGGATCGCGGCGGGGCCGAAGCGGGCCGAGACGCGGTCGGCGAGCAGGCGGCCGATGGTCATCGTCGCGGCGAACGCGCCGTAGGCGAACGCCGCGGTGCTGTCGGAGGCGCCGAGGACGGTCCGCAGGTGCAGCACGCTCCAGTCGTTGGCGACGCCCTCGCACAGCATGACCATCAGCGCGAGGACGGCCAGGATCCAGATACGGGTGCGCGCCCGGGCCGCCT
This sequence comes from Streptomyces sp. NPDC014889, assembly GCF_043081205.1. NCBI lineage: Bacteria > Bacillati > Actinomycetota > Actinomycetes > Kitasatosporales > Streptomycetaceae > Streptomyces > Streptomyces sp. NPDC014889. The sequence goes on from NZ_JBIBWH010000008.1 coordinate 422,163, forward strand.
GCTCGACGTGCCCGTCGGACCCGGCCCCGCCCCCGGCGTCCGCGGCCGGTCCCGCGACGGCGGGCAGGGCGGAGGGCAGCAGACCGGGCGCGGCGCACACGGAGACCACCACTCCCAGCACGGCGGCCGTGCCGAGCGTCGCCGCCGGGGTCCAGCCCGCGCTCGCCACGGCGGCCCCCGCGAGGGCGGCCACCACGCCGCCGACGGAGAAGGTGGCGTGGAACGCGGACATCACCGGGCGTCCGTAGGCCTTCTCGACCTGGACGGCGTGGGCGTTCATACTCACGTCCAGGCAGCCGTTGCCGAACCCGAGCACGACCAGGGCGGCGGCGAGCATCCAGGGTTCAAAGGCCAGTCCGGGCAGTGCCAGGGCGGCGCTGCACAGCACGCCCGAGGCGGGCACGACGATCCGGGTGCCGAGGCGGTCGGCGACCGGGCCGGCGAGCTGCATCCCCACGAAGGCGCCCGCCCCGAGCAGGAGCAGGAAGCCGCCCAGGACGGCGTGGCTGACGCCGACGCGGTGCTCGATGGGCGGGATCTGCACGATCCACATCCCCAGCAGGGTCCCGTTGAGGATGAAGTACGTGAAGGTCGCCAGGCGCGCGACACGAAGGGATCGCTCCATGGATCCGAACGTATCGAACATGATGCTTGTTTGAAAAGCGCCTGTTCTCACAGTATTTCTGTTTGTCGGCGCATGGTGTTCAATCGCGGCCATGGGGAACATGGACCGCCTGCGGCAGATCACGGACGCGGTGCGCGAGGCGGGCAGCCTCGGCGTCGGCGAGTTGGCCGAACTCACCGGGGCCTCGGAGATGACCGTCCGCCGCGATCTGGAGGCCCTGGCGGCGCAAGGCGTGCTGGAGCGGTTCCGGGGCGGCGCCCGGACCCTGCTGCTGCGCGGCGAGGAACCCCCCTTCACCCTGCGCGCGCAGGAGGGCACGCGGGCCAAGGAGCGCATCGGCGCGGAGGTGGCCGCGCTGATCGCCGACGGTGAGACGGTCGTCCTCGACAGCGGCACCACCTGCCTGGAGGCCGCCAGGGCGCTGCGCGGACGGCGGGTGACCGTGATGCCGCTGTCGCTCCAGGCCGTCAACGTGCTCGCCGACAGCCCCGGGCAGACCACCCTCCTCGTGCCGGGCGGCCGGCCCCGTCCGGGCGAGGGGGCCCTCACCGGACCCCTGACCCTGTCCTCGCTCACGGCCCTGCGCTTCGACACCGCTGTCATCGGCTGCTGCGGGCTCAACGCACAACAGGGCCTGACCGCCTACGACTTGGACGACGCGGCGGTGAAGCGGGCCGCGATCGAATCCGCCCGGCGCGTGCTCGCCGTGGCCGACGGCAGCAAACTGTCCCGTACGGCACACGCCTTCGTCGCACCCGTCACGCGGCTGCACACCCTCGTCACCGACGACTCCGCGCCACCCGACGAGGTCGAGGCGCTGCGCGCCGCGGGCACCGCCGTCACCACCGCAGGCAAGGAGTGACGTTGACCAGCCGTATGACGCTCATCTCGCCCGCGACCAGCCCGTCGCTGCGGCAGGCCCGCTTGGACGACGGCGACTCGCTCGACGACGGCGGTGCGGCCGACGCCCGTTCGGCGGCCGGGTCGCTGCCCTCGGCCGCCCGGGTGCTCCTGTCCCCGAGCGTGCGCTGCCGGGAGACGGCCTCGGCTCTCGGCCTCGACGGCGTGGCGGCGGCCGAGTTGGCGGGCCTGGACGCGGGCCGCTGGCGCGGCCGGAACCTGGAGGAACTGATGGCCGGCGAGCCGGAGGCGGTGGGCCGCTGGCTCGCCGACCCGGACTGCGCGCCGCACGGGGGAGAGTCGGTGCGGGACCTGTGCGAGCGGGTCGGACGCCGGCTCGACTCCGCGCGGGACGCGGACGGCCGTACGCTCGCGGTCGTCGAGCCGGAGGTCGTACGGGCCGCGGTCGTCCATGTACTGGATCTGCCCCTGGCCGGCTTCTGGCGGCTGGACGTACCGCCGTTGACGGCCACGGAACTCAGCGGACGGGCCGGCCGCTGGAATCTGCGACTCGGCCGGCCGTTGGCCGCGCCCTGACCGAACGCGGCAGGGCCCCCGGAGTTTCTCCGCGGGGCCCTGCCGTTCACGCTGAAGGGTTCAGTGCGCGGTCGGCACCGCCTGCCCGGACGCGGCGGTCTCGGGCCGGGGGTTCAGCAGCCGCTCGGCCAACTCGCCGAAGACCAGCCCGAAACCACCCCACAGGACGGCCTGGATGGCCAGGGCGGAGAGCCGGAACCGCCACAGCACGGTGGCCGGGAAGTCCCCCGGCACCTCGTTGACGACGGGCAGGAAGGCGTACGCCGTCCCGATCACCACGGCGAAGGCGGCCACCGCGGCCACCGTCGCGTACCACGTGCCCAGCGCGGGCGCGAGGCGCTTGCCCAGGATGGTGGCGGCGATCGCGAGGAGGATGCTGAGCAGCATCATCAGGAAGTACAGGGTCGTCCGCTTGCCGATGGTGTCCTCGTCACCGACCGCGGGCGGGTTGGCCGGGTACTTCAGGAACGGCACGACGTACACGGCCAGCAGCGCGCACCCGGACAGCAGCAGCGCGGTCGCCCGGGGGGAGAAGCGGCCCACGCGGCCCAGAGCGAAGCAGAAGGCGAGCGCGGCGATGCCGCCGAAGGCGACCCCGTAGACGAGGACGCCGGTGGCGAGACCGGCGGTGGACTGGAGGGAACGGGAGACGACTTCCACGTCGTCGTGGGAGTGCGTGTGGGAGTGCGCCTCCTCGAAGCCGATCGCCTTGTCGACGAACGGCTCCCCGAGGAAGTAGGCGACGACGAGGGCGAGCACACCGGCGGCGAGGCCGGCGAGCATGCCCCGCACCAGGAGGTTTCTTACCGTTGCGGAGTTCATGTGCGTGCGGCGTCCCTCGGCTCAGTGGCAGGGGAAACCGAGCAGGTGGCGGGCGTCGTGCACCCACTCGTGAACGTCCGTGCCGCTGAACACGGAGGTGGCGCCCTGCTCGGCGCCGACGAAGTACAGCAGGACCAGCATGAGAACGCCGAAGAAGACCGCCCAGGGAGCTATCGCCTTCAGCGGCAGCGGGGCGGGTGCGGCGGTGGCAGTCGGCCGGGCGACGGTCTGCGCCATGGCAGAACCTCCTCTGGGAGTTCGCGTCCCATCTCGGTGGTGCACAGGACGACAGCCACGGGTCTGACTCACGAACGCCCGGGAGCGTTCGCATACAGTGGCGCGACCGTGCCGGATTCCCACCGGCTTCCGTCTCGCCGTCGTCGATATCGGACAGACGGTATCGCGTGCCGCCCGCCCGGCCAAGACCGCGCCCTCGGACATGATCTTCTCCACCGAGCCGCTTCCACCCGCTCACGGACCACCTCACCATCCGGAGCATCTGAAGCGCTGTGGCAGGATGCGCGGGCGGGCTCCGAGGCACCACGGGACTCCACTCCACCGCCCGCCGCGCCACTCGATCCGCACGCACCACCCGGAGGGACGAGCCCCGTGCTCACGTCGTACGCCGCCCATTTCGACACGCCCGCCGGGTACCTGGACTTCGCACGCTTCGGGCCGCCGTCCCGGGACGCCGTCGCCGCCACCGCCCGTGCCCTGGAGGCGTCCGCCCGCGCCGACCACACCACCGTGGACACCCTGATGCGCGCGGAGGAGACGGCCCGCGACACGGCCGCCCGCCTCGCCGGCACCGACGCTCGGCACACGGTGCTGCTCCCGAACGCGTCCACCGGTCTGTTCCACGCCGCGCTCGGCATCAGGGAGGGCGTGGTCCTCGCCCCGCGCACCGACTTCCCCGCCAACCACTACCCGTGGCGCCGCAACGCGGACCTGGGCCGGGCCACGCCGCGCTGGCTCGACCCCGAGCCCGGTTCCGGAGTCACCCCCGACCTGGTCCGCGCCGCGCTGACCGACGACGTCGTGGCCCTCTCCGTCAGCGCCGTGGACTTCCGCACCGGGTTCCGTGCCGACCTCGCGGCGCTGCGCGAGGCGATCGGACCGGAACGGCTGCTGATCGTGGACGCCATCCAGGCGTTCGGCGTCGCCTCCCTGCCCTGGGACGCCGCCGACGTGGTGGTCGCGGGCGGCCAGAAATGGCTGCGCGCCGGATGGTCGACCGGCTTCGCCACCCTGTCCGACCGCGCCCTGGAATCCCTGGAACCGGTCCTCACCGGCTGGACGGGCGTCGAGGACGCCGGCCTCTTCGACGGAGCCGAGCACCCGCCCGCCCCGGACGCCCGACGCTGGTCGATCACCAATCTGAGCCCGGTGGCCGCCGCCGCGTTCGCCTCCGCGCTGGAGCTCGTCGAGCGGCACACCGTCGCCACGATCGAAGCCGCGATCGCCGTACGGATCGCCGAACTCACCGACGCCGTCGAGACGTACGGCGGCCGCGTCCTCTCCCCCGCCGACCCGGCGCGACGAGCCGGCATCCTCTCCTTCACCATGCCGGACCACGATCCGGCCCTCGTCGCCAAGGCCCTGCACGCCGAAGGCGTCGCCGCGACCGTCCGCACCGACTCGCTCAGGCTCTCCCCGCACGCCTCGACCCCACCGGAGGCAGCGGAGCGAGTCGGGGCCGCGCTGTCGTCCCTGGGAAACTGAACCCACGGGCGACCTCTTGAAGTTGAACCCGTAAGCCCTCCTTACAGCGCGCACTCGGCCCACACCGTCTTGCCGGGGCCGACGCGGTCCCGTACGCCCCAGTCGACGGCGAGCGCGTCGACGAGCACCAGGCCACGGCCCCCGCCCTGCTCCGGGCCGGGATCCATGCGCGCCGGCAGGGCAGGGTGGGTGTCGGTCACCTCGATGCGGACGGCGTCCCGGCCCTCCTCGAAGAACAGGGTGAGGGCGAAGTCCCGTCCCGGGACACGGCTGTGGAGAACGGCGTTCGCGGCGAGTTCGGCGACGACGAGGACGACGGAGTCATGCGCTTCGGTCCCGCGAGGATGTCCCCACTCGGTGAGCTGGTGCGCGGCGAGCAGCCGGGCGAGGCGGGCACCAAAACGCTGCGTGAACGTACGTGTGGGAGTGGTGGATTCGTGGTTCAGGGCTGGCATGCGGGCCAGCGTGCTGGCAGTTGACGGCCCGTCGGCGGCACGGGTCCTGGAGGCCGCGGCGAGGAGCCTGACGCGGAAGGCGGGTCTTGCTTCCTGGTTCCGGCAGTGGGCGGGGGTCGAGGAGGAGGCGATCTCGCTGTATGCGTACGAGTGCTCTGTCATTCCGGGCTTGTTGCAACCCGAGCCGTACATTCGCGCCCTCTTCGACCGGCGCCTGCCGCCGCTGTCCGAGGACCAGTTCGAACAACAAGTCACGGCTCGGCTCGAACGCCAGCGCCTCCTGAGGGAGCGGCCGAACAGCGCGTTCAGCTTCATCGTCGAGCAGGCTCTGCTGGAACGCTGCCTGGCCGGTGTCGACGTGACTCGAGCGCTGCTCGACAACCTGCTTGATGTGGGCTGCCTCCGCAACGTGGAGATCCAGGTCATGCCCCTGGTCCAGGAGGATCACGCAGGCTTCGAAGGCCCTCTCTATCTCGCTGAAACAGCCGAGAACCGATGGGTCGGCTACGTGGAAGCCCACGACTGCAGCATGCTCGTCACCGATACAAAAGCCGCAAGCGCCATGCTTCAGCGCTATGGCAAGATGCGCTCACAGGCACTGAGCCATCAGGCCACCGCGAGCCTGCTGAAGCAGATGCGAGGAGCGCTATGAGCACCACCGAACTTGCTTGGTTCAAGAGCAGCTACAGCGGCGGTGGAGGCGGCAACTGCGTAGAGGTCGCTGTGTGCCCAGAGGCCGTTCTTGTCCGGGACTCGAAGGACACGGACAGGCGAGCGCTGGCCGTGTCCCTCGACGCCTGGTCGGCGTTCACCGCACTGGCGGCGGACGCCCGCCTCTGAGCTTCCCGTCAGGCGCGCCTGCTTCGCAGGGGTGAGTCAGGTCACCATCGATACCAACGGCCTCGGCCACCGCCGGCGGTGGTGGAGCGCATGACGAAGCCGAGAAGCCACAGCACCAGAACGGCGACGGCGACCCACCAAAGAACCTTGATGGCGAAGCCGACACCGAAGAGAATCAGCGCGAGAAGCAGAACGAGCAGCAGGGGAACCATATTTATCAACCTCCTGCCCCCCCCGTCTGCCCTGCGATGTCACCGGCATGCCGCAACGGTGTCTTGTTTATGAAGGGAAAGCCGGGGCACGAGCGCGTGAGGCCAAGGAAAAAGGTCAAGGACGTATTCAAGCACTGACCTCGCCCCTGGCATCGGGGATTGAAAGGGGCCTTGCCGGACGTGATCCGGGAAGGCCCTTCGGCTCCTCTTCCATAAAAGCGGCCGAGCACGGGGGGAGAGCATTCGCCTCATGACCAATGCAGAGGGTCGCGCGGGCCGGTGGCCGGCGGCGCTGCGCCGTACGCCGGTGGCGGTCTGGAACGACGACGTCACGGACTGGGCCGCCGCTTTGACGTACTACGCGGTCCTGGCCCTGTTTCCGGTGCTGCTGGTGATCCTGTCGATCGTGGGACTGACCATTCCGACGGCCAAACCGGAGGTCATCGACCGCATGTCGCAGGCCGCGCCGGTCGCGTCCCGCGCACTGCTGCGAAGCACCCTGCGGCAGATGGCCGAACAGTCGTCAGCGGCATGGACGCTGATCTTTATCGGCGGAGCAGGAGCCTTGTGGTCGGGATCCAGCTATCTGAGCGTCTTCCGCCGGGCGTTGCACGCCATGCACGGCGTCAGCGCGCATCGGCCGGTCTGGCGCACCGCTCCGCGCATCATCGCCACGGCCCTCGTCCTGATCTCGCTACTTCTCACGAGCACCCTGGCGTTGTTTCTCACCGGCAGCCTGACCCGGCGTCTGGGCCGGGCGCTGGACCTGGGTACCGGGCCGCAGGCCGTCTGGGGTGCGCTGCGGTGGCCGGTCGTGGCTGCGGTCGCCGTCGCCCTGGTGCTCGTGCTGTACCGTTCGGGCCCCGCGCCTTCCCGCCCTGTGCGAAAGATGGCCCCCGGCGGCACCTTGGCGGTAGGGCTCCTGTTGGCCGTCTCGCTCGGCTTCGGCGTCTACACCTCCCACGCCGGCACCTATCACCGTCTGTACGGTTCACTGGCGGGTGCCGTGGTCTTCCTGGTCTGGCTGTGGCTGGCCAACCTGGCCCTTCTGATCGGTGCTCAGTTCAACGCGGAGCTGGCGAAGTACAGAAGTTCGACGTCCACGTCACCATGATGCCTCTGGGTCAGGCCAGGCTGTGTGGCCGAAGTCCCACGGCCGTAGTCGCTCCACTGAACTCGGGGCAGTGCACACAAACCGGCCAGGTTTTCTCAGCGGATGGCCTCTTCTTCAGGAACCCTCGTCGCCCCGGTCTTCGGGAGACCGCTCGCCGACTACCGTGACCAAGGCCGAGGCAACGAGGGCGACGGCGTGGTCGTCGTCCTGGGCCAGTTGGCGAAGGACCTCCTGCGCCGAGGTCCCCGACAGCTCGACCAGCGCCTGGGTCAGACGTATGCGTACCGCGGAGTCGGCGGTGGGCGCGGCGAGTTCGTCGATCACCGCGGTCATGATCCGGTCCGTGCACTCGGGGTCCTGGGACAGCGTTCCCAGTACCTCCGCCGCTTCGACGTCGAGGGAACCCTCGACCACCATGCCGACGAGTGTCGGCACGGCCCCGGTCACGCCGCGCCTGCCCAGCGCCAGCGCGGCATACCCGCGCACCCTCGTGTCCGGGTCCCCGAGCGCGTCCGCAAGCACCGCGGTCGCCCCCGGGGCCTCGGCCATCTCGGCGATCGCCAGCACCGCGCGTCGCCGGATGTCGACGTCCTCCGACTGCACGCCGGCGGCCAGTGTCGCCACGCCTTCGCCGCCCGAGCGGGCGAGTGCCCAGCGCAGGGCGCCCGCGACGTGGGGGTCGGATTCGGTCAGGACCGCTCCGGCCAGCAGCTCGGCGGGGACCGGGCCACCCTCCGGCCGGGCCAGGACGGCCTGCTGCCTGCGCGCGGCACTGGTCGAGTTGAGCCCCTGCATCAGTTCGACGATGCGCAGGACGTCCTGCCAGCCGGTGGGCGCCGACGCGTCGACGGCACGGAGCCGATCCAGCAGCTCCTGTTCCCGCTCCAAACGGTCTTCCGTCCACCGGATGAGGTCGCTGACCAGGTCGGACGGCGTGAAGGCCGGGTCCTCCAGCGCGCGCCCGATCTGCTTGAGCGAGAGCCCGAGGGACCGCAGGCTCTCCACGTGGAAGATCCTGCGGACGTCCTCGGCGGAGTACTCGCGGTAGCCGCCGACGGTACGGCCCGTCGGACGCACCAGCCCGAGGGCGTCGTAGTGCCGGAGCATCCGGGGACTCACCCCCGAGTGACGGGCCACATCACCGATCAGCATTCCGCGCTCTCCACGGCAGCGGCTCGTTCCGGACCGAGGATCACGACTCGCTTCGCCTCCTCGATGGCCGCGTCGAAACCGGTCTCCGGATTCTGCCGGAGCAGCTCGGTGGCACCGGCGTGCGCGGCCACCGCCGGGTCGGGGCTCGCCGCGGCCTTCTCCAGGACGGCCTCGGTCACGTCGCCGAGGTCGACGAGGGCCCGGCTCAGACTCAGCTGCACGTTGCGGTCGCCGCGGCCGAGCTGCGTGACCAGTTCGTCGGCCAGGCCCTGCTTCTCGTCCTCGGGCACGAGGGCGACCGCGACGCGCCATGCGGTCCGTGCGACCTCGTCGTCGGCGTCACGCAGCATGTCGCGCGTGATCCAGACCCACGCGTTCCTGTCGCCGATCTTGGACAGCGTGTGCAACGCCTGGCTGCGGGCCCGAGTGTGCTCGGAGCCGAGTTCGAGGCGAATCCGCGGCAGGGTGATCTCCGGCGGGAGGCGGGTCAGCGCCCAGGTCAGCATGTCCCGCACGTAGAAGTCCGGCTCGACCGCGCACCGCTCGACGAGCGTCTCCATGAACCCGGGGTCGGGGTTCGAGCCGGCCGCCAGGGCCGCCTGAAGCCTGACCGACGAGTCCACAGCGCTCAGGGCGTCGACCATGCGGGCGTGCTGCGGGGTTCCGTTTGTCGGGTTGATCGAAACCACCTCCTGCACCAGGGGACACCTTGTCACCATGTCAAGGTCAAGCCCGTGACCGGCGGGGGGTGAGAGGACTTGCCGACCCAGGGCGCAGCCGAGGCAGAGCGGGAAGATCAGTCGGAGGCCAGGCTGCCCCCCATTGGCGTGGCTGATCAACTGGAGCCGACCCTCGTGCGTCCCCACGCGCTCGGCCTCCACGGTCTCGGCCTGGAAGTCGACGTGAAAGGTCAGCGTGCCGTGCGCGCCATGCTGCAGGCGCTGCGCCCCTGCCCGCCCCGCGGTCCCCCGGTTCCCAGGACGTCACCGGGGACCCCTATGTGGTGCTGCACCGGGTCCCCGGGCGCGCGGTCCCCGCAGAGGTGCACCTCGTCGCCTGGCGTGATCGTTTCGTCGGGCAGTGGGCCTATGACGAGCTGGGACGGCGAACCCACGAGGTCGATCTCCGGCTGCTGGAGGACGGCCGTCTGTTCGTGCGGCAGTACGTGGAACGGCGGTACGCCTCACCGGAACAGCCGGACCTGGCGCCCGACGCCTGGCGGCTCACGGTGGAACTCCTGCCCGGTTGCCGAGGCAGCAAGGTGCTGGAGGAACATGGACGGAACGGCGGGTCGTTCCACACCCTGGCCGATGTGCCGGAGGAGCGGCGGTGGCACGACCGGTGCGGGTTCGGAGTCCGGGCGGCCGACTCGTCCCGGCCGTCGGACGGGCCCGAGCCTGGTGACGCCACAGCACAGGAGGTGGCTTTCGCGGGCGACGAAGAACCCGCATCGTTGTGGCGCCCGCCGAAACCCATGCGTATGGAGTTGCCCGTCGACGACCTCTTTCAGCCGGGGAACCCCTTCTCCGTGGAACCCTGGGACGAGACGGAGACAGCCGAGCCGCGGCACATCGCCATGGTGCGCATCCCGAGCGGGCGCCTGGCCGTCTCGGACCCTCTCGACGAGAAGCCCCGGGAACTCACCGAGCGCATACCCCCCGGAGAGTACGCGCTGGAGGCGGCCGTGATCGCTGGCGAGGGCGAGTACGGCGAGGATCGGTTCCCGGTCACCGAGGAGCCCGCCGTGCGCCTGTTGATCCGGGACGAACCCGCCGTCGCCTGGGAGTGGGCGCTGAGTGAGGGCGAAGACCCCCGTCTGCTCCTCGACGGCCACGCCTACGGCTTCAGCACCGACGCAGCGACCGACAGCTTCGCGGACGCCGCGGCCTGGGAGACGCTGTCCGGAAAGGTCGGGCGCCACTACGAGGAGCAGGACGACGGCGCATGCGAGTCCATCGGCAACGGCCGCATACGTGCCGTCGACGAGGCGACCGGAAGCGACCTGGTGTCGTTCTGCACGGGGGCGACGGGACATGGCCGGTATGGCTCGGCCGCTCCGCCACCGGCGAACTCGTCTCGATCGTGGTGATCACGTCGTACCTCTAGCGTCGCACCATGCAACACCGTGGACGTACGGGCGCATTCGCGGACAGGCGGCATGCCACCGAATCCCCCGGCTTCCGCGGCTTCCGCGCGGTCCGCCCCGCCCCGTCCCGCGCACTCCTCACCCACCCGACGGCCCGCCACCGCTGGAAGCTGACGACCGGCCGACTGTTCATCGACATCGGCATCGTCGTCACGACTGCCTGAACCGGCCGCGGCAGACCATTCGCCTCCGCCGACACTGTGCGCGGGCACGCCCCATCGCGTCGCTGGGGCTGCCGATGACATCGTGACAGGACTGGTGGCTAGCCGATCCCGTAGAGAGTCGCCAGGTCGACCAGGAGCAGATCGTCACGGTCGGCCGCGGACTCCATCAAGTCCGGGTAGAAGCCGTGCAGGGAGAACAGGGCCAGTGTGGTGCCCGTGGTGTCGTAGCCCTGGTCGGTGAGCAGGGCGCGGATGTGTTCCAGGCGCTGCAGGTCACCCGTACCCCGGCGAGCAGCGGTGGCCTTGGCCTCGCCGATGAGGGCGATCCTGGCGCGCGGAGCTTGCGGGCGTTCGCCCAGGGCCAGGGCGATGACGTCGACCTCGTGCTTGGTGCGGGCCGCCGGGTCGGCCACCTCGGTGGTGCCGACCGGGCCGGGCAGGCCGCCGGGAAGCAGGGTGTGGGCGTACCGACGGGTGAAGGCGCGGGCGAGGTCCTCGAAGTGGGGGCCGAGGATCTTGGAGTTGAAGGTCGGCGCGGCGGCCTGCCATGCCTGTTCGGCGAAGCCCTGCTCGACGGTGGCCGCCTGCGGCAGGGTGATCAGCTGGTTGAAGCGGATGACGGGGTCGGCCAGCGTGATGACGGGGTGGCGGGGACGCAGGATGTCCTGCTCGCGCTGGACGTAGCCCGTGGACTCCAGGACGTCGAGCGGGTGGGTAACGGCGTTGCGCTGGCGTTCCAGGGCCGCGCCGATCCTGGTGGGGGTGGTGGCTCCCTGGGCGATCGCGGTGAGGATGTCGTAGTACAGGGTGTGCTGGGTGATCCGCGGATCCTCGCGCAGCAGATACTCCGTCTCCGTGCGCGAGTACACCGCCCGCCCCGGGTCCAGGAGCGTCCGCGTCAGCCAGGAGGCAAAGCCGTCGTTCGGGTGCGGGCGTGCCGCCACCGGCCGGTAACCGGGAGCGCCACCGAGAACGGCGTGCACCTGCAGGGCGGTCAGCGGGTCGTCGATCTGCCAGAACACGCGGCTGGCCCGGTAGTCGAAGGCTCCCAGCCTCAGATCGATCACCGCACGGCCGCGCAACGGCTTCGTTCCCGACAGCAGTTCGTGCATGACGCTCATCGCGGACCCACACAGGATCACCCGCGCTCCAGGTCCGGCCCCGGTGCCCCGCTGACGCTCGTCATAGAGCTGTTGGAGCAGGCCAGGAATCTCGGGAGAGTGCTGGAGGAGATACGGCAACTCGTCGATCACCAACAGCGGTGTCTGTGTGCGCGCGGTGACATCAAGGGCGTTGGACAGGACATCACGCCAGTCGGTCAACCGCAGCGTGCCGGGCCGCAGACCTGCGTAGGTCGCGATGGCGTCGCTGAACCGCTGGAGCGCCGGCAGCCGCCCTTCCTCCCGCACCGCGGTGACGTACAGACCCCCGACCCGCTCCGACAGCGCCTGCAGCAGATACGACTTCCCGTGCCGCCTGCGCCCCGACACGATCCCCAGACGCATCGCCGGATCCGGATCCGTGACGAACTCGGTCAGCAGACCCCACTCACGATCACGGTCGACCACGTCCTCGGGCTTGGCAAGCATGCTCTCGTGCACAGGAACTCTCCACCAGCCTGGATCGACCACAAGGTGTCTAAGTCTACTTAGACAAATCCTGTCCAGCCCGACTTTCCTAACGGCTGGCAACAGAAGTCACTCATGCTGATCGGCGCGGAGCCATGTCAGCGGCTCCCCGGCAGGGCGGTTACAGGCATCACGACGACCGAGCATCACGCAGCCGCCCCACCGGTCACTCCAGCACAAACCCGCAGGTGAGGCGGGTCCGAGGGGTTCGACCTGCTGGATATCGCGAAACAGGTCGAGACCAACTGACGCTACTGCTAACCGCAGGTCAGCGATCCAGCGCACCTTCGGTGCGCGCCGGGGGCGTGGTAAATCCCGTGGCGCGCGCTGGGGATGCTTCTGTCTGCCCCTGACGTGG
>NZ_JBIBWH010000009.1:0-8327 GCF_043081205.1 Streptomyces sp. NPDC014889
CCGGTCGAGCTCATCGGCGGGGTGCGCTTTCCGGCCATCGGGGAACTGCCGTACCTGCTGACCCTGGCGGGCCACGGCTTCTACTGGTTCCGGCTCACCGCCAACGTCGCATCCCGGACCGGCCGCCGCGGGTGAGCGTGCGGCCGTCGAAAGGAGGCGTGACCATGCCGAAGACCGCATCGCTGACGCCGAGCGCCGGGAGCCCGGCCGGGCCCATGGCCTCACTCGGCTCGCTGCTGCGCGAATGGCTGCCGCGACAACGCTGGTTCGCCGGCAAGGACCGGCCCGTCACCGACCTGCGTCCGCTGTCGATGACGGAGCTGTTCCCGGGCTGTCTGCATCTGCTCGTCCACGCCGAGCACGCGGGCGTCGCCTCCGGTCCCGGCACGGTCCCCTCCCCCACCGGCACGCCCGCCGCCCCACCCGCCGACTGCTACCAACTGCTGCTCGGCGTACGGCGGGAACTGGCCCCGCGCCTGCACCGGGCGTTCATCGGCCGCCCCGAGGACGGTCCGCTGGCCGGCCTCGCGGTCTACGACGCGCTGTACGACCCGCGTTCGGCGCAGCTGCTCCTGGAGCGGATGCGTCACCCCGGCGCCTTCGGCCCGCTGCACTTCGAGGCGGACGCGTCCGTACCGGTCCCCGGCGGCCTGGTGCCCAGACTGCTGGACGCCGAGCAGTCCAACTCCTCGATCATCTACGGGGACGAGTTCATCCTGAAGGTGTTCCGCCGCATCCAGCCGGGCGTCAACCCGGACCTGGAGGTGCCCTGGGCGCTGGCCGGTCAGGACTGCACCCGGGTGCCCGCTCCCGTGGCCTGGTTCCGCACCACACAACCGGAACCGGCCACGCTCGGGGTGCTCCAGCCGTTCCTGCGCGACGCCGCCGACGGCTGGACGCTGGCCCTGCGGGCCCTGGCCACCGGTGACGACTTCACCGCCCAGGCGCACCAGTTGGGAGAGGCGACCGCGGAGGTCCACCTGGCCCTGGCCGACGCCTTCCCCACCGGTGTCCACCAGGACATCGCGCGCACCGCCGCGACGATGACCGAACATCTGGAGTCCGCCGCGCACAGCGTCCCCGCGCTGCGCCCGTACGCGACCCGGCTGCGCACCGCGTTCGCCGCGCTGGCCAGTTGCGACGCCGGGCCGCCCGCCCAGCGCGTCCACGGCGACCTGCACCTCGGCCAGGTGCTGCGGGCCGGGCGGGAGTGGTTCGTCATCGACTTCGAGGGCGAGCCGTCGCGCCCGCTCGCCGAGCGCCGCATCCCCGAGTCCCCGGTCCGGGACGTGGCGGGGATGCTGCGCTCCTTCGACTACGCCGCCCGCCAGCGCCGCCCCTGGCGCCCGGAGTGGGCGCGCCGCTGCCGGGAGGCGTACTGCGCCGGCTACGCCTCCCGGGCCGGCTGGGACCCCCGTAAGAAACACGCCCTGCTGCGGGCCTACGAGACGGACCGTGCCGTGTACGAAGTGCTGTACGAGGCCCGGCACCGCCCCGACTGGCTCGCCGTACCGATGGCGGCGATCGAACGTCTCGCCGTGAGAGGAGGCTGAACCGATGGCACTGCGCGACACGTCACTCCCCGAGCCGTCCGGCCCCGTCCTGCCCGCGGCGGTACGGGCCTGTACGGCTCCGCCGCTGGATCCCGCCGACCGTGAGCGCCTGCTGTCCGGCGCCCATCACGACCCGCACGCGCTGCTCGGCGCGCACCCGGTGCGGGGCGGGATCGCCCTGCGGGTGCTGCGGCCCTTCGCCCGTGCGGTGAGCGTGGTCGTCGACGGCGAGCGCACCCCGCTCGCCTCCGAGGGCGGCGGACTGTTCTCGGCCCTGCTGCCGCTGACCGCAATTCCCGAGTACACCCTGGTGGTCGGCTACGAGCAGGACGAGTACGAGGTCCACGACCCCTACCGCTTCCTGCCCGCCCTCGGCGAGCTGGACCTGCACCTGATCCGGGAGGGCCGGCACGAGCAGCTGTGGCGGGCGCTGGGCGCGGAGCCGATGACCCACCAGGGCGTGACGGGCACCCGGTTCACGGTGTGGGCGCCGAACGCCCGGGGGGTGCGGGTGGCCGGCGACTTCAGCCACTGGGACGGGACCGCCTTCCCGATGCGCTCGCTGGGCGCGGCGGGTGTGTGGGAGTTGTTCCTGCCCGGGATCGGCGAGGGCGCGAGGTACAAGTTCGAGATCACCTCGCAGTACGGCGGCCGGTTCCTCAAGGCCGACCCGATGGCACGGCGCACCGAGGTGCCGCCCGCCACCGCGTCGGTGGTGACGGCCGCGCACCACGAGTGGGGCGACCAGGAGTGGATGGCGCACCGCGCGGACGTCCCGGTGCACGAGGCGCCGTTCTCGGTGTACGAGGTCCATCTGCCGTCCTGGCGGCCGGGGCTGACGTACCGCGAACTGGCGGGGGAACTGCCCGCGTACGTCAAGGACCTGGGCTTCACGCACGTGGAGCTGATGCCGGTCGCCGAGCATCCCTTCGGGCCGTCCTGGGGCTACCAGGTCACCTCGTACTACGCGCCCACCGCGCGCCTGGGCTCCCCGGACGACTTCCGGTACTTCGTCGACGCCTGCCACCGGGCCGGGATCGGCGTGATCATGGACTGGGTGCCTGCGCACTTCCCCAAGGACGACTGGGCGCTGGCCCGCTTCGACGGGGACCCGCTCTACGAACCGGGGAACGCGCAGCGCGCGGAGCACCCCGACTGGGGGACGTACGAGTTCGACTTCGCGCGTACGGAGGTGCGCAACTTCCTGGTCGCGAACGCCGTGTACTGGTGCGAGGAGTTCCACGTCGACGGCCTGCGCGTGGACGCGGTGGCCTCGATGCTCTACCTGGACTACTCGCGTGACTCCGGTCAGTGGACGCCCAACGCGTACGGCGGCCGGGAGGACCTGGACGCGATGGCGTTCCTCCAGGAGATGAACGCCACCGTGTACCGGCGCGCCCCGGGCGTGGTGACCATCGCCGAGGAGTCGACCGCGTGGGGCGGGGTGACCGCGCCGACCGACAGCGGCGGGCTGGGCTTCGGGCTGAAGTGGAACATGGGCTGGATGCACGACTCGCTCCAGTACATGAGCAAGGAGCCGGTGCACCGCAAGTACCACCACCACGAGATGACCTTCGCGATGGTGTACGCCTACAGCGAGAACTACGTGCTGCCGATCTCGCACGACGAGGTGGTGCACGGCAAGCGGGCGCTGGTGTCGAAGATGCCCGGCGACTGGTGGCAGCGGCGCGCGAACCACCGCGCCTACCTGGGCTTCATGTGGGCCCATCCGGGCAAGCAACTGCTGTTCATGGGGCAGGAGTTCGCCCAGGGCGGCGAGTTCTCCGAGGAGCACGGGCCGGAGTGGTGGCTGCTCGACGGCGACCACTGCGCCGCGGGCGACCACCGCGGGGTGCGCGACCTGGTGCGCGACCTCAACACCGTCTACCGGGCCACCCCCGCGCTGTGGCAGCGCGACACCCGGCCCGAGGGCTTCCGCTGGGTGGCCGTGGACGCCGCCGACGACAACGTCTACGCGTTCCTGCGCCTCGACGCGGCCGGTGCCCCGCTCCTCGCGGTGTCGAACTTCTCCCCCGTGGTGCGCGAGGGCTACCGCCTGGACGTGCCGGGCGAGGTCACCGCGTGGCGCGAGGTGCTGAACACCGACGCCGCCATCTACGGCGGCGGCGACGTCACCAACGCGAAGCCACTCGAACCGGAAGGAGGGCCCGAGGAGCGGCACCTGCGTCTCACGCTGCCGCCGCTCGCCACGCTCTGGCTGACTCCGTCCACCCGCTGAGCGGGCCGGGGCACGGGAAACGGGACAACTTCCCAGTTCGGGACCCGTGACACGCGGACCTGGGCTACATTCGATCCGCGTCGACCGAGTCCGTCACCGGCGCAGTAACCTCCGTGAACCTCAGGAGCAGCGCATGCGCGACCTCGCCCTCGCTCCGTCCACTGTCGCCCCGCCGGCCGGTGGGCTCGCCGACAGCGTCTTCGAGACCGCGGAGACCCGTCCCGACCTGCCGGTGCTCGCGCGCCGCGCCGACCCCTCCTCCCCGGTGTGGGAGGAGGTGACCGCCGCGGAGCTGCGGGACCAGGTGACCGATCTGGCCAGGGGGCTGGTCGCCGCCAGGATCTCGCCCGGTCACCGGGTGGCGGTCATGGCCCGCACCCGCTACGAGTGGACGGTCCTCGCGTACGCGCTGTGGGCGGTCGGCGCCGAGGTCGTCCCGATCCACCCGACCTCCTCGCGCGAGCAGGTCGAATGGATCCTGCGGGACGCCGAGTGCGTGGCCGTCGTCGTGGAGGACGAGCAGGGCGTGATGACGGTCGGCCCGCTGTGCGCGACGCTGCCCCGGCTCCAGCACGTGTGGCAGTTGGACGCGGACGCGCTGGCGCACCTGGTGGAACGGGGCACGGTGGTGCCGTCGACCACGGTGAACTCGCTGCGCCGGATCGTGCTGCCGGACGCGACCGCCGCGATCGCCTACACCTCCGGCACGACGGGCCGCGCCCTGGGCTGCGCACTGAGCCACCGCGCGCTGGCGAGCCCCAGCGACACGCTGCTGGCCGGCTGGGGGCACACCGCGGCGCCGCCCGGCGAGCAGGCGTCGGTGCTCGCCTTCCTGCCCTTCTCGCACGTGTACGGGCTGATGATCCAGAGCCTGTGCCTGCGCGGCGGCATCCTGATGGGCCACGAACCGGAACTGGGCGAGGAGGCGCTGGCGTCGGCGCTGCGCACGTTCAGGCCGACGTACTTCCACGCCGTGCCCTCCGTCTTCGAGAAGATCTACAAGAACTTCCTGCGCGCCGCCCAGCGGGCGGGCCGCGGCTCGCTGTTCGAGCGGGCGGCCGAGACGGCCCGGGACTTCGCCACCGCGGTGGAGCGGCAGCGGCTGGGCCGGGGCCCCGGCCCCGGCCTCGACCTCCGGCTGCAGCACGCCCTGTACGAGCGGACGGTGTACCGCAAGCTGAGGACCGAGCTGGGCGGCAGGGTGGTCCGCGCCACCTCGGGCGGCTCCCCGCTGAGCCAGGAGCTCTCCCTGTTCTACGAGGGCATCGGCATCTACGTGCACGACGGGTACGGGCTCACGGAGACCGCGGGCGGCATCACCATGCAGCCGCTGGGCCGGGAGAAGTCGGGGACCGTCGGCAAGGCGCTGCCGGGCACGGCGATCGAGGTGGCGGACGACGGGGAGATCCTGGTCCGGGGGCCGTCGCTGTTCCAGGGGTACGTGGGCGACGAGGCCGCGACCGGGGCCGTGCTGCAGGACGGCTGGCTGGCCACGGGGGACATCGGCAAGCTGGACACCGAGGGCTATCTGACGATCACGGGGCGCAAGAAGGACATCATCGTCACCAGCGGTGGCAAGAGCGTGGCCCCGGCCGGCCTGGAGCAGCGGCTGAGGGCGCATCCGCTGGTCCACCAGGCGGTGGTGGTGGGCGACGACCGGCCGTGCGTGGGCGCGCTGATCACCCTGGACCCGGAGTTCCTGGCCCACTGGCGTGCGGCGCTGGCGTTGCAGGGTGACCCGTCGGAGCACGAGGCGCGCGAGGAGAACGCGCTGCGGGAGGAGATCGAGCGGGCGGTCGCCGCCGCGAACAGCGCCGTCTCCCGCTCGGAGTCCATCCGGGTCTTCCGGGTGCTGTCCGCGCCGTTCGACGTGGCCGGCGGGCTGCTCACGCCGTCGATGAAGCTGCGCAGGGACGCCATCGCGGAGCACTACGCGGCCGAGATCGACGCCATGTACCAGGCGCGCAGCCGCGCCGCGCGCCGGGAGGCCGCGCACGACCCGCCGGCCGACTGGGACGAGTCCGACGACGTCTTCCGCTGACGCTGCTGCCTGCCTTTCCGCTGCCTGCGCCGCCCCAAGCGTAGGCTCCGCGCCCCTGGGAACAAGACAGTGGGACGCAAGGGAAAGAAAGGACGCAGCCCGGCGACGAGGCCGGGTCGGAAGGCGAGATGGCATCCGAGCCGCGTGGGGAAGACACACTGGCCAGCGAGGGCATTCCGAGCCGCACCGCCCGCTTCGCGGGCGAGTTGCACCATGTCACGGGTGCGCGGCTCGCCGCGGAGGAGTTCCTCGACGAGGTGGCGCGGCACGCGGGGCCGGCGGCGCCGGAGCACTGGGACGACATCCTGCTGGTCGTGACGGAACTCGCGGCGAACGCGGTGCAGTATGCACCTGGCCCGTTCGAGCTGCGGATGCGCCGCACCTTCGACGGGGTGCACGTCACGCTCAGCGACACCAGCACCACACAGCCGGCCCCGCGGCCGTTCCGCCCCAGCCGGGGCGGCGGCGGTATCGGCTGGCATCTGATCCACACCCTGTGCGACCAGGTGAGCGTGGTGGTCAACGATCACGGCAAGGACGTGCACGTCTTCCTGCCCTGGTGAGTCCGGATCACCCGGAGCCCCGGCTGCGGACGGGGTCCGGGCTCGGACGCGTTAGCGGGACCCGCCGCGCGTACCGCGCCGGTTCAGGCGCTGGTCACCTCGCGCGGCGGAAGCCCCTCGTAGTAGGCACCCACGCGCGTCAGATACTCGGGGTCCCTGGTCTCGCTGTCTGTCCTGAAGCGCGGCGCCGCCTTGATCTGCCCGCGCGAACAGGCCACCGTGATCCTGCGCTCCGCGGAGTCGATGCCCGCGACCATGCCGACCGGCACCATGACGCTCCTGCCGAACACCCACACCCCGGTGTCCACGACCAGGTGCCGCATCCCGGACTGGCCGCCCTCCCGGTCCACGTGGCCCACGGTGCCGTCGGTGGCGACGACGGTGAAGCCGGTCAGGTCCTCTTCCTCGACACGAGCGACCTGCGGCGGATACGTCCAGATTCTGTCTATGGTCACGCTGCTCCTTCCTCCCCGGGCTGACGTGTCACGACCGTCGGGCCGACACCCCGGCACGTCGGCTCCTACCGCACCAACTACCCGTCTGTGACCACGGCATTCGGCGGGGAGGCGTTCCCGGGCGGGGAGGTGAGCAGTTCCAGCGTTCCTGTCATGTCCAGCAGCCGTTCCAGGACGGCCGGACGCTCGTCCAGGTGGAGCGCGACACCCGCCTCGTCCGCGAGGCGCCGGATCTGGAGCAGCGCGGACAGCCCGGAGGAGTCGACGCTCTGGAGTCGCGAGAAGTCGAGGCGTATGTCGACGACCGGGTGCCGTGCCGCGTGGCGCCGGGTGAGCACCACGGTCACCGCGTCCAGGAGTTCGCGACGGGTGAGGTAGTCGAGGTCGCCCTCCACGTGGACCGCGACGGCGGTTCCTCGGGTCTTCACGGAGAGGCTGAAGGGCGAAGGCGGCATTGTTGTCATAAGGGTGCTTCCGGGCCGGGGAACTTCGGGTTGTTCCGAACGAGGCGTCATGCCGGACGGCGGGCGTCGTGCGGCATGGGGCGCCCTGCGGTGAAACCGTCCGCGTACCCCTGAAGTACGAGGTCATGCACCGCGTGCGGGGGCGAATTCTCCGGTCCGGACATGGGCGCGAGAGTTTTGTTCGGGGCGGGCCGAGTGGGTTAGCCTGCCCCGTATTTCTCATCGCGCAGATCCGTGGAATCACGGAAATGCACGCACGTCAGCGGGCCCGCGACGGCCCGGTGGAGAGGTGCGAGTCCTCACCGTCGAGGACTCCTGGGGAGCGGGACGAGGGTGCGCATGACCAGCGACAGAACCGAGGTCCTCGACGCCGTACCGGGCGACCGGGAGCTGCGGCAGCTCCTGGCCGGCCTGACGGCCGTGCGGGACGGCGACTTCGGCACGCGTCTGCCGGAGGACGCCGACGGGCTCATGGGCGACATCGCGACCGTGTTCAACGGCATGGTCGACCAGTTGTCCGTGTTCACCTCCGAGGTCACCCGGGTGGCCCGGGAGGTCGGCACCGAGGGCACGCTCGGCGGTCAGGCGGAGGTGCCGGGGGTCTCGGGCACCTGGGCCGATCTGACCGACTCGGTCAATGCCATGGCGGGCAACCTCACCACCCAGGTGCGGGACATCGCGCAGGTGGCGACGGCGGTGGCCAAGGGCGACCTCTCGCAGAAGATCGACGTGCCCGCGCGCGGCGAGATCCTTCAGCTGAAGGAGACCGTCAACACGATGGTCGACCAGCTGTCCGCCTTCGCCGACGAGGTCACCCGCGTCGCCCGCGAGGTCGGCACCGAAGGACGCCTCGGTGGACAGGCCAAGGTGCCCGGAGTCGCGGGTGTCTGGCGGGACCTGACCGATTCGGTCAACTTCATGGCGGGCAACCTCACCGCCCAGGTCCGCAACGTCGCCCAGGTGACGACCGCGGTGGCCAAGGGCGACCTCTCCCAGAAGATCACCGTCGACG